>NZ_JBIAOU010000006.1:0-267689 GCF_042879035.1 Rhodococcus sp. NPDC003318 | reverse complement strand
CAGCGTCGCTGAGCACAATCTCCGTCGGACGTGGACCCCGAGTTGCCATGGGCAACTCTAACAACTGAACCACCATTTCAGACTCAGGACACTAGTTCTCCACCGCCGAACGGGCGGGTACCGGGCAGGCCACTCGGCCGGAGCTCAGGTACCCGCCCGTTCGGCGATCAGCTCCCCGATCGGCAGCGCCGACGTCGCCGCCGGCGACGGCGCGTTGACGACGTGCACCATCCGATCCGTGGTGCGGATCAGGAAGTCGTGCACGAAGGTGCCGTCCCGGAGCACCGCCTGCGCGCGGATGCCCGCGTGCCGATCCTGCAGATCGTCCAGTTCGAGCGACGGGCAGTACTTGCGGCACTCGTCGAGGTAGCCGCGCTTGAAGATCGCGTTGCGCATCTCCCGGAACCCGGTGCGCACGTTCGCGGCGGCGACCCGCCGCAACGCCGGGAAACGCACCATCTCGGCGACGTCGCGGCGATCGAAGGCGAACGGCCGGTACTTCTCCCGCGCGAAACCGAGGACCGCGTTGGGTCCGACGGTGATGTCGCCACCGATGGTCGGGCTCAGGTGCACGCCGAGGAACGGCAGCTCGGGGTCCGGAATCGGGTAGATCAGGTGCCGCACGATCGACGACTTCTCCGGCCGCAGCCGGTAGTACTCACCGCGGAACGGCATGATCTGGAAGTCGACGGGCAGCCCGGCGAGCCGCGCGATCCGGTCGGCTTGCAGTCCGGCGCACGCGATCAGCGTCCCGGCGGTCACCGTGGTGTCCCGGGTGGCGATCGTGACGGCGTCCGGTCGTTCGGAGATCTCGACGACGGCGGCGCCGGTGCGGACCTCACCGCCTGCCGCCCGGACGTCGTCGGCCAGCGCGCGGCACACCAACCGGTAGTCGATGATGCCGGTGGTCTCGATCAAGAGCGCTCCGAGACCCGACACGAGGGGTTCGCGGTCACGCAGTTCGGCGGCGTCGAGCCGCTGGTGCGCGATGCCGTTGATCCGGGCCCGCTCGACCAGGTTCTCCATGCGCGCGAGTTCGACGGTGTCGGTTGCGACGAGGAGTTTCCCGGTGACGCGGTAGGCGATGCCGTGATCGTCGGCGAACCGCTTCGTCGCCGCCGCTCCGCGCTTGCACAGGTCCGCCTTGAGGCTGCCGGGCTCGTAGTAGATGCCCGCATGGATGACGCCGCTGTTGTGCCCGGTCTGGTGGACACCGACGTCGGGCTCCTTCTCGAGCACCACCACGGAGGATCCCGGCGCTCGCCGAAGCAGCGCCCGCGCGGTCGCGAGCCCCACGATGCCGGCGCCGACGATGCAGTAGTCGAAGGTCATCGGACGATGATGCCGCAGCGATCGCAGAACGGGCGGTTGCCGAGCATTCCCCGAGAGGAATGCGCGGCAACCGCCCGTCCGGCGGGGTGGTTGCTAGTCGCTGTTGAAGTAGCTCAGCAGCCGCAGGATCTCGACGTACAGCCACACCAGGGTGACGGTCAGGCCGAGGGCGACGCCCCACGCGGCCTTCTCCGGCGCCTGGGCGCGGATCAACTGGTCGGCGGCGTCGAAGTCGAGCAGGAAGCTGAACGCGGCGATACCGATGCAGACGAGGCTGAAGACGATCGCGAGTCCGCCACCGTCGCGCAGGCCGAGGCCGCCGTCGATGAAGAAGCTGGCGATCAGATTGCCCAGCGACAACACCACGACGCCGATGAGTGCACCGATGATCATCCGCGTCAGCCGCGGGGTGACGCGGATGGCTCCGGTCTTGTAGACGACGAGCATGCCGAAGAACACGCCGAACGTACCGAGCACGGCCTGCGCGATCAGGGTCTCGGCGCTGACGCCGGAGATCTCGAACGTCATCAGGAACGACAGGGCACCGAGGAACAGGCCCTCGGCCGCGGCGTACGCGAGCACGATCGCCGGGTTGTCCATCTTGTTGCCGAAGCTGGCGATCAGGACGAGGACCAGGCCGACGAGTCCGCCGATGAGGACGAACGGAGCGGCCAGGTCGATGTTGTCGTTGACCAGCACGTACGAGATGATCGCGGTGATCGACAGCACGCCGAGCGTGATGCCCGTCTTGGTGACGACGTCGTCGATCGTCATGGACCGCTGGGCGGGTCCGGTGGTGTAGGGCTCGGCCTGGGTGTACTGCGGTTGGCCGAACTGCTGGGTCATCTGCCCGGCGCCTGCCGCGGCAGAACCGAACGAGGCGTATCCGCCCTCCTGTTTCGGGAGGTTGCGGAACACCGGGTTGCTGGTGGTGCGCACCGTGCGTGTCCCTTCTGTGGCGGGCCCGTGGGGGCCGGTCCGGCCGGTGTTGTCCGGCCGTGTACTTCTTCAACGAGCGGTGTCCGTCCACGAGTTCCCCACGGCCGGACAATTCGGACTCTACCGGTACGCCGCCCGGATCACCGCGCCACCGAGCGCGTGACCGTGAACTTCGGGTTACGCCCCACCTGGTCGGTCTCCCCGACCGCGGTCCGCAGTGCGGACCGGTATCCGAGGTGCGAGTTGTACACCGTCCACAGCTCGCCCCCGGACCGCAGAACGCGCCCGGCGGCCCGGAACATCGCCAGCGCCGCGCCGGTGTGGACCGCGGCCCCGACGTGGAACGGTGGATTGCACACGATCAGGTCCACGCTGCCCTCCGCGAGGCTCGACATCGCGTCGTCCCGGAGCACCGTGACCCGCGCCGCCCCGTTCACGGCGGCGGTCGCGGCGGCGGAGGCGACCGCGGCGGCCGACTGGTCCGTGGCGATCACGTCGAGGTCGGGTCGCAGCCGCGCCAGGGCGACCGCGAGGATCCCGGTACCGCACCCCAGGTCGACGGCGACCCGCGCGGCGGGATCGGTGCGCGGCAGGAAGTCGAGCAGGAAGCGGGTCCCGATGTCGAGGGTGGCGCCGGCGAATGCGGCGCCGTGCGCGACGACGTCGAGGTCGAGGTCGGCGAGGTGCTCGGTCCGCGGATAGGTCGGCGGCACCGGCGTCGGCTGCGCGGCGACGAGGACCCGCGACTTCTGCCTGCCGCGGGTGGCGTGGACGTCGCCGAAGCAGGTCGCCAGGACCTCGTTGAAGGCGTGGGTGAGATGCTTGTCGCGACCTCCCGCGAAGACCGTCACCGACGGATCCGCATATCGGGCAACGGTTTCCGCTATCTCCGTCAGGGCGGCCAGGCTTCGCGGCAGTTGCACGAGGACGACGGTCGCACCGGCGAGCAGTTCCGCTCCGAGCTCACACCGCCGGTAGCTGTCCGCCAGTCCGGCACGGTCGGCGTTGCCGGCCAGCGCGAGTTCACCGGTGAGCGGATCCTGGTGCACGCGAACGTCGTTCGCACCGAACCCGGCGATCGCACCGAGCGTCAGCGCTCCGTACCGGTCGCCGATCACCGCGACCCGACCCGGTCCCGCCGCGGCCACCGCCTCGGCGGCCTCGTCGAGGATCAGGCGGTCGGCGGCGTCGACGGCATGAAGGTTGGGCGCTTCGACGTCGGGATGACGCCGCAGCGTGGCGAAGAGTTCCTCGGGGACCGGCACCCGCCCAGTGTGTCAGGCGAGGGCCTCGATCAGTTCGACACCCACGTGACGACGGATTCGAGGTCGGCCCGGCCGGTGCGGAACCCGTTGGCCGGGTCGGCCAGGTCCGGGTAGCCGAACGAGATGGCACACAAGACGTTCCGGTCGTCGGCGATGTCGAAGAAGTCCCGCACGTAAGGGGCGCACCCGGCCAGCGCGGCCTGCGGCACGGTGGCGACGCCGAGACTCTGCGCGGCGAGCAGGAACGTGTTGACGTAGAGACCGCAGTCGACGGCCGCGTAGGTACCGAGCGCGGCGTCGGTGGTCACGATCGCGACGTGCGGTGCTCCGAACAGGTCGAAGTTCCTCATCGCCTGCTCGGCGGAGGCCTGCCTGTCCCCCGCGATGCCGAGGCTCGAGTACAGCTGCAGCGCGCATTCCCTGCGCCGATCGCGGTACACGCCGTGGTAGCTGCCGGGGAATTCGATGTCGGGCGCCTGCGAGACGGTCCGGACCGCCTCGGCGAGCCCCTGCCGGAACCGGTCGGTGGCCTCGCTGTCGGTGACCGCGACCTGCCAGGGCTGGGTGTTGCACCAGGACGGTGTGCGCTGCGCCATCGTCAGGATCTCGACGATCACGTCCTCGGGGACGGGATCGGGAAGGAACGCCCGGCAGCTGAAGCGGGAGGAGAGGAGTGCGGCGAGTGTCGACGGTGCGACGGTGGTGTCGGTCACGAGTGTCGAATCCTGGCAGATCGCGGGCCACGCGTGGTGATCGGATCCCGGTTCATACGTTGCGTCCGTTGTTGCCCCAGGTGACGGCGACGCCCTTGTCCCGCAGCCAGGCGGAGGGATCGACCTTGGTGCCCTGCGGGTCCCACACCTCGAAGTGCAGGTGCGGGCCCGTCGACTGACCGCGGTTGCCGACGGTGGCGATCTGCTGTCCCGCGGACACCTCCTGCCCGACGGTCACCTGGTAGTCGTTGACGTGGCCGTAGACGGTGATGGTGCGGTCCGGGTGCATGACGCGCACCCACAGTCCGAACCCGGAGGCCGGGCCGGCGGAGATCACGGTGCCGTCCTCGGCCGCGAGCACCGGAGTGCCGATCGGTGCGGCGATGTCGATGCCGCCGTGATGCTCGCCCCAGCGAGAACCGAAGTCGGAGGTCAGTGTTCCGGAAACCGGCTGCACGGTGCGCCCTCGCAGCGGCACCGCGGACCCGAAGTGCTGATCCTCGAGCCACTGCTCGGCGGTCGCGAATCCCGGAATCGAGTCCGCGGCGAGGTCGGGCACGTCGACGGTCGCGGGCACCTCGACGCCGAGCGACTGCAGACCGGACGTGACTTCGGCGGGCAGGGCGGGAAGATCGACCGCGGCCGCGGAGGCGGAGGCACCACCGAACTGCACCCCGCCGACGATGATCGCGCCGGTGGCGGCGGCCACTGTCGCGGCCTTGACCCCCGTTCCGTGACCTTGCGCGGGCGCGCGGTGGCGACCGCGTGCGACGCCCGGGTGGACAGCGAAGGGCACCGGCGAAAGCGCGCCTGAACTGCGATGATCTGCCACGGTCGGTATCCCATCCGTATCTTCGGGTCGGCGGCACCCAGGTCGCTGAGCACCGTTTGTCGCGACCGAAGATAACAACTTGGTCTCGGCGCGTCCAGGAAACGAACGCCTCCGCCGGTCACCCGGCGTGGCGTTCGTTCGGATGCCGACCGGGATCGGAACTAGGAACCCCAGTTCGGCACCACTCCACGCTGGCCGAGCCAGTCGTTGGGGTTGATCCGGCTGCCCGCGGCGTTCCACGTCTCGAAGTGCAGGTGCGGGCCGGTGGACTCACCACGGTTGCCGACGGTGGCGATCTGCTGGCCCGCGGCCACACGCTGACCGACGTGCACGGAGTAGGTGTCGACGTGGCCGTAGACGGTGATGGTCCCGTCGTCGTGCCGGATTCGGACCCACTGCCCGAAGCCGGAGGCCGGACCGGCCGAGATGACCTCACCGTCCGCCGCGGCCAGGATCGGCGTGCCGATCGAGGCCGCGATGTCGATGCCGCCGTGCTGGGTGCCCCAGCGGGCACCGTACCCGGAGCTCAGAGTGCCCGAGACGGGCTGGACGGTCCGGTGCACGGGCGAGGGCGCGGCACTGCCGGGTCCCAGCGGCACGGCGAATCCGGCGGCCCAGTCGGCGACGGGTCCGTTCGGCACCTCGATCGTGGGCAACTGGACACCGGCGGGCAGCACGCCGGCCGGAAGCTGCAGGGTCTGGGCGTCGGCCGCACCGGCACCGAACTGGACGCCTGCGACGGCGATGGCACCGGCGGCGGCGACGACCGCCGCCACCTTGACGCGGCGGGTGAGCGAGTGAGAACGGGTAACCGTCCTGTGGTGATGGGCCACAGCTGTTTCCTTCAATCCGTCTTCGTTGACACGGCCGGTGGGCGTGGTGGGCGCCGGCCGTGGGTCCCCCAGAACGGATTTGAAGGTAACGAAACGATCTCGACACGTCGATTGTGACCAAATATTTATCAAAACTTGATCTTGTTTGGACCTTTCGAGAAAACGCCAGGTCCAGGCCTTTTCCGACTTTCGTACGACACACACGTGATGTCGGTCACAACGGCCCCGCCGCCGCCCCGGAGAAGGCCCGAAACGAAGGCGGCCCCCGCACGTCACGCCGGGTCCGGCGAACGAGCGGGGGCTCGCGAGTACTACCGATCGGACGTCAGGCGAGCGCCTTCGCCTTGAGCTGCTCGTACTCGGCCTGCGTGATCGCGCCCGAGTCCAGCAGTGCCTTCGCCGACGCGATCGCGTCGGCGGGCGTCGTGGCTGCCACGTCCCTGATGTACGCGTCGGCGGCCTCCTTGGCCCGGGCGTTCGCCTCCACCGTGCGTTCGGTCATGCCACGACCCCGCACGATCAGGTACACGAACGCCGTCAGATACGGGAACACGATGAGGAAGATGATCCACACGACCTTGACGAATCCACTGACCTTGTGGTCCCGGAAGAGGTCCGTGAGGATCTGGAACAGGATGAACAGGTACGCGACGAAGGCGAACACCAGCAGCGTGTACCAGAGGAAATCCCAGAACGAGTCGAGCATGGGTGCGACCACTTTCCCGAAGAGGACCCGACCCGCGGTCCGGGGGCGGGGCAACGCCTTCGCAGCTTCGCACACCACCTCGCCTGCGTCTTCTCGTCCGTCGTTCGACCGACACCCGCGATGTGTGCCACGAATCGCGGCGGACTGACACCATGGAGGAATGGCCGTCTGGATCCTCCTGCTCCTCGCGTGGCTCGCGATCTCCGTTGTCGCGGCGCTCACGCTCGGAGCGATGATCCGCCTGCGGGACCGCAAGGAGTCGCCATCCGACACCGTCGAACCTCCCGTTCAGGATCGGCAGCCGCGCCGGGAGACCGGAGCATGACGCCACCCCCGCGCGAGACCCACCGGCTCCCGGATACAGTCGGCGGCGGGACGTCCCGGAGGGGGTGACGTGCCGCGCTCCGGCGCCGCCGTACGGCGGCGCCGGATTCGTGCAGTGGACGCTCGTTCATGAAAACCTGCAGGTCCGATACTCGCGCGTCACCGTGATCAGGCCCTACGATTCCCCCGCGCCGTTGTCGCCCCTCTGCGGAACGGCGAAGGCCCGCCGGCCCACCACCCCCCCTCCTGGGCCGGCGGGCCGCCCCGGCAACCACCGCGGACGCGCACCACAGACCGCCTCCCGAATCGTGGCGATACCGATTGATCGCTGCGCATGGTTTGCTGAATTCCATGTTTCGCGGGTTCAAGGATTCTGTCGCACGCGCAACCGGGGAGATTCGAGAACGGCTCTGGCCGGCTTCTCACGTGCACGAGTTGCCACCCGGCGACGGGCCGGCGATGCTCGGCGGCGACTGGGTCGACATCCCCGACGAGGACGGCCGTTGACACGCCCCGGAACAGGGAACCGTCCCGGAATTGCCGTCGCGGAGTGAATAATCGGGGCCATGGTCGACGGGGGCAGCACCGGCAGTTCGGGACGACGCACTCCTGACCGTCAACGAATACGCACCCTCGCCCAAGCCGCCCTCAACGCCGACCTCACCGTCGGCCAGGTCGACACGATCCTCACCGGACTCGACGGGGCACTGTCCGGTCTCGACGCGACGATGACGGACATGAACTCCACGATCGGCCGACTCGACGACGCGTTGAGTCGCGTCGTCCGGTCGCTCGACCACGTCGACGCCACGGTGCAGCGCATGGCGGCCGTGGTCGAACGAATGGAATACGTCGTCGGCCGGATCGAGCGGATCGTCGACGTCGCGGAGATCGCGGTCAAACCGCTCGGCATGCTGGAAAGCGCCGGACGCGGCGTCCTCGGATTCATCGGCCTGCGCGGACGCTGACGCCCACCCGGAGTGCCCCCGGTCGGGCTCGAACCGACACTTGGCGGATTTTAAGTCCGCTGCCTCTGCCAATTGGGCTACGGGGGCGAGGGTGCCCGGGGGCACCGGTGGATCAGAGGATCGACAGGGCGATGCCGTCGAGGATGTCGTGTTCGCTGACGACGAGTTCGGTGATGCCGGCGCGGCGGGCCAGTTCGACGCCGAGGACGTCGGCGACGAGCGCGCCGCCGCCGATCACGTCGACGCGGCCGGGGTGGATCGTGGCGATCGCGGCGCGTTGGTCGTGCGTCAGGTGCAGCAGCCGGTCGTTGATCTCGTGCAGGCGCTCGAGCGACATCCGCGACAGGTGGACACGCTCGGCGTCGTACTCGGGCAGTTCGAGGGACACCGCGGCGAGCGTGGTCATGGTGCCCGCGACCCCGACCCAGGTGTGCGCCTGCTCGACCGGCACCCGCTCAAAGGCCTCGCCGAGTTTGCTCGCGGCGAATTCCCGTGCCTCCGCGATCTGTTCGGCGGTCGGCGGGTCGTCGTGCAGGCAGCGTTCGGTGAGCCGCACGCAGCCGATGTCGGTGGAGTACGCGGCGTGCACGCCACCGCCGTCGCCGAGCACGACCTCCGTCGATCCGCCACCGAGGTCGACGACCACGAACGGGCCGGCGGACGCGTCGAGTTCACCGACTGCGCCGGCGAACGACAGGCGCGCCTCCTCGTCGCCGGTGATCACCTCGGCCTCGGCGCCCGGAATGACGGCGCCGAGGATCTCGCGGGTCATCGCGAAGAAGTCCTCGCGGTTGGCGGCGTCACGGGTCGCGGACGTCGCGACCATCCGCACCTTGGTGGCACCGGTCTCCCGGATCATCCCCGCGTACTCCTCGAGGGCCACCCGGGTTCGTTCGATGGCTTCCGGAGCGAATCGCCCGGTGGCGTCGACACCCTGACCGAGCCGGTTGACGCGCATCTCGCGGACGACATCGGTCAGGCCGTCGTCACTGGCGTCGGCGACGAGGAGCCGGATCGAGTTGGTGCCGCAGTCGATCGCGGCGACGCGAGTCATTCCGCACCTCCAGCGGGTGTGACGTACTTCGGCCAGTCCGCGGGAATCGCGGTGCCGCGCAATGGTCCTTCGGCGGCCAGTGCCACGGACTCGTCGCCGAGCGGGTTGACGCCGGGGCCCTTCGCCAGCGAGTGCGCCATCAGCACGTGCAGGCACTTGACCCGGTCCGGCATCCCGCCGCCGGTGAATTCCGTTCCGAGGGAGTCGATCTCGTTCCGCTCGCTGAGGTACGACTCGTGCGCGCGGCGGTAGGCGGCGGCGAGTTCCTCGTCCCGGGTAAGGCGTTCGGTCATCTCCCGCATCACGCCCGCGGACTCCTGCCTGCTGGCCTCGGCCGTCAGGCGCGGGTCGGTGAGGTAGTACAGCGTCGGGAACGGGGTGCCGTCGGGCAGCCGCGGCGCCGTCTTCACCACGCCGGGAGCACCGTCGGGCGCCCGGTAGGCGATCGCGAGCACGCCGCGCGGCTCACGACCCAGCTGCGCGGCAACGGCATCCAGGTCCGCCTGGGAAACGTTGTTCTCGCTCGGCTCGGTCACCCGGTGGGCCCTCCTTGATCGTGGGGAATGGTCATCGACCCGGCACTGTCCGGCGCCGGTGCGGGCGTCGGTGTCGGGGCGGGGGTCTCGGTGGGGGTGGGCTGCGGCTCCACGATCGGCCGCCACAGGTCGGTGTACCAGGGGTCGTTGTCGTGCTTCGGCGTGGTCAGGTCCTCGACCGGCGGCGCGGTCGCACCCGGCAGCTGCACCTGGTAGGGGGTCTCCCCCGGCATCACGTACTGCAACCGTTCCCTGGCCTGGGCCCGCACGTACGCGGGGTCGTCGGCCTGGTCGTTCTCCCGGGTCAGACGCGCGACGTCGGCTTCGAGTTGTTCGCGCTGTTCGGCCAGCTGCTCGGCCTCACTGCGCTGGGCGAGGTAGGTGCGCAGCGGCACCACGAGCGTGAGCAGGAGCGCGCACACCACCATCGCCAGGATCACCGCACGCGCCGTCGACAGCCCGAAGAACGTGCGTTCCGGGGTGATCCGGGCCGAGCCGCGTTTCGAGGACCGCGCGCCGACCGGCTTCTCGGTCGGCGACGGCGGCGACGCGGCGGGATCCTGGTCCCCGCCGCGGTTGCCGGTCGCGGCAGGTCCCGTCGGCCGGGTCCGCGACGGGCGTCGCGTCCCTGCCCCGTCGCGTGTGCGACGGGGGTCTCGGCCGCCCGGGCTGCTGCCCGGTCGGGACCTGCCGCGCTGGTTCACGAAGCCCTCGAACTAGCTCGCGTCGAACGAGAAACGCGGGAAGGCGAGCTCGCCGGCGTAGCGGGCGGCGTCACCGAGCGACTCCTCGATGCGCAGCAGCTGGTTGTACTTCGCGACGCGCTCGGAACGGGCCGGGGCACCGGTCTTGATCTGCCCGCTGCCGACGGCGACGGCGAGGTCGGCGATGGTGGTGTCCTCGGTCTCACCGGACCGGTGGCTCATCATCGTCTTGTAGCCGTTGCGGTGCGCGAGGTCGACGGCGTCGAGGGTCTCGGTCAGGGTGCCGATCTGGTTCACCTTGACCAGCAACGCGTTCGCGGCGCCCTTGGCGATGCCGTCCTCGAGACGCTCCGGGTTGGTGACGAACAGGTCGTCGCCGACGAGCTGGATCTTGTCGCCGATCGCCTCGGTCAGCGCGACCCAGCCGGTCCAGTCGTCCTCGCTGAGCGGGTCCTCGATCGAGACCAGCGGGTACTGACCGAGCAGCTCGGCGTAGAACGCGCCCATCTCCTCGGCGGAGCGGACCTTGCCCTCGAACTTGTAGCCGGAGCCGTCGGTGTAGAACTCGGTCGCCGCGACGTCGAGTGCCAGCGCGACATCGGAGCCCAGCGCCAGGCCGGTCTTGCCGATGGCCTCGCTGATCAGGTCCAGCGCCGCCTTGGTGCCCGCGACGTCCGGCGCGAAGCCGCCCTCGTCACCGAGACCGGTCGACAGGCCCTTGGCCTTGAGCACCGACTTGAGCGAGTGGTAGATCTCCGCACCCCAGCGCAGGGACTCCTTGAAGGTGGCGGCACCGACCGGCGCGACCATGAACTCCTGGACGTCGACACCGGTGTCGGCGTGCGCGCCGCCGTTGAGGATGTTCATCATCGGCACCGGCAGTACGTGCGCGTTCGGGCCGCCGACGTAGCGGAACAGTTCCAGGCCGGCGGAGTCGGCGGCGGCGCGGGCAACGGCCAGCGACACACCGAGCAGGGCGTTGGCGCCCAGGCGCGACTTGTCGGGGGTGCCGTCCTCGTCGAGCAGGGCCTGGTCGACCGTGCGCTGCTCCGAGGCGTCGAGCCCGATGATCGCGGGCGCGATGTCGCCGAGGACGGCCTCGACGGCCTTTTCGACACCCTTGCCGTTGTAGCGGTCGCCGCCGTCACGCAGCTCGACGGCCTCGTGCTCACCGGTGGACGCGCCGGACGGCACGGCCGCCCGGGCGAAGGTGCCGTCGTCGAGCAGCACCTCGACCTCGACCGTGGGGTTGCCTCGGGAATCGAGGATCTCGCGAGCTCCGACCTGCTCAATGATGGCCACGGATGCTTCTCCTTATGGGTGGCGTGACGAAGGCGTGACGGCTACATGGTGCCAGGTCCGAGCCTAACGGCAGCAACCGACCGCGCGGGGACCTCAGGCGGATCACGGCAGGCTGCGGGTCGCGTACGTGTTCGCCCGGTCGCGGACGTCGAGCAGGTACGGAACCGACAGGTTGTACGCCGTCAACGCCGCACGCCAGCCGTCCGCGGTGGTCAGGTCGCCGCCGCGGGCACACAGGTAGCGGGCGGCGGTGAGCGCGGCGTCGTCGATGTTGTCGGGATCGATCACCCCGTCACCGTTGGCGTCGACACCCCAGCGCTGCCACGTCTCCGGGATGAACTGCAGCGGCCCCATGGCGCGGTCGTGCACGGGGTCGCCGTCCATGGCCCCGCCGTCGGTGTCGGGGATCTCGGCGACGCCCGGCCCACCGTCGAGCGGGATGCCCCGGATCACCGGCGCGACGGTGCCGTCCGCGGCCACCGACGCGCCGCGGTACGTGCCGTGCCTGCTCTCGACGCCCGCGATACCCGCGATCGTGGTCCACGCGATGCCGCAGCCGGGCTGGGACCGCGCCATCACGGCGGCGGCGTATCCGTACGCCTCGAGCGCGGTCGTCGAGATCCCGGTCGAGTCCGACACGCCCGCGGCCCAGTCCACGAGCTGGGTTGCGGTGCGGCCGGGTCCGTCGACGTCGATCGGCGGCAGGAGTGCGCCCGGTCGCGGTGGTACGTCCTGCGGGATCGGTTCCCGGATGTCCCGGGTGCAACCGGCGAGGGCGACGCAGAGCACGAGTGTGGCGGAGGCTCGCAGTGTGACGGATCGTCGGCTCACCGGGTCCATCATCCATGCACGGTCACCACACGGACGGCACCGACCGTCCGGTGGGTCGAGCTGTCAGTACGCGCCCTCCGAGCGCAACACGGCGGCGGCGGTCTTCCAGAGGATCATCAGGTCGAGAGTCATCGTCCAGTTCTCGACGTACCGGAGGTCCATCCGCACCGACTCCTCCCAGGAGAGGTCGCTGCGGCCACTGATCTGCCACAGGCCCGTCAGCCCGGGTTTGACGAGCATCCGGCGCCGAACGCCGCCGTCGTCGTACTTCTCGACCTCGGCGATCAGGGGAGGTCGGGGGCCGACGAGGGACATGTGCCCGGCCACCACGTTGAACAGTTGCGGCAGCTCGTCGATCGAGTAGCGCCGAATGAAGTGACCCACCCGGGTGACCCGCGGATCGTCCTTGATCTTGAACAGGACACCCGCCCCCTCGTTGGCGGACGACAGTTCGGCCAGCCTGACGTCGGCGTCGCGCACCATGCTGCGGAACTTGATCATCTCGAAGGTCGTCCCGGCCCGTCCGACCCGCGTCTGACGGTAGAACGCGGGCCCGGGGCTGGTCAGCCGAATCGCACTGCCGACCGCGATCAGCAGCGGCGACATCGCGATCAGCAACCCGAGCGCGAGCACTCGGTCGAGGACGGACTTGACCACCCAGGCCGGTCCGGTGAATCGCGGCGCGCTCAACTGCAGCAACGGCGTTCCCGCCACCGGGCTGATGTGCAGCCGGGGCCCAACGATGTCCATGAGTGCGGGAGCGATGAGGAGATCGGCCCCGGTGCCCTCGAGGTCCCAGGCGAGGCGTTGGGTCCGAGACGGCGACCACCCGACCGACGGGAGCAGTGCCACGGCGGCGAAACCCCGCAGCGCCACGATCCCGACAATGTCGTGCTCGGTGCCCAGGACGGGCACCCCGTCGACCTCCAGGGGCAGGTCCTCGGCCGGGTCGGAGCGCGAGAGGCAGACCGCCTCGACGGTCCACCCCGTGTGGGTGGCCACCCGAGTCCGGTGGATCAGCTCCCGCACCGACACCTCGTCGCCGGTCGCGACCACCGACCGCAGATAGGATCCCGACCTCCGGCGACGATGAAGCCACTTGCGCAGCAGGTAACGACCCGTCAGCGACGCCATCGCGGCGAGGGGCAGGGCCCCGAACACCCACGAATGCCCGCCCGCCGTCTCGACCGCGTAGCCGGCCACCGCCATCACGGCGATGACCGTCACGTAGGCCGACGCGACCCGGCGGAACTCCTCGGGACCGGACCCGAGGATCCTCGGGTCCCAGGCGTGGTTGAGCGCGAGGGACAGCAGCGCGAGTATCGGAACCGCCACCGCAACAGCAAGATTGGCGGGAAGGTCGAGAACGGTCACGTCGTGGTAGACCGCCGAGACGAACACGTCGGCGATCACCACGCTCAGCACGTCGAGACCGAGCGCCGCTCGGGCGTAGCCAGACTCCCAACCCGGACGCGGAGGCGCGGACATCGGTATCGGGAGATCCCAGGCGCCTCGCCGTTCCGCGGGCGCGCCGATCGGTCGTCCACACAGCGGGCAGAACGCTTGGTCCTGCGCACGCATCGTCGAGGACCCGCTCCGCGCACCGCCTGTCGCATTGCATTCGCACATCAGGGATATCCCACTTGTCGGTCTACCGCAACCCCGCGAACAGGATCAAAACATACCCCAAGTCGGTTAGATCCCTCAAGACTGTCCTCCTACCCCCTTTCGTCGGCTTCGATCAGACCTTCCATCGGAGCCTGCTGCGGCGCACCGGAGCGGCGGGGGTCCCACACCGGAATTCGTCCCTCGCGGAGCAGTTCACCGCATCGCAGCGCGGACACCGGCCGGCTGAACAGGTACCCCTGCGCCCGGTGACAACCCAGCCGAAGCAGCGTGTGCGCCGAGCCCTCCGTCTCCACGCCCTCGGCGACCAGATCCAGGTCGAACGATTTCGCCAGACCCACAATCGATGTGACGATCGCGCGACCTCCGCGACTGTTGCCGAGATCCCGCACGAACTCGCGGTCGATCTTGAGCACGTCGAACCGCAGCTGCTTGAGCTGGGCCAACGAGCTGTATCCGGTTCCGAAGTCGTCGATCGCCACCCGCACGCCGAGGTCGGCGAGCCCCTGCAGGACCACGCGGGTGCGATCCATGTCCCCGACCATTCCGTTCTCGGTGATCTCCAGACACACCCGGCCACCCTCCACCTCGAACTCCGCGAGAATCCGTGCGACGGTGTCGACGAATTCGAGCCCCACCAGCTGAGCAGGCGACACGTTGACCCTCAGGGTCACGTCGAGCCCCGGGATCTCGGCCCGCCACCCGGCGTACTCGCGACACGCCCGGCGCAGCACCCAGGCACCCAGCTCGTCGGCGAGGTTGGTCGACTCGGCAACCGAGATGAACGACTTCGGCATGAGCAGTCCCAGGACCGGGTGGTCCCACCGGACGAGAGCCTCCACCGCGAGGATCTCCCCGGTACGAAGGTCGACCTCCGGCTGGTAGACGAGGTGGAGCCAGTCGTCCGTGATCGACGACTTGAGGCTGAGCTCGATGATGTTCCGGACCTCGATCTCCTCCCGCATGTCCTCCGTGAACGCGACAATCGCGTTGCCCCCCTGCGCTTTCGCCGCAATCACCGCCTGGTCCGCCTGCCACAGCAGATCGGACGCCGTGCACTCACCCGGCATCCCGACAGCGATTCCGATACTCGCGCTGCGGCTGATGGAGATGTTGCCGAGTATCACCCGTTCGTTGACCAGTCCGCTGATCCGCTCGGCTTCGCGGCGAGCGCCGTCCGCCCCGACGCCCTCACCGAGCACGACCACGAACTCGTCGCCTCCCAACCGCGCCACCAACGACCCGGGCGCGCACCGATCGGTGAGGCGCGTGCTGATCTCGACGATGAACCGGTCACCGGCGGTGTGGCCGAGGAAGTCGTTGAGAGACTTGAGACGGTCCAGGTCGAGGAACAGCACCGCGACCGGTCCGGGGCGCCCGCGCTCCATCCGACCGTTCAACTGGGCGAGCAGCGAGTGCCGGTTGGCCAGGCCGGTCAGCTCGTCGTGGTCGGCCCAGTAGCGCAGGCTGTTCTCGGCACGCACCCGTTCCTGCACCTGTGTGAGCAGCGCGGCAATTGCTCTGAGCACGTTGATCTCCACCGTGCTCCATTCCCGGTCGCCGAACTTGACGAATCCCAGCGTCCCGGTCGTCACGTCACCGGAGAGCAGTGGCACCGCCACCATCGACGCGGCGGTGACACCCGATGCCCGCCCGATGCGTTCCTGGTATTCGGTGCTGCTACCTCCCGGGCGCGCGAGGATGACGTCCCTCAGGTTCTCCGAGCTCGCGAACTCCGGGCCGGCATCGGCGAAGTAGACGACGCCGAGCGGATCCGGATCGGGCTTGTCCTCGCGTGGTGGCCACTCCGCGACCAACACCGTCGCGCCGATCTCGTGGTCGTTGCGTCGCAGGAAGCAGACATCGAGCCCGAAGTAGTCGACGACCTCGTGCAGCACCTGTTCGGCGCTGGCCTCCCACGTCTCGGACTGGGTGGCGGTCAGGCGGGAGGCGACCGAGGTCACCAACTCCTCGAGCGTGCGCGGTTGCATGGGAGACCTCAACTTTCCGTTCCGGGCGATCGACGACGGCTGCGTACCGACGGTGGGGGCGCGTGGCTCAGACGCAGCACGAGCGCCACGGCCTCGCCCTCGGCGACCCCGAAGAGGTCGAGCAGTGACCGACTGGCCTCGGCCAGCACTTCGGTGTGGTCCGGAGCCAGTTCCTCCAACTCGCCCGGCCGGACGCCGTACAGGAACACCGGGGACACCGGCTGCACGGCGAAGCCCTCCCCCTCGGACGTGATCCACACGTTCTCCACCGCGGACCCCCCGCGGAAGTAGTCGACGTCCCGGGTTCCGCCGATGACCACCGCCGCGAGCGCCGAGCTGGAGTTGACGCGATCGCGGGTCGCGTCCCCGAGACCGGCCCCGAGCTGCCACCGGGCGAGCTGGGCGGTGACGTCACCGCGGCGAACGATGCTCAGCGCCGCGAGGTCCGTCGCGCTGAGTTCGAGGCAGCGGACGTCGATGCCGGTGCCGACGTCCTCACCGGACCAACGAATCTCGCTCATCATCTCGCGATGGAGGCGGGGGGTCAGGAACCGGAGCCGATCGGAGAGGGCGAGCACGTCGGCGGCCGCCGCGATGTCGCCCCGATCGGTGAGCACCGCCAGGCGGGCCCCTTCGTGACGTGCCGACGACTCCAGCACATCGACGGTCAGCGGGTCGACCGGGCCGACGGTACCGGTCCGACGGTTCGTCGCGCGGCGCAGCATCCGCTCGTACCGGCTCGCGAGCTCGTCGTCGGCGCCGGCGCCGAATGTCATCGTCACCACGGGCACCGAACCGTCCGTGACCCGATCGTCGTCGCCGAACACCTCGACCGGCCCCAGCACCCGGTGGGCGGCAGCCGCGACACTCGCGTTGTAGAACGCCGCTCCGAGCGCGACGAAGCTGCCCCGGAACCGGACGTCCATCGCACTCGTGCGATCCGGATCCAGGTAGAGGCGAACGGCGCCCGGGTCCGCGATCACTCGCCACGGTTGTGCGTTGCCGCCCGACGGCGCCGCGCAGGCGGCCCGGACGACGGCATTCCGCGGGCTAGGGTTCTCCGGATCGGCCTCCGCGTCGTCCGCGTGGTCGGCGTCGGTCGGGTGGACCGGCGGTGCCAGGTCGTCGAGCGCTCGCTCCAGGTCGACCCGCACCCGACCGGACGGCAACGGCCGACCGGTCCCGAAGCGTCTGACCGCCGTTGCCACGCCGGCACCTCCGAGCAGCACATCGCCGCCGAGTTGGGGCCAGGTGGAGATGGTGGTGTCGATCTCCACCAGTGATGCACCCAACCGCGCGGACAACTGGTCTGCACCGAGAATTCCCAGCACCGCGGGCAGCTTCTCCTTCGGCGTCAGACCGGCCAGCGACCGGCTGGAGACCTCGCCGAGGAGCCCGTGGAAGAGCGGCCGGCCCGGTTCGAGATCGAACCGCTCGACATCGAGCAGTCCACGATCGCTGGTCTCCATCAGCACCGGGATGCGCAGGCGACGGGCCTCCTCTCGCACCGACACCTTCATGTCCAGCGAGTCGCACTCCTCGACAACCAGGTCGAGGCCGGCCAGGAAGTCCCCGACGGTCCGCTCGGTGACGCCGTCGGGCCATGCGGTCACTCTCAGGTACGGGTCGATCTCCGAGATCCTCCGCGCGGCCACGATCGCCTTGTTGACGCCGAGATCGAACACCCCCGCAGGGACCCGGTTGAGGTTCGACAGCTCCAGCGTGTCGTGGTCGGCGAGATGCAGTGCCCCACAGGCATTCTCCAGGGCCAGTGCCACGGCCACCGCGTGGCCCACACTGAGGCCGACCACTCCCACCTCGAGTGCGGCGAGACGTTGCTGCTCGGCGTCGGTGATCTTGTTGCGGTTCCGATCGAGCCGCAGCCGCCGGAACGAATTCGGACCGAGCACATGGACCAGCGTGCGGCGCCAGGGGTAGTACGCCCACATCGGGGCCTCCTCGGCGGCGCCGCGCATCACCGTCGGGACCAGCGCCCGCAAGCAGGACCGCTGCATGTCGATCGTGTCGTGCACGACGCAGTCCGGACGCTGTCGTAGTTCGGCCACGGTCTGCGCGTCCGCCGCCCGCCGCTCGTCCAGCAGCGTCGCGGAGTACTGCCCCGCCGAACCGGTCACGACGTCACCGGTCACACCGACCGACTCAGTCGGACGGGGTCGCCACCGTGCGCGTGCGACGAGGCCGCCGGCCTCGTGAGTCGGTGCGCGTCCGGTCCGATCGGCAGCTTGCGCCGATCCCACCACATCACCCGGGTGCAGTAGCGCTCGTCCGGGTACGGCGTCGGCGGGATACGGCTGCTGACCTCACCTCCGGACGACGACCACAACTTCAGCACGTGATCGGCCGCGGTGCCCAACACGAACTGCACGTCGAGCAGCTCGAGGCCCCACACGATCACGTCGGCGAGCGACCGCGTCAGTTCCTTGCGGCGTGCGACGCCGTCGGCCACCCATGCCGACTTCATCTCGACCACACCGAACGGAATCCGGTCGGCGACCATCGCCGTCAGTTCGCGTTCGCCCGGCCTGCCGGCCCATTCGCTGATCGCGTGCACCTGCTCCACCCGAGTGTGCGGACCCTGCGCTCGCATCCCTCCGTTCACCGAGCCGTCCGGCCCCACCGCGACGAAGAACAACGTGCTCGACGTGCCGTCACGAATCTGCTCGTACTGCAAGGCCTCGAGGACCTCGTGTTTGGTGTAGCTGTTGAGCGCACCGGCCAGATACTCCGACCACAGTTCGGGTTCCTCGTCCGGTTGCGCTGCGACGAATCTGCATTCGGACCGCGGATCCCACACACTGGTCGTTTCGAATTTCTCCCTGCCCCCCGAGATTTCGCACGACATTGCACGGGTCATCACTGCCTCCATTGTCGGAGTGTTCGAGTTCGGTTCACACCGGAAACCCGACCATCCGCGGAGCGTGCGCCTAGGTCAGCGAGATGAAGAGTTCGACCGCGTTCGGCGCGCGGGTGATCTCGATTTCCTCGGCGAAGCCACGGTCGATCCTTCCTTCCTTTGCCGCGGCCTCCGCCTGTTTCCACACATCGGCGACCGGATCGACTTCCCGGCCGTCCGGAACGAATTTCGCGAAGTATCCCGCCGACACCCGAATCATCACGTCACCCTCGGCCAGGTGCTCGGGACCGTCGCACCGATAGCCGACGACCGCGATCGAGCCACCGGTCGGGTTCGGGGTGTAGACCGTCACGATCTCGTCGATTCCCCGCGCGAGGATGCGTTCGCGGGTGAACTGCATCAGCCCACCCGATCGCGCCCCGGAACCGGCATCCTCGTTCGGCAGCACCAGCCCGCCGACGTCGACCACGTCACGTTTGACGATCTCAAAGCCCATGACGTGAACTCCGAGATTCGGGGGCGACCGCGATGTAGAGGTCGATGCGGTACGCGTTCGGGTAGCACTCGTAGGCTCCCGTCGCCGCTCGGTCGATCTGTCCCTCGGCCTCCGCCGCGCGCACCTGCTGCCACAGGTTGTGCACGACGTCGGGGTATTCACCGGTCGACACGAACCGTGCGTACAGTCCGCTCGGCACCTTCGCCAGGACATGACCGCGCATCACGTCCTCGGTCGATCTGCACCGGTACCCCACGACCTGGGTGCAGAACGATCCGGCGTCCTCCGAGTAGTCGGTGTAGATGGCGGCCAACTGGCCCGGGGGATTCTGACGAAGAACCGCGGACCACGCTCGCTCGAGATTCGAATCCCGCAGCATTCCCAACGGGCGCTTGGGACTTCGCACCGGCAGACCCCCCACGAAGGTTTCACCGAGTTCGGTGAACTGGAGCTTCTGTGACCGCACCTCAACCACACTCCCTCCCCGGAAGCAAGCCCCCAACCCGCGGGTGGGGACGTCACTCCGGTCAACGCAAATCAACCATAACCGTGAATTCAGAACACCGGGAGCGACAACGCGGCAAGCCCAAAACAGTGTTCGGACAAACCGATTCGATAACTGACCAAAGAATTGAATGAGGGGCAATAAACAAACTTCAGGTCTATTCGAGGCCTTGAAAGCCGGGCTCGAGTGTGGTTAGTTGGACACAGTCCACCAGCCAGCGTCCCGAGATGGAGGTGTGGACATGCGGTGCAGACTCTGCGGCTCGGACCGCCTCGCGAGCGTCCTCGATCTCGGCGCCACCCCACCGTGCGAACGCTTCCTGACCGTTGAGCAACTGGACGCACCCGAGCCCACGTACCCCCTGCACCTGCGCCTGTGCGAGGACTGCCTGCTCCTCCAGATCCCCGCGTTGATCAGCCCCGAGGAGACCTTCACCGACTACGCGTACTTCGCTTCGTACTCCGACAGCTGGGTCGAGCACGCGCGGCGCTTCGTCGTGGAGTCCGTCGATCGCCTCGAGCTCGGTACCCACTCCCGCGTGGTGGAGGTGGCGAGCAACGACGGCTATCTGCTCCAGCACGTCGTCCACGCCGGCATCCCGTGCGTCGGGATCGAGCCCTCGGTCAACGTCGGCACCGCCGCCCGCGCGCGCGGTGTGCCCACCCGCACCGAGTTCCTCGACCCGACGACGGCAGCTGCCGTTCGGAGCGAGTTCGGTCCCGCCGACCTCGTCGTCGCGAACAACGTGTACGCCCACGTTCCGGACCTGGTCGCGTTCACCATGGCGCTGCGCACACTGATGGCGGAGACGGGGTGGCTGAGCATCGAGGTTCATCACGCGTTGAACCTGGTCCGCCTCGGCCAGTTCGACACCGTCTACCACGAACACTTCCAGTACTACACGGTGCTGTCCGCGGCCCGCGCCCTCGCCGTCGCCGGTCTCGCGGTCACCGACGTCGAGGTGCTCCCGACCCATGGCGGGTCCATCCGGATCTGGGCCCGACCCGACGGCGTCGCCGGCGCGCCGAGCACACAGGTTCTGGAGCTCCTCGCGAGCGAGAAACTGGCAGGCCTGCACGAGGTGGACGGCTACGTCCACCTCGCCGAGCAGGCCCGGGCCGTCCGCCATCAGCTGCTGGGTTTCCTTCTCGACTGCCGCAGCAGCGGTCGTTCGGTTGTGGGGTACGGCGCGCCGGGCAAGGGCAACACCCTGCTCAACTACTGCGGCATCCGTCCTGACCTGCTCGAGTACACCGTCGACCGGAACCCGTACAAGCACGGACGGTTCACACCGGGCACCCGGATTCCGATCCGCGAACCGGAACAGATCGCCAAGGATCGACCCGACGTGGTGCTCGCGCTGCCGTGGAACCTCGAGCCGGAGCTCACCGAGCAACTCGACTACATCAAGGAGTGGGGCGGGCAACTGGTGTTCCCGCTCCCCCGACTGCACAAGGCCGCGGCGTGATGGTCCGGACGTGCACCGAAGGAGGGCGGACACCATGAAAGTCGTGTTGTTCTGCGGCGGCTACGGAATGCGCATGAGAACCACTCGTGACGACGAGATTCCCAAGCCGATGCAGATGGTGGGGCCCAGACCCCTGCTGTGGCACATCATGCGCTACTACGCGCACTTCGGGCACACCGAGTTCATCCTGTGCCTCGGCTACGGCGCCACCAAGATCAAGGACTACTTCCTCGACTACCACGAAGAGCAGTCCAACGACTTCGTGCTCCACGGCAACCAGGTCGAGTTGCTGCACACCGACATCAGCAACTGGTCGATCACCTTCGCCGACACCGGCCTCGAATCCTCGATCGGCGAGCGACTGCGCCGGGTGCGGCCGTACCTGGGTGGGGACCGGTGCTTCCTGGCCAACTACGCGGACGTCCTCACCGACGCCCCCCTCGACCTCGTGGTCGAACGTTTCCGCGAGTCGGGCGCGGTTGCCTCGCTGCTCGTGGTCCCGCCCCAGTCGTCCTTCCACTGCGTCGACGTCGCCGAGAACGGCGAGATCAAGCAGCTGACGCCGATCAGTCAGTTCCCGATCTGGGAGAACGGCGGCTACTTCGTCCTCACCCAGGAGATCTTCGACCTCCTGCCCCCCGGGGGTGACCTCGTCGCGGACGTCTGCGGCACCCTCGCCGGCGAGGGGCGACTGTTCGGCTACCGGTACGAGGGCTTCTGGAAGCCCGCCGACACGTTCAAGGAGCGGGCCGAACTCGACGCCGGATACGCCCGCGGGGAGCACCCGTGGATGCTCTGGGCCGACACGGAAGCGGTGGCGGTTCCATGATCGGACTCCGCGCGCACATCGAGGAGGTGGCAGTCCTCGGCGCGCACTGCGACGACATCGCCATCGGCGCGGGTGGCACCCTGCTGACACTCGCCACCGCGCACCCCGGACTGCGGGTACGCGCGCTCGTCCTCTCGGGCACCGACACCGGACGTGAGATCGAGGAACGACACGCACTGGCGGCCCTGTGCCCGGACGCCGATCTCGAGGTCACGGTGCTCGACGTGCCCGACGGGCACGCCCCCGCGTACTGGGGTCCGATCAAGAATGCGCTGGCGGCGTTCCGCAGCATGGTCGAACCCGATGTGGTGTTCGCCCCCCAACGCGGTGACGCGCACCAGGACCACCGACTGCTCGCCGAACTGGTCCCGACAGAGTTCCGGGACCACCTCGTGCTCGGCTACGAGATCCTCAAGTGGGAGTCGGACGCACCGCGACCGACGGTGTTCCATCCGCTGGCGGTCAAGATCGCCGAGGAGAAGGCGCGGATCCTGCTCAAGTTCTACCCGTCCCAGGCCGACCACGACTGGTTCGACGAGCGCGCGTTCCTCGGGTCGTCGCGCCTGCGCGGGGTGCAGTGCCACAAGCCCCATGCGGAGGCGTTCGTCGTGGAGAAGGCGATGTTGACGTTCGGGGGGAGTTGACATGCGAGTGCTCGTGACCGGTCATCAGGGCTACCTCGGGACGGTCATGGTGCCGGTGCTTCGCGCGGCCGGGCACGACGTCGTCGGCCTCGACACGGGACTGTTCGCCGAATGCGTCCTCGGTCCGGAACCCGACGACCCGCCGACAATCCCCGTCGACCTCCGCGACGTGACCGTCGAACAGTTGACCGGGTTCGATGCCGTCGTCCACCTGGCGGCACTGTCGAACGATCCGCTCGGCTCCCTCGAACCCCGGATCACCTACGACATCAATCACCACGCGTCGGTGCGACTGGCTCGACTGGCGAAAGATGCAGGAGTTCAACGGTTCCTGTACGCGTCCACCTGTTCCGTGTACGGGTCGGCCGGCGACGAGCTCGTCACCGAGCAGGCCCCGCTACGCCCACTGACTCCGTACGCGGAGAGCAAGGTCAGAGTCGAGGACGACGTGGCCGCGCTCGCCGACTCGGGATTCTCCCCGGTGTTCCTGCGCAACGCCACCGCCTTCGGGTTCTCGCCCCGACTGCGCGCCGACATCGTGCTCAACAACCTCGTCGGGCTCGCGTTGCTGACCGGTGAGGTGCGGGTTCTGTCCGACGGAACGCCGTGGCGTCCCCTCGTCCACGCTCGGGACATCGCGGCGGCGTTCGCCGCCGCTCTCGACGCCCCCGATCGTCGAATTCACTGCGCTGCCTACAATGTCGGAACCGAAGCGAACAATCTGACCGTCGCTCGGATCGCCGATGCGGTCGCCTCCGCGGTCCCCGGCTGTGACGTCGTGATCACCGGACAGTCGGGTCCGGACCGTCGCTCGTATCGCGTCGACTTCTCCGCGATCCGAACCGCGTTGGGCGGCTTCGAAGCACGGTGGACGGTGGCGGACGGAGCCGTCGAGTTGTACCGGCAGTACACCCGATGGGGGCTGACCGAGCCGGACTTCGAGTGCAGGTACACCAGGCTCGCCCGACTCGAACACCTTCGCCGGGACGGACGTGTCGACGACACTCTGCGACCACGGACGATCGGCGTCCGACATGGGTGACCTCGCCCCCGGTGACGTTGCCCGCTCAGAGGCGCCGCACCAGATCGGCCCACGACCCGGCGCCGGCGTCACGGGCACTGACGACGGTCACCGGCAGCGGCCACACGATCCCGAGGTCCGGGTCGTCGTGCACGACCGCGATGTCCTCCGTCGGGTCGTGTTCCCGGTCGATCCGGTAGCAGACGTCGGCGATCGGGGTGAGCGCCTGGAAACCGTGCAGGAATCCGGGAGGGACGTAGAGGTGGGCGAAGTCGACGTCGTCGAGGGTGAACGCCTGCTGCACTCCGAACGTCGGAGAGTCCGGGCGGATGTCCACCAGGACGTCGTGCACCGCACCGTGAGCACACCGCACGAGCTTCGCCTCGCCGCGACCCGAACGGCCGTGCATTCCCCGGACCACGCCGAGCACCGACCGGGACTGCGAATCCTGGACGAAGTCCGCCGCGTGGACTCCCACCCGCTCCCCCACCCGGGCGTCGAACGTCCGGGTGAACAGCCCGCGGTCGTCCCGGAACGGCTCGGGAACGAACACGAGAACGTCTGCCAGCTCGGTGGTTTCGACACGCATGTGCTCATCCTCCACCGCCGCGGCCTCGGATTCCACCGATTCGGCCGGCCGGGTCGTCGATGATGCGCTGCCGAGGATGCGGATCCACCGGCACCGACCGGGTGCTCGACCTCGGTCGTGTGCCCGCCGCGGACTTCTTCCCACTCGCGTCCACGCCGGTGTCGCTGGACGAGTCCTCCCACCCGCTCGCGATGGAGCTGTGCCGCGACTGCGGTCTGGCGCAACTCGCCGAGGACGACACCACGCCCGACGAACCTCGCGGTGTCGAACCCCAGGCACTCAAAGACCAGGCAGCGGAGGCAGTTCGGACCGTGGCAGCGGCCGGATGGTTACTCGGTGACACCGTCGTCGAGTTCGGCAGCCCCCACGGGGGCAGCTGGCTTCCGCTCCTCGGTGAGCGGGGACACCGGACCCCCCCTCCCGGTGTCCCCGCGTCAGTGGTCCTGGACTGCTTCGGCCTCATGCACGAACCGGACCAACTCCGCGCCGTCCGGCAACGCGCCGCGTCCACCGCCGTGGACGGGGTGCTTCTGCTCCAGTTCCACTCCCTGCGCACCATCGTCGAGCGGGGACAGTGGAACGCGCTGCGGCACGGACACTTCGCCTACTACTCGTTGACGACGCTGACCCGCCTGCTGGCGGATGCCGGAATGCGGGTCGCCGACGCGTGGGAGTTCCCGCTGTACGGCGGCACCGTCCTGACCGCCGCACGCCGGGGCGGAGGCCTGGACGTATCCGGATCGACCGCTGTCCGCCGGATCATGGCGAAAGAGCACGACGCCACACTGACCGAGGCGGAGACCGTCCGACGGCTGCAGTCCAGCGCGGACCTGCAAGCGACCTCACTTCGGCACTGGCTCGAGGAGATGGCCGCAGATGGCCGGCGTATCTGCGCGTACGGCGCCGCCTCCCGCGCAGTGGCACTGTTCACCCGCGCCCGGATCGACCGCAGGCTTGTCGCGGTGGTCGCCGACGCCTCGGAGGCCAAGCAGGGACGGAGGATGCCTGGTACCGACATCCCCATCGTCTCCCCCGACCACCTGCTCGCGACCGAGCCCCACCGAGTGCTCGTGACCGTCCCCGACCTGATGCCCGAGGTGAGTCGTCGACTTCCGACACTGCAGGGACGATGGATCACACCGGCACTCGAAGAAGCGGGAAACACCCTCATTACCAAGGGTATTCACGAGGTCATTGTTGGCGGCCAGCCAGGGGGCACCTGATGAAACGATCGATGAGGAGCCGCACGCTCGGAACGGCGCGTAGGCGGGCCAGCCAGCTCTTGTCGATCGCGCACGCGGGCGGCCCGCACGAAGTGCTCCAACGATGCGCGCGGCGTGCGTACGACATTTCCGGCGCCGCGGAGCTCGACTTCCCACTTCTCTGGGCGGACATGACCGATTCCGCCAGTGTGCACTGGACGGTACCGGCGAGCCCGCCGCCACGTGGCCGACCCCTGACAATCGGTTGGGCGATGACGCCACCGAAGCCCGGGTCCGGCGGACACACTACGATATTCCGCATGGTCGAGGCATTGGAAGTTGCCGGCCACAACTGCGTGATCCACCTCTACGATCGGCACGGTTCACCCGTCGGGTATCACGCTGCGGTGATTCGCGACCACTGGCCGGCGGTCAACGCTCGCATCGTAGACGCGCGCGACTCATTCGAACCCGCCGATGCGTACGTCGCAACGAGCTGGGAAAGCGCCCACGTGATCGGAAAGCACGCTACACATCCCGGTCGTCGGCTCTACTTCGTCCAGGACTACGAGCCGTACTTCTATCCCCGCGGCTCCGAGTACACACTGGCAGAGGACACCTACCGGTTCGGATATCGCACAATCGCGCTCGGAGGAATGGTAGCGGAGACGCTGCACGCCACCCACTCGATCCCCGCCGATCGACTGCCGTTCGGCACCGATGTCTCGGTGTACCGACTGACGAACAACGGACCGCGGAACGGCGTAGTCTGCTATGCCAAGCCGCGCACAGCCCGCCGAGGCTACGCGCTCGCGGTGGCAGCCCTAGCGGCGTTTCACCATCAGTGCCCGGACCAGGTGATCCACCTGTTCGGCGACGCGCACGTGCGTCCGCCATTCCCCGCGCAGATTCATGGAACGGTGTCGCCTTGTGAACTAGCTGACCTGTACAACTCGTGCATCGCCGGAATCACCATCTCATTCACCAACATCTCCCTGGTTCCGTATGAAATGCTTTCTTGTGGAACAATTCCCGTCGTCAACGACGACCGCTGCGCACGCGCCGAGCTGAGCAATTCCGCTGTGCGGTGGGCCGACCCCACCCCCGCCGCACTCGCACACGAACTGTCCGCGGCAGTGACCGGCAACGACGTCACCGAAACCGCCCGACAGGCGGCCACCGCGCTGGAGAACCTCGACTGGCAGCGGGCCACGGAGGAATTCGTACGGACAGTCGAGGCCGAGACCTACCGCGACCGGCTGAGCGTGCATCCGGCGCACACCGCGACGAGTTCGCGAATCGAGCATGCCGAGTGAGGTGACACTGCGACGGGAGCCCCGCACGGGCAAGCACGGAGGATCATGAAGGGTAATCTGGCACAGTCGATTCAGCGAGGAGTCGCCTGGTCGCTGGTCACCACGATCACAGTCCGACTGGGTACGCTCGTCGTCGGGGTCGCGCTGGCGAGAATCTTGACGCCCGAGCAATTCGGTGTCTACGCGGTCGCCTTGACCGTCACCACGATCCTCATCACCCTCGCCGACCTCGGATTGGGTGCGGTCCTGCTGCGTGCGGACGATCCGGAACGACTGGCCCCCACGGTCGCCACACTCGGTCTCGTCGCCGGCATTGCCCTGGCCGGTGCTATGGCAATCGGCTCGGAGACACTCGCAGCCTCGTTCGGGGTGCCCCACGCCGCCCCCGTCATCGCCGTCCTGTCACCGACACTCGCACTCGGCGGACTCGCCGTGGTGCCGTACAGCATGCTGCTGCGGAACTTCGAGCAGAACAAGCTTTTTGCGGCAAGTATCACCGACTTCGTGGTCGGCTCCGCTGTAGCGATCGTCCTGGTCCTGGTCGGCTTCGGGCCGATGGCTCTCGCCCTCTCCCGAGTGTCCGCCCAGAGCTGCTCGACTGTAATGCTGTTCGTGCTCTCGAGGCGTCGCCCCGCTCTGGGTCTCGATCCAGCAGCAGCCGGCCCCGCCCTGCGCTTCGGCCTGCCGGCGTCGTCGGCTGCACTCCTGTCCGTGACACTCATGAACATCGACAACGTGGTCGTGGCTCGCGTCGCGGGCGAAGTGGCGCTGGGCTTCTACGTTCTGGCATTCAACATCGCGAGCTGGCCGATGACAGCGATTGGACAAGCCGTTCAGTCGGTGTCCATCCAGGCCTTCGTGGAATCCGAGCGCCGACGGGTCGGCGGGAGCGCCGGCCGTGATCCAAGCCTGGCAGTCGGTACAACGTTCGTATCGGCCGCGGCCACGCCGGCCGGGATGCTACTGGCAGTCCTGTCAATTCCGCTCACCGACGTGCTGTATGGAAGCAAGTGGACGCCGGCCGCTTCGGCACTTGCCGCACTGGGCGCGTTCGGCGCGCTCCGGGTCCTGCTGACGATGTTCGACTACTACCTGCTGGCGCGCGGCAAGGCCGGAACCGTGGCGGGCATTCAAGCTCTGTGGATCCTGGTCCTGACACCCGCAATGATCGTGGGTACCCGCTTGTTCGGTATTGCGGGGGGCGGTTGGTCTCACGTGATCGTCGGCATGTGCGTAATGCTGCCCGTGTATCTCGTCGCGACCTACCGGGTCGGAGCCGACGTGTCGGCAGTCGTCCGCGGACTGATTCCTCCGATACTCGCAGCCGTCCCTGCCTGGCTGGCAGCGCACTGGATGGTGAACAGTGTCTCGTCATCCCTCCTCGGCCTCCTGTGCGGGGGCCTCGCCGGGATCGTGGTCTACTTCGTTCTGGTTCGTCGGTGGATCTCACGAATCTGGGAGGCCGTCCATCGCCAGGGATCTCCACCGGTCTCCTCGGACCAGGACCGAGTACCGTCCGGCTCGCGGGAAGATCTCGGTTCCCGCCGCGTTCCCCGAGTCCTGCCCGGTGACCCGCACCGAGCCCGGTGAGTTACGGGAGGCACTTGTCGTGGTGGTTCGAATACAGCCGGTCGCTCCTCCGACCAGACCGTCCGTCACCGTCATCGTTCCTTGCTATGAGTACGGGAGGTTCCTCGCGGATTCTGTCGGATCCGCGCTGACGCAGACCGACGTGGACGTCGACGTCCTGATCATCGACAACGCCTCGTCCGACGACAGTCCGGAGATCGCGAAATCCCTTGCAGCTGAAGATAATCGGGTCGAGTGCATCCTGCACACGACCAACCAGGGGCATATCGCCTCTTTCAACGAAGGACTCTCATCGGCGCGCGGAGAGTACGTCGTGCTGCTGTGCGCAGACGATGTACTCGCACCCGGCTCTCTCAGACGGTCCACGGCACTTCTCGACGCATGTCCCGAGGTTGCCTTCGTCTACGGTCACGCCCCGCATTTCGATGACGCGCCCCCGACGAGGAGGACCGAGGTCCGGAGTTGGTCGGTGTGGTCCGGTCCCGAATGGACGAATCGGATCTGCCACAACGGACATTCCGTGGTGACAAGTCCGGAAGCGGTGGTCCGCAGTTCCGCTGCCGGTGATGTCAGATACGACGCCGAGAGCGGCCATGCCGCGGACTTCAAGTACTGGCTCAATTGCGCACGGCGCGGCTGCGTCGGACGGGTCAACGGTCCCGACCAGGGCTACTACAGGGTTCACGGCGCAAATCTCCACCTCAACACCTACGGTGGTTGGTTCGACGACCTCGAATCCCGCGCAACGGCATTCGAGCGTTTCTTCGCCGAGATCTACGATGACGACCAGGACTGCGGACGTAGCGAGGGAATCGGGCGCGAGTTCTCCGGGCTGCGAAGCCTGCATGACGAGTGGAGGCGGACACTCGCGGCCGAAGCCCTCGACGAGGCCTGTCGGTCGTACGAGCGCGGTCGTGTCGTCGCGGTCGACGTCCACAACCTGGAACAGTTCGCCGTGTCGACATACCCCGCTGCGCGACAGTTACCTCAATGGCATCGCCTGTCCAGACGTAAGGCGATCGGCGCGAGGTGCGCCCCGTACGTCCCGCCCTTCTTTGCCAGTGCGGTTCGACGCCGAGTCAACGAGGAGATCAGGCGCCGGCGCTGGGTCCGCACCGGGATGTACGAGCGCACCGGGAGACACGCGGGCGATTGACCACCACGTGCGGTGTCAACAACCCACGTGCAGTGCGGCCTTCACGAAGCCCGCTGTCTGGTATCCGTATTCGAAAATCCATCCGGGAAGCGACATCTCGGCGGGACTCGCCACCATGATCAGCGCTCCGTCGAAACACCGGTCCAGGATGAACCTGGCTCGGGATATGTGCGGTGTGAACGTCACGACGATGACCTGGCGCCAGCCGAACTGCTCGGCGCGGCGACGCAGTTCACGGCCCTCGCCCAACGTCGTCGGCGGATCCGGCACGAAGCAGTCCACCTCGACACCGGGATGCGGCGCAACGCACAGCCGCGCCAACGCCGGATCCTCGGGCGCGTGCGGATTCGACATCACCACCACCGGCGCCCAACCGTCTTCGCCCAGAGCGATCCCGAAGGGGTACCGCTCGTAATAGGCACCGCCCAGAACGAATACGGCGTCCGCGTGCCTGAGCGGGTCGACTTGCGGCCGGACGTAAACCGGAAGTCCCCCCGCGAAGATCAGGACCAGAAGAACGCAGGCCGTCGCCGCCCACCGTCGGGCCCGGTGCTGCCGGCCCGTCACCGGACGACCACACGAGGCCGCGATCGGGCGCGTCCACCTGTCGCAGGCGATCTGGTGAGTAGGCCCATACCACGCGTATGCTAGCGCGTTGTGAGCCGATTGACGCGGGCCCGAGGGCACGCCTGGTTACCACCAATGCAACGGGGGGATCCGAGCACGGGCGCCGTCCGCTACCGGGTCGGAGACTGGGTGGAAGTACTCAGCCCCGAGGAAATTCTCCAGACGCTCGACGACCGCGGCGCCGTCGACAACATGCCGTTCATGCCCGAGATGCTGCGGCACGCGGGCAGGCGATTCCAGGTCTCCGCGTCGGCCCACAAGGCCTGCGACACGATCGACACGTATAGAAATCGCCGGATCGACGATGCCGTTCATCTGGGTGTTCGGTGCGATGGCAGCGCCCACGGGGGCTGCCAGGCATCCTGCCTGCTGTACTGGAAGACAGCGTGGCTGAGGCCGGTCGACGGTCCCGTACCGACACCTCCGTCGACGACCGCCCCGGTCACCGCCGTCAACACAGCGGTTGTTGATCGGGCTGCGCGAGCCGCTTCGCCGAAGGCCACTGATCGACGAGTGAAGTACTCATGCCAGGCCACTCGACTGGTCGAAGCGAGCATCCCGATGCGTCAGCGCGATCTCCGCCAATACTGGAGAGACTGGGCCTCGGGCAACGTCGACCTCTGGACAATGTTCCGATACATGCCACTGGCGCTGTACAACACGATTGTCTGGAGGACCGGGCGCTGCCGGGTGATTCCGTCCTTCGAGGGCCTGGCCGGGAGTACGACTCCCACCGAGGCGCTCGGCCTCCAGCCGGGCGAGCTCGTCGAGGTGAAGCCGATGGACGAGATCGCAGCGACGCTCGACGCCCACGGCCGCAACCGTGGCATGTACTTCGATGTCGAGATGATGCCCTTCTGTGGTGGGCGGTACCGCGTACACAAGCGGGTTGACAAGCTCATCGACGAAAAGACCGGCTACATGATGAATATGAAGACCCCCGGCGTCATTCTCGAGAATGTCGTGTGCAAGGGGTGCTACCACCCCGAACGACTGTTCTGCCCCCGGGACATCCACCCGTACTGGCGTGAGATATGGCTCAGGCGCGTGTGAGCTCGAGAATCCTTCGAGGCGGTGCGAAAAGGTGGTGAATCCGCCACCGCCCCGTAGTGCCCGCCGATTACCCTCGACTATGTGTCCGGTCGCCGGCTCCGTACCGCCATTCTCGGGATCAACTACGAACCCGAGTCGACAGGGATCGCGCCGTACACGACCGGTCTGGCCGTGGGGCTCGCGGAGCACGGGCACGACGTCGAGGTCTTGACCGGCTATCTGCACCACCCGCAGTGGCATCCCCGTGCGGTGGGCATCCCCGGGGCGCTGTTCGCGGCCCGTCTGCAGGCGAGGAAGCAGCCGGTGCTGGTCCTGCTCGTCATGCCCTCGACGTACCGGTGCGGCTTCACCGTGTTCATCCACACGCCGGGAGACGTCAGCCCGGTGGCCGCGACGGCTCGTCCGGACGCAGAGCTGGTCGATGTGACCGTGACCGCCGGGACCGCAGCAGACGCGTTCCAGTACGCGACGGCCTCCGTAACCGAATACGCAGCGAGGGTCCTGGCGTCGGTGTCCGGCTCGGCGCTCCCGCGCGCCGAGGGTGGTGTCGTGGCAACGAGCGCGGTCTCGCCGGGCCACTCCCCGTCAGCAACAGCCGTCACCCTCGCCACCGCGGCACGCGAGCATGGTGACACCGTGGTCCTGGTCGACTTCGATCTCGACTCCGCCGACCTCGGTCGGAGTCGTGACCTGTGCCGTCTCCGCGACCACCTCACTCCCGGCGGGGGCGGCGAGTCCCCCCGAGCGACACCGAGCGAGTCCATCCGATCAAACGAGGTCGGCACCGTGACATACCTTCCTCCACCGGCTCACCCACATGAGACAGGTGACATCCCTGAGCAGTCGGACCACGTCTGCGCAATCGGACGGCAAGGACAGGAGGGGGCATGACATGGATCTCTTCGACGTCGCCCGTGCGTGTATCCGGCGCTGGTACATATTCCTACCGCTGATGCTCGTCACAGCGTGGTTCGGCTACACCGCGTACACCAACGTCAAACCCGTCTACTACGCGAGCACCACCATCGGACTCGCACCTCCAAGCGTAAGGACACAACCCCCCAACGGTGAGGACGCGCGGCGCAACGCGCTCGTCGACACGGGCGGTGCACCGCTGCTGGCAAACCTACTGGCCATGGGCCTGATGGAACCGACTGTCAGTGCGCAGGTCACTGCCGCGGGCGGCGACGCCGGGTACACCGCGAAGGTGTTCTCCCTGCCACCGCCCCTCGGTCAGCTTCCCCTCGTCACGATCGAGTCCCAGCTCGCGGATCCTGCTCAGGTGACGAAGACACTCGAAGTGGTGGCCGCTCAGGGTCAGTCGACACTGCAGGCTCTCCAGCAGAGCGCCGGGGTCCCCGCCGACGAAATGGTCTCGACATTCGTCGTGCAGCCGCCCGGCCCCCCCGTCCAGGCAATGCCGAGCCGAACCCGGTCCGCCCTCTCGATACTCATTGCCGGCGCCGGACTTTCGACACTGGTCACGGTCCTCCTCGACGTCGCCCTGTCTCGAAGGAGAGCGAAACCCGTGAATCCTGAACGCGACTCGGAATCACCACGCTCCGAGACCGACGGATCCCCCTCGATGTCTCCCGAGCGAGACTCCTCATCACCGGCTGTCGAAACGGAAGGGGTCCGTGAATGACCCGAGCGCGACCGTGCGCCACCGCCGCAGGCATGCAGGAGATTCCGCGGGGCGGCGCCAGTCCTCCCGATCCGGCGCGGGCGGACGATCGACCGGACAGATTGCCGTGGCTGCTCGGGTTCTTCTACGTGCTCGTCCCTGTACTGCCGACGATCTCGGTCCTGGCCGGTCCACTCAAGAGCAACGGCTCCCCGGCGCGACTCGTCGCGTTCGTGTTCTTCGCACTGGCAGTGATGACATTCACACTGCTGCGGCGCTCTTCGCCCCGTGCGATCAACGTCGGCGCGGTCCTGATCAGCATCTACTTCTTCGCACAGGTCCTCGTCTACGGTGTCGGACTCCTCGCTCGTGGCGACACGATCGTCGAGGCGAGCAAGACCCGCGCGGTACTGGGCCTTGTCGCGAGCGTCGGTGTGGTGCTGTACACCGTTGTGTCTGTACGGACCACCCGACAGCGAGCAGTTGCGATCGGCTTGCTGGCCACCGCCCTGACGTTCGCCTGCACGGTGGGCCTGCTCCAGAGCTACACCGGAGTCGACCTGCGCTTTCTTTTCCAGCCACCGGGTTTCGTGCTCAACAACGACGCCGCACTGCTCTCGGAGCGGCAAGGGTCGTTCCGGGTGGTCGGCACCTCCCAGCACGCGATCGAGTTCTCGGTGCTGGCAGCAGCAACCGTGCCGCTCACTCTGCACCTCGCCCGATTCGCGACCCACAAATGGTGTCGAGGGCTCGCTGTGATCGCATGCGTGATCGCTGTGATGGCCATACCTGCCTCGGTGTCGAGGTCAGGCGTGATCTCGCTCGCCGCGGCACTTTTGCTCTACATGTTCTCACTGAACCTTCGCCAGCTCGGCAACGGCATCCTGATCGGATTCGGCGCGGTTCTCGCGTATGTCATCGCGTTCCCTGTGTCCGCGAATGCACTGTGGTCGACGATCATCCATTCAGAGCAGGACGACAGTGTCCTCACACGACTCGACGACTACGCCGCCGTCTCACAGACGTTCCACGACCATCCCTGGTTCGGGCTCGGCCTCGGCGCAACCCCTCCGACGGAGTACCGATTCCTCGACAACGAGTGGTTGCAGTCGATCGCACAGGGCGGGATGGTCGGTCTGGGCGCAATGATGCTGCTGGCCGCCAGCGGGATCATCGGAATCGCAGCGGGTTTGCGCGGCGCCGCGTCGCCACGGGATCGCGGCCAGGTCTACTCAGTGGGTTCGGCGTTTGTCGCCGTCCTGGTCTCGACCTTCACCTTCGACCTGTTCTCGTTCCAGCAGGCCTCGCTGCTGTTCTTCGCGCTCTACGGTCTCGTGTGGTCGACCTGTCGGCATCCGCGGGTGGCCCCGTCACATCCGACAGCGACCGTGGTTCCGGTCAGCGCAGGCGTTTGAGCACGCCCCTCACCGACTGCGTCACCCTCCGCACGGGAGGCGGAACCGTGAGGACTTCGGCCCGCAGCGACTCGGCAGTGTCGTTCGACCTGACACTGAACCGTGGCTGCAACCACGCCCCGGCCCTCGCGGCACGACGGTCGCTGGTGTGAACTGCGGTGTAGCCCTGTGCCCGCAGGTGCGCAAGGAGTGCGCGATCGTAGAGGCCGAGTGGCAGCGCCACCTCGTCGACCGGGGCACCGGACGCCTCCGCGATCCATTGCCTGGCCACGATCAGTTCCCGGTCGCGTGTCGTCGGTGACAGGCCTCGCCAGGACCGATGGTCCATGCCGTGACTGCCGATGGTCATGCCCCGACTCCTCAGTACCTGGACGTCGTCCTCCGCAAGACTTCCGGCGACACCGAACCGCCCGGCCAGCACGAAGAAGGTCGCGACGAGACCTCGCTCCTCGAGTGCCGTCAACCCGACCTCGACATCGGATCGATTGCCGTCGTCGAAACTGATCCGTACGAGTGGCCACCGGACCAATTCGTCAAGAATGCGTAGAAATTCGTCGACGCTCGTCCAGTAGGCGCCTTCGCCCGGTTCGAGACGTCGGGCGGGAACGCCGACTCCGTGGAAGCAGACGTTCACCAGCCGACGGTCATGCATGGCTGCCGCCCCCACCCGACTGGGTATGCGGACCCGTCCGGGTCGAGTCATCGCGGCCCCATGCCGTGCTCGAGTCGGGTTCCCTGCGCGCAAGAACCGCCGCGAGCGTCGATATCACCACATAGCTGACCGCCGCACCCACGAGGCGCGGGTCGGGCACCACGACGTCCCTCAGCCACGCGAACCGATCCGCATCGCGGACCCGCGCCGACACGATGCCCGCACGACTCGCAGCTCTCATCGCGGAATTACCACGTCGGACCCGCACCAGTCTCCGAACGAGGGCACGCGTACTCCGCGGCGCAGCTACGACCGTGTGCACCCGCTCGACTTGGATCTTCTCGGCCGCGCCGAACTGTGCGTCGAGAAACAGGTCGTCGGCCACCATGTCGGGGAACCGACCGAAGCGTGCGCGTCCATCGGCGGACAACGCGATCATGCCTCGACCGAACAGCCCGTCACGATACACCGGCAACTGTGAGCTGATCGCGACGTAGTGGCGGACCGGTAGTGGGCAGCCGGTCAGATCCACCCTGCGACGCGGGACTGCTGCCATCGGCCGACCCGCCCCGTCCAGCGCATCTCGGAGGGCCCGGACGACATCGGCGTCGACGACGATGTCGGCGTCGAGGTAGACCCGCGGAAACCCGACAGCGACGTCGTCTCCGGCGTTGAGAGCCCGCGGCTTGCTCGCCGCTCCGATCTCGACCACACGCGCACCGTGCGCGGCCGCCGCTTCGGCGGTTCGGTCGACACAGCCGTTCGCCACAACGGTCACGTCGAACTCACCGGGACGCGCATCGGCGAACAGCGCATCCAGGCATCGTCCAATGACCGGCGCCTCGTTGTGCGCGGCTATCACGATGCTGACCGTCGGTTCCGATGCCGAATACATGGTCGCCTTCCGCAACCCCGTTCGATACTCCACGATCCACTGACAAGTACTTCCCACGATAGCCGAGGCAGAAGCCCTCAGAAGTGATCGGACGGTTCCCTTACCCGTGCTCACGGTGTCCGATTGCATCGGGCCCGTCCATCCCGCTCGTGTAGGGTGGGAAGCTGTCACAGGAACCACGTGCCTTCCGAAAACCCTCGGAAAGGAACGGCGGATCGATCGATGCCACACAGTTTTGAAAAGCATGTCGCCGGTGTCTGCGGCACCCTCCTCCTTGTCGCCGGAGGGTGTACATCCGACCCACGCGGCGGGTCGACTGAACAGAACGGGACAGGCCCCGGCGGTCTACATGCCTCCGCACTGACGGTGCAGAACGGCTTCCCAGGCCCTTCGGACACCGGCGTACCGGCGGGTGCTGTCCTGACCGCCTACGACGGACCGATGACGATCACCGTACCCGGCACCGTCATCGATGCCCGAATCATCCGTGGCACCTTGCATGTCGATGCGCCCGGCGTCACCGTCACACGGTCGATGATTGCCGGAAACATCGACCTCGACGAGCCCACGTCCACACTCGTGCTCGAGGACGTAGAGGTCGACGGCGCCCCGACGTGGCAACCCGCGATCGGGTTCAACAACATCACGATGCGACGTGTGGAGGTCGAGGGTGCCCGGGTGTCGGTGCTGTGCGGATCCAACTGCACCATCGAGGATTCGTGGTTGCACGGCCAATACCTCGAGCCAGGGACCGACTGGCACGTGAACGGCTACCTCTCCAACGGCGGTTCCAATGTTCTCCTGCGGCACAACACACTTGTGTGCGACGCACCGGAGAATTCCGCGGAGGGCAGTTGCACCGGCCCGGCCGCATCGTTCGGCGACTTCGAACCTCTACGAAACATCACCTACGAACGCAACCTCTTCGCCGCCGGTCCGGGTGCGTACTGCCTCTACGCCGGTTACAACCCGGACAAGCCGTTCGGGAGCGATCCGATGGGAATCGTCGTGACCAACAACATCTTCGAACGTGGCCCGAACGGACAATGCGCCTCCTACGGACCTGTGGCGTCCTTCCAGGCCGGCCCCGGCAACGTTTGGGCCGGCAATCGATGGGACGACGGCGGGGAGGTGTCTCCAGGGTGAACCACCGACCGGGTGACGCACCGACCTGTGCCGGTAATTCGACCGGCAGGGTCTCACGAGCCGCGATCATGCGGTCCGGGACGACACTCTCGTGACCTGAATTCCCTGACGAGGCGCCGCGCAGGTGGTCCGAGCGGCGAGTCGGACAGCGCAGCAAGGCCTGCCCTGACCGCGCGGCGCCTCATACTGCGGGTCACCATTCCCTGGAAGACCTGGGTCTCCCCGGTCTTCGCTCTCCTCTTGTACTCGTCCTCGCCGCGGCCCAGATCTATCCGTTCCACGCCCACCGTGGACGCCGCGATCACAAGCTCGCGCAACAGCATCCACCCGGGCGCCAGCTGTGCGTACGCCGGGTCGTACACCGGGAACCACCAATGCAGAACCCGATCGGACCGGATGCCGAAGTGTGCGGCCAGCAAATGCGGTCCGGCACACAGCGTGGACAGGATCCCACCGAATTCCGTACTGCGCGTGCGCAACAACCGCGACATCAGCTCGACCCGGTCCGGGCGTCCGAAGTAGTCACGAGCACCGGTTGCCGCGTACTGTCTGCGTTTGAGCTCAATCAGCTTGGCCAGCACCCCCGCATCCGGATTGTCGACTCTGAACGAGACCGGCCCGAGGGTTCGCTCGGCCCTGGCCAGGTGCCTGCGGGCCTGAGCCATGTTCGCCCTGCCACTACGCGAGGCTCGCCCCAAATACGCCTCGAACCCACCCGAGACGTCGAGAAACGGCGAGACACGGCAACTCTCGATCCATGGCGCGAAATCAGCCACACCGGTTGCCAGATGATCGAACTCGAAGGTCCGCACCCCTCCGCTCAACAGCCTCCGCACCGGAAATCTCGACCCCACAGCGAGCAAGGGCCCCTGGAAGTCTGCGGCGGGCGACCCCAAGGGTGACAGCACGGACCGATCTCGATGGACGGGCATCAGGCCTGTGACCCTGTCGTCTCGGTCCGCCACCACCACGACCTTCACGTCCCGTCCCGTCGCGTGAACCGCTGCCGCAAAGCCAGGGTGAAAATACGGACTGTCCAGTTCGGCTGCCGCATCCCTCAACCGATGCCAGACGTCTAGATCGACCTGATCGAACGGAACCAGGGTGAGTAGGCCGACCCGCGGCGGCTCCCCGGCGGTCATCCGCCGACCAGTCGCGTCAGTCGCCGCGAGGGCAGGACCAGGGCAGCGAATGCAGCGCGAGAACCGGGGCGCCCGGCCAGGGCCCGGAGGCCCTCGCCTGCGGTCAACGCGACCGCGTAGGCAACCGTGGAGGGAAGACCCCGCCGTCTGCGAAACAGGCGGACCTTGTTCACCGCCATCAGCCCGGCGAGGGAAGGGTTGAACCCGGACGCGGCACCGATGTGCTCGACCACGGCCGACGGCTCGTACCAGAGTGCCCAACCCTGTTCAGCAGCACGGAGAATGAAATCCGTCTCCTCGCTGTACAGGAGAAACGACTCGTCCCAGTCCCCGGTGTCGCGGAGGGTCGCCACGGACATCAGGAGGGCGGCGCCGGTGGCCCACACCGCCGGGCCCGGCTCGGCATGGCGCTCGGAACTCATGATCAACTCACTCCAGCGACCGGCCAGTCGACCACCGAGCAGTGCTTCGGCAACGGCCCGGTGCACTGCGGGCATTCTGCGCAGGGTCGGCTGCACAGTTCCATCCGGATTCACCAGCCTGGGGGCCGCGATCCCGAAACCGGGCCGTTGCAAGGCCTCGGCGAGAGCGCCCAGTGCCCCGGGGCACAGTCGGCAGTCCGGGTTGAGGACACAGACCGCGTCGAGGTCGGCAAGGTCGAGGGTGGCAGCCCCCGCGTTGAACCCGGCGGCATAGCCCGCGTTTCGACCCACCTGGACAGTCGACGCCCCGGCCGCAGCGGCGACCTCGAGCGAGTTGTCGTCAGAGTTGTTGTCGGCCACGACAACTGCCACGAGATCGACTCCGCACGCACCGGCGTCGAGCGAATCCAGGCAGCCGGGAAGCACATCGGCACTGTTGTAAGTGACGATCACGACACCGCAACGAGGCTCGGACACGTGCACGTCAACCGTGTGAGGAAACCGGTGACCACATCACTCGACCACCCCGAATACATCCTGCTCGGGCACTAAATTCACCTCGGCGACGAGGCGCACTGCGACGGCACAGCCGGCGGACATTTCGTCAATCTACAACAGCGTGTGGAACACGCACCAGTCCCGCAGATCAGGCCGCGGAAGGGAACCCACTTCGTGCCTGCACAAACGCAGCGCTCGTTTCCCGATGCCGAGCGGCAATGTTCGATAGATTGAGTCCACTGATCGACGTGCGTCTGGTCCACGTCGTCGGAAGGCCCAGCATGGACACTCGTCGCCGTGTTCTGATCATCGTCCAGAACCTGCCGGTACCACTCGATCGACGGGTGTGGCTCGAATGCCAGGCCCTCACCTCGCAGGGCTACGTGGTCTCGGTGATCTGCCCGAAGGGTCCCGGTGACCCCGGTTTCGACGTTGTCGACGGGGTGGCGCTCTACAAGTATCGTCCCGCACCGGAAGCCGTCGGCTTCGTCGGGTACGTGCGAGAGTTCGTGTGGGCATGGCTGCGGACCGCTGTTCTGTCGATCAAGGTACGTCGGCAACGTGGGTTCGACGTCATCCAGGCGTGCAATCCACCGGACACCTACTGGCTGCTCGCCTGGCTGTGGCGCGTGCGTTCGGTCCGCTTCGTCTTCGACCACCACGACCTGAATCCCGAGTTGTACGTCTCGCGGTTCGGCGAGCCACATTCACTGCCGCAGCGTATGCAGTACCGAGGGCTGCTCTGGTTGGAACGGATGACCATGCGTGTCGCGGACCGGGTCATCTCCACCAACTCCTCGTACAAGCGGATCGCCGAGACACGTGACGGGTGCGCACCGGACACCGTCACGGTTGTGCGCAGCGGACCCGACACCCGCGTCATGCGCCCGATCTACCCGGACCCGGCCATCCGCGCGGGCCACGACCACCTCCTGGTCTACCTCGGGATCATGGGGCCACAGGACGGAGTCGAGGCCATCCTGGACGTGACCGACGAACTCGTGCATCACCGCGGACGCGACGGACTGCAGGTCGTACTCATGGGGTTCGGAGACTGCCTCGAGGCATTGCGGGCGCGAACCACCGAACTCGAACTGGACGATGTCGTGCACTTCACCGGCAGGGTCGGCCCGACGTCCATCGCCCAGTACCTCAGTGCAGCAGACGTCGGATTGGGACCCGACCAGAAGACGCCACTGAACGACCTGTCCACGATGAACAAGACGATGGAGTACATGGCGTACGCATTGCCGTCGGTCTCCTTCGACCTCGTCGAAACGCGCCGTTCCGAGGGCGACACCGGCATTCTGGTGCCGTCCGGCGACCTGGAAGCCTTTGCGGACGCCGTCGAACGACTGCTCGACAACCCGCCCCTGCGAGCCCGACTCGGCGTCGCTGCGCGACGCCGGGTCGCCCGTGAGCTCGACTGGCGTCCACAAGCGCAGGCGTACGTGGGCGTCTATGACGAGTTGCTGAACCATGGTGACGCCGGCCGCGGGCACGACTGGCCGTTCGCGCGCGCCACCGACAACGCCACCGAGACCACCGGTGCAGGCTGTGTCGACCTCGACGACGAGAACGAGCTTCGCCGATTCATCATCGAACGGACCACACGGCGCCAGTCCACTGACACGGACGGCACGAAGTTCCACTCGACCACGCGGCCCGAGTGACACGGCGTCGGAGGCGAGCATGCGTATCGCAGTACTCGGCACCGGCTATCTCGGGGCTACACATGCCGCTTGCCTGGCCGAACTCGGACATGAGGTACTCGGCGTGGACATTGCGGCCGAGAAGATCGCCAGACTCTCGTCGGGCGAAGTCCCGTTCTACGAGCCGGGACTCGAACGGGTGCTGAAGCGCAACCTTGCGGCCGGGACGCTGCGGTTCACCGCTGACCACCGCGAGGCCGCCGAATTCGCCCGTGCCCACTTCCTCACCGTGGGCACGCCGCAGCGGAAGGGGGATTTCGCCGCCGACCTGACTTTCGTCGACAACGCCGTCGACATGCTGGCACCACATCTGTCCGCCCCCACCGTCATCTTCGGCAAGTCGACCGTCCCGGTCGGGACTGCGGCACGACTCGGTGCGCGGGCGCGTCGGCTCGCTCCCGCCGCGGACGAGGTGGAGGTGGCGTGGAACCCCGAGTTCCTACGGGAGGGGTACGCGGTCAGGGACACCGTCCATCCCGACCGGATCGTCATCGGAGTGGATCGTGACCGCCCTGGTCGCGCCGAACAGGTGGCACGCGAAATCTACGCGGAGGCCCTCGACCAGGAGGACGTTCCTTTCCTGGTGACCGACCTGGCAACCGCCGAACTGGTCAAGAGTGCCGCCAACGCCTTTCTCGCCACCAAGATCTCGTTCATCAATTCGATGGCGGAGGTGTGCGAGGTGGCGGGGGCGGATGTCACCGTGCTGGCGGACGCGATCGGCTGCGACCCGCGCATCGGAAGGTTGTTTCTCAATGCGGGGCTGGGTTTCGGCGGCGGGTGCCTGCCCAAGGACATTCGGGCGTTCATGGCGCGCGCGGGTGAGCTCGGCGCGAACGAGGCACTGACCTTTCTCCGTGAGGTCGACAACATCAACATGCGGCGCCGGACCCGGATGGTCGAGCTCGCGAGGGAAGCGTGCGGGTCCTTCCTCGGATCGCGGGTTGCGGTGCTCGGCGCGGCGTTCAAACCGGACTCCGACGACGTTCGCGACTCGCCCGCGCTCAACGTCGCCGGCCAGATCCAGCTGCAGGGCGCCGCGGTCAACGTGTACGACCCCAAGGCCATGGACAATTCGCACGCGCTGTTTCCCACATTGAACTACGCAGCGAGCACCCTGGAGGCGTGCGAGGGCGCTGATGTCGTGCTGGTGTTGACGGAGTGGCAGGAGTTTCGTCACCTCGAGCCCACCGCACTCGACGACGTCGTCCGCGAAAGGCAGATCATCGACGGCCGCAACTGCCTCGATCCGGACCAATGGCGTAAGTCGGGGTGGAGCTACCGAGGACTCGGTAGACCATGAGCGCGCCTCACCAGTAGGACTCCCACAATTCCGCCGAGAGCGGCCCCGACGCGGCCCCGGCCTCCCGCGCACCCGCCTCCGCCGCCCGGATCCGCGACGCGAATGCCAGCACCGCCATCCGCAACCTGTCTTCGGCGTTGCCCCCCTGACCGATCCGCACCACCCGCAACTCCTCCGGCACGAGCTCGGCAGGCAGTCCGGCCTTTGTGGCCCTCTCGATCACCTTCTCTGCCAACGCAAGTGCGGGCTGAGCCATCGCGATGCCGTCGAGGCACGAGGCCCGCGCCTTCTCCGCCGCCTTCGCGACCTCCCAGGCCCGTTCCTGCTCGGCGACGTCGATCGGTCCGGTGTGGCCGTTGGTCAGATGCGGGCTGCGCTGGGCGAGCTTGGTGACCAGTCCTCGGGCCACGTCGTCGACGGTGAACGGGTCGGTCGCCGATTCCTGCGCGATCCGCGAGTGGAACAGCACCTGCAGCAGCAGGTCGCCGAGCTCCTCGCGCAGGCCGACCGGGTCGCCCGCGTCGATCGCGTCGAGCAGTTCGTACGTCTCCTCGAGCAGGTAGCGGCGCAGCGAGTCGTGGGTCTGGGTGACCTCCCACCCCCCGAACCGCCACAGCCGATCCATCACCTCGGCGGCCTCGACCAGCCCGTCTCCGAGTCGCCCCGGCTCGGCGTTCACGCGGGCGCCCCCACTGCGACGGACACGTCGACCGCCCCCGCGGCCTTGCCGTCCATCGCCAGCAGGAAGTCGGCGATGTACTGCAGCAGCTGCACATCGCGCACCCGGTCGGAGCCGACACCACCGGTCCGCGGCAGCGGCATCTGCACCATGCCGGTGGTGGCGCGGTACTGCGCCGCGGAGTAGAGCCGCTTGAGCCGCAACTGTTTCGAGTCGGGAAGCTGCATCGGGGAGATCTTCAGCTGGGTTCCGGTCACGGCCACCTCGTCGATCTCGTACTGCCGGCACAGCAGCCGCAGCTTCGCCACCGACACCAGCCGGCCGACCTCCTCCGGCAGTGGGCCGTAGCGGTCGACGAGTTCGTCGATGACGGCGGTGATCTCGTCGTCGTTGCCCGCCGCCGCGAGTTTCCGGTACGCCTCGAGCCGCAGCCGGTCGCTGGTCACGTAGTCCGGCGGAATGTGCGCGTCCACCGGCAGGTCGATCCGCACCTCCTTCGGTGCCTCGTCGGTGGTGATCGGCCGACCGTCCGCGACCGCGCGGTACGCCTCGACCGCCTCCCCCACCAGACGCACGTACAGGTCGAAGCCGACGCCGGCGACGTGGCCGGACTGCTCGGCACCGAGGACGTTGCCGGCGCCGCGGATCTCGAGGTCCTTCATCGCGACGGCCATGCCGGCGCCGAGGTCGGAGTTCTGCGAGATGGTCGCGAGCCGGTCGTAGGCGGTCTCGGTGAGCGGCTTCTCCGGCGGGTACAGGAAGTACGCGTACCCACGTTCGCGGCTGCGTCCGACGCGACCGCGGAGCTGGTGCAGCTGCGACAGGCCGAGCGAGTCGGCCCGCTCCACGATCAGGGTGTTGGCGTTGGAGATGTCGAGGCCGGTCTCGATGATCGTGGTGCACACCAGCACGTCGAACTCGCGCTCCCAGAATCCCTGGACGGTCTTCTCGAGGGTTTCCTCGTTCATCTGACCGTGCGCCACGACCACCCGAGCCTCGGGTACCAGGTCACGAATTCGCTTGGCGGCCTTGTCGATCGAACTGACCCGGTTGTGCACGTAGAACACCTGGCCGTCACGCAGCAGCTCGCGCCGGATCGCGGCCGCGACCTGCTTGTCGGAGTAGGCGCCGACGTAGGTGAGGATCGGGTGCCGCTCCTCCGGCGGGGTGAGGATCGTCGACATCTCCCGGATGCCGGCCATGCTCATCTCCAGGGTGCGCGGAATCGGGGTGGCCGACATCGTGAGCACGTCGACGTGGGTACGCAGCGCCTTGATGTGCTCCTTGTGTTCGACACCGAACCGCTGCTCCTCGTCCACGACGACCAGCCCGAGGTCCTTCCAGCGGACTCCGGTCTGCAGCAGACGGTGGGTGCCGACCACGACGTCGATCTCGCCGTCCGCCAGCTGCGAAATGATCTCCTTCGACTCCCCCGGGTCGGTGAACCGGGACAGTCCGCGCACCTTGACCGGGAAGCTGGCCATCCGTTCGGTGAAGGTCTGCAGGTGCTGTTGCGCGAGAAGCGTTGTCGGCACCAGGACCGCCACCTGCTTGCCGTCCTGTACGGCCTTGAACGCGGCCCGGACCGCGACCTCGGTCTTGCCGTAGCCGACGTCGCCGATCACGACACGGTCCATCGGGACCGGCTTCTCCATGTCCGCCTTGACCTCGTCGATGACGGTCAGCTGGTCCTGCGTCTCGGTGAACGCGAAGGCGTCCTCCATCTCCTTCTGCCACGGGGTGTCCTGGCCGAAGGCGTGACCGGGCGCCGCCTGCCGGGCCGCGTACAGCTGGACGAGCTCACCGGCGATCTCCCGAACCGCTTTGCGCGCCTTGCGTTTCGTGTTCGCCCAGTCGGATCCGCCGAGTTTGCTCAGCGCGGGCATCTCGCCGCCGACGTAGCGGGAGAGCTGATCGAGGGACTCCATCGGGACGAACAACCGGTCCCCGGGGTGACCGCGCTTGCTCGCCGCGTACTCGATGACCAGGTACTCGCGGCGGGCGCCGCCGACGGTGCGTTCGACCATCTCCACGAACCGGCCGATGCCGTGTTGGTCGTGCACGACCATGTCGCCGGCGGTCAGGGCCAGCGGATCCACCTGGTTACGGCGCTTCGGCGGCAGCCGCCTGCCCTCGCCGGCCGCGGCGACGCGGTTGCCGGTGAGATCCGATTCCGAGATCAGCACCAGCCCGGCGTCCGGCCGTTCGGCCGGGAGCACGAGTCCGTTCTGCAGCGAACCGCACAGCACCGACACCTGGCCTCGTGCCGGTTCGGCGCCGGGCGCGAGTGTCACCGCGGGGACCTCGGCTTCCGACAGCCGTTCGACGGCGCGCTTCGCGGTGCCTGCGCCCGCCACCACGATCGCGGCCCGTCCACCGGTGGTCACGTGTGCGCGCAGCATCACGAACAGTTCGGCGAGCAGGTCGTCGGAGCCCCGGACCTCCGGCGCCGCCTGCAGGTCGAGCACCAGTTCGGTGTCGCTGCCCGAGGCCAGCGGGCTGACCGTCCACCAGGGTCGCCCCTGTTCCGTCACGCTCTGGTGCACCTGCCGCAGCGTCCGGTACGCCGACGCGGCGAGGTCGACCCCCGACACCCCGACGCTGGACGTGTCCAGCGTGGCGGTGTCGAGCGGGGCGGCGGCACCGATCGACGCCGCGGTCCAGGACGCCTCGAGGAACTCCTGCCCGGTGCGGACGAGATCGGTGGCCCGGGTCCGGATCTTCTCGGGGTCGCAGAGCAGGACGTGGGCGCCTTCGGGCAGCACCTCGGTGAGCAGCACCAACTCACCGCTCTGCAGCACCGGGAGCAGAGCCTCCATACCGTCGACGGGGATCCCGGCCGAGAGCTTGTCGAGCATCTCGACCAGCGCCGCGTCGGCCTGGTTGTCGCGCGCGAGGGCGGCGGCACGATCGCGCACCCTCGCCGTGAGCAGCAACTCCCGGCACGGCGGCGCGATGAGCGTGGTGACCGTCAGCTCCGGAATCGACCGCTGGTCGGCGACGGAGAAGGACCTCAGTTCGGTGACCTCGTCCCCCCAGAACTCGACGCGCACCGGGTGGTCCGCGGTCGGCGAGAAGATGTCGAGAATGCCGCCGCGGACGGCGAATTCGCCGCGCTTGCCGACCATGTCGACGCGTGTGTACGCCATCTCGACGAGCCGGGTGATCAGGTCGTCGAACGGAACCTCGGTGCCCACCCGCAACGTCACCGGTTCGATCTCGCCGAGGCCGGGCGCCATCGGCTGCACCAGCGACCGCACGGTGGTGACCACGACCCGCAACGGCGGACCGTAGTCGGCGTTCTCCGGGTGCGCCAGTCGGCGCAGCACCTCGAGCCGGCGACCGACGGTGTCCGCGCCGGGCGAGAGCCGCTCGTGCGGCAGGGTCTCCCACGACGGGAACTGGGCGACCGCGTCACCGAGGATCTCCCTCAGTTCCGTCGTCAGGTCGTCCGCCTCGCGCCCGGTCGCGGTGACCAGCAGCAACTGGCTGTGCTCGGCCATCGCCGTGGCGAGGAAGGGACGGACCGGGTTCGGCGCGACGAGCGCGAGGTCCGCGCGGCCGAGGGCCTGCCGGACCGGTTCGAAGGCTGCACTCTCGAGCGCGACCCGGGCGACGCCTGCGAGCGGGAGATGCGCCTGCCCGGAATCCGGGTTGGCCGTGGACAGCGTCGATGGCATGTGGTTGTGACCGCCCCTGGATCGCCGAACGAGGACTGGCCGCCGTCGGGCGGCCACGTCGATTCTAGGCCGGGGTACCGACGGTGCCCGATCCCGGTCACCGCCGCGAGCGGCGCGGTGTCACCGCCGCGAGCGGCGCAGGGCGAACTGCCGGAAGTAGTCGATCTTCGACGGGTCGACCAGGGCGGGAAGCATGTAGTGCCAGGCGCGCTCCAAGCGGGCGGGGAGTACGTCGAGCGTGCCGGTGGCGTGCGCGACGACCCGGGCTCCGAACAGCGTCCCGAACACGAAGGTTCCGATTTCGACGGGGTCGGCGTCGGGATCGAGGTCGCCTTCGGCCTGGCCCCGGCGGGTCAGGGCGATCTGGTTCTCCCGCCACGCGTCGACGATGTTTTTCCCGGTGCCTCGGTGGTCGCCGATCTCGTGGTGCAACCGGAACATCGCGCCGACGATCTGGTCTGCGGCCGCCACGTCGGTCACCAGGTAGGACAGCCCGATCATGACTTCGAGCGCCGGATCACGCAGGTCGGTCAGGGGCGCGCACGCGACCTGCATGCGTCGGACACCCTCGTCGATGACACCGCGAGCGAGATCCTCCTTGGACGCGAAGTGGAAGTACAGCGACCCTTTGGTGACGCCGGACTTGTCGATGATGTCGCTGAGATTCGCCGCGGCGTATCCGTCCCGCTCGAAGACGTCGGCCGCGGCCGCGAGTACCGCGTTCCGGGTCGCCTCGGCACGTTCCTGCCTGACCATGACCGCCTCTGGTGACCACGACGTGGAGCACCCTGCTCCATGTCGGACATGGACAAAACCTAACACGCGTCCGGAATTTCCGCCCTCTTCGAACCCCAGGTTTGTTGTTCACTCCCCGAGCTGCGGATCCGCCTCCAGGTTCGTCAGTCCGTTCCAGCACAGGTTCACCAGGTGCGCGGCCACGACCTCCTTGGACGGGGTGCGCACGTCCAGCCACCAGGTCGCGGTGGTCGCAACCATCCCGACCAGGGCCTGTGCGTACAGCGGCGCGAGTTCGGCGTCGAAACCGCGACGCGAGAAGTCGCCGGCCAGGATGTGGCCGACCTGGGACACCGCCTCGTTCAGCAGACTCGAGTACGTGCCGTCCTCGGCCGCCATCGGCGAGTCACGCACCAGGATCCGGAAGCCCTCGGTGCGTTCCTCGACGTAGGTGAGCAGGGCGAGCGCGGCGCGTTCGACGCGGATCCGGGAACGGTTCTGGGCGAGCGAGTTCGTCACCATCTCGAGGAGTACGGACATCTCGCGGTCGACCACCACGGCGTACAGGCCTTCCTTGCCGCCGAAATGCTCGTAGACGACCGGCTTGGACACGTTCGCGCGGGCGGAGATGTCCTCGATCGATGCGGCCTCGTAGCCGCGCTCGGCGAACACACTGCGTCCGATCTGGATCAGCTGCTCGCGGCGCTGGGTGCCGGTCATGCGGGTCCGGACGGGCTTGTCGGCCGGGGCCGGTTTGTCCGCGGAATCCTGCGGTGGTCTGGACATGCGATCCAGCGTATCGGCCGCCCGACGAGATCGACGGCGAGGCGGTTGGCACGGACGCGGGTGCTCGTGCGAGGATCGTGGGCGCACAGCGGACCGCCGAAGCCGGGGTTTCGATTCCTGGATGTTCTGCGAACCCGCAGGCAATCCGCCGTAGTGTAATGGCAGCACCTCTGATTTTGGTTCAGATAGTTCAGGTTCGAGTCCTGGCGGCGGAGCGAGGCGTGCGGAGTTTCCACGTTCACGGGGCACTCGCGAGCACGGGCTACGCCGACCGACCAGTCGATTCGAGGAGCTTCATGCCAACCGGAACCGCAGTGATCGTCCTCGCCGCCGGAGCAGGGACACGGATGCGGTCCAAGACCCCGAAGGTCCTGCACACCCTGGCCGGCCGGTCGATGCTCGCGCACTCGCTGTACGCGGCCGCCGAACTGGATCCGACGCACCTCGTCGTCGTCATCGGACACGAACGCGAGGCCGTCGCGGCCGCCGTCGCCGATGTCGCGACCGCGCTCGGCCGCGACATCGTGACCGCGGTCCAGGTTGAACAGAACGGCACCGGCGACGCGGTCGCATGCGGTCTGGCCGCACTGCCCGTCGACTTCGACGGCACCGTCGTCGTCACGTCCGCCGACGTCCCTCTGCTCGACGGCCACACTCTGCGCGGTCTCCTCGACGAACACCGGTCGGAACCGACCCCAGCCGGCGTCACGGTCCTGACCTTCGTGCCCGCCGACCCGAACGGGTACGGACGGATCGTGCGCGACGCCGCGGGCGAGGTCACCGAGATCGTCGAGCACGCCGACGCGACACCCGAGCAGGTGGCGATCACGGAGGTCAACTCCGGTGTCTACGCGTTCGACACCCAGGTGCTGCGGGACGCCCTGACGAAGCTCGACACCCACAACGCCCAGCGCGAGCTCTACCTCACCGATGTGTTGAAGATCGCGCGCGAGCTCGGACGTGACGTGTACGCCGCCCAGTTGGACGATCCGGCCAAGGTGGCGGGCGCGAACGACCGGGTGCAGCTCGCCGAGCTGGCACGGGATCTGAACCGTCGGATCCTCGATGCGCACATGCGTGCCGGGGTCACCGTCGTCGATCCGGCCTCGACCTGGGTCGACGTGGAGGTCACGATCGGCCAGGACGCCGTCCTGCGGCCGGGCGTGCAGCTGCACGGGCGCACCGCGATCGGCGAGGACGCGGTGATCGGACCGGAGTGCACGCTCACGGACGTGACGGTCGGCGCCGGCGCCAAGGTGGTCCGTACGCACGGGAACGAAGCGGTGATCGGCGCGGGCGCCACGGTCGGACCGTTCGCCTATCTGCGCCCGGGTACCGTGCTCGGCGAGTCCGGCAAGCTGGGAGCGTTCGTCGAGGTCAAGAATTCCGACATCGGCGACTACTCGAAGGTCCCCCACCTGACATACGTCGGGGACGCGACCATCGGGTCGCACAGCAACATCGGCGCGTCGAGCGTCTTCGTCAATTACGACGGGGTCAACAAGACCCGTACCGTGGTGGGGTCGCACGTGCGGACGGGGTCGGACACCATGTTCGTCGCCCCCGTCCGGGTCGGTGACGGCGCCTACACGGGTGCGGGCACCGTCCTGCGCGACGACGTGCCGCCGGGAGCGCTTGCCGTGTCCGGTGGCAAACAACGAAATATCGAGGGCTGGGTCGAACGCAATCGCCCCGGCACTCCGGCCGCCGAGGCGGCCGCATCCGCACAGCAGCACAACGAGAACACGAGCAAGGACGGCGAAGAGCAGTGACCTCGAATTGGATCGACAACCAGAAGAACCTCATGCTCTTCTCCGGTCGCGCGCATCCCGAACTGGCAGAGCAGGTGGCCAAGGAACTCGACATCCAGGTCACTCCGCAGACGGCGACCGACTTCGCCAACGGCGAGATCTTCGTCCGATTCGAGGAGTCGGTGCGCGGTTCGGACGCGTTCGTGCTGCAGAGCCACCCCGCCCCGCTGAACCAGTGGGTGATGGAGCAGCTGATCATGATCGACGCGCTCAAGCGGGGTTCCGCCAAGCGCATCACCGCGATCCTGCCGTTCTACCCGTACGCCCGCCAGGACAAGAAGCACCGTGGCCGTGAGCCGATCTCGGCGCGCCTGATCGCGGACATGCTCAAGACGGCCGGCGCGGACCGGATCATCACCGTCGACCTGCACACCGATCAGATCCAGGGTTTCTTCGACGGTCCCGTCGACCACATGCACGCTTTGGGTCAGCTGGCCGGCTACGTGCGTGAGAACTACGGCACCGACAACATCTGCGTCGTCTCCCCCGACGCCGGCCGCGTGAAGGTCGCCGAGAAGTGGGCCGACGCCCTCGACGGCGCCCCGCTGGCCTTCGTGCACAAGACTCGCGACCCGCTGGTCCCGAACCAGGTCAAGTCCAACCGCGTCGTCGGTGACGTCAAGGGCCGCACCTGCGTCCTGATCGACGACATGATCGACACCGGCGGCACCATCGCCGGCGCGGTGAAGGTGCTCAAGGACTCGGGCGCGGGTGACGTGATCATCGCGACCACCCACGGCGTGTTCTCCGATCCGGCGGCCGAGCGTCTCGCGACCTGCGGCGCGAAGGAGGTCATCGCGACCAACACGCTGCCGATCCCCGAGGAGAAGCGCTTCCCGACCCTGACGATCCTGTCGATCGCCCCGCTGCTGGCGCGGACGATCAAGGAGGTCTTCGAGAACGGCTCGGTGACCTCGCTGTTCAACGGCAGCGCGTAGCCCGCCGGGGTAGGCTGTTGGCCCATGCGGCCCACAGCCCTGATCACCGGCGCCAGTCGCGGGGTGGGTGCAGCCGTTGCCCGCGAGCTTGCATCCACCCATCAACTGCTTCTCGGGGCGACCTCCGCCGACTCGCTGTCGGGCATACTCGACGAGTTGCCTGGTGCAGTGGGATGGCCAGTGGACCTGACGGACTTCCAGAAGGTCGTCCGGATGGCAGAGCCCATCTCCAAGCTGGAAGTACTCGTCCATTGCGCGGCGGTGACGGAACTGTCGAGTGTCGCGGAGTCCGATCTCGGACAGTGGCGGCGCACACTCGAGCTGAATCTGGTCGCCATCGCGGAGCTGACCAGGCTCCTGTTGCCTGCGCTCCGGGCCGCCAATGGCCGTGTGGTGCTGATCAATTCAGGAGCCGGTCAGTACGTCAACCCCGGTCGCGGTATCTACGCCGCCAGCAAGTTCGGTTTGCGCGCCTGGGGCGATGCGCTGCGACTGGAAGAACCGGCCCTGCGCGTCACATCCATATTCCCTGGGCGTATCGATACCGACATGCAGCGACGCGTCGCCGAGACCGACGGTGACGAGTATCGTCCCGAGTTGTATCTGACTGCGCACACAGTGGCTCGCGCGGTGCGAGACGCGGTGGAAACGCCGGCCGATGGGCACCTCACCGAAATGGTGCTCCGTCCATACCCGCGCCAACACTAGCCGTCCCAGTTCTTCACACGCGGTCCCACAGCAAATCGAACAGATCGGCACGCGAAGACCAGCATGTGCCGACTACCCTCGATTCTGTGTCCGGTCGCCGGCTCCGCGTTGCCATACTCGGGATCAACTACGAACCCGAGTCGACCGGAATCGCCCCTTACACGACCGGTCTGGCCGCCGGCCTCGCCGCGCGTGGCCACGACGTCGAGGTACTGACCGGGTATCCGCACTACCCGCAGTGGCGACTCCGCGAGGGCTACCACGGGTTCCGCTCTCACGAGTTCCGCGACCGGGTGCACGTGCACCGATTGCGGCATTCCCTGCCCCGACGCTATTCCGGAATCGGACGAGCCTCGATGGAGCTCGCCTTCGGGATGCAGCTGCTGACCACCCGGTGGGGGCAGCCCGACGTCGTCGTGGGCGTGAGCCCGCCGCTGCTGGCCACCGCGATGGCGGCGGCCCGGGTCCGTCTCACCCCCGGCCGGCCGGCCCTCGGCATCATCGTGCACGACCTCTACAGCCGGGGCGTCGTCGAGACCGGGATGCTGTCGGGCCGGGCAGCGCGGGCCGTGCGCGTGGTCGAGTCCGCTGCCACCCGGTCCGCGGACGGTGTCGCCGTCATCCACTCCGGGTTCTGCGCCGATCTGGTGGATCAGCTCGGTGTCGATCCCGGCCGGATCAGCGTGATCCGGAACTGGACCCACGTCGAGTGCCCCGACCCCCGAGCGGCCGCGGCATTTCGCACCGCGCGGGGTTGGTCCCCCGACGACACCGTGGTCGTGCACGCCGGCAACATGGGCGCGAAGCAGGGCCTGGACAACGTGATCGCCGCTGCGCGCCTGGCCGGCCCTGCCCCGCCTCGGGTTCGGTTCGTCCTGCTCGGTGACGGCCACCAGCGGCCTCGACTGGAGGTGGCGGGAGCCGGGCTCCCCGCGCTCGAATTCCTGTCCCCCGTGCCCGAGGACGAGTTCCCCGCCGCACTCGGCGCCGCGGACGTCCTGCTGGTCAACGAGCTTCCCGGTGTCGCGCAGATGGCCGTGCCGAGCAAGCTGACGTCGTATTTCGCATCCGGTCGTCCGGTCCTCGCTGCCACCGATCCCGACGGGTTCACCGCCGGTGAGATCGACGCGTCCGGCGCCGGCGTCTGCGTACCTGCCGGACGGCCGGAACTGCTTCTGCGGGAGGCGATTCGACTGGGGCGGGACCACGACCTGGCAGACCGGCTGGGGACGGCGGGCCGCCGCTACGCGACGGAGCGGCTGTCCACGGTCGCGGCACTGGATCGATACGAACGGTGGGTCGGGGAACTCGCCGCGTCCCGGCGGGTCCGGACACAGGAGGTACCCCGATGACCCGACGCGCCCTCATCACGGGGATCACCGGCCAGGACGGTTCATACCTTGCGGAGCTTCTCCTCGCGAAGGACTACGAGGTGCACGGAATCATCCGCCGCGCATCGACGTTCAACACGGGCAGGATCGACCACCTTTACGTCGACCCGCACACGCCCGGCGCCCGACTGCACCTCCACTACGGCGACCTCCTGGACGGATCGCGGCTGGTCGCGCTGGTGGCCGAGATCGCCCCCGACGAGGTGTACAACCTCGGCGCGCAGTCGCACGTCCGAGTCAGCTTCGACGAGCCCGAGCTGACCTCGGAATCGACGGCGCTCGGCACGGTTCGCCTGCTCGAGGCGATCCGACAGGCCGGCCTGAACTGCCGCTTCTACCAGGCGTCGAGCTCCGAGATGTTCGGATCGTCACCGCCTCCGCAGAACGAGAACACCGCACTGCATCCCCGGTCTCCGTACGGCACCGCGAAACTCTTCTCGTACTGGTCGACCCGGAACTACCGGGAGGCGTACGGAATGTTCACCGTCAACGGAATCCTGTTCAATCACGAATCACCCCGTCGCGGAGAGACATTCGTGAGCAGGAAGATAACCCGGGCAGTCGCCCGGATCCGGGCCGGGCTGGATGAACACGTCTACCTGGGCAACATCGATGCGGTGCGGGACTGGGGGTACGCGCCCGAGTACGTCGACGGGATGTGGCGGATGCTCCAGGCGGATGCCCCCGACGATTACGTTCTGGCCACCGGAACCGGCCACTCGGTGCGGGAGTTCCTCACCGTGGCCTTCGACATCGTCGGTCTCGACTGGGAGAGACACGTGCGCTTCGACGATCGGTACCGGCGGCCCGCCGAAGTCGACACGGTCATCGGCGACGCCGCCAAAGCCCATGCGGCCCTGGGGTGGAAGCCTCAAGTTCTCATTCCCGAACTGGTCAAGATCATGGTCGAAGCCGACATCCGTGCGCTGGAGCCCGGAGGTAGCGCCCGCGTCGACCGCCCGGCGATACCGGGGTGGCCGAACGGCACCGAAGTGCATCACCTGCGGTAGTCGTCCCGATGCTCGAGGAACCACTCGTACGTCGACTTCACGCCGTCACGCAGTGGGATCCTCGCCCGCCAACCGAGGTCGGCCAGTCGTCCCACATCGAGGAGCTTCCTCGGTGTGCCGTCCGGTTTGGTCACGTCCCAGGTGATCTCACCGTCGAAACCGACGACCTCGGCCACGAGCTCGGCCAGCTCGGCGATCGTGAGATCCACCCCGGTACCGACATTGATCGGGAGCGCGTCGTCGTAGGAGTCGAGCAGGAAGTGGCACGCGGAGGCCAGATCGTCCACATGCAGGAACTCCCGTCGCGGGTGCCCGCTGCCCCAGCAGGTCACCGAGGACGCCCCATTGCGGGCCGCGTCGTCGAAACGGCGGATCATGGCGGGCAGGACGTGGCTGTCGCGGGCCACGAAATTGTCGCCGGGCCCGTACACGCTCGCGGGCATCACAGAGACGTACGGCAGCCCGTACTGGGCGCGGATCGCCTCGACCTGCACGATTCCGGCGAGCTTCGCGATCGCGTACGCCTCGTTGGTCTCCTCGAGCCGGCCGGTGAGCAGCGCCTCCTCCCGGAGAGGCTGCTCGGCGAACTTCGGATAGATGCAACTGGAGCCGAGGAACAGGAACCGTCGCACACCGGCCGCGCGGGCACCGTCGAGCAGGTTGAGTTGGATCCGCAGGTTGTCCGACAGGAACTGGGCCGGCCGGGTGGCGTTGGCGGCGATTCCCCCCACCCGCGCGGCGGCGTCGATCACGACATCGGGCCGCACGTCGTCGAGGAATGCGGTCGTGGCTCGAGTGTCGCGCAGGTCCAGTTCCGCGGACGTCCTGCCGATCAGGTTGCCGAAACCGGCCGCGGTGAAGTGCCGCCACAGTCCGGCCCCGACCAGTCCGCGGTGGCCGGCGATGTAGATACGGGTCTCCCGCGTCAGCACCTCGAGCGCCATGCGGCCATTGTTCCAGCACCGCGCCCGCCCGCGGCCCTAGAATCGGGCGATGATCGCTGGCGGGCGGCGGAAGGTTCTGCTCCGGCTGGCACGTGTGTGGGCCGCGCCGCTGTGGTTGTCGATCGGACGCGTCGGTGCTGCCGGGGTGGTGCGCGCGGACGTTGCCTGGTGGATCGAGTGCATCGACGACGACGGTCTCACCGAACTCGACGAATACTCACGATTCGCCTATCTGGCCGGCGCGCTCGCGGAGTTTCGCAGCCTCGTCCACTATCGGCTCCGCGCGGCCCCCTCGGGCACCCGAGCAGTGCTGCGCGGACTGTACCGTCCCGAGCGCACCCTGACCCTCGACGCGGACCGAATCGGCCCCGCGCTGTTCATCCAGCACGGCGTGGCGACGATCGTCACCGCGGAGTCGATCGGTAGTCACTGCTGGATCAATCAGCAGGTCACGATCGGCCACAACGCCCGGGGCCGTCCGACGATCGGGGACCGGGTCCGGGTGGGCGCCGGTGCCGTGGTGGTGGGTCCCGTCACGCTGCACGACGGCGCCACCGTTGGCGCCAACGCCACCGTCGTCCACGACGTCGCGCCCGGAGACACGGTCGTGGCGCCGCTCGCGCGGCCACTGCCCCGCGAAGGACAGCGCTAGGCCCGGGCGTCTGCGGGCCGCCGGCGGACCAGCGTCGGCACCCACAACAGGTCCGGAACAACCTGCGCCGCAGCGACTCCGATCGCCGCGGCGCACACCACCCCGACGGCACCCCACGGACCGGCCACCGCGAACCCGACACCGAGGCTGATTGCGGCCATGCCCGCGACGCAGCACGCCTGCCACCGCGCCTCCCGCGGCCGGGTCAGCAGGACACTGGCGGGCAGATGTAGCGCCTGCATCAGCAGCAGCGCGCCGAACGACACTGCCAGGCCGGTCGTCACGACGATGCTCCCACCCGAGAGGACCGACGCGGTCCACGGTCCCAGCGCCGCGAGGCCGGCGGCGGCGGCGACCGCTGCCGCACCGAAGTAGGCAGTCACTCGCCACCACATCCGTATCGTCTCTCCCCTGGCGCCGCGACGTTTGACGAACACCGGCCAGTACGCCATCCCCGCGGTCGAGAGCACCGCCCAGCAGGCGCCGTACATCTGCGCGACGAGCGCGTACCTCGACAACTCGTCCGCCGTCGACAGGTGGGCCAGCAGGATCCGTCCCGTCTGCAGTCCGACCGGAAGTCCGACTCCGACGAGAAACAGCCACAGGCTGCCCTCGAGCAATCGGGTCCCGGTGCCGCGGACGCGGGCGAACGCCGACCAGCCGAGCCCGGACAGACGCAGCGCCGCGGCGGTCCCGAGCAGGTGCCCGATCAACACGCCGCCGAGCGGCGACAGCGCGTACCAGATGCCCTGGACTCCGGTGGCGGACAATGCCACCGTCACGCACAGGGTGAATACCGCATTGCTCATCATGATCAGGGTGGCCAACTGATTCCGGTCCATCCCGATCAGTATCCGAACCCCCAGACCTGCCGGAATGGTCAAGGCGAAAAGAACTGCGGCACAAGTGATCGCCCATCGATCGTCCGGTCCGGTCGTGATACCCACCAGAGCCCCCCACCCGTCGACCGCCATCACGACGCACGCGACGACACCCAACGCGGCGGCGACGGCGAACAGCACCCGGTACGCGCGGCGGATGACGTCCGCCGCCGGGTCGCGGTCCGTCCCGGTCAGTCGTGCGCTCGCGCTCAGCACCACCGCACCGATCCCCAGGTCCGCGAAGGGGAACAGGAGGGTGACCGTGGCCACGAGCGAGACCAGTCCGTACACCGCTTCGCCGGTGTGCCGGACGACGACCGCGGTGTTCACGAGGCCGAGCACCGCCACAACCGGCGTGCCGAGTATCCGGTACAGGGTTCCCCGCACCAGTGCGCGCTGTTCCGCGGGCGCCAGGCCGCCGGATGCGACCGTCATCGACGACGCACCTCGAGTAGCACGATCCGGACGGCGCTCAGACCCGCGTACGCGAGTGCCCACGGACCGGGCCGACCGTGTCGCAGCGCAGCGACGACCGCTCGCCGCAGCCCGGAGAGCGATCGGGCGGACACGGCTGCGCTGACCGGGCTCGTGCACAGGTAGTCGCCGAGGATTCGCGCCGACTGGTCTCCCAAGTGACGCCGACCCCACTCCACGTACTCGTCGGTGCGGTCGCGGGTGCTGTGCGAGAGGGATTCGTCACCAACGTGATACGTGCACAGCGGCTGGGGCAACTGTTCGAAGTGCACCTCCGGCAGCGCCGCCTGCACGCGGAGGAGCCAGCTCGGTTCGTCGTGCGGCGCGTCCTCCTCGTCGTCCCAACGCACCTGCCGCGCGAGACCGGCAGGAAAACAGAGTGTCGATGTCATCAGCACGGCGCCACCGGACGTCAGATCGGTTCGGCGGAAGAGGTATTCGGACACCGGCTGGCGGCTTCGAATCAGGTGTCGAGGCCAGATCCTGCACTTGCCCGCCCCCGCGACAACCGCCCGCGACGACGCGACCCAGGGACCGTCGGCACAGTGCGCGACGGCGTCCAGCTGCCGCCTCAGCTTGTCCTGGCGCCATTCGTCGTCGTCGTCGAGCAGCGCGATCACCGATCCGGCAGCCCGGTCGATACCGAGCTGCCGGTGTATTCCCGATCCGGAGCCCGCCGCTGTTCGGAGTTCGACGATCCGATCGTCCCGCGGCAACGGCAGTGGCACCCCCACGTCGGCCACGACGAGGATCTCGGCGACCGGGTAGGTCTGGTCGAGCACCGAGCGCACCGCGCGTCCGAGCGTCGCGCGACCCACGGTCGGGATCACGACGCTGACCTTCGGTGACCACGACCCCTCCTCTGGTCGGTTCACGGCGGAGGGTGGGCGAGCGTGCGCCCGGAGAAGTGCCCGGCCAGGAAGAACAGGGCGATGCACGCGTACACCGGGAGGCTGTTGTAGTTCCAGGGCTCGTAGAACAGGTCCCACACACCCTGTACCGAGACGACGACCACGAGGGGGGCCCAGCGTCCGTAGCGGTCGCAGTTCCACACGAGCGCGAGGCAGGCGACGAGCACCCACACCGGCAGCAGGACGGCGAGGACGCCGCCCTCCGCCCAGGACCCCAGCACGACCGAATGCATGGCCGAATACTCCTGCGGCGGCAGGCGCCAGTACTCGGCGAAGGGAAAGGTCGGCGCGAACCCCATCCGGACCGCCAGGTGCTCGGCTGCGGTGTACACCTCCGGTGTGAGTCTCTGTGCGCTCCCCCACCCCAGGATCGGGCGATCCAGGATTGCGGTGAACAGCATCGGCGACTCGGTCCGGCCCGCGAGGAGAAGGTGCAAACCGGTGGCCTGTTGCTCGACGGTCTTGTGCTGCAATGCGGGACCGAACCAGCCCAGGCGGCCGGCGATCGGCATCGCGTAGGCGAAGACGATCCCGAGGATCGCGATCCCCCCGAACTGCCAGCCACGCGAGATCCTGGAGCCGAGGATCGCTCGCGTACCGAGGACGGCGCCGGAGATCAGGCACACCAGCGCGTGGGCACGGTAGTTCAACGCGAGACTACACGCGCCGAGGACCACGAGTGCCAGTGAGATGGACAGCCGTGACATCGTGCGGGACTTGATGATTCCGAACAGCAACAGAATTGTGACGGCTTGGGCAATGCCGTACTTCCACATGTCGAGGAAGCTCCCGGTCCGCGTCAGTTCGATGCCCCGAAACAGGAAGAAGATCGTCGTTCCCGCGGCGATCCCCGCCAACGCGCAGGCGATCGCATCCACCGTGCGGCCCGTGATCACGGCCAGACCGATCAGGTACAGCGAGAAGGCAGCTGGTGCAACAGAATTCGGCCACAAAATGCTGACGTGGTTGACGATGCCGGACGCGATGAACGAGAGCCACCCGAGGGCAGCCAACACCAGTGGCACCAGGTCGGCGCCACGATGTGCCATCAGCAGGAAGGCAGGCACCAGAGCAAGGCAGACCAGCGACAGCCCCGTGGCCGTGAAGTTCGCGATCGGCACCGCGGAGCTCGCGCCCACGGCGAACACGGCCACCTGCGTGGCGCTCGTCCGTCGAGACTCCCGCAGCTCCGTGTCAGTCCGGTGCCCGGAGATGCCCATCACCTCACCCCCTTCGCGATTCGGGGCGATCCGAGCGGGCTGCCCTCTCACGATAGCGATTTCTTGACACACCCGGGGCCGGATCTCGTACCGTTGATTGCTGAACCGGCCGCTCAGCGGCGTGGGGAGGTGCGCATGACCGAGGCGCGATCGACGAGATCGTTGGCTGCCCTACGCGGACGTTCCTACGACAAGGGCCGAGGGACCTTCGCGCAGGTGCTCTGGGTCGCGATCTCGACCCTGGTGTTCACCCAGGTGTGGTGCCCGAATCGGACTCGGTGCATGCTCCTGCGCGCATTCGGCGCGCGGGTCGGAACCGGGGTGCTGATCAAGCATCGGGTGAATGTGCAATGGCCGTGGAAACTTTCGATCGGCGACGACTCGTGGATCGGGACCGGGGTCGACCTGTACGACGTCGACCGGATCGCGATCGGTTCGAATGTGTGCATCTCCCAACACGCCTATCTGTGTACCGGAAGTCACGACCGGCGGTCACCGGTGTTCGAGTACGACAACGCGCCGATCGTGATCGAGGACGGTGCGTGGCTGTGTGCTCGATCGGTCGTGCTGCGCGGAGTGACGGTGGGCGCCGATTCGGTGGTCGGCGCGACCGCGGTGGTGTCGACGGATGTCCCCCCGGGCAGCCTGGTCCGTCCGCCTCGAGCGAGTGTCGCACCGGGCTGAGTGCCATGCGCATCCTGCAGGTGGTCACCCTGGTCAGTCCCGACGGCGCATACGGCGGACCTGCCAGGGTCGCCCTGAACCAGTCGGCGGGATTGCGGCAGTCCGGAACGGAGGCACTCGTCGCGGCGGCGACGCGTGGCTACCGGACGATTCCGTCCGACATCGCAGGCGTGCCCGTCCAACTCTTCCGATCCCGGACCATTGTCCCCGGAATCGGATTCGCCGGCCTCGGTGCGCCGGGCCTGTACAGGTGGTTCTCCAGACACCGCGCCGAATTCGACCTCGTCCACATCCACTTCGGACGCGATCTCGTCGTCCTCCCGATCGCCGCGGCGGCGCGGCGACATCGGATCGTGTACGCCCTGCAGACTCACGGCATGGTCGAGCCCAGCGATCACCCGCTCGCACGTCCGCTGGACTCGATGTGGACACGCAAGGTGCTGCGGGGCGCCGGCGCGGTCTTCTACCTCACGCCGTCCGAACGTGACCGACTCGTCGCGGTGGGGGGCGACGATCTGCGGCTCACCCACCTCCACAACGGCGTTCCGTCCTGTCCGCGCGGCACCACAATGCCACCGCCCACTTCCGACGCGCGCGATCCGGAGGTGTTGTTCGCGGCGCGTCTGCACCCCCGCAAGGGAGCGACGATCTTCGTGAAAATGGCCCGGATGCTGCTGGACACGGGCGTGCAGGCGCGGTTCACACTCGTCGGTCCGGACCAGGGCGAGGGCCGCGCGGTGCGCGAGGCCATCGGCGCGGAGCACCGCGTCGTGTGGGAGGGGCCGCTCGACTCGTCCGAGATGACCGCGCGGATGGCGTCGGCAAGTGTGTTCGTCCTGCCCTCCGTCCGCGAGCCGTACCCGATGGCCGTCCTCGAAGCGATGTCGGTCGGACTCCCGGTCGTCGTGTCGGACGACTGCGGGCTGGCCGCCACGGTCGCACGCGGTGGCTGTGGTCTCGTCGCGGCCCCCACTGTCGAGGCGATGGCCGATGCGGTCCGCGCGCTGCTCGCTGACCAGCGGCTGGCGCGGGAATCCGGCGAGCGCGGGCGGTCGATCGCGAATGCCGAATTCGGCATGGACGGTGTCGTGGCGACACTGTCTGCGACCTACTCGGATCTGGTCGGGGCGCGGCTGTGACGGCGCGCCGGTCCCGAGTCCTGACCATGGCGGCTGCTGCCACCGGGCTGGTTCTGGTCAGCGCGCTCGCGGCAACCGCACTCGTCGGTGACCGCGGCGGTGCCGCCGCCGACCCGGACAGACTGCGAGTCGCGGTTGTCGGCGACGGCTACTCTGCCGGTGTCCGGAATCGGGTGGTGTGGCCGACACTAATGGCCGAGCGCACCGGATGGGAGGTGTCGAATTTCGCGCTGCCCGGCACCGGATACGTGGCCGACGGAGCCGGTGGACAGGCGTTCACCTTCCAGGTGGACCGCGCGAGGGCAGCCGCACCCGATGTGATCGTGGTGTTCGGGGGTGTGGAGGACGCCGGACTCCCGGAGACCGACTCGATCGGCGTCGGCGCCGTCGACGCGATCAACAAGATCACCCTCGGCGGAGAACGGGCCCTGGTCATCGGGCCGCCGTGGTATCAGTACCCCGTCCCGGCGGCGGTGACCAGGGTGTCCGACGAGGTCGATCGGGTCGCCCGGTCGACGGGCACGCCGTACCTGGACGCCTCGAATCCGCCGCTGCTCACCCCCGATCTGATGCAAGCCGATCTCAGCTGGCCCTCCGACGACGGGCAGGCGGTACTGGCGGACCGGATCGCGGTGTGGATCCGATCGAAGGTGGGGCGATGATCCGCCGACCGAACCTCCTGCTCGCGGCGGTTGCCCTGCCCGCGGTCGTCGCCACCGTGATCGTTCTCGCCCCGGACGGCGCATCGGACCGCGTCGCGAGAACGACGGCCGGGACCGGCATCGGCTCTGCCGCGACCGCCCCTGCGCGGAGCGACGCGACCATGTCCGCCCTGTTCATCGGCGACTCCTACACCAAGAGCAGTCGTCTCGTCGAGTTGTCGTACGCCTGCCGCGCCGCTGTACAGATGAGATGGGCGTGCGACGTGTCGGCCGTCCCCGGAACCGGCTACGTCAGCGGCGGTGCCGCGAACCGGTTCCCGCTCGCCGGCGAGCCCGGATCCTCGACCTCGATCCCCGAACGAATCCCCACCCTGGCCATGGAGTACACGCCCGACGTGGTCGTCCTCGACGGCGGCCGCAACGACCTCTTCCCGCCCGCCGAGGACGTGGGCAAGTCCATGGCCTCCGCCCTCGGCGAGGCCCGCCGCCACTGGCCCGACGCCACACTGGTCTTCCTCCGCCCCCGCTACCTCGTGAACCCGAGCGACGACCTGGGGTTCGACGACGAATTCATGGCCCGACTGAAAGCCGACCCCGCCGCTGCCGGTGTGGTGTTCCTCGACCCGATCGCCGACTCGTTTGCCGGCACGGACACGTCGGCCCTGCTCGGACCGGACGGCAGGCACCCGAATGCCCTCGGAGAACAGCGACTCGCCGATGCGCTGGTCACTGCCCTGCGCCGCGGGGGCATCGGAGCGTCGTCGTGACCGGGGCCGTGCGCGCGTACGCGCGCATCCTGCGCGAGCGATGGCGGTTCGTGGCGGTCGCGGGCCTGGGCGCGCTCGCCGTCACCGCGATCGTCCTGTTGCTGGTCCCGTCGCTGTACCGGTCCGGGTTCACGGTGTTCGTCCGGACTCCCGGCGAGGTCAGCCAGGTGGAGGACGGCGGCGACAGCTACGCCCGGAGCCGCGCACAGTCCTACGCCGAGCTGGCCCACAGCCCGGACCTCGCCGCACGCGTGGTTCGAAACCTCGGACTCGACACCAGCCCCGAAGAGTTCGCCGGCCGCGTCACGGCGACCGCGCGGCCGGGGACGGTGCTGATCGACGTCACCTTGGCGGCCCCGACAGCCCGCGAGGCGAATCTGGCAGCGGCGGCATATGCCGGCGAGTTCGCGGAGACCGTGCAATCCCTCGAATCGGTACCCGGGTCCGTCCTGCCGCGCGCCGAGCTCGTCGTCGTCGATCCTCCCGGTCGACCCACCCGGGTGACGGAGTGGGGCCCACCGCCCATGTACCTGCTGCTCGGCGCTCTGCTGGCCGGCGCCCTCCTCGGTGCGGCGGCGGCCGTGCTGCGGTCGATCCACGCGCCGTCCCTCCGGGATCCGCGCGACGCGTCCCGGGTGGCCGGGCTGCCGGTGCTGGGCACGATCGGGGTCCCGACGGGTCGTACATCACCCGTGGACGCCCGCCTGACCTGGCGACGGTTGCTCTCGCTGCTCGGCGATCCCGACCGCGGCGTCATCGCGGTGACCGACTCCGGGAACGGAAGATGCGCCGCAGCAACGGCTCTCGCGCTCGCCGCCGCGGCGCGCACACGCGGCGACGTCACCCTTCTGGTCGATCTCGACCTCGACTCCCCGGAGTTGTCGCGACGCCTCGACGGCGGTGACGGTGCCGGAGTGGCGGACGTCCTGCTCGGTGACGCCACCGTGCCCACTGCTCTGTCGGTGGGTCCGTGGGGACCGGTGCTGACCGCCGGGTCCGCCGCCGGGCGGACCTCTGACCCGCTCCGCGACTCGGGGCTGTCCGACCTGCTCGACCACCTCCGCGCCGACCATCGCTGGGTGCTCCTCGCCTGCCCACCGATTCGTTCGGGCGCTCGCGCGTGCGACGTCATGGCGGACTGCGACGCGCTCGTCGTGACCGTTCGGTACGGGGTCACCACCGAACCGGAACTGCACGAGTCCGCACTGCTGAGACCCGCCCGGCCGGTGGCGGGTCTCGTCGTGTACTCGGAGCGCGAGCGCGGAGCGTCCACCTCCGACGACGCGGAACACCCGGAAAGGATGCGTGCGACGTGACTGCGGCAATGTTCTTCGGTGAAGTACGACGCCACTGGTTGCTTTTCGGTGCGGTCGTCGCGACCTGCGTCGGGATCGGAGTGGGGGTGTCCGTCCTGACGCCGGCCCGGTACGTCTCGACCACGCAGCTGCTGGTGTCGTCCCATGCGTCCGTCACCGCGACCAGCTACGACGAGTCCGCCGCGGTCTGGGACCGCGTCAACTCGTACGTCGCGCTGCTCACCAGCGACGTCGTCGGGCAGCGGGTGGTCGACGCGCTCGGACTGCCGATGTCGGCGAAAGAGTTCGCCGCCGACGTCAACCCCACCATCGTCCCGCCGCGGACGTCGGTGATCGACGTGGCGGTCTCGGCCGGCTCGCCGGAGGAGGCACAACGGCGGGCCGACGCCGTGGCCGGGGAGTTCGTCACCTACACCAAGGCACTCGAAGGGCCCGCCGGGGTCGACTCCCAACGCATCGAGACCACGGTCGTGTCGGCGGCGAGCGAGCCGCACCGGAGCCTGCCGGGGACGTGGGCGTTCGCACTGCTCGGCCTGGTCACCGGTCTGGTCCTCGGCTGCGTGGCGGTGTGGATCCGGAGCCGGCTCGACCCGGTTGTCCGGACCCCGGACCGGGCCGCGGGGGTGTCGGGTCTGCCGGTTGTCGGCACTGTCGTCCACGGCCCCGTCACCGGCGAGGACAACGAGGGATACTTCCGGCTCCGGGCGCGACTGCGCACCGTGCCCGGCCGTCCCGGCGCTCATGCCGAGAGTCGGATGTGGGTGATCACCTCCGCGGCCGGCGAGGCCGTGGAGGCGTCGGATGTGGCGACCAACCTGGGACGCGTCCTCGCCAGGTACGGAGACCACGTCCTGCTCGTCCGGACGGCCGACTCCGACCCCGGCGACGACGGGCCGGGATTGTCCGACGTCCTGACCGGACCGGATCGGATCGACCAGTCGATTCGCGTCGAGGCCGCCGGCAGTCCGGACCTGTTGCCCGCCGGATCGGCGGCGGACGTGCACGAACTGCTCGTCGGGGGCGGCATGCGTGAACTCGTCACGCGGCTACGCGGGCGCTACCGACACCTCGTGGTGGATTCGGAGCCGGTGCTCTCCACGCCGTCCGCGGAGGTACTCAGTGAGTACGCCGACGGCGTCCTGGTGGTGGTGGTCACAGGTACCACCACCCGCCGTGACCTGGCCGCGGCCGTCGACCGACTGCGAGCGATCGACGCTCCGCTGACCGGAATCGTCGCCTGCGAGCCATCGGTGACCGGTCCTGCCGAGGTGCTCCCACCCGCCGCAACCGGCTCCGACCGGGACGTCCCCAATAAACTCCAGGTATGACCGCCTTCACCGGTTTCCCCGTCGCCGCGCTCGACTTCTACGAGGACCTCGAGGCGGACAACAGCAAGAGCTTCTGGACCGCGCACAAGGCGCTTTACGACGAGTCGGTGCGGGCGCCGATGGTCGAACTGCTCGAGCAGCTGGAGCCGGAGTTCGGCGCGGGCAAGGTGTTCCGCCCGTACCGTGACGTGCGGTTCTCCAAGGACAAGGCGCCCTACAAGACCCATCAGGGCGGTTTCGTCCAGGTGTGTCCCGGTGCGGGGTGGTATGTGCAGGTCGACGCCCGTGGACTGTTCGTCGCGGGCGGTTTCTACGCGTCCTCACCGGCGCAGTTGGCGGCCTTCCGCGCGGCGGTCGACACCGACCTGCGCGGCGGACAGCTCGAGGCGATCACTGCCGATCTGGAGTCCGCCGGCTTCGAGATCGGCGGCGAGACGCTCAAGACGGCGCCCCGCGGGTTCTCCACCGACCACCCCCGCATCGACCTGTTGCGGCACAAGTCGCTCACCGCGGGGGTGCTGTTCGCGTCCCCCGACTGGATCGACACCGAGCGTACTCTCACCGAGGTCCGCACCGCGTGGGACGCGATGCGCCCGCTGGTCGAGTGGGTCATCGACGTGCTGGGTCCGGTGACGTAGCGCTCCGCGGCACCCGGAACCTCTTGCGGGACAAGAACTTGGCTGCTCACGGAACCCGACCCCACGCAAGTGAACATGAGATTGATCACGCCTGACGGAAGAATCCCAGGTTGATAACGATCCGGTGCGAACGGGCGGATCATTCTGCTCTATTGTCATGCGTCGTGATTGACGCGCAGACTCTCGATGTCCCGGCCGAAACCACGAAGCTGCACACGGTCCGGCCCACATCCAGAGCCTGGGTTCCCGGTGCATGCGTCTGGTGTGGCGACGACGATGCGGTCGAGATGTACCGCAACGAGCCGCGGTGCGGCACCTGCCGCGAGAAGGAAGAGATCATCGAGGGCGCCCGCCGCTTCCTCGGCATGTACGGTCTCCGCCCGCTCGGTGGCACGCTGCAGTCCGACGACGAGGAAGAGCGCGAGTGGCGCGTCAACGCCCGCGACGCCCGTCAGGTGCTCAATCAGATCAAGCTCGCGACCCCGCCGGACCCGGCACTGGTCCGCAAGGCCCTGCGCCCCCGTGCCGCAGCGGTCGTCGCCGAGTCGGCGGTCGCGACTCCCCGCGCCGTCACCGGAACCGCCACGCGCACGCCCTCTTCCACGCGCAGCACCCGCACGGCCGCCGCGCCCGCACCTGCGGCGGTACGCTCCGACGCCGTCGATCTCGAGGAGATCCAGTCGCGAGCACTGGCGCTGCTCGACCAGATGACCCAGGTCGACGCGCAGCTGGCCCAGGTCGCCGAACAGTCCGGCCTCGCGGCCCGCGCCCGGCGCAGCGATCTCGAGAAGCAGAAGGCGACGATCATGCGCACCCTCGGCGCACTCGAGAAGGCCCGGCAGAGCGCCCAGCGGTAGCACCGGAGTATTCGGCGGCAGGGCGTCGGGGCGGGTGCTGAGGCACCATGGAGCGGTGACCATCGAGATCCGCGACGCACGCGACGAGGACCTGCCGGGGATTCTGGAGATCCACAACGAGGCGGTCCGCAACACGACGGCGATCTGGGACGAGGAAACCGTCGACGTCGCGGACCGCCGCGCCTGGCTCGTGGACCGGCAGGCGAACGGCTTCCCCGTTCTGGTGGCCGTCTCCGCGGGCCGGGTCGCCGGGCACGCCTCGTACGGGGTGTGGCGAGCCAAGAGCGGATACCGCTACACCGTCGAGAACTCCGTCTACGTCCACCCGGACCACCACGGCCGCGGCATCGCCTCCGCCCTGATGACCGAGCTGATCTCCCGCGCCCGCACCGGCCGCGTCCACGTCATGGTCGCGAGCATCGAGTCCGGCAACACCGTCTCCATCGCCCTGCACGAACGCTTCGGCTTCCAGGTCGTCGGCGTGATGCCCGAGGTCGGCATCAAGTTCGGCCGCTGGCTGGACATGACCTACATGCAGTTGATTCTCTAGCCGCAGACGTGATCTCGGGTCGCTCAGACGGCGTGTCGCACCACCGGAAAGTGTGGGCTATTGGCCCAGCAGACGTACCTGTCCGCTGAGTTCCTCGGCCAGCGACACCAGCCGATCCGTGATCTCGTCGACCTCGACGGGCGCGACCATCGACTTGATGAGCACGACACTCACCGCCGCGACCACCCGATCGTCCCGGTCGAACACCGGGCAGGCGACGCCCTGGACCGACGGATCGACCTCACCACTGCTCATCGCATATCCGCGTTCCCGGATCTGCGCGAGGCGCTCGAGGATCGAGTCGACGTCGACCAGGGTGTTGCGATTGAACCGAGGAAGCGTCACTCCCGCCAACAGCTCACGCACGTCGGACTCCGGCAACCAGGCCAGAAGCACGAGCGCGGAGGCGCCGGCGTTGAGACTGAGCACGGTCCCACGCTCGTAGGACAGCCGGATGTACTGCTGGGGCGATTCCTCACGCTCGAGGCAGACGACGGACGTCCCCATCCGTTTGGTCAGCAGGACCGTCTGCTTGAACTCGAGCGCCAACTCCCGCATCGCGGGCCGGCAGATCTCGGACAGTCCGTAGCCACGTCGAGCGATCCTGGCCAGCTCCAGAATACGAAAGCCGAGAACGAACGTGCCGCGTCCGGTGTCGGCGAGAAACCCGGAACTTCCCAGGCTCTCCAAGTACCGGTACGCGGTCGATCGGGCCACTCCGAGGGAGGAGGCCACGTCGGCGGCAGTGATCTCGGTCCGGTCGTCGGTGAACATCTGCAGAAGGCTCAGCGTGCGGTCCGCGGTGCTGTTTCGCTCCCGGTAGCCCCCTGACTGTGTCATGCGAGTATTCAAGCAGATCACCTGGTCCGGCAAGGGCGCCCGGTCGGCCCGACGAGCGGCATCGGTGCGCCCACTTGTGCATCGCCACCGCACTCCTGCAGGCAGGCTATGCCGCTGTGCGGGTGATGATCTCGTACCAGGCACTCGAGTCGGTGGCGACGGCGCGACCATCGGCATGCTGACGGCCGTGTACTCGCTGCTGCCGCTGGTGGCAGCGATACCCATCGGGCGGGCTGTCGACACCTTCCACGCAGCTGCCGTCGTCCGCGACGGATCCCTCCTCGCCGTCCTCGCGATTGCCGCGATCCTGTTGAGCCCCAACCTGATCACACTCGCGGCCGGGAGCACCCTGCTCGGATTCGGCCAGATCCTGACGACCGTTGCCGGACAGGGGCTACATACCCTTGCTGTCGAAGCCGGACGAGTGCGACCGGCGCTTCGGCGGCTTCACAGTGTGGATTTTCGTCGGTCAAGCGGTCGGCATACCGGCCGTCGGACTGCTCACCACCCGCGGTCCCCCGGAGGTCGTCGACACGTCGACCGCACTGATCGTCATGCCGGTCCCTGCCGCGGGGGCGAGCGTCGTCACCCTGTCTCCGCAGTTCGTCACACCCGACTCGCCGTCGACCGGGGAACCGGCCGAGCGGTCGTCGGTGCACTGCTTGCGGTCGCCGGCTTCTTCTGGGGACTCGCGCAGCCGCTGGCGATGACCTGGGTGGCCGGACTCGCCTCCTCGACCAACCGCGCGTCCGCTCTGTCGCTTCGCCCGGCCGGGAACCGGCTCGGGCAGGTCGCCATCCCCCTCACCGCCGGTGCGGTCGCCGGGTCGACCGGGGCCGACGGAGTCTTCGTCCTGACGGGAGGACTCCTGGCGGGCGCCGCCGCGTCGACGTGGCGAGCACTCGGGTGGCCGAAGCCGGCCGACGCCGCCACGTCGGGTGCGAAGTCGGGCTGAAACCCGGGGGACAAAGCCGACAAACCGCCAGGCTGGAACGTGTCCGAGCGGGCGCGGAACAGCAAACGGAAGGTTACCCGTTACTGAACATTGATATTTTCGACCAGGAATTTCCCAGATAGTGGTATGGATCGTTACCGAGTTGTTTTCGTTGTGGTACGAATGTTGTCGACGCGTTGAGACATGCGTCACCCTCACCCCTCGAATACACAGGAGCCAGACAATGGGTTCTTCCCTCGATGCCGATACCCTCGCCACCCTCAAGCTGATCCAGCCGGTCGTCTCCGGCCTGGGCGGCGTCATCGTCGGCGCGGGTGCGCTCCTCGGCCTGGTCGGTGCAGTCTCGGCCGCTTCGGCCGGCAGCGCTGCCTAAGCTGACCGACACATCGTCGTTCACTGCTTGATCCTGTCCTCGACCAACCGGATTCGCCAGAGCCCCCCTCATAGGTCGGCGAATCCGGTTGGCGAGTTCAGGCCACCCGGTCGGCCAGTACGAGCGCGAAGCGCTCCCGGGGATCGGTCCATACCCGATCACTGCCGAATCCGGCGGCATCGAGTTCCTTGCAGATGCCGTCCACGTGAAACTTCGCAGATATCTCCGTCCGTATCTGCTCTCCCTCGGTGAAGTTCACCCCGAGATCCAGCTCCGGAATCCACACTTCGACGGATTCGGTTGCCTCCAATCGCATTTCGATCCACTGGTTGCGCTCGTCCCAGAGCGCGACGTGCCGGAAGGCCGTCGGGTCGAAGTTCGCTCCCAGCCTGTCGTTCAGCACCGACAGCACGTTCAGGTTGAACCGTGCCGTCACCCCCGCCGCGTCGTCGTAGGCGGGCACCATCACCGCCGGATCGGTGACCAGCCCGACACCGAGGAGCAACTGCTCGCCCTCCTCGAGGACCGCGGCGACCGAACCGAGGAACTCGGCTCGCTCCTCGGGCACGAGATTGCCCAGCGTTCCCCCGAGGAACGCGATCATCCGCCGGCCGCCGCGTGGCAGGTTGTGCAGGGTCTCGGTGAAGTCGCTGACGATGCCGTGCACCGTCAACGACGGGAACTCCCGCGCCAGCTGGTGCACCGCAGAATCCAGGGCCGCGTCCGACACGTCCTGCGGCACATACGTTTCCAGTGTCCCGTGCTCGGTCAGTGCACCGAGCAACAGCCGCGTCTTCTCCGACGACCCCGACCCCAGCTCGACCAGAATGCGAGCCGACGTCGCCTCGGCGACGTGCGCGGCGCTGACGCGCAGGAGTTCGCGTTCGGTGCGGGTCGGATAGTACTCCGGCAGCGTGGTGATCTGCTCGAACAGTTCGCTCCCGCGGGCGTCGTAGAACCACTTCGGCGGCAACCACTTCGGCGTCGCGGTCAACCCGATCCGGGCGTCGCTGCGCAGATTCTCCTGTAGCTGGTCCGGAGCCAGGTGGACCTCGATCGTCGGCTCTGTCGTCATCGTCCCTCCCGATACGCCGTCGGTGTCGTCAACTCGGTGATCGCCACATGTCCCGGCCGCGCCTCGACCGCGTGACCGTCCGGTACCGTCACCCACCCGTCGCGGTCGTCGATCGGCTCGGACGCCACCACCGCTGTGACGTCGTCGACCCGTACCGACAGCGCGTGGTCGACCGCGGTGGCCCACACCCCGGCGCCGTCGCAGAGCAGCAGGTTCAGCCGCGACGTGGGTGCCGCTTCCAGGACCTCGGCGACGACCTCACGCAGGGCGTCGGCGGGGGACGACGTTCCGAGCCTGCGCCGGACCAGCGTCCACAGCAACGCGGAATCGGTCAGGGCCGGCATCTTCAGCAACTCGACCGCGGGCAGCCATTCGGCGAGGGCGGCCACCGACTCCGGCCACCCGTCGATGCGGCCGTTGTGACTGAATGCCCACCGGCCGTCGGTGAAGGGGGCACAGGCGTCGGCCGTGATCGGCATGCCGACCGTTGCGGAGCGGACCGCCGCGACCACCCCGGACGAGCGCACCTGGGTGAGGATCCCGACCACCGCGGGATCCGTCCAGATCGGCGCCGCGTTCCGATACGCGGCCACCGTCTCGCCGCCCCCCGGCCACCACGCGACGCCGAACCCGTCGGCGTTGATCGTGCCGCCACCACGCATGTCCGCCGGCGCCCACGACTGTCGCAACAGGCTGTGCGGTCCCTCGGTGAGCACCTCGGCGACCGTGCGGGACGGACCCAGGTACCCGACGTGCCTACACATCGCCCTCCCCCGGCGCGAGATCCCGCGCGCAGCGGAACCCGGCGAAGATCTGCCGCCGGACGGGGTGGTCCCAGTTCCGGAAGGTGCCCCGGCACGCGACCTGGTCGGTGCCGAACGAGCCGCCGCGCAGCACCTTGTAGTCGCCGCCGTAGAACACATCCGAGTACTCCCGGTACGGGAACGCCGCGAAGCCGGGATACGGAAGAAAGTCCGAGGACGTCCACTCCCACACGTCCCCGATCAACTGGTGCACCCCGAGCGGACTCGCGCCGTCGGGGTACGCACCGACCTCGGCCGGCTCCAGGTGCCGCTGACCGAGGTTCGCGCGGGTCTCGGTCGGGTCGGCATCACCCCACGGGAAACGTCGGGACCGCCCCGTCACCGGATCCCACCGCGCGGCCCGCTCCCACTCGGCCTCCGTGGGGAGGCGCCTACCCGCCCACCGCGCGTAGGCCTGCGCCTCGAAGAAGCACACGTGCACCACCGGCCGGCGGAGCTGCAGCGGTCGCGTCACGCCGAACACCCGGTGAGCCCAGTCGTCGCGATCGGCCCGGACCCAGAACTGCGGTGCCTCGAGCCCGGCCGACATCCGGTGCGCCCAGCCGCGGTCGCTCCACAACTCCGGACGCCGGTAACCGCCGTCCGCGACGAACTCGACGTACTGGCCGTTGGTCACCGGCGCCGCGTCGATCGCGAACGCGGGCAGGGTCACCCGGTGCGCGGGGCGTTCGTTGTCCAGCGCCGCGGGATCGGTGGACGTCCCCATCTCGAACGTCCCTGCGGGCACGATCACCTCGCGCGCGGGGACGGTACGCGCGCCGGGAGCAGCCGGCGCGGTCAGCACCGGTGGGCCACTGCGCAGTTGATGGGTCGCGAGCATCGTCTCGTCGTGCTGCTGTTCGTGCTGCGCGATCATCGCGAACACGAAACCGTCCTGCTCCAGCGGCCTTCCACGCAACGCCGACCGGTCCAGGACGTCCCACACCTTCCCCCGGACCTCGGCGACATAGCTGCGGGCCTGCGCCGGATTCAACAGCGGCAGTGTCGGTCTCGTCGATCGAGGATGCCTGAACGCGTCGTAGAGCTCGTCGATGTCGCCGCGCACCGGGTCGCGCCCGCCGACGTCGCGGACCAACCACAGCTCCTCCTGATTGCCGATGTGCGCGAGGTCCCACACCAGCGGGCTCATCAGTGGCGAGTGCTGCGCCACCAGGTCGGCGTCGTCGACGCACTCGGTCAGGCTCCGGCTGCGCTCGCGGGCCCGGGCGAGATCCTCGGCGAGCCGGCTGCGAACCACTTCCGGTGCGGTCATCGGTCCCCCTCCTCGGTCACCGTGCGACCGCGGCGACATCGATGGACCGCCGCCTCGAGTTCCGATGCGAGCCACCGCGACCGCGACGCCGCCAGCTCCAGCAGTTCCACAGCGGCAGTGCGTAATTCGGTCTCCCGCAATCCGAACTCGGCGGCGCACCTCCAGCGGTCGGCCGTCGCCGCGGCCAGTGCCGTCGCCTCCGCGACCGTCTCCGGGTCGCCGAGCAGGGCATCGACCGCGGCTATCGGCACCCGCCACCGACCGCCGGGCTGCGCGTCGAGGTACCGCACCTCGAGGTGCCCGACCGCCCGCACCGGCGGAAACAGCGTGGTCAGGTGGTAGTCGAGGTCCGACCACCCGGGTCGGCGGCCGATGACCGCGTCGAGGTCGCCCGCGATCCAGTTCGCGAAACTCGCGTCCACGGGAAGGGACCAGTCGTCGCCTCGATCTGCGCAGCCGCCCCGCACACACAGCACGGGCGCCTCGACCGCCCAGCGTGCGTAGTCGCCGATCGGGTCGGTCAGCGCGGGTGGCTCCGTGCGCCCGCGGTCGAGTTCGAACCACGTCCGCATGCGTTGCGACGCCCAGTCCCCGGGCGGAATCCCGTGCAGTCGTGGGGAGCAGGCGAACGCCGCGAGGAGTGCGGGACCGATCGCGTACAGCGCCCGCCACCGCGCGGCGACCTCGGCGGTGTCTGCGCCGGCGTCGACGCTGACCTGCGTGGCGGTGGTGTTGCACATCATCAACCGGCCGTACGGGCCGATCGAGTCGAACCGGCGTTGCATCGCCCGGTATCGCGGTGCGGGAAGAATTCGGTGCGCGGGACGGTCGCGGTCGGCGGCACCGTCGTCGACGGCGATCCCCGCGCCGGCGAGCAGACCCCTCAGCTGCTCGGTGTCGGCGTCGAGGGCGGCACACAGGTCGTCGGCCGCGGCCATCGGGGCGCTGGAGAGTTCGATCTGGCCACCCGGTTCGAGGGTGACGACGCTGCCACCGGGCAGGGGCAGCGCGGGGGAATCGGGAGCGATGGTGGTGGGTGCGTGCGGGCCGAGTGCCGCCGCGAACTCCTCCGGGCCCGGACGTCCCCCGTCGCGGGTCCTCGTCAGCCATTCCAGCTCGGCGCCGATGAGCCGCGGCGGACCGAGCTTGAAACAGACACCACCGACGTACGCTTCCGCCGCGGCCCTGGTGGTCAGCCGGGCGGATCCTGTGTGAGTTGCCATGGTCATCGCCGTGCTCCGATCGTCGGACGGCAGTGCTGCAGCAGGTACGAATCACAGAACGTGACCGACAGTAGACCGATTTCGCTGTCCGTGTCACGACGAGCGCCCGTCGGCACGGGTAGCGTCGACGCCAGACTCGACCGTCACACGGGAGGACCGAATGCTCGATCAGGGCCGTGTCCGTGCCGACACCCCCGGCTGCGCCGACCAGGTGTTTCTCGACAGCGCCGGTTCCTCGCTGCCGCCGTCCGTCGTCGTCGACGAGGTCGTCGCCCACCTGCGCCGCGAGGCCGAGATCGGGGGTTACCGCGCCGCGGCGGAACGCGCGGAGGACCTGGCCGACGTCAAGGCCGCGCTCGGGGCACTGCTCGGAGCGCAGCCGGAGGATCTCGCCCTCGTCGAGAGTGCGACCCGCGCGTGGGCCGACTTCTTCTACGCCGTTCCGCTCTCCGCGGGCGACCGGATCCTGATCACCGAGGTCGAGTACGCGAGCAACGCGATCGCCGCGCTGCAGCGGGCGCGCGCGACGGGGGCGAGTGTCGAGGTGGTCCCCTCCACCCCGACCGGCGAGATCGACCTCGATGTCCTGCACCGGATGCTCGACGAGCGGGTGCGGGTGGTCTCGCTGGTCCAGGCACCGACGAACGGCGGTCTGCTGAACCCGGTCAGGGAGGTCGTCGACCTCGCGCACGCGGTCGGCGCCCTGGTCCTGCTCGACGCCTGCCAGTCCGTCGGCCAGGTCCCGGTCGACGTCCACGACCTCGGCGTCGACGCCCTGTCCGCGACCGGCCGCAAGTGGTTGCGCGGACCGCGGGGCACCGGGTTCCTGTACCTGCGACCCGAGCTGGCCCGGAGCATGGAACCGGCGGCTCTCGACCTGCACGGCGCCCAGTGGGCGGAGCAGACGGGCTACCGGCTCGCCCCGGACGCGTCCCGCTTCGAGTTCTGGGAGTGCTCGGTCGCCGGCCGGCTCGGGCTCGGCGCCGCCGTGCGGTACCTGCTCGACCTCGGTGTCGACGAGGTCGCGGCCGCCGTGTCGGCACGGGCGGAGTTCGCGCGCACCGAACTCGCGGCGGTACCCGGCGTCACCGTCCGCGACCTCGGCGCCCACCGCAGCGGCATCGTCTCGTTCACCGTCGACGGGCTCGACCCGAACACCGCGCGCGACGCGCTCGCGGACAACAAGATCACCGTCACGGTCAGCGGTCGCGGCTCCACGTACGTCGACATGACCCGCCGCGGCCTCGACGGTGTGCTGCGCGCGTCCCCGCACTACTTCAACACCTTCGACGACCTCGAGCGGCTGGTCGCGGCGGTCGCGGGACTGTGATCGGCCGCGCTCCACACTCTCCGCCCCCGCTTGAAGGACGCTAGCGTTGAAGTGTGCCGAGCACAGTGACACTGTTCCTCGCCGGGGACGTGATGACGGGACGGGGCGTCGATCAAATCCTGCCGCATCCGGGCAACCCACGGCTGCGCGAACGACTGGTGCGGGACGCACGAGACTACGTCGCACTGGCCGAACGAAAGAACGGACCGATCCCACACCCGGTCGGATTCGACCATCCGTGGGGTGTCGCGCTGTCCGTACTCGACGGCGCCGAGCCGGACGTACGGATCGTCAACCTCGAGACATCGGTGACCACGTCCCCGAACTACGCGCCGGGCAAGGGCATTCACTATCGGATGCATCCGGGAAACATCGGGGTGCTCGACATCGCGCGGATAGACGTGTGCGCGTTGGCGAACAATCACGTCCTCGACTTCGGCAGGCGCGGACTGCTCGAGACCGTGGACGTACTGGAGACCGCGGGCCTGCACCCCGTCGGCGCCGGCCGCGACGACCGCCGCGCGTGGGCGCCCGCGACGATCCCCGTTGGTTCCGGTCGGGTGCTGGTGTGGTCGACGGGATCGGCGTCCAGCGGAATCTCCCGCCGGTCCGCGGCCGCTCCGGGGCGTCCCGGGGTGGCACTGCTGCCGGACCTGTCGGACGCGACCGCTGCCCGTGTGCTCGACCGGATCGACGCGGTCCGTGGCCCCGCCGACCTCGCGGTGATCTCGGTGCACTGGGGATCGAACTGGGGATACGACGTTCCCGGCGACCAGGTTCGGTTCGCGCACCGACTCGTCGACGGCGGCGTCGACGTCGTGTACGGCCACTCGTCGCACCACCCGCGGCCGGTCGAGATTCATCACGGGCGCCCGGTGCTGTACGGCTGCGGTGACCTGATCAACGACTACGAGGGCATCGGCGGGTACGAGCGGTTCCGGGACGACCTGCGGCTGCTGTACCTGCCGGTCTTCGCCGCGGACACCCGGGAGCTGCGGGAGCTGCGGATGGTGCCGGTGCGGGCCCGGCGCATGCGGCTCGAGCACGCAACCCGGGAGGAGGCTCAGTGGTTGCGGGAGACGCTCGGGATGGGCGGCCCGAGCCGTCACGGGGTGTGGATCACCCCGTGACGGCTCGTCGGCATGTTTCGATCCGCGCCGGTGCCCCGGGTTCGAGGGGGAAAGCGGCTCAGCTGAGGTGGTGGACTTCCTGCAGTCCGTACACGGGTGTCGGGATGCCCTCGTAGCGCGCCTTGAGCTGCAGCGCCAGGTACAGCGAGTAGTGCCGAGACTGGTGCAGGTTGCCGCCGTGGAACCACAGCGCCTCCTGCTGGGTCGGCTTCCACATGTTGCGCTGCTCCCCCTCCCACGGGCCGGGGTCCTTGGTGGTGTCGGAGCCGAGTCCCCAGCACTTGCCGACCTTGTCGGCGATCTCCTGCCCCATCAGGTCGGCGGCCCAGCCGTTCATCGACCCGTAGCCGGTCGCGTAGACCACGACGTCGGCCTCGAGTTCGGTGCCGTCCTCGAGAATCACCGAGTTCTCGGTGAGTTCGCGGACGTTGCCGTGCGCGAGCTTGATGTCACCGTTCGCGACGAGTTCGGCGGCGCCGACGTCGATGTAGTAACCGGAGCCGCGGCGCAGGTACTTCATGAACAGCCCGGATCCGTCGTCGCCCCAGTCGTGCTCGAAGCCGGCCTTCTCGAGACGGTCGTAGAAGTCCTTGTCCCGCTCGCGAATTGCGTCGTACACGGGGATCTGGAACTCGTGCATGATCCGGTACGGCAGCGACGCGAACGTCAGATCCGCCTTGTGCGTGGTCATTCCGGCGGCGAGCGCCCGTTCGGAGTAGAGGTCACCGAGTCCGAGGTCCATCAGCGAATCCGACTTGACGATGTGTGTCGACGAGCGCTGCACCATCGTCACGTCGGCGCCGTGCTCCCACAGCGCGCCGCAGATGTCGTGGGCGGAGTTGTTGGCTCCGATGACGACGGCCTTCTTGCCCGCGTACGCGTCCGGACCGGGATGCCGGCTCGAATGATGTTGGTCGCCACGGAACCTGTCCATCCCGGGGAAGGACGGGACGTTCGCCTTGCCGGACATGCCGGTCGCCAGCACCAGCTGCTTCGGCCGCAGCGTGATCGGCTCGCCGTCGCGTTCCACCTCGACGGTCCAGACGCCGAGCTTCTCGTCATAGCTTGCGGACGTGCAGATGGTCTTCGACCAGTACGGCACCTCCATCACCTTCGTGTACATCTCCAGCCAGTCGCCGATCTTGTCCTTCGGCGCGAACACCGGCCAGTTCGCGGGGAACGGCAGGTACGGCAGGTGGTCGTACCAGACCGGGTCGTGCAGGCACAGCGACTTGTAACGCCCCCGCCACTGGTCGCCGGGACGGTCGTGCTTGTCCAGCACCAGGGTCGGCACCCCGAGCTGACGCATGCGGGCACCCAGGGCGATGCCACCCTGACCACCGCCGACGATCACGACGTACGGCTGCTCGGTGTACCCCAGCTCGCGCTCCTCGGCCGCACGCTTCTCCGACCAGGTGACGCGGTCGCGGTCCGCTCCGTGTTCGGCGCCCTTCGGCCGGCGCACGCCGAGACCCTCCTCGTGCCCCTCGAGTTCCTGCAGCGTGGTGAGCAGGGTCCACGCGACATCGCGTCCCTCCGCGTCGGGATCCTCCCGCAACCGCAGGTGCCCCTCGCCGCGCCCGGTCGCCGTCTCGAACGCAATCCACGCCGTGACGACGCCGTCCGCCTCCGTCGGCTCCTCCGTCGCCCGGAATCCGGACGGATCGGTGTCGTCGAGCCGCTCGCGCAGCATGTCGGCGACGCCCTCGCGACCCTCGACGGTCTTGATGTTCCAGGTGAACGACACCAGGTCGCGCCAGAAGCCGGCGGTCGCGAACAGGCCCGCCGCGGCGTCGACGTCACGGGCGGCGAGCGCCTGCTCGAACGACGTCAACCAGATGTCGACGCGCTGACGCGGGGTGCCCTGGTCGAGCCTGATCGCCGAGACATTCCCCGTCGCTTCGCTCGTGACCGGGTCCAGTGTCTGAGTCATGACGAGATCCCCTTCGCTGTTCGTGATGACACCGTTGTTCGTGTGACACAGAGCACACTCCCGGCCGAGGCTCGCAACAAGCGTTGCAGCGCGTTGCATCGCGCCGGCCGCGGTGTGTGACAGCCGACACATCCCGGCATATGCTCGCGGGGCCAGCAGCGAGACGGAGTTTCGAGGAAGACGGGGTTCGTGGGCAGCTTCAGCGCGATCGAGCCGGGTACGGACCTGTCCCGGCACGCACGCGACCTGGTGCGCATGCACGACGCCGTCATCGGCGGTGGTCGGTCGCCGTTGCAGCCTCGGGCCGTGGTGCAGCGGTCGTGGCGGCGGGTACTCGGCTCCGGACTCAACCCGGACGGGACCAATGCGCGGGCGCTGCTGTCGATCGACGACGTCGAGCGACGCCGACGCAGCACTCCCCTGGCGGACGTGATCGTCGAGCTCGAACAGGTGATCAGCGCGGTCGCGGACGTGTCCCACCTGCTGATGGTCGTGACCGATGCGGACGGCGTCATCCTGTGGCGCTCCGGATCGGCGAAGGTCCGCTCGCGCGCGGACTCGCTCGGCTTCCGCGAGGGCGCCGTCTGGACCGAGTCCGCGGTCGGCACCAACGCGATCGGCACGGCGATCGCCGAAGTTGCGCCCGTGCAGTTGTTCTCGGGCGAACACTTCGAACAGTCCCAGCACCCGTGGTACTGCACCGCCGCACCGATCCACGATCCGCGCACCGGCGAACTGCTCGGCGTCGTCGATGTCAGCGGACCCGCCCTGACCCTGCACCCCACCATCGCCGCCCTGGTCGAGACCGCCGTCCGGCTGGCGCAGGCGCAGCTCTGGCGGCACCACGAGACGCGCCTCGAGCGGCTCAGATCGTCCGCCGCGCCGCTGCTCGCGTCACTGTCCGGGCCGGTGCTGCTCGTCGACGACAACGGCTGGGTCGCGCACACGTCCGGCGTCGCGGCCACCAAGCGCATCGCGGCACCGCGGGGCGACCGCGCGCTGACCATTCCCGGACTCGGTCTGTGCACCCCGGAGCGGATCGCCGACGGCTGGCTCGTCCGCCCCGCCGGCGCGGCCGTGCAGATTGCGATGGACCTGGACCTGTCCGGTCCTCCGGTCGTCACCGTCACCGGAACCGAGGCGACGTGGCGGACCCCGCTGTCGGGCAGGCACGCCGAGATCCTCCTGCTGCTGCAGCGCGCCGGGACCCGCGGACTCTCCGTCACCGATTTGAGTTCCGGCATCTACGGCGACCCGGACCACGCAGTCGCGGTCCGCGCGGAGATCTCCCGGCTGCGGCGGGTCCTCGGATCGGTCGTCGACGGTCGGCCCTACCGTCTCGCCGACTCGGTGCAGTTGTCCCTGACCCTCGGGGACGCGGAGCGACTGGCGGACTGCGCCTTCGTCCGGCAGTCCGCGAGCCCCGCGGTCCGGGCACTGGCAGGCAATTAGCGGCCACGCCCGTTGTCCGGTAAGCTGCTACGCGTTGTCTCGGCGAGGGTGACCCGCTTGTGCGGCTCACCGTGATCGACGCGGCCATGGCTGATTCCTTCGAGCAAGTGCTCCGGGGCCGTGCGCGTCTGTCGCCCCCCGTTCGTAGGCGACACCCGAGTAGCGAGACCCCAGCAATTACTGATGTGAGCCGTAGGAGCCGTTTCCCATGTCGACCGACGTCAACAACCTCAAGGCCGCCGTCCGCACCGAGTTCGGCAAGGGTGCCGCCCGCCGCGCCCGCCGCGACGGCAACGTTCCCGCCGTCCTGTACGGCCACGGCACCGAGCCGCAGCACCTGAGCGTGAACGCCCGCGAATTCGCCGCGATCCTGCGCGCGCACGGCACCAACGCCGTCGTCACCCTGGACATCGAGGGCACCGAGCAGCTCGCGCTGACCAAGTCGGTCGTCGTCCACCCGATCCGCCGCCACATCGAGCACGCCGACCTGCTCGTCGTGCAGAAGGGCGAGAAGGTCACCGTCGAGGTGCCCGTCGTCGTCACCGGCGATGCCGCCTCCGGCACCCTGGTCACCCAGGACACCACCGTCATCGCGCTCGAGGCCGACGCGCTGAACATCCCCGAGCAGATCGAGGTCTCCGTCGAGGGCCTCGAGGCCGGCACCCAGATCCTCGCGGGCGCGGTCGAGCTGCCCGCCGGCGCCACCCTCGCGGGCGACGCGGAGGCGCTGGTCGTCAACGTCGTCGTCGCTCCGACCGCCGAGGCGCTCGAGTCCGAGGGCTCCGGCGAGGAGGGCGCTGCGGCTCCCGCCGAGGCCGAGGCCGAGGCCTGATCTCGCTCCCGCAACACATCAGTTGACGTCGACGACGCGTCGCCCACTTCGGGCGGCGCGTCGTCGCGTTTCCCTCCAGGACAGGACAGTGCGTTGAGCGACTCCACCGACACCGCCCTCGTCGTCGGACTGGGCAACCCCGGTCCGCAGTACGAGAAGACCCGGCACAACATCGGATTCATGGTGGTCGAGACCCTCGCGGACCGCGAACGAGCACGGCTGAGCGTGCACAAGAAATCCGGGGCCGAGGCCGTCACCGTCCGGATCGCCGGGCGGCAGGTGATCCTCGCCAAACCGCGGTCGTACATGAACCTGTCCGGCAAACCCGTCGCCGCACTCGCCCGCTTCTTCTCCGTCGAACCCGCGAACATCGTTGTCGTACACGACGAACTCGACCTCGACTTCGGCACGCTCCGTCTCAAACTCGGCGGCGGCGAGGGCGGGCACAACGGTCTGCGGTCGATCTCGCAGGCCCTCGGCACCAAGGACTACCTGCGCACCCGGGTCGGCATCGGCCGCCCGCCCGGCCGCATGGACCCCGCCGACTACGTGCTCAAGCCCTTCTCCTCCGTCGAACGCAAGGAACTGGACCTGATCCGCGAAGAGGCCGCGGACGCCGTCGAGTTGGTGCTGCGCGTCGGGCTCGAAGCCGCACAGAACCAACTGCACTGATCGCTGCAGGAAGGCCTGCCACTCATCCACGCAGCTTGCGCCGCAAGAGCTTCCCGGTCGCGGACCGGGGCAGCGAGCCCACCAGCTCGACCTCGCGCGGGTACTTGTACGCCGCCATTCGGTCGCGGCAGTACTCGACGAGCTCGGCCTCGCTGACCGCGCCACCGGACCGCAGGACGACGTAGGCCTTCGCGGACTCGCCCCGGTAGTCGTCGAGGATTCCGACGACCGCCGCCTCCGCGACGTCGGGATGCGCCGCGAGCACCGACTCGACCTCGTGCGGCCAGATCTTGTAGCCGGATGCGTTGATGACGTCAGTGCTCCGGTCCACGACGTAGAACCAGCCGTCGGCGTCCATGAAACCGATGTCGCCGGTGCGCAACTCGCCGCCGGTGAGCGCGGCCGCGGTCGCCTCCGGATCGTCCCAGTAGGAACCGATCACCTGAGGGCCGCTGGTGACGAGCTCGCCGATCTCACCGACGGGCAGATCGTGACCGTCGTCGTCGACGACCCGGACCACGGTGCTCGACACCGGCACCCCGACCGACAGCACCCCCGTCTCCGCGTCGACCGGCGACCGCAACTCGGGCGGCACGATGTGTGTCGGTGACGTCGACTCGGTCTGCCCGTAGATGTTGTGGATGTAACCGCCGAGCGCGACCTCGAGCCGGTCCACGACAGCGGGATCGACCGGTGCACCACCGGAGTAGCGCAACCGGAGAGGCGCCATCTCGGACGCGGTGATGTCGGACTCGTCGGCGAGCCCGATGTACGCGGTGATCGCGGCGACCGAGAACGCCGGACGGCGCTCCCGGATCGCGTCGGCGATCACACCCGGATGGATTCGATGGGTCAGCACCACGGGCGATCTCAGCAGCATCGCCAGCGTGACGGCGCCGACCAGGCCGGTCACGTGGAAGATCGGCGCCAGCGCGAGGACCGCTTCTCCCGGGCGCACTCCGGTCCAGTCGCGATACGTCTGGGTGTTGAAGGTCAGGTTCGCGTGACTGATCCGCGCGCCCTTCGGAAACCCCGTCGTTCCCGACGTGCCGAGCAGCGCGGCGACGTCGCCGGGCCCGACCGGGCGCCGCCGCGGCGCCGGACCGTCGTATCCGGCGATCAGCGCCGCGAGGTCGATCGTGTCGGGCGGACGGATCCGGTCGGTGCCGGCGAACAACCGGATGTCGTCGCGTGACTGGCCGTCCAGAGCGGATGCCGTCACCACGACGGGGACGGCGACGTCCGGATCCGCCGCCAGGACCGGACACACCACCTCGACGTACAACTCGGGCAGCGACAGCAGCGCCGCGGGCCGATAGCGGCGCAGGAACCGGTCGAACTCGTCGGCCTTGCTCATCGGACTGATCGCGGTCGGCACACCGCCGACCTTCCAGGTGGCGACCAGCCCGATCACGAAGGCCGGATCGTTCTGGAGGTACAGCGCACACCGGTCCCCGGGCCGGAACCCCCGCGCCACCAGCAGCGCGGCGAGCGCGTCCGATGCCCGATCCAGCTCCGCCCAGGTCGTCGTCGTGTCGAAGTAGTGCACCGCGGGGCCGTCCGGGACCGCCGCGACCGCGGCGTCGAACATGTCCATCGCGGTACCGAACTCGACGCGCAGGTTCGCCGGCCGGTCGCCGTAATGCGCGAGCCACGGCCGGTCGTCGTACGCGCTCACCCGACCCTCACTTCGTCACGCTCCTGTTCGGCCGACGTCGTCGCCGGCTGCAGTCCACGGCCGGCCCGGTCGGCGCTACCGTGTTCAGTATGGCCGAACAGAACCTCACCGGAGCCGCGGTGCGTCGGGCACGAGCGCAGTCCGGCTTGACGCTGCGGGCCCTGGCGGCCGGGATCGGCGTGAGTGTCGGGACGATGAGCGCGATCGAGAACGGAAAGGTGGCACTGACCATCGACCGGCTTCACGAGATCGCCCGGTACCTCGACGTCCCGGTCTCCCACCTGCTGCGCCCGCACCACGACCGGATGCCTACCGAAGCCCCGGCCGGACCGACCGACACGAGCTGGCGTCACTTCGCCGACCTCGACCTCGACCCCGCGCTCGAGGCGGCGGTCCAGGTCTTCACCGACCTCGGCTATCACGGCGCCACGATGCGCCTGGTGGCGCATGCCGCCGACAGCAGCGTGGCCGGCATCTACCACTATCACCGCAGCAAGCAGCAGCTTCTCGCCACGTTGATGACGCGAACCATGGACGACATGGAGTGGCGGGTCGCGGCCGCCGACGCCGAAGGCGGGTCGCCTGCCGAGCGGTTCGCGCTCATGGTCGAGGCGATCGCCCTGTGCCACACGGTCCGCCGGGACCTCGCGTTCATCACGGCCACCGAGATGCGGAGCCTCGAGGACCCCGACCGGAGCACCATCGCCGAGGCACGTCGACGCCTGCAGAAGCGGCTCGACGACGCGGCGGTCGCGGCCGCGGCCGACGGCTCCTTCACGACACCGGACCCGCGCAGCACGGCCCGGGCAGTGGCGACGATGTGCATGGCCCTGCCGTACTGGTTCTCCCCCACCGGACCGACGACTCCGGCCGAGGTCGCGCGCGACTACGCCGGCCACGCGCTGTCGATGATGCAGGTTCAGGCTCGCTGAACCGGGAAAGACACTGCCCGACAGAGGCTTTCGCTGCGCTTCACCACTTGACCGTCGCCGTGATTCGTGTGACCCTGGCCTCACTGAACCGGCCGAACGTTCGATCGAAGGGTTCATGACCGGAAACCCGAGCCAGAGAGACGCAGATGACCACGACCCCCGAACTCACCGACTCCCCGTCCGACAGCGGCAGTGATCGAGTGAACTACGTCGACCGGCCGTGGCTCGCCCGCTATCCGGAGGACAGCCCCACCGACATCGAGGTCGAGCACACGACCGCACTCGACGTCTTCGACACGGCGGTGTCGTCCGATCCCGACAGCCCGTTCCTGCACTACTTCGACACCACGTCGACTTTCGCCGAGGTGGACCGGGCCGCGAATGCACTCGCCTCGGCACTCGTCGCGGACGGTTTCACCGCGGGAGATCGACTGGCCGTGTACGTCCAGAACAATCCCGCGTACGTGATCGGCATCGTCGCGGCCTGGAAGGCAGGCGGGGTCGCGGTCGCGATCAACCCGATGAACCGGCAGCGCGAACTGACGTACATGTTGACCGACTCCGGGGCGACGGCTCTGCTCACCCTCGACGATCTCTACGCCGACGTCGCGAAGGAGGTGATCGGACCCGGAACCACATCGGTGCGGACGGTGTTCACGACGTCCGCGCTCGACTTCCAGACCAGGAACGACCCGCGGCTGTTCGGCGCGACCGGACGGCGTCGCGACGAGGGCACCCGCGACCTCGTCACGATCATCGAGTCGTACGACGGCACCCCCCTACCCGCACCGGCTCTGGGCGCAGACGACGTCGCCGTGCTCACCTACACCTCGGGAACGACCGGAGAACCCAAGGGCGCCATGAACACCCACGCCAATCTGGCGTTCAACGCGCAGACCTACCGGGACTGGACCGGGCTCGCACCCGGAGAGGGTGTGCTCGGGATCGCGCCCCTGTTCCACATCACCGGTCTCGTCGGGCACGTGATGGTGGCCATGCTGGCGCGGTCGCCGCTGGTGCTCACCCACCGCTTCGCGCCGGACGTGACGCTCGACGCGATCCGCGAGTGGAAGCCGGTGTTCACCGTCGCGGCGATCACCGCGTACAACGCGCTGTCCTCCGCACCCGGTGCCACACCCGAGGACTTCCGGAGCCTGCGTGTGCTCTACTCGGGGGGCGCCCCCATCGCGCCCGCCATGGCGGATCGTCTGGAGAAGGTGCTCGGCGCCTACATCCACAACATCTACGGCCTCACCGAGACGTCGTCACCCTCCCACGGCGTCCCGTTCGGTGTCCGCGCCCCCGTGGACCCGACGTCGGGTGCCCTGTCGGTGGGCGTCCCGGTGTTCAACACCGTCGTGCGTGTCGTCGGCGAGGACGGTCGGGACGTCCCGGTCGGCGAGATCGGCGAGTTCGTCACCTCGGGACCCCAGGTGGTGAGCGGGTACTGGAACAAGCCCGACCAGACCACAGAGTCGATCCCCGGCGGCGAACTCCGGACCGGTGATGTCGGATTCATGGACTCCGACGGCTGGTTCTACGTCGTCGACCGCAAGAAGGACATGATCAACGCCGCGGGGTACAAGGTGTGGCCGCGTGAGGTGGAGGACGTGCTCTACTCGCATCCCGCGGTGCGGGAGGCCGCGGTCGTCGGTGTGCCCGACGAGTACCGCGGCGAGACCGTCAAGGCGTACGTCTCACTGCAGAACGGGGCGGCGGTGGACGCGGACGAGCTCGTCGCGTACTGCAAGGAGCACATGGCCGCCTACAAGTACCCCCGGCAGGTGGAGTTCGTCGTCGACCTGCCGAAGACGGTCACCGGCAAGATCCTGCGACGGGAGCTGCGGGAGACACGTTGATCCCGTGCGCCGGTTGTGGTGGACGCCGAAGTTCCGGCGCCCACCCGGGGTCAGCGGACGTACTGCTCGAAATGTGCGGTACGCACCACCGGCGCGTTGCCGCGGACCTGGAAGAACTGCGCCGCCCTCGCCCGCACCTGCGCGATGTCGTCCCGGAGCAGACCGGCTCCACCCCGCGCGACGACGGCGGCGGTGGTCGCGCGGACCGCGATCTCGTTGAGCACCGCTCGCCACCGCGGATCCGGCAGCGGGGTCGAGACCACGGATTCGAGTTCGGCGGAGATCGCGTGCAGGGACGGATCGTCCGGGTACAGCGCAAGTGCGTCGTCGAGCGCCGCGCGGGCGAGCCCGTAGGCGCCCACCGGCGGGATCTTCGACGCCTCGGTGAGGTCGGCGTCGGGGTCGAGAACCTGGAGTCGGCGAATCTCGGGGCGCACCAGGCCGTCCCGGGCCTTCCACTCCGTCACCGACACCACCTCGGTGACGTACTCGTCGGGCAGGAAGAACCCGTCCAGGGTGAGCGAGGCGGTACGGGAACCGAACACCGCGGTCAGCGGGAGCACGGTACCGGTGACACCCGGTCGGTGCAGATCGCCGAGCCCGAAGACGTACTCCTCTCGGTCCTCGTCCACCGCGCCGAGCCAGATGATGTCGGTCAGACCCCACCCCGAGTGCCAGCCGATCTCCCCGTCGATTCGATATCCGCCGGGCACCCTGGTGGCGATCGTGCCGCGCTTGTGAGGCCAGGAACGGACGTGCCCCATGCCGGCGCCACCGATCAGCTCGCCCGACGCGAGCTTCGGCAGCACCGCCAGCGTCTCCGGTGTTCCTGCCTTGATCGCGGGAACGACCGGAGCCCCGTGCTGGGTGACGATGGTTGCGGTCGACGGGTCGGCACCGAACAACAGATCGTGCGCGGCACCGATGACGGCCTCGGGAACCTTGCGCCCGCCGTACTGCTCGGGCACGAACCAGCGGTGGTACCCGATCTCGCGCAGGGCCTCGATGTGCGACCGCGGCACGGCGGTGCGGTCGACTTCCACCGCACGCGGCGCGATCACCTCGTCGACGAGCCGGGCGAACTCGAGATACGCCGGATGGGTCCTGGGGTCCTGGGGGACGTCCGCGTCGAGAACGGAAGCGGATGCGGTCGTGGTCATGAGATCTCCTCGGTGACAGTCGGTGCGAGTCGCTCGGCGAGGCCGTAGTGACCGCGCAGAGTCGTCGCGTCGTACTCGCGGCGGAACAGGCCACGCCGCTGCAGGATCGGGACGACGTGGTCGACGAAGTCCTCCAGGCCGTCCGGATAGGCGTCGGCCATGAGGTTGAACCCGTCGGCGGCACCCCCGCGGTACCACTCCTCCATCGCGTCGGCGACCTGCTCGGGGGTGCCGGTGATCTTCCAGTGCCCGGCCGGACCCTCGGCAACGAGTTCCCGGACGGTCCGGTGCCGGTTCGCCTCCAGGTGGATGCGGGCAGAGCGGTCGAACCCCACCGAGAAGTAGGTGTCCCCGATGTCCCGGAGTTCGTGGAGCGGGAACGGCTTGTCGAGGTCGAGCACCGCCGGGTCGACGCCGATCCATCCGGCGAAGGCCGCCAATCGGTCCGCCTCCGGGACGAGTTCGTTGAGGTCGTCGCGGCGCCGCGTCGCCTCGGCCTCCGTGGAGCCGAGCGTGAAGACCAGGCCGGGGAGCACCGCGAGCGACTCGGGTGCTCGGCCGCGTTGCACCACAGCTTTTTTCAGATTCGTGTAGTACTCCCGCGCCGCCTCCGCGGTGACCTGGGAGGTGAACACGGCGTCCGCGTACCCGGCGGCGAGGTCGAGCCCACCCGACGACCCGCCGGCCTGCACGATGAGGGGACGCCCCTGCGGCGAGGGCGGCACCTGCAGCGGACCTGTGACCGAGAAATACTGGCCTACATGGTCGATCGGGTGGACGCGGGACTGGTCGACCTGGACGCCCGCGTCCCGGTCCGCGACGAGCGCACCCGGTTCCCAACTCCCCCACAGCCGGGTGACCACGTCGACCGACTCCGCCGCGCGGGCATAGCGTTCCTCGCGGGAAGGAAGGTCCGGGAAGCCGTAGTTGCGGCCGGCCGGTGGATTGCGGGTGGTGACCACGTTCCAGCCGGTCCGTCCGCCGGACAGGTGCTCGAGCGAGGCGAACGCCCGGGCGATCGTGTAGGGGTGGTGGAAGGTCGTCGACACCGACGCGATCAACCCGATGCGCGTGGTCGCCTGGGCCATCGCTGCCACCGTGATCAGAGGATCGAGGGCGGCCCCCGGCAGCGGCCCGGCGTGGAGGTAGGACTGGTCGGCGAGGAACACCGCGTCGAGCAGGCCCCGTTCGGCGATCCTGGCGTTGCGGACGTAGTGACCGGGGTCGTGGAACGCCCGGGCGCTCTCCTGCGAGCGGCGCCATGCACCGCGGTGCACGCCCGCGGTGGTGATGTTGACATTCAGGTGCATTGGACTCATCGATCGACACCGTAATCGCGCCGGCCGCGACAATTCACAATTGTCGTCTACGCGATTCTTGCTCCACCGTTAAGCAGCCCTTCAGGCAGGTGGCTCCATTCACGATGAATTTATTCGTAGGCGAAAAGTACTGCGGGACATACGGTTCTCTATCGAGCGGAGTGTTCCGCGGCTGCGACCGGCCGACGGGAAGCCGACACATCACACCCCCGAGAGAGGAAATGCCGTGAGCGGCAGAACAATGCACGGGAAGGCGCGCTCATGAAGGTCTTCCGCAGCAAGCGACTGACGAGGAGGCTGTCCGCGTGGTCGGCCCTGCTCGTCGCGGCGCCCCTGGTACTCGCCGGATGCAGCAGCAACGGCGGCGGCGACGACGGAGTGGTCACCTTCCGCTTCGCCAACTCCCCCACCGCGCTGTCCCTGGTCCGGATCGCGGACGAGCTGGGGTACTGGGACAACGCCGGTGTCCGCCCGGAATACGTCGGCCCCGCCACGGCCGTGCCCGCCGTCCAGCTGCTCGACCAGGGCGCCATCGACATCGCCACGGGCATGTTCAACGGCGACATCGACGGCAAGGTCAAGGGATTCAAATTCACCGCGATCGCCTCGAGCATGCTGGACCTGCCCGAAGAGCCGCACATGGCCTACTTCACCAAGGCCGGCTCGGACATCACCAAGGACAACCTGAAGGCGATCGAGGGCAAGACGATCGGGCTCAACGGCACGAACAGCTGCACCGATCTGGTGATCAAGCGGTACCTGCAGAACAACGGTGTCGACCTGAGCAAGGTCAACTTCCTGCAGCTCAAGCCCGAGCTCGTCGCGCCGGCGATCGAGCGGGGTGAGGTGGACCTCGGGGTCTTCCACCCGCCGCTGGTCGGTGTCCTGCTCAGCCAGCCGGACAAGTTCACCGAGGCCTTCACCTCGTTCGACGACTGGGGTCCGCTGGGCGGCCAGGCGCCGTACGTGGCGAGCAACGCGTGGCTGCAGAAGTACCCCGAGGCGGCACGGGAGTTCGTCGGCATCATCGCGAAGACCGCGAACTGGGCCAACGCCCATCCGAAGGAATCCGCGGAGATCGCCGGTAAGACGACGGGCTACCCGGTGGAGCAGACCACCAACTGGCACTACGCACCGAACGCGCTCCTGGACAAGGCGAGCCTCCAGTTGTGGTGGGACCTCGTCGATCAGGTCGGTCAACCGCTGGAGGGCTCGGAGAACCTGAAGCCGGAGGACATCGCGACCAACGCGTTCAACCCGTACGCGAAGTCCGCCGACCTCCTCGAGTCCCAGGAGGACAACACCACGATCATCGCCGACGAACAGAACGACGGGATCTTCAAGACGCACCTGGTGGACATCGAGGGCGCCGAAGAGTGATCCGACGCGCGGCAACGACCGAGCGCGTCATGTGAGTAGCACAGCCCGCCGGGCTCCGGCCGCAGCCCGAGCCCGGCGGCCTTCCGCACCCCCACACGAAAGTCAATCGACATGAGTCAGCAATTGCTCGTTGAGCAGCGCGAACAGTACGAGGCGCCGATCGATGCCCGGCCCGCCCCGGACTGGCAGATCGAGGCCCGCCACGTCACCAAGCTCTACCCCAGGCCCGGATCGAAGAGCGGCAAGGACACCACCGCGGTCCTCGACGGTTTCGACCTGCAGATCAGGAAGGGCGAGTTCCTCTCGCTGCTCGGCCCCAGTGGCTGCGGCAAGTCGACGTTCCTGAACATCCTGGCCGGCCTGGAGACCTACAACGGCGGCGCGGTCCTCGTGGACGGCAAGCGTGTCGACGGCGTCGACAAGAACGTCGGTGTCGTCTTCCAGGGCTACGCCCTGTTCCCCTGGCTCACCGCCCAGAAGAACGTCGAGGTGGGCCTCAAGATCCGTGGAGTTCCGAAGGCGGAGCGCAGGGAACGCGCCGCCGAGGTGCTCCGGAAGGTCGGTCTCGAGTCCGCTGCGCATCGGCTGCCCCATCAGCTGTCGGGTGGGATGCGCCAGCGTGTCGCGATCGCCCGGGTCCTCGCCTACGAGCCCGAGATCCTGGTCTTCGACGAACCCTTCGCGGCGCTGGACGCGCAGACGCGCGAGTTCCTGCAGGGCGAACTGCTCCGCATCTGGGAGTCCGGCGAGACGAAGAAGACCATCCTCTTCGTCACCCACTCGATCGACGAGGCCATCTTCCTGTCCGACCGGATCGCGGTCATGACGAAAGCTCCCGGCAAGGTCAAAACACTGTTCGACGTCGACCTGCCGCGTCCCCGCGACAGCGAGGCGCGCAGCTCGGAGGACTTCGTCCACATCCGTTCGCGCGTCGCGCGGATCCTCGAGGAGGAGGTGCGCATTGGCAACGCTCGTTGAGGACGTGGCACGCGCCGCGGACCGGCCGGACGAGGACCTCACACCGCCCAAGGTGCGCAACCCCTGGCTGGCGAAGTACGACGGGCTCGTCTACGGCACCATCGGACTGGTCACGTTCTTCGTCGTCTGGTGGTACGTCGTCGCGTTCGGGTTCGTCAGTGACCTGTACCTGTCGACGCCGCAGGACACGTTCGTGGCCTTCGTCGACGGCCTCGCGGACGGCAGCCTGCGGTCCGAGATCTGGCCGAGTGTGCAACGCGGCCTGATCGGGTTCGCGATCGCGCTCGTCGTCGGCATCACGCTCGGCATCGTGGTCGGCACCGTCCCGGTGTTCCAGAAGCTGGCCGAGCCGGTGCTGCTGTTCTTCCGCAATCTCTCCCTGCTGGCCCTGCTCCCGGTCTTCGTGGTGTTCCTGGGCATCGGCGAGGAGTCGAAGATCGCCATCGTGGTCTGGGCCTGCTTCTGGCCGATCTTCATCACCACGGTGGGCGCGGTCGGCGGTGTCGAACGCCTCCTGTTGAACGCGGCGCGCACACTCGGCGCCGGGCGGGCGTACATCTTCACCCGGGTCGTCCTGCCGGCGGCGATTCCGAACATCTTCCCCGGCATCCGCCTCGCCGCGTCGAACACGTTCACGGCACTGGTTGCCGCGGAGCTGGTCGGCGGCGCACACGGTGTGGGCATCTACATCAACAACGCCGCGCTGCGGTACCAGACCGCTCAGATGTACGCGGGCATCCTCGCACTCGGCCTGATCGGCATCCTCACCAACGCCGCGATGACCGCCGTCGAGTGGCGCCTGACTGCCTGGCAGCGCGGCCTGACGAACAAGTGACCTGTCCCCCGAATCCGGGCGACTCCGTTGAGGGGCGGAGTCGATCCCGGCGAACCGGCACCCGGGAGCTCGACTGAGTTCCCGGGTGCCGGCTCGATTCGTCTCTTCAGTGGAGTGAGATCAGATGCCAAGCCCATTTCGACGTCGCATCGTCGCGACCGTCGCGTTCACCCTCGCGACCGCGGTGGCCCTGTCCGCCTGCGGCTCCGACACGAAGGTGAGCTACGAACCCGCCGACCAGGGCGACGACGCACTGGTCGTCTACGTCGACGACGGCGCCGACCGCGAGATCCTCGAGAACGCGGTCGAGAACATCCTGGCGGACTCGGTGAAGGTGGAATTCGCCACGGCCGACGAGGATTCCAACAAGAAGGTCTCGGACGGGGAGGGCGACCTCGCCTACTACCAGCACCTTCCCGCGTTCGAAGCCGACGTCGACGAGAACTCCTACGACAACCTGAGCGTCGTGTCCGAGGTCAACGTCGTTCCCTACGGCCTGTATTCGTCGAGGTTCACGAATCTCGACGAGACGAACGACTGGGTCAACGTCGGTCTCGTCGCGGACCAGGTCACCGGCCGGAGCCTTCCGCACGGTGCGAAGGTGGTCCTGCCGACGACGCCCACGGGCTTCGCGCGCGGGCTCTACCTGTTGCAGAGCGCGAATCTGGTGACCCTGGACCGTCCGTTCGGTGGCACCACAGAACAGGACCTGACCATCACGCAGGCCAACGTGCTCGACTCCCAGCGGCACCTGTCGCTGCTGAATCTCAGTTACGACGACTACCTCCGGTCCATCTACGACAGCTACGACGCGGTGGTCCTCAGCCCCAAGGACGCGGCCTCGATCGGTTTGGATCCGGCGAAGGACGCCCTCGCGATCGAGCCGGGACCGGACAACCCGTACGCACACGTTCTGGTCGCCCCGTCACGGCTGGCGGGCGACCAGCGGGTGCTCGAACTCGCTCGCGCCCTGGAAAGCCCCGAGACGGCCCGGTTCCTGCAGTCGAAGTACCCCGGCACCAACATCGCCGTCGCGGCGGCCGCGCAGAGCCGATGAGGCGACCGGTGGCGCAGAGCCGATGAGGCGACCGGTGGCGCAGAGCCGATGAGGCGACCGGCCGCGCCGCGCACACGACGCGACGCGGCCACCAGCCGGCTAGAGGGCTTCGTACCCGAAGGAGGCGACCTTGGGTCCGTGGCTGCCGTCGAACCGCACGGTGACCTTCCACGCACCTGCCGCCGGCACGATGAGACCCTCGCTGCGCCAGGTGTACACGTCACCGTCGGGGCCGGACCTCGTCAGTTCGACCGGCATCCGGGCCACGTTCGCGGTGGCGGACGACAGCTCCACCGTGACGTCCGGGTCTTCGGCATCGGTGGCCGGGATTCGGAAGTGGACGGTCATGGTCCGGGGTCCGCGGCGAACCGAGTCGATCTGCACGTCCAGGACCTCCGACGCACCGAAGTCCAGCTCGGTCCGGACGTCCGTCGTGTAGCTCTCCTTGGCCGGCGTCACCGACGACAGCACCGATGTCACCGCGAGCACGGCGACCCCCAGAGCTGCCTCCGCGATCAGAATGCGCGAGCGTGTCTGCTGTCGGGGTGCGTCACCGGCCGCCCCGGCCGGTCGCTCCCGGTGCCGTCGGTACACGGTGGCACCTGCCGTCACGAGGAGCGCGACGAGCACCACCTTGAGGATCAGCACCAGCCCGTAGGGTGTGCGGATCAGTGCCCCGAACGGCCGGACCTGGACGACCGCCAGGATCACGCCCGCGAGGACGACGAGTACCACGTGACCGGTTGCGATCCGGTGCCACCGGCGCAGACCGGAGATCTCGTCGAGGACGAGAAGCAGCACGGCCACGCCGCCGAGCCACACCGCAGCGGCATACACGTGGATTGCGGTACCGACGAACGACAGTGGCCAGGTCTCCGTCGCGCCGCCGTGGCCACCGAGCGTGACGGCGGCGATTCCCGCGCCGGCCTGCGCGTATCCGACCGCGTTCGGGACCCGCCCGCGGCCGGGCGGGAACACGAGGACGAGGGCGCCGAGTACGGCAGCCACGACGAGAGCGACGCCCAGTCGACTGCCCAGAACCGTTGCCGCGGCCGACGCCGACACCGCATCGAGCCCGCCCGCCTGCTGCGCCACCTGCACCGTGAACCGGCCGAGCAGACCCACGACGAGCAGGGCCGCACCGACCCGGTACACGAGGCGGAACCGTCGACGGGACACCGTGTCCGGCCACACCCACCGTCCGGAGATCAGGAGTCCGGCCGACAGGACCAGGCCGAGGTAGACCGCCGTCTTGATCGGGTAGCCGAGGTACTGCTCGACGGCGGAGTCCGCGGTGCCGGCCTCGAGCGTCTCCCCGAACTGCGTGACCGAACCGACGGTGAAGCGGGTCGACAGCGACACCACGTGGGTGTCCGCGGAGATCACCCGTGCCGTCGCGAGGTACGCCTCGTCGGCCAGTTCGCCGTCGACCACCAGCACGATCCGACGGCCACCGTCCTCGAGCCGTTGCGCCGAGAACGCGTGCAGTCCCCCGGCGCTGTCGATCAGCTGGGCCGACCCCTCGACGAGGGTGACCGGCTCGTTGAGGTCGAAGGACAGTGTCGTCGGCGCGGTGTCGGCATGGGCGCCGTCCGTCGGTGTGGTGGCGACGACGGCGGCGTGCGCCGAGGCCGGCGCCGCCGCCCACACCGCCGTCGCGGCCACCACGAGCAGCAGCCAGAGGAACGCTCCGATCCGGGTCCTAGCTCGGGTCGCCATGACCTCGACGCAGGAGGGCGATCACCGCGCCGGTCGACCCCAGGGCGAGCAGGAGGGCGACCACGGCGATCGTCTGCCACAGCCATGCACTCGAGTCGTCGGTCGGTGCCGATGCCTCGGCGTGATCATCCGACTGCGATGTCCCGGCCGACGACGCACTCGCCGCTTCCGCGTGCCCGTCACCGTGACCGCTGCCGCCGGCCACCAGCGTCACGACGGGAGCCGGGTGCTCGGGTTCGGCACCTTCGTCCACCGCGACCTCGTTCCAGGACACCACGGATCCGTCGCTGTACGTCTGGTCGCTGGGCAGTGGGACCGAGTCGACGTTCTGCGGCCACGGGCCGGCGGACAGCGTGAACACGCCGAACTCCGACGCCTTCAGCCCGCTCGCGGGATCTGTCGCACGCCATGCGATCCGGGACACCCGCTCCCCGCTGCCGGACGGCTCACTCTCGATCGTCGCCGTCCACCCCGGTATCGGCTGGGTGCGGGCCGACGTCAGGTTCACGTCGTCGGGAATCGTGACGGTCACACCGACGGTCGACGCATCGTCGGACTCGGTGGGAACGATCAGGCGCACCACACCGTAACCGCCCTGCGACACCGGTTCACCGCTGTCGACGCGCACGTGCGCGGCCGCGGGTGAGGCGAGGCCCAGCGCCGCGAACCCGCCGAGCGCAGTGACCGCCGCGAGCCGCCGCACCCATCGAGCCGAGGTTCTTCTCGCGTTCGGCATCACGCTCACCGGCCCGCTCCGACCGCGACCGTGCGCGCCCGGTCCAGGTCGGCGAGGACCAGATCTCGCGTGATGGCGTCCACCAGGCGGGGAATGCCGACCCGGAGGCTGGGGATGTCGCCGACGGGGAGCCCGAAGCTGGTGCTGGCCCCGATGCTGAACACGTGGATGTCCGCAAGCCACGGCGCGGATCCCGGGACCTTCTCGGTGAATTCGTAGCCGGCACCGAGATACGGCGCCGAGCCGAGCAGGTCCGACTCGAGGCCCTCCGGTGGTGTGTACGCGTCGGACCAGCGCGCGATGTGCGGGGCGATCGCCGCCAGCTCCGGCCTGGTGGCCGGGTCCTGCTGGTATCCGGTACCGGCGATGACGAAGTCGAAGGTCCGGGCACCGTCGGCGGCATCGACGATCACCCGGCCGCGCCGCTGCGACGCCGACGTCCATTCGGCAGCGACGTGGAGGTGGTAGTTCGGGAACGCCGCGGCGCGCTCGACCGATTCGGGGGGAACGTTCGCGCCGCGCGCGGCCCACTCCCATCGCTGCCTCCAGCGCTCACCGTCGTCGACCAGGTGGAAGACGTCCTGCACCAGAGAATTCGGGCGCGCTCCGGCGATCGGAGCAACGACCAGCTCCGGGCGTCGCGTGTACACGTGCACCTCCGCTGCGCCCGCCTCGAGCGCAGTCGCGGCCGCGTCGAACGCGGACGAGGCGGCACCGAGGACGCCGACGGACTTGCCCCGCAGCGCCGCGAAATCGATCGCGTCCGCGGTGTGGGCGTACAGGTTCCGGGGCAGTGCCCTCACGACACGGGGGACGTTCGGCGTGCCGGTCCCCGAGACTCCGGTGGCGAGCACGACCTTGCGGGCGTCCTCCGTCCACGTCCGGTGCGCGTCGGCGAGGTGCAGCCGGATCCTGCCGGGCTCCACGGGCTCGACCCCGGTCACGCGGACGCCACGTCGCACCTCGACCCCGACCTGCCGCCGGAACCAGGTGAGGTAGTCCGCCCAGTCCGCCGTGGCGATCCGGTCGATCGCGTCGAAGGCCCCGGCCCCGTGGATGCTCTCGTACCAGGCCTGGAACGTCAGTGCCGGATTACCCAGTTCCGGACCGGAAATGGTCTTCGGTGTCCGCAGCGTGCGCATCCGTGCCCGCGCCCGCCAGGCCAGATCCGGCTCGCCGTCACCGGCGTCGAGGACGGTCACGTTGGACACACCCGCGCGCCGCAGCGCGTAGGCGGTCGTCACACCGCTCTGACCCCCGCCGACGATCGCGACGTCGTGCACGGCGTCGTCGAGCGGAGCGATCAGGTTGGCTCCGCCGTATCCCAGAAGGCGCAGGGACTCCTGGGCGGCGACGTCGTGGGCGGCCGTGCCGCTGCCCGTCCCACCGTCGAGAATGTGGGGTTTGCTGTTGTTGCGGTTCGTCATTGCGACCTGACCTCGTCGTTCCCTCGTGCGTGCGGCGATGAAGTGCCGTCGATGCCGGGCACGCGGATGCGACCCGGAAACGGCTGAGCACCAACGATGCTAGTGCCGAACACGGATCCGACAGAGGGTTCGGATCGCCGTGAAGGTTTCTCGAATGTTCATGAAACACACTGTTCTACAGTTTAATTCACTAGATCGACCACCGAGCGACCGGTTTCCTCCGTCCGTCAGAGTGCCTCGAACGGCTCACCCTCCAGAGCGACCGACGGACGCTCGTCCGGACCGACCGGCACGTCGCCGACCAGAGTGACGCGGTAGAGCCGGCGATCCTCGTCCGTCGTCAGGTCTCGCGGCGCCAGGTGAACCGTCGATCGGTTGTCCCAGAACGCCACCGACCCGGGTTCCCACCGGAATCTGACGGTGTACTCCGGTCGGACGAGTTCTTCGTAGAACAGTTCGAGGAGGCGCCGGCTCTCGTGCGGAGACACGCCGACAAGATGACTGGTGAATCCGGGATTGACGTACAACGCCCTTTCTCCGGTCTCCGGGTGGACCCGCACCACCGGGTGTTCGGTCAGCAGGGGACGTTCACTCACCCGCCGCAGGTAGTCGTCGGTGGGCTTGGATCCGGCACCCGGAGCGAATCGGTGCACCGCTCGCAACTTGTCGGCCAGCTCGCGCACCGGCTCGGACAGGCCCGCGTACGCGGCAACCGTGTTGGACCACTGCGTGTCGCCGCCGTAGGACGGCAGCGTCTCCGCACGCAGGATCGACGCCGCGGGCGGGTTCACCGCAGCGGTGACATCCGCATGCCATCCCGGTCGGTCGTATCCGGAACTCGACGAGATGCGCGCCTTGAATCGGTCCTTGAAGATCGGATAGATCGCGGGGTGGTTCGGATCGGCGATCGCGTCGAACAGTGGATGCGCGGGCGTCGGCGCACCACCGGCTATCGCGCCGGCTGGAGCAGCGGCAGGGGGACCCCGAACCGCTCGCGGAGGGTGGACTCCGTGTACTCGGAGGGGAACAGCCCTCGCCGACGCAGGATCGGGACGACGTGGTCGACGAAGTCGTCCAGTCCGGACGGAAGGGCATCGGGCATGAGGTTGAACCCGTCCGCCGCCTCGGCGCGGAACCACTCCTCGATGGTGTCGGCGACCTGCTCCGGCGTCCCGATCACCGCACGATGGCCACCACCACCGTTGAGCTCGCGAAGTAGTTGAGCGACGGTCAGATTGCGCTCCCGGGCCAGCCCGACCACGGACTCACGGAACCCGAGGGACCCGGCGAAGTTCGCCGGGTCGGGCGGGCCGTCGAGCAGTGCCGCGGGGACGGGCGCGTCCAGGTCGAGATCGTCGAGGGGCACCCCGAGTGTCAATTCGAGACGCTCCCAACCGAATCGGGGCGGCACGTGTGCGCGCAGCGATTCGTGCCGGGCGACGGCTTCCGCTTCGGTCGACCCGATCACGGTGATCAGGCCGGGAAGGATCTTGACGTGCTCCGGGTCCCGGCCCGCCGCCCGCGCCACGTCCTTGACATGCCGGTAGTGTCGACGACCCGCCTCCAGGGTCAGTTCGGCCGAGAACACTCCGTGCGCGGTGCGGCCGGCGAGCTCACGTCCGGCCGGCGATCCCCCGGCCTGGATGAACAGCGGCCGTCCCTGCACCGAGGGCGCCACCCGCAACCGGGCGTCGAGATCGAAGAACTCGCCGTGATGCGAGACCGACTGCCCGGTGACGGCGCTGTCCCACAACTCCTCGACGACGGCGACGAATTCCTCCGCCCGCCGGTATCGGTCGTCGCGACCGGGAATCCGGTCCAGGCCGAAGTTCGCGGCGACGGCCGGCGCGTACGTCGTCACGACGTTCCAGGCCACCCGGCCGGCGCTGATGTGGTCGAGAGACAGGAAGCGCTCCGCGAGGTCGTACGGATCGTTGAACGTCGTCGAAGCGGTGCCGATCAGTCCGATGTGCTCGGTTGCCGCCGCGACGGCCGCCAGGATCACCGTCGGTTCGAGTGCCCGCGTCGGCTTGACGCGGGGGTTCTCCCAGAATCCGGGGCCGTCCGCCAGGAAGAACCCGTCGAGGGTGCCCCGTTCCGCGATGCGGGCGACGTTCACGAAGTGGTCGAGATCGACGAACGAGTGCGCGTGTACGTCGTCACGCGTCCAGGCTCCGGGAGCTGTCCCCACGTCGAGCACGTTGACATTGAGGATCACCCGCCGCTGCGAATCACTCATCGGTACCTCCGTTTCTCGGGTGCAGCTCAGAAGAATCCGGTGTCGGGCAGCGGGGTGTCGTTGACCACGAGGTCGCCGATCACTCGCGCCTTGTACACGGTCGGGTTGTGCGAGAAGAGGGTTCGGAGGTTGCGCCAGTGTCGGTCGAAGTGGTTCGACTCCCGGGTCGCGGACGCGCCGCCGACCTCGAAGAGTCGTCCCGCGGCTCGCAGCGCCACCTCCTCGATCGCGATCTTCACCTTGGCGGCCGCCACCGCGGCGTCCTGCTCGAGCGCGGCGTCCACACCGGTCGTGCGGGCCGCGTCGGTCGCGACGTCCTGGGCTGCGGACGCGACACGGACCAGCGCTTCCGCGGCGTAGGCTGCGGCGGACAGGGTTCCGACGACCTCGAGCAGCTGCGGATCGTGCCGCGGCTCCTCCGCGCTCGCGAACACGAAGCTCCGCTTGCGCGAGCGCACCAACTCGGACGCGTCGGTCGTCACCGAACGCAGGACACCCGCCGCGATCGCGTGCAGGAACAGCTGTGGGAGCGCCTGCCGGGCACGGGTCCCGACGTCGGCGCCCCGGAAGAACGGGAGCGTCTCCTGCGGCCCGACCCGCACGTTGTGGAACACGGTGGTGCCGCTGCCGGTGTGCCGCTGCCCGATTCCGTCCCAGTCGTCCTTGTGCTCGACGCCCGCCCGGTCCACCGGGACGACCGCACTGAGCTGCTTGCCGTCCGGAAGATCGGCCGTGACCCGGACGTAGTCGGAGTAGAGCGAACCCGTGCTGTAGAACTTGACGCCGTTCAGCCGGTACCCGTCCCCCTCGGGGACGAGTGTCGTCTCGTAGCTGTAGGTCCCCACGGCGCGAGTGCCCAACTCCGAGTTCGCGCCACCGAACAGCTTGCCCGCCAGGATCTCCGGTAGCCATGCGGACTTCTGATCGGTCCGCGGCAGCCGGAACACCTCCTCGACGAATCCGTAGTGGACGCGCACGATGTGCGGGACGTCCGGGTCGGCCTCGGCGAGATCGATCACGAGATCGAACAACTGCTGGAGGGTGTAGCCACCACCGCCCAGCTCCCGGGGCACCCGGACCGCGCCGAGCCGGTGTCGGCGCACCAACTCGACCGCACGGTGCGGCCCTTCGGTACCGCCGGCGGCGCGGCGTGCCACCGCATCGACACGAATCTCCTCGATGATCGCGGCCAGCTCCGCCGAACCGGGCTGCGGTACGGCGGTGTCGGTCGGACGGATCTCGGGGGCAACTGTTGTCATTGTTCACTCCTGTCTTCGAATGGGTCAGGAAACCGAAAAGGCAAACCGAACACCGGGACTCGCCAGGTCGGGACTGGGCAGGCCCACGAGGTCGCGCAGGGTCACCCCGGGGCCCTCGGCTGCCGGACGCGCGATCGACGCGAGGACGTCCGGCCAGGTGTCGGAGGTGGCGCCGTGGACGAGGACGCCGTCGGACGACGTCAGGGTGCGGCGGTCGCCGATCCCGGTCTCCCACTGCACGTCGACGAGCAGCGCCTGCTCGCGTACCGGATCCGGGGCCGCCGCCCGGTAACGGCCGGCAGCGTCCTCGTCTCGGACCACCACCACGTCCGCGACGCGACGCGCCGCCTGCAGTTCCCGTTCGCCGCGCGGCGCCCAGAACACCGGCAACTGCGACTGCGGCGGCTCGACCACGTTCAACGGACCCGACACCCGGTAGGCGCCGTCGTGGTCGATGTAGGCGATGCGGTCGGATCGCGCGAACACACCGCGCTGCCGGTCGTCGACGATGCTGTCCGCCGGCCAGCTCCGCCACAGCGACCGTGCCACCGCGACGGCGTCCACGGCGGCCTCGAGCGGGTCTGCGCCGGTCCACACCGCCGCCGAGTGTGGGACGGCATCGTCGGCCGTTCCGACCAGCCAGCCCACCCGACCCCTCGATCCGTGGTCCAGCGACGCCAGCCGGCGCGCAACGTTGTAGGGGTGGTCCCGACCCGGGGCCGCGGTCACGACGAGGCCCGTGCGTCGCGTGTGCCGGGCCAGCACGGTGGCCGCGACGGTGGGATCGAGCGTCGACTCATCGGAGCCTTCGGCCACCAGTCGATCGCGTCCGATCAGCAGGAAGTCGATCCCCGCCGCGTCGACGCCACGACCGAACTCGGTGGCCGTCCCGGGCGTCCGCGGGTCGAGCAGGTCGGCGGCGAAGGCAGAATCCATTGCCAGGCCGACGATCGGATGTGGTGCCCTCGGATCGTTGTGGGCCGCATGTGCGTTCATGTCTGCTCCGTCCAGATGTCGGGCGAGGAACGTCTTCACGCTAGGTCGGCCCACCTCCTTGGTGAAGCGTTCCACTCGACTTGATTCCAAGGTGACGCCGACACCCGCCGCCGGACCGCGCACCCGGATCACAGGCTGTTCATCGACTCCCAGGCTGCGTGCAGCGCCGCATACCGGCCGCCTCGGGCGACGAGGTCGGCGTGCGAACCGCGCTCGACGAGTCTGCCCTCGTGGAACAGGACGACGGTGTCCGCCGTCTCCGCGGTGATCATCCGGTGGGCGATCGTGACGGTGGTGCGTCCCTTGGTCAGGCGCGTGAGGGCCTGCTGCACCCGGACGTCGGTGGCCGGGTCCACCCCGCTGGTGGCTTCGTCCAGCACCAGCAGATCCGGGTCGACCAGCGCCGTCCGCGCCAGCGCGACCAGCTGCCGCTCCCCGGCGGAGAGCGCCTCACCGCGGCTTCCTGCGAGAGTGTCGAGACCGTCGGGGAGGCCGTCCACCCATCCGCGCAGACCGAGGTCCGTGAGGACGTCCTCCACGTCGCGTCGGGTCGCGCCCGGACGTCCGAGCGCGATGTTGTCGGCGACGCTGCGATCGAACAGGAACGCGTCCTGGGGCACGATCGCGATCCGGCGCGCGAGCGAGGTGTCGGTGACGATCCGGGAGTCGACACCCCCGATCTCGATCACCCCGCCCGTCGGCGTCAACTGGCGTGTGACGAGTTTGGCGAACGTGGACTTGCCCGAACCGGTTTCGCCGACCACGGCGACGTGCTCGTGCGGCGCGATGGTCAGATCGAGGGGATGCAGCGCGAGAGTGCCCTGTGTGTACCCGAACTCGACGCCGCGCAGCCGGACCGAGATTCCGCCCTCGGGCAGCGGGATCCCGGCATCGTCCGTCACCACCGCCGCCGGCTCGGCGAGCAGGCCGAGCACCCGCCGCAGACCGGCCACCGCACTCTGAGACTCCCCGAGGATCGACACGGTGAACTGCAAGGGACGCACGAAGAACGTGATGAGGAACAGGAAGGCGACGAGTTGCCCGGCCGTCAGGTCGAGCCAGCCGATGTGTCCGGCTCCGGCGGCCGCGCCGACGAGCACCACGGTGGCCGTGATCAGGCCGCTCGCCGTCTCTCCGAGGGACATGTTGACGCTCAGGGGCCGCTGCGCGCGCAGCAGGGCGCGCTCGGTGTCGGTGATCAACGCGTCCACCCGGGCGTGGACGCGGTCCGTCGCTCCGTATGCGCGCGTGACCTCCACACCGTGCAGCATCTCCGAGACGCCGTCGTAGAGGTCCCCGACCGCGACCCGCACCTCACCGAAGCGCCGCGCGATCACCCGCTGCGCCACCCTCATCACGACCGCGGCCAGCAGCGACACCCCGATGACGACGAGGGCGAGCGGCCAGCTGTAGACGAGCATCACCGTCGCAGCCATCAGCATCTGCGCGAGGTTCGTGACGATGGTGACGCCGCCCGACTGGGTGAACTGCGAGACGGTGTCGACGTCACTGGTCACCCGCGCCACCAGCGAACCCCGCTTCGAGTCGTCCAGCGAGCCCGGTTCCAGGGCGAACACGTGCGCGAACGCTCGTTCCCGCAGATTCGCCAGTGCGGTCTCGGTGGTGCGGATCAACCGGCGGCAGACGAGCCACGACGACACCCCCGCGACGGCGACGGCGGCGGCACCGACCGTCACCGCCGTCGGCAGCACGTGTCCGGAGTCCCCGGACCGGTCGGCCAGGCCCCGGTCGAGCGCGAACTGAACCGTCAACGGGACCACGATGCGGCCACCCGCGCCCGCGACGGCCAGCAGGGCTGTCAGCCAGATTCCCGCGAACAGTCCTGGCGTGTAGGCGAATCCCGCACGCAGGGAGGCCGCCGAGGCCCGGACCCTGCCGACGGCGCCGGTCATCGCCCGCTCCCGGCCACGGGGTCCGGCAGCACCTCGTCGAGTGCCTCGGCGTAGGCCTCGACGATCGCGCTGTACCCGGCATTCCGCTCGACGAGATCGGCGTGGGTGCCGGTGTCCGCCACGGTCCCTCCGTCCAGGAGGATCACCTGGTCGGCGAGTACCACCGACGACTTCCGTGCCGCGGTCATCACGACGGTGCAGCGGCGTGCGGGCCCGCGTTCGGTGACGACATGCGCCCGGATGTTGTCGAGGACGTCCCGTTCGACTGCGGGATCGAGCGCACTGGTCGCGTCGTCGAGCACCAGGAGCAGGGGGTCCCCGGCGAGAGCGCGGGCGAGCGCGATCCGCTGCCGTTGCCCACCGCTGAGTGAGGCACCCAGCTTTCCGGCCCGGGCGTCCAGTCCGGCCGGGTCGCGGCGGACGAACCCGTCCGCCTCCGCGAGGCGGAGGGCGCGCCACACCGATTCGTCGTCGATGTCGCGTCCGACGGTGACGTTCTCGCGGATGGTGTCGTCAAACAGGAAGGCCTGCTGCGGCACCACGGCGACTCGCGACTCGACCTGCCCGGGAGCCAGTGTCCGCACATCCGTGCCGTCGTAACTCACGGTTCCGCTGTCCGGGTCGACGGTTCGCGCGAGGAGCCGTACGAGGGTCGACTTGCCCGACCCCGTCGCGCCCACGATCGCGACGACGGCGCCGGCGTCGACGGTCAGATCGACGGGACCGATCACCGACACCGACTCGGACGTGTCACCGTGGCGATAGGTCACGTCGTCCAGCCGCACCGCGATCGGTCTCCGTCCCGTGAGTTCGGCGGTGCCGGACCGCGCGTACTGCGTCGCCTCGATCACCCGCCCGGTGCGATGGTCGCCGACCACCGCGAGTGGAACGACGCCGAGGAATCGGCCGATGATGCTCAGCGGCATCGCCATCGTCAGGAACAGGTAGACCGTCTCGACCAGGGTGCCGACCGACAGTGCTCCCGACGACACCCGGCCCACACCCACCACGAGGACCACGAGAACCGTCGCGGTCGGCGCCAGCTCCACGAGTGGATCGAAAACGGCTCGGGCATCACCCATCCGCGTATTGCTGTCGCGGGATCGCCGAGACGCCCGCCGGAAACGTGCCGACTCGTCCGCGGCGACACCGAGTGTCCGGACCACCTGCTCGCCCTCGATCGCTTCGAACGCCACCGAGCTGACGTCGGCCCTCGCCCGCTGCGCCGCCCGGGCCCGAGGCGACATCACCCGCTGGAAACCCAGGTTCGCGGCGAGGATCACCACGACCAGCAGCGCCGCCACCAGCGCGAGGTACCGGTCGATCCGGACGATGTTCACCAGTGCCACGGCCAGCATGAAGACGCTGCCCGCCGCGAATGCGAAGAACTGCATCGGGAACCACTGCGCCTCGACGTCGGACACCGCATTGGACAGCAACTGTCCCGACGAGTGCCGGCGGTGCCAGCGGACGTCCAGTCGCGCGAACTGGCGCACCAGGGCACGGCGGGTGTTCGACTGCGCACCGAACTGCACCACGGCGGCCGCCAGCGAACGGGTGACGATCGTTGCGACCCGGAGCAGCGACACGCCGAGGATCAGGGCTGCGGCGGTCACCCAGACACCGACCGGGACGTCCTGTCCGTCGAACACCGGGAGGACGAGATGGTCTGTCGCCCAGCCGATCGCGACGGCGCTGAGCACCATCGTGGCCCCGTTCACCATCCCGGCCGCGAACGACAGCGGCGTCGCGACCGGGTGGGCCCGGCTGCCGCGCGCCATCACCCGGAGGCCGTCGCGCAGCACCGAGCGCGACCCCGCCGAATCGAGGTTGTCGCGGTCGTCAGGATCGTCGGGGTCGTCACGGTCGGGGGGACGGGGAACTGTGCGGAAAGTCATCGGCAACTCGTCGCGAGATCAGGTGCGGGCGAACGAGTTGACGGGCTCGCGGAGCCCGAGATGCCCCCGCAGGGTCTCGGTCTCGTAGGCGCACCGGAACAGTCCGCGTGCCTGGAGGACCGGGACGACATGGTCGACGAAGTCCTCGAGGTGACTCGGCAGCACGGCCGGAATGATGGTGAATCCGTCCACCACCCCGGCCCGCCACCACGACTCGATGTGGTCGGCCACCTGCTCCGGTGTCCCGACGAGAACACGGTGCCCGCCGAGGAACTCGGACAGCAGGGCCCGCACCGTGTGACCGGTGTCGGCGGCGTACCGGCTGAGGGAGGCGAAGAAGCCCTCCGGCCCGATCCGATCCGCGGGAAGGACCCGCAGTTGATCGGGCAGCGGCGCGTCGAGGTCGAGGACGGCGTCGGGATACCCGAGCCACCGGGCGAGCGTCCGGACCGGCGCGCTGTCGGGATGCAGGCGCCCCTGCAGCGCGTCGAACCGCGCCTGTGCCTCCGCGGTCGTGCTGCCCACCACGGGAACCAGCCCCGGCAGGATCCGGATCGCCCGGGGATCGCGGCCGAGCCGGACAGCAGTACCGCGCACGTCGCGGGCGAAGTCCCGTGCCGCGTCGAGCCCGAACTGCGTCGCGTACACCACCTCCGCATGAGCGGCGGCGAACGCACGGCCCTGCGCAGACGCACCGGCCTGCACGAGGACCGGCCGCCCCTGCGGCGAACGGGTGACGTTCAGCGGTCCGTCGACGGCGTAGAACTCCCCGCGGTGGCGGACGGCGTGCACCTTGTCGGGGTCGGCGAATCGCGCCGACTCCTGGTCGCCGATGACCGCGCCCTCCTCCCAGCTGTCCCACAGTCGCTTCGTGAGTTCGACGAATTCACCGGCACGCCGGTAACGCTCGTCCCGTGCGGGAAGGTACTCGACACCGAAGTTGCGGGCGGCGTTCGGTTCGAACGTGGTCACCACGTTCCAGCCGGAGCGGCCCCCACTGACGTGATCGAGGGACAGGATCCGCCGGGCCAGGTTGTAGGGCAGGTTCAGCGACGAACTCGCGGTGGGAATCAGTCCGACGCGTTCGGTGGACACGGCGAGTGCGCTGGTCACCAGAACCGGATCGAGGGTGGCCGCGGGCGCTCGCGCGATGCCCGGCTGCTGAACGGGTATGTCGGGGAACAGCAATCCGTCGAGCAGACCGCGTTCGGCAACCGCGGCGACCGCCTGGTAGTGGTCGAGACGGATGAACGCGTCCGGTGTCAGCGCGGGATCGAGCCAGGCGGCGGGGTGATAGCCGGCGCTGCCGACGTTGACGAGGAAGTGCAGTGTCCGATCGCGACGCATCACGCCACCACCCGCTGCCCCGCATCGCGGCCGGCGGGCACGCTGTGCGAGGGAACGGCGAGACCGAGGTGGCCCCGCAAGGTCGTGCTCCGGTACTCGGTGCGGAATCGGCCGCGCCGCTGCAGGATCGGGACCACGTGCTCGGTGAAGTCGTCGAAGCCCCCGGGCAGTACGTCCGGCATCAGGTTGAATCCGTCGGCGACACCCTTGTCGACCCAGTCGACGATCGCGTCGGCGATCTGCTCGGGTGTGCCCGTCACGATCCGGTGTCCGGCACCGCTGTCGAGCTCCGGGGGGACCAGTTCGGCGAGCAGGTCGCGGCGGCGGCGGGCCTCCGCCTCGGTGCTGCCGATCACTGTCGAGAGCCCGGGAAGGATGACGACGCCGTCGGCACTGCGTCCGAGTCCGTCGGCCCGCGCCTTCACGTCCCGGTAGTACTCCCCCGCTTCCTCCTCCGTCCGTGCGGCCGTGAAGACGACCTCCCCGACGTGCGCGGCCAGCGCTCGCCCGTCCGTCGACGCACCCGCCTGGACGATCACCGGCTCACCCTGCGGTGATCGCGGCACGTTCAGCGGCCCCGCGACGTCCAGGTGGGGCCCGTGGTGATCGGTGCGGTGGATCTTGCCGGTGTCGGCGAACCGCCGGCTGCCCTTGTCGCCCACCAGCGCGTCCGGTTCCCAGCTGTTCCAGAGCTTGCGCACCACCTCGACGAACTCGGCGGCCCGCGCGTAGCGCACCGCGTGGTCGGGGGCGTCGTCGAATCCGAAGTTGCGCGCCGCACTTCGACCCGCGGTGGTCACCACGTTCCACCCCGAGCGACCCCCGCTCAGGTGGTCGAGCGTGGCGAATCTGCGCGCGACGTCGTACGGATCGTTGTAACTCGACGACAGCGTGCCGATCAGTCCGATGGCGGTGGTCGCGGCGGCGACCGCGGCGAGCACCACCGACGGTTCGAGACTGTTGAACGGCCGGTACCTCACGTCGTCGGCGACCGCCGGGCCGTCGGCCAGGAAGATCGCGTCGAACTTCGCCGCCTCCGCCTTCCGGGCGATGTCGAGGTAGTGATCGAGCCGGAAACTCGCCTCCGGATCGGTGCCGGGGAACCGCCACGATCCGCCGAACACGCCGGCGCCCAGAATGTTGACCGCCAGGTGCACCTGCCTGCTCAAGCGGGCACCCCCTCGGGGGCGCCCTCGGCCAGTGCAGCCTTCCCGAGGTTCGCGAGCAGGAGGTCGCTCTGCGGGGTGTGGATCCGGCCGACCATCGCGTTGCGGTGGTGACGTTCGAGCGGGCGGCTGCGGGACAACCCGGGATTGCCGGTCAGGTCCAGGGCCGACTCGGTGATCCTGATCGCCGTGGTGGTCGCGACGTGCTTGGCGAGTCCCGGCAGCGGTCCCCCCGATTCGACCGTTGCGACGGCCTGGCGGAGCACTGCCCGGCTGGTCTGCAGCTGCGCCTCGATCTCGCCGACCCGATCGTGGAATCGGGGCACCGTCGCCAGGGACGCTCCGAGCGCCGTGGGCACCCGCGTGTGCAGGTATCGGACGAGCCAGTCGCGGGTCGCGACCGCGACCCCGTTGTAGTTGGCGGCCAACAGCAGCGGCAGCGCCACCCTGCCCGCACCCCGCGGCTTCCCGCCCGGATCCCGGACGTCGACCAGCCGCGCGTGCGGGATGCGAGCGTTCTCGAACACCACTGTCTGGGTGTCGGACGCCCGCAGGCCGAGGTGGTCCCAGGTCCGTTCCACCCGCCATCCCGGAGTGTCGCGCTCGAACAGGAACGTCGCGACCCGGGGCGACGGCTCCGCGGTGGTCGCGGTGACGGTGAACCAGCGCAGGCCGGAAATGCCGGTGGCGTAGGCCTTCTCACCGTCGATCCGCCAGCTGCCGTCCGCGAGCCGGGTCGCCGTGGTCGCGGGAACCCCGCCCCGCGACAGGCTGCCCAGCTCCCGCTCGACGGCCAGCCCGTTGATCAGTGCCCCTTCGGTGACCGCGGTCCGGAAGACCTCGGCCTTCAACTCGTCCGGCCACGGGCTGTCCGGGTGTTGCAGCGCCAGGTGATTGGTGTAGTTCCACTGCAGGATCAGGCCGACCGACGGGTCGGCGGCTCCGATCCGCTCGATCACCTCGACGGCCTCGGCGATCCCGGCGCCACCGCCGCCGTACTCGACCGGCACGGTCAGCGCGGGCGCACCGATCCGGCGCAGGGCGTCGAACGAGTCGAACGGGAATTCTCCGGTGAGGTCGTGGTACTCGGCGCGGGACGCGACGAAGGCCAACGTTTCCTCGAACCGCGCCTCGTCCAGAACGGGGCGTGCGGGCGCGCTCAGTCCGGCAGTCATGTCAGGTGTCCTTTCGCGGCAGTCCGGTCAGCCGACGGTGATGTCGAGATCCGCGTGGTCCTCGGTCCCGGCCAGCTCGAGACCCAGGTTGCCGCGCAGGGTGCGGTGGGTGTACTCGTCGCGGAAGAGCCCGCGGGCGACCAGGTGGGGCACGACCTGCTCGACGAAGGCCTCGAGACCCGAACCGACCTCACCCGGCATGATCGTGAATCCGTCGGTGGCACCGCTGCGGAACCAGGCTTCGATGCGGTCCGCGATCTGCTCACCCGTTCCCACCGCGAGCTGGTGGCCGGCGCCACCGGCGAACCGGTGGATGAGCTCGCGTGCGGTATGCGGCTTCTCGGCCAGCAGTGCGTGTGTGCTGGCCGAGAAGCCGGCCGACCGCGGTGCCCCCGAGGCCGGTTGTGGGAGGTCTCCGGCGCGCAGGACGGTGTCGAGCTCGAGTGCGTTCTCGTCGAACCCGAGTTGCGCGGCCAGCTGCCGAAGCGCGGGTTCGAGCGGAATGGTCTCGCGTAGTTCCACTTCGCGACGCCGCGCCTCCTCCTCGGTGCCTCCGACGACGGTGATCAGGCCGGTCGAGATCTTCACCCGGTCGGGATCGCGCCCGTGCGCTGCCGCGCGAGCTCGGATGTCCTCACGCAGTGTCCGGGCGACGTCGACGGTCTGCGCCGCCGAGAACACGAGATCGGCGTACTTGCCCGCCAGGGCCAGCCCGCCCTCGGACGCCCCGGCCTGCACCAGCAACGGCCTGCCCTGTGGTGAACGCGGCAGCGGCAGCGGTCCCTCGACGGAGAACCACTCGCCGTGGTGGCGGGGGCCGCGGATCCGGCCCGGATCGGCGAACCGCCCCGAGGCCGCGTCGCCGACCACGGCGTCGGTGTCCCACCCGTTCCACAGTGCGGTGACGACCTCGACGAACTCGTCCGCACGCCGGTACCGCTCCGTCTTCTCCGGGGGCTCCGCGTACCCGAAGTTGGCGGAGGCGGAGGGAAGCTGTGTGGTCACCACGTTCCAGCCGGCCCGACCCCGGGTGAGGTGGTCGAGCGAGAGGTAGCGCCGGGCGAGGTTGTACGGATCGTTGTAGGTCGACGAGCCGGTCGCGATCACCCCGATGTGCTCGGTGCCCGCCGCGGCGTCGGCGAGCATGACGACGGGGTCCAGTCCCAGCTGGGGCGCGTGCGCGATGTCCCCGGACAGTGCCGGGCTGTCACCGACGAACACCGCGTCGAGGTGCCCGCGTTCGGCGATCCGGATCAGGCGCCGAAAGTGCGCGGGGTCGACGAAGTCGCCGGGGCTGTTGCCTGCCACCCTCCACGAGCCGCGGAAGTGACCCGGCGTGAGTAGGGAAATGTTCAGGTGCAGGGAGGAACTCATGGCCACCAATCCGACGGTAACGGTCGGCCTGCTGCAGCGGGCCGCACTCGAGGACGGACGTCACGCGTGTTCGCCTGAGTCCGAGAACAATTCACACTTCATCTCAGTCTCGAACATCCGGAGGTGGCGAACAAGGCACTGCGGCTACGAGAATCGTTAAGCATATGTTCGAGATCGGCCCCTTCACGAGACCAGACGCAGGGGCGCGGCGACCATGCGCAGTGCCCGGATCGCCGAAGCGACAGCAGGCCGCTCGAGCGACGCCTGCCGGTATGTGACACCGATCTGCCTGGCGCCGTTGGCAACCGGGCCGGTGACGAGGTGCCGATGCGCGTCGGACACGACCATCTCGGGAACCACGGCGACACCGAACCCGGCGTCGACCATCTCGGCCATACCGGTGAACGTGCCACAACGGTGCTCGATGCGCGGCGTGAAACCTGCTTGGCGGCAAGCGAACATGACGGACGCCACCGAGGGCGCACCGTCGGCCGCGGCAATCCAGTCGACGTCCGATGCGGCCGACAGTCCGTGCTGCCGGATCTCCTCCCGCAGCGGGGCCGGAGCCAACAGCACGAGCGGATCGTCGAAGAGGTACTCCGACGACAAGCCCGTCGGCAGGTCGCGGGCACGGAACGAGTAGTTGTAGGTGATCGCGAGATCGACCTCCTGCTGGCGCACGGCCGGCACCGAGTTCACCGGCATCGCGTCGACCACCCGCACCCGCAGGTCCTGGTGTTCCCGCCGCAGGCGCGCCACGACGGGCAATGCGACTCGGGTGAGCGCGGTCTGGAAGGTCGCGAGCGTGAGCACCCCGGTCACGGACTCCCCGGTCGCGGCCACCGCGGATTCCGCTTCCTCCAGCGCCGCAACGACCCTCGCGGTGTGATCGACAAGGACCCTCCCGGCGTGGGTGAGGCGCAGAACCCGACCCTCCCGGCGGGTCAGGACGGCACCCACCTCTTCCTCGAGAATCCGAAGTTGCTGCGAGACCGCCGATGTCGTGATTCCGTGCAACTCGGACACAGCCGTCATCGTCGTGTGCTCGGCGAGGTCACGGAGCAACACCAACCGTCGTATGTCGTACACAGGCAGACCTCGATGCTCGGTGGCGAACCGGCCGGACGGGGCCGTTCGGGTGGCCACCCGGACGACCCCGGGTGGCCACCACCGATTCTTCCCGCCACCCTCCACCGCGCCCACCATTGCGATCACCGCGATTCTGGCGAGGCGGCGGGAGCTTCACACCGTCGCGAGGCTGCGGTTCTCCCCGGGAACCGCGTCGAGCAGATTGCGGGTGTACTCGTCGCGGGGCGCGGCGAAGATGTCCGCGACCGGTCCGGTTTCGATCACCCGCCCCGCCCGCATGACGGTGACGTCGTCGGCGACCAGACGGACCACACCGAGATCGTGGGTGACGAACAGGTAGGTCAGGCCCAGTTCCGCCTGCAGGTCGACGAGCAGCTGCAGAATCTGTGCCTGCACCGAGACGTCGAGGGCCGACACCGCCTCGTCGAGGACGACCAGGGCCGGGTCCGCCGCCAGGGCACGGGCGATCGCGACACGTTGGCGCTGGCCCCCGGACAGTTCGGCCGGCCTGCGGTGCAGGTGACCGGCGTCGAGGGCCACGGCGTCGAGCAGCTCGACGACCCGGGCACGGCGACGGGCACGACCGTCCACGATTCCGAATGCGGCGAGCGGTTCGGACACGATCTGTTCGACCGTGAACTTCGGGTCGAGTGAGGCGTACGGATTCTGCCGGACCAGCTGCACCTTCCGTCGCACCGGCCGCAGGCCACGCGAGGACAGACCGCCGATCTCGGTCCCGTCGAACCAGACCTCACCCGCGTCGGGGCGGGTCAGGCCCACGGCGATCCGGGCGAGTGTGGACTTGCCCGCACCGGACTCCCCCACCACGGCGTGGGTGGTCCCTGCGGTCACCGTGAGCGAGACCGCGTCGACCGCGGTGAACACCGTGGCCTTGGCGCCCGAACCGGCCACCCGGAAATGCCTTTCGACGTCCTTGATCTCCAGGATCGGGTGGTCCGCGGGACGTGGTCGGCCCGCCCCGGCCTCGACCGCGAGCGGAGAGGGGCCGAGCCGAAGGTCCCGGAACGACGGCGCCGCCGCGACGAGCGAACGGGTGTACTCCCGGGCGGGGTTCTCGATCACCTGCCGGGTCGGGCCCTGCTCCACGATCCGACCGTGCTGCATCACCACCACCCGGTCGGCCCGGTCGAACGCCACCCCGAGGTCGTGCGTCACGAGCAGCACGCCCAGGCCCAGAGTGTCACGCAGGTGCGCCAGGTGGTCGAGGATCACCTTCTGCACCGTCACGTCGAGAGCGGACGTCGGCTCGTCCGCCACCAGCAGTGCGGGATCGCTGGCCAGGGCGATGGCGATCAGGACCCGCTGCTTCATTCCGCCCGACAACTCGTGGGGGAACTGGTCGAAGATGCGCTCCACGTCGCCCAGCCCGGCGAGGCGCAACTTCTCGAGCGCAAGGTCACGCGCCGGGCCCGTCTCGATCTTGCGGTGCAGCCGGATCGCCTCGAGCACCTGCTTGCCGATCCGTTTGACGGGGTTGAGCGACGTTCCCGGATCCTGCGGGACGAACCCGACGAACGGCCCGCGCAGGCTCACCAGCCGGCGGTCCTTCCACCGGGTGACGTCGTGCCCGCCGAGGTGCACCGAACCGGTTTCGATCGAGGCGGAGGACGGCAGCAGCCGCAGCGCCGCATGGATCGTCGTGCTCTTGCCCGACCCCGACTCGCCGACGACGGCGACGAACTCGCCGGGCCCCACCGCGAGGTTCACACCGTCGACCGCGACGGTGCCGGGACTGTGCGCGGAGCGGTAGCGCACGCGAAGGTCGTCGATCCGCAGGAGCGGGCTGCCTGACTGCTGGTCCATGACTAGTCTCCCAGTGACTTGCTGATGCGGTTGGTGGCGAGCACGACCACGGCGATGACGACGCCGGGGAGGATCGAGATGTACGGGTAGGTCGCGAGGTAGTCGCGGCCCTCCGACACGGCCAGACCCCATTCGGGTTCCGGCGGTGGTGCGCCGTAGCCGAGGAACCCGAGCGCCGCGACCGCGAGGATCGCGGCACCGCACTCGAGTGCTGCCAGTGACAGCACCGCCGCGACCGAGTTCGGCAGGACGTGCCGGACGACGACACGCCGGAAGCCCGCCCCGGATCCGTACGCCGCTTCGACGTACTCGCTCTGGGCGACCTTGAGCACCTCCGAGCGCATCACCCGCGCGAAGGCGGCGACCGCGGAGATGCCCACGGCAAGAGCGACGTTGAGGGTTCCGTAGCCGAGCGCGGTGACCACCGTCATGGCGAGCAGGAGCGCGGGAATCGCAAGCAGCACATCGACGAACCGCATGATGATCGCGTCGGCGCGACCGCCGACGAATCCGCTCAGCAGTCCGACCAGGGACCCGACGACGAATCCGACGAGCACCGCGAGCAGCGTCGCGGTCAACGTGGTCGACGCCCCGTATATCGTGCGGGCGAGCAGGTCCCGGCCGAGCCGGTCGGTACCGAACAGGTGCTCGAGGCTCGGCGGACTGAAACTGGCGTCCACGTCACCCTCGTACGGGCTGTACGAGGTGAACCACTCCGGTACCAGCGCCCACAGGACGACAGTCACGATCACCAGCCAGGACAGCACCAACCCGGGACTGGCGACCGCACGGCGGGCGGCGCGGGCGACGGACCCGGCGAACCGGTCCGGGAGGGGCGGTGTCACGACGGGCGCGTCGAGAGTTGCGGTCACGAGATTCCCCCTTACCCGGCCAGCACCCGCGAACGCAGCCGCGGATCGAGGAGCGGATAGATGATGTCGACGATGAGATTGACCACCACGAAGACGATCGCGGCGAACACGACCACGGCCTGCACGAGCATGATGTCCTGGGTGCGGACGGCCGTCTCGGTCAGCCGTCCGAGCCCCGACCGCGAGTAGATCGTCTCGACGATGACCGCGCCCGCGAGCAGGTTGCCGAGGGTCAGGCCGGCGATCGTCAGGGCAGGAAGACTGCCGTTCTTCAGGACGTCGCGCACCAGCACCCACAATCGGGTGGCACCCTTGGCCACCGACACCGTGACGTACGGTGCACCCAAACCGATCTCGAAGTTCTTCAGCAGCAACTGCGCGATCGGGGCGGACACCGGTATCGCGAGGGTGACCGCGGGCAGGACCAGTGACGCGAACCCGTCGTTGCCGATCGGCGGGAACCACCGCAACTGGAACGAGAAGACCTGCAGAACGGCCAGTCCCACGAGGAACACGGGGACCGACACGGCGGCCGCGGGCAGCGCCGCGATCGTCTGCGAGAGCCACCGGTTCCGGGTGTAGGCCGCGGTGAGTGCGATCACGAAGGCGAACACCACGGCCAGCAGCAGCGCGAACGCGGCGAGGATCGCGGTCTGCGGCAGCACCGCGAGGATCATCGACCACACGTTCTCACCGGTCCGCGCCGAGTGCCCGAAGTCACCGTGCAGTGCGGACAACAGCCGGCTGAGGTACTGCAGCACCAGTGGCTGGTCGAGCCCGAAATGCACCCGCGCCGCAGCCTTGTCCGCCTCGCTGACCAGTTCCGCTTCGGCGGGGTCGAACATCAGGTCCACGGTGTCGTAGGGCAGCACGTAGAGGAGCACGAAGGTGATCGTGTACGCGGCCCACACCACGAACAGCGCCTGCCCGAACTTCGCGAGAATGTACCGTCCCACGAGACTACCCCTGCTCGATCCAGGTGTCGTAGAACACATTTCGCGACTGAGCTTCGTAGTCCACGTTGTGGACCTTGGGGTTCGCCGCGGTCACCTGGGCGGGGTTGTAGACGGGCACCGTGAGGATCTCCTGATTGAGCACGAAGTCCTGGGCGGTGGCCGCCGCGGCCGCACGCGCAGCCGGATCGAGCGTCTCGTTCACGGCACGGAAGGTGTCGATCGCCTGCTGCCGGATCGGGCTGTCGGGGGCGATGTTCGCACCGTTGGTGAACAGCGGCGAGTAGGTCTGTTCCAGCACCGCGACATCGGAGCGGCTGGTGTTGAAGACCTGAATGTTCCACTTGCCCTGGATCTTCGACGCCGCAGTGTAGTCCGGGATGGGCAGCACCTGCAGCTGGAGGTCGACGCCGATGTCACGGAGATCCTGCTGGATCAGCTCGAACGCCGGCTTGTTGATCACCAGATTGTTGATTCCGAGCAGGTTCAGCGTGAGCTTCTTGCCCTCCGCGTTCTGCCGGATTCCGTCGGAACCTTCCTTCCAGCCCGCGGCCTCGAGGATCTGCTTCGCCTTGGCCTGGTCCTCCACCAGGTCCGCACTGAAGTCCTTGTAGCCGGGGACCCGCTCGGACACCACCGACGACGACGGCTTGTAGCTGTCGGTGAGCACCGTCTTCGCGAGCGCGTCGCGACTCCACCCGAGCTTGACCGCCTCACGGACCGCTCGGTCGTTCGTCGGGAACACGTCCGTCTTGAAGTCGAAGGCGATGTCGCGACCGGGAATCAGCTGCGGCACGATCTGGTAGCCCTCCGCACGCAACGGCGCCTCGTCGGTGGTGCCGACGTCGAGGACGGCGTCGACCTCACCGGACCGCAGCGCACCGGTCCGGACACTGGCCTCGGGGATGACCACGATCTCGACGGTGTCGAGGTACGCCTCACCGTCGTGGCCGCGCCCCTCGGGCGCCCAGTTGTAGCCCTGCCGCTTCGTCAGCACCGTCTTCTCCTGGTAGACATGCTCGGTCACGACGAACGGGCCGGTGGCCACGATGTTCTGGGGAAGCGCCCGCTGCTCCTTGTTCAGCTGCAGGGTCGAGTGGCCCAGGATTCCCGCGAAGTACATCGAAAGCCCTTGCAGGAAACCGGCACTGGACTTGTCGAGCGTCACGCGCAGTGTCGCCGGGTCGAGCACCTCGGTGCCGACGTACCCGTTCCAGTACGCCGACACGGGCACGATGCCGAGTTCCTTGTTGCCGAAGCCGAGGAGGTCGAAGTTCTCCTTCACCACGTCAGCGGTGAGCGGGGTGCCGTCGGTGAACGTCACGCCGTCGCGGAGGTGGAAGGTGAACTGGGTGAGGTCCTCGTTGACATCCCAGGACGTCGCGAGCCACGGCTCGAGCGCTCCGGAGTCGGGGTCCTGGTAGACGAGCTTGTCGGTGATGTTGCTGGTGATCAACGACTCCGGGTAGGACCCGCCCGAATGCGGATCCAGATTGGCGGGCGCGTCGAGAACGGCGAAGCGCAGGGTGCCGCCCGCCACCGGATCGCCTCCCGTCCCGGCCGCCACCGACTGACTGGCAGCGCATCCGGTGAGCAGCATGGCGGCGGCCGCGACGGCCGCGACGAAGGCGCTCGCTCTACCGGCGAAACTTCGGGTCATCTGACAGAACTCCTTGTGAACGTGAGCGGAGGGAAACAGCGGATCGGGCAGGCAGACGCGCGTGGCCCGCCCGAGCGGGCCACGGGAACAGCGACTTCTCGTCGGAGAATCGGAACTCCGCCAGCGGAGGGCGCCCAGCGCCCGTCGAGTCGCGTCAGCGACAACAGGAGAGAGCCGCGCAGGAGAGGGCGGTGTCACACACGTCGCTCTCCTCCCTGTGCGCGTCGGCTCGGGCCACACTCGTGACCACATCCGAGTCTGCACAGCGGGACGGGACGGAACAACGCAACTCGACTACGGGATTCGTTCAGTTTTCCTCAACGATGACGGCCCGACCGGGCGTCAGCGCAGCAGCGACGCCGAGTGCGTCCGGCGCAGTTTGCCGGAGGAGGTCTTCGGGATGCTGCCACGGCCGAGGACGGCGACCGTCCGCGGACGCACCCCCACCTCGGCGAACACCGCGTGCGCGACCTCGTGTTCGATCCGCCGGACCTCGTCGGGGTCGTCGATCGCGTTGGTCTCGACGACCACCGCGAACGATTCACGTTTGCGCCCCGCGTCCAGGCGCACGGCGACCGCGTTGCCCGGCCGCACCCCACGGACCGTCCCGGCGGCGCGTTCGATGTCGGTCGGGAAGATGTTGCGTCCGCCCATGATGATGACGTCCTTGACGCGTCCGCACACCACCACCAGGCCGTCCTCGGTGAAGTAGCCGACGTCGCCGGTGCTGAGCCAGCCGTCCTCGTCCTGGGCCGCCCGGGGCCCGTCGACGGTCAGGTAGCCGGGCGTGACGGACTTCCCGCGCACCTCGATGATCCCGACACCCCGGGCGGGCAACTCGCAACGCTCCTCGTCGACGACCCGCCCCTCGAGGGCCGGGACGAGGGTGCCGAGCGTGACCATCCGGCGCGCGTCGGCCCTGGTCGACGGCACCGCGTGCTGCATCGCCTCGAGCAGGTCGGGATCCACCGGGTCGAGCACCAGGCCCTGTCCGGGCGACGGCAGCGACACCGCGAGCGTGACCTCCGCCATCCCGTAGGTGGGAGCGAGGGCGGCCGGGTCGAGCCCGAATCGTGCGCCCGCGGCGGCGAGCGCGAGCATCGTGTCGGCGTCGACGGGTTCGGCGCCGTTGAGCAGGCACCGCATCGACGACAGGTCGACGGCGCCGTCGGGCGCCTGCTCGAGCCTCCGCGCGAGCAGAGAGTAGGCGAAATTCGGTGCGGCACTGACTGTTCCGTGGTACTTGCCGATCAATTCAGCCCACAACAGGGGGGTGCGCAGGAAGTCGAGCGGGGTGATGCAGACGACCTCGGCGCCCATCTGCATCGGCACGGTCAGGAAGCCGACCATCCCCATGTCGTGGAACAGCGGCAGCCAGCTGATCATCACGTCGTCGGCGACCCGGAACTTGAGCCGATCCAGCATCGCGTTGGCGTTGACGTAGAAATTCGCGTGGGTGATCTGCACGGCCTTCGGCGACCCGGTGGAACCCGACGTGAGCTGCTGCAGCGCGACGTCGGACTCGAGCGCGTCCAGCGGCGGGACGGGCTCGCCGAGGCGCAGGCCCTCGATGGTGACGACGTGGACGCCGCGGTCGGCCAGCACGGGCGCCGCCGCGTCGAACGGGGCACCGACGATCACCGCCTTCGCGCCGATCATCGACGCGACGACCTCGGTGTCGTGCGCCCACACCGACAGATCCGTCCGCGGTGTCGGCTGGTGCAGCATCGTCACGGAGCCACGACGCATCCAGACCGCCTGACACGTCGGCGCGATCTCGGCAGGCAACCCTGCCAGCACACCCACCGAATCCCCCGGACCGACCCCCGCAGCGGCGAGCGCCCCCGCCATGCGCCCGGCGATCTCGTGGATCTCGCCCCACGTCTGTCGCACCGGGCGATCCGGCTCACCGGTGACCAGCCCATGCGTGCTGGTCGCGGAGGTGTCGTACATCTCGTCGGTGAATCTGCTCATCCCGTTCTCCTCACCGGGCCGCTACACGTATTACCTTCGATCCACTCCGTCGTGTTACAGATCACACCCTTTGGTTGACACGAAAAGCATGCGCCTCCGGTTCGGCGAGCGTGGCGGTTCGGCGCGGTCGAACGCCGGGTAACCTGGATGACCGGCGCATCGCCACTGCTCTCACACCCCGGAGCAGGACTTCACGACTGCCAGTAAAGGAACGCCCCGGTGACCACCGAGCCCTCGTCGACGACCGATGCCCCCGCAACCGAGGCCGGTACCGTCGACAAATCGGCCAGGGCGCTCGCGGCGGAGGCGGGCCGCCGGCGCACGTTCGCCGTCATCTCCCACCCCGACGCCGGCAAGTCGACGCTCACCGAGGCGCTCGCCCTGCACGCGAAGATGATCGCCGAGGCAGGCGCCGTCCACGGCAAGGCCGGCCGCAAGTCGACGGTGTCGGACTGGATGGAGATGGAGAAGGCGCGCGGCATCTCCGTCAGCTCGACCGCGCTGCAGTTCAACTACAAGTCCCCCGAGACGGACCCCGACGAGGAACCGAACGTCGTCAACCTCGTCGACACCCCCGGTCACTCCGACTTCTCCGAGGACACCTACCGCGTGCTCACCGCCGTCGACGCCGCGGTGATGCTCATCGACGCCGCGAAAGGCCTCGAGCCGCAGACCCTGAAGCTGTTCCAGGTCTGCAAGCATCGCGGCATCCCCGTCGTCACCGTGATCAACAAGTGGGACCGGCCGGGCCAGTCGCCGCTCGAACTGCTGGACGAGATCCAGGAACGGATCGGCCTCACCCCGACGCCGCTGTACTGGCCGGTCGGCATCGCCGGCGACTTCCGCGGCCTGCTGCGCCGCGGCGAGGACGGTGCCCCGCGGGAGTACATCCGGTTCACCCGCACCGCGGGCGGCGCGAAGATCGCGCCGGAGGAGGTCCTCGACGCCGACGGCGCCGCGGCGCGCGACGGCGCCGCGTGGGAGACCGCGGTCGAGGAGAGCGAACTGCTGTCGGCGTCCGGGCAGGACCACGACCAGGAACTGTTCATCGCCGGGCAGACGTCGCCGGTGATCTTCGCGTCCGCGATGCTCAACTTCGGTGTCCGGCAGATCCTCGACACCCTCGTCGCGCTGGCACCCTCCCCCGACGCCCGACCGGACGTCGCCGGCGCCGATCGTGCGGTCACCGACCCCTTCAGCGCGGTCGTGTTCAAGGTGCAGGCCGGCATGGACACCGCGCACCGGGACCGGCTCGCGTTCATGCGGGTGGTCTCCGGCGTCTTCGAGCGCGGCATGGTCGTCACCCACGCCCAGACGGGCAAGCCGTTCGCGACGAAGTACGCGCAGACCGTGTTCGGCCGCGAACGCTCGACCGTCGACAGCGCCTACCCGGGTGACGTCGTCGGCCTGGTCAACGCGACCGCCCTCGCACCCGGACACACCCTGTTCTCGGAGAAGAAGGTCGAGTTCCCGCCCATCCCGTCGTTCGCGCCCGAGCACTTCTCGACGTTGCGCGCCGAGAGCGCCGGCAAGTACAAGCAGTTCCGCCGCGCCGTCGACCAGCTCGACTCCGAGGGCGTCGTGCAGATCCTGCGCAACGACATCCGCGGCGACGCGTCCCCGGTGATGGCGGCGGTCGGCCCGATGCAGTTCGAGGTCGTGGCCGCCCGCATGAAGGCCGAGTTCAACGTCGAGGCCCGGATGGAAGGGCTGCCGTACCAGCTGGCACGGCGCACCGACGCCGCATCGGCCGCCGAGCTGGGCCGCCAGCGCGGCGTCGAGGTGTTCACCCGCTCCGACGGGGTGCTGCTCGCGCTGGTCTCCGACAAGTGGCGCCTGCAGTACATCGAGAAGGAGCACCCCGAGCTCACCCTCGAACCGCTCGTCGCGACCGCCGACTGATTCTTCCGGCGCGCGAGTGTCCCGTTCCCTGCGCCGGCACTCGTACGATGCGTCGGCAGGTGCACACTCGGAGGTGGCTCAGATGCCGGCGCGGCGGACCACCGCGTCGACCAGGGTCGGCGACAGCGCGCCGAGCCAGCGCAGCAGTTCCGCGTAACTGGGCATCATCTCGACCGGTCGGGTCCGGACGGCCTCGACCAGCCAGGACGCGGCCTGCGCGGGACTGAGCGCGGGCATGGAGTCGTAGTCCGCGGTCGGCGCGATCATCGGCGTCCGGATCAGCGGAAAGTGGACGGTCGTGACCGCAACCCCACGGGGCCCCACCTCGGCACCGAGGTCACGCCCGAACGCCCCGATCGCCGCCTTGGACGCGTGGTACGCGGCGAACTTCGGCATCACCCCGCCCGGCACGCCCCACGTCGCCACGTTGACCACGTGGCCCTCACCCCGCTCGAGCATGGCGGGCAGCAGTGCCAGCGTCAGCCGCACCGGGCCGAAGTAGTTGAGCGCCATCGTCCGCTCGTAGTCGTGGAACCGGTCGACCGACTCCGCCACCGTCCGGCGGATGGATCGGCCCGCATTGTTGATCAGGACGTCGATCGGGCCGTGCTCGGCCTGCACGCGTTCCGACAGGGCGTCGACCGCGGCCACGTCCGTCAGATCGCAGGACACGGTGGACGCGACACCGCCGTCCCGAACGATCCGCGCTCGCACGGCATCGAGATCGTCCGTGCCCCGGGCCACCATCACCACATCCGCTTCGAGGGCGGCGAACGCGATCGACGCCGCCTCACCGACCCCCGACGAGGCCCCCGTGATCACCACGGTCCGGCCCGCGATTCGTTCGGGCCGCGACCGCCGCCGGACGGGCAGCGACGGAAGCGGATTGAGGGCCGCGCGAACCAACCGGTCGCCGATCATGCGGTGGTGCCGCTATTCCACCGGTTGCGGGTTGATCGCCATCGCCCAGCGGTTGGACGTCAGTTGCAGGCTCGGCAGGTCGGCGAGCGCAACGACCATCTCGTAGGTCCGCTCGTACCCGGTGTGCGCGATCCGCCACTGGCCGGCCTCGTTGCGGGCGTACCGGTCGTGGTAGAAAGCCGAGCCGCGCAACAGCATTCCGTCCTCGGGAATGATGACGGTGTCCGCCAGCACCCACGTCCCGGTCGCCACGTCACCGTCGACGTCGATCTCCGGCTGACCGCAGAAGTGTTCGGTCAGAACGTGCGGGCCGAGCGTGATCTCCATGAACGAGCACAATGCGTCCCGGTCCTCGAACCTGAGGTGCTCACCGTAGGTCGCGGTCGCGTCGGGCAACAGCGTGTCCCGGAACAGGGCCCAGTCCTTGGTGTCCAGGGCTCGCGAGTATCGATGCTTGAGCCGAGTGATCTCGGCAAGCGCCTCCAGATCCATGACGCACGCCTTTCACGACGGACCATGAACGACAAGAACGACCTGACGCGAAGCCTAGTCGCCTTCCGTCGTACTCGGGAGGTGAACGTGCGTCGGCATCTCGGCGACACCGCCGGCACCGATCATTCGAGCTCGGCCGCGAGCTCCATCCACCGTTCCTCGGCCGACTCCTTGTCCGCGACCACCGATCGCAGTTCCGCGTCGAGCCGTTGCAGTTCCTGGGGATCGGTGGCCGCCGCCGCGAGCAACTGGTGCAGGGTGTCCTCACGATCCGACAGCTTGGCGACCTGGCGTTCGATCCGGGCGAGTTCCTTCTGCGCCGCGCGGTCCGCGGCGCCGTCACGCACCACGACCGGACCCGTGTTCGCCAGGGCAGCGGCAGCCGGCGGCGGTGGTGTCGCCACCGCCGCCACCTCCGCCCGCCGGCGCAGGTACTCCTCGATCCCGCCCGGCAGGTTGGTCAGTCTGCCGTCGCCGAACAGCGCCCAGGTGCTGTCACAGATCCGTTCGATCAGATACCGGTCGTGACTGATGACGACCAGGGTTCCCGCCCATCCGTCCAGGATGTCCTCGAGCTGCTGCAGTGTGTCGATGTCGAGATCGTTGGTCGGCTCGTCGAGCAGCAGTACGTTCGGCTCGCTCATCAGCACCCGCGTCAGCTGCAGTCGGCGCCGCTCGCCACCGGAGAGGTCGCCGACCGGGGTGCGCTGCCGGGCCGGGGTGAACCCGAGCCGCTCCGCCAACTGGCCGGCCGAGATCTCCTTGTCGCCCAACATGATCCGCTCGGCGACATCCTTGACCGCGTCGAGCACGCGCATGTCGGTCGGCAGGTCGTCGAGTTCCTGTCGGAGCCAACCGATCTGGACCGTCTGCCCCTGGATCCTCCGACCGGTCGCGGGCTCGAGCTCCCCCGCGAGGGTGCGCAACAGCGTGGTCTTGCCCGAACCGTTGACCCCGACCAGACCGACCCGCTCGCCGGGCGCGAGGCGCCACGTCAGGTCCCGGACGAGTTCGCGGCCGTCCGGTGTCGCCAGGCGCACGTCCTCGAGTTCGATGACGACGCGACCGAGCCGCCGCTTGGCGAACGACGCCAACGCGACGGCGTCACGCGGCGGTGGGACGTTCGCGATCAGCGCCTCCGCGGCCTCGACCCGGTAGCGCGGCTTCGACGTGCGCGCCTGCGGACCGCGTCGCAGCCAGGCGAGTTCCTTGCGCGCGAGGTTCTGCCTGCGTTCCTCGGCGGCGTCGGCCTGCCGGGCGCGTTCGGCGCGCGCGAAGATCCAGTCGTTGTACCCGCCCTCGTAGCTCTCGACCTTGCCGCCGACGACCTCCCAGGTGCGGGTGGCGACGGTGTCGAGGAACCAGCGGTCGTGGGTGACGACGACGAGGGCGCTGCGGCGGGACAGCAGGTGCTCGGCCAACCACTGCACGCCCTCGACGTCGAGGTGGTTCGTCGGCTCGTCGAGGACCAGCAGGTCGAGGTCCTGCACGAGTGCCGCGGCCAGCGCCACCCGTCGGCGCTCGCCGCCGGAGAGCCCCTCGACGCCCCGGTCCAGCCCGACGGCGTCGATGCCGATGCCCGCGAGGATCGACCGGATCCGGGCGTCGCCCGCCCACTCGTGCTCGGCCAGACCGAGCGGCGCCACAACGACGTCGGCGACGGTGGCGCCGACGGGGAGGGCGCCGCGCTGCGTGACGACGGCCATCCGCAGACCGCCGACGCGGCTGACCCGCCCGGCGTCGGGTTCCTCGAGTCCGGCGAGCACCTCGAGCATCGTGGTCTTGCCGCCGCCGTTGAGGCCGACCACACCGATCCGCTCGCCCTCCTGGACGCCGAGCGACACCGAATCGAGCAGCGGCTTGATGCCGAAGGACTTCGAGACCTGCTCGAGGTTGATCAGATTGGCCATCAGTGTTCCGTTCGCTGGTGTTCGGTCTCGTCGCCCACGACCCTCGCCCCCGGCACCGGTCCGTGCGCGACCCGGACGGTGCGGCACACGCCCGCCCCGGCCAGCTCGGCCCCGACCGCGACTGCCGTGTCGGCGTCGGCACACAGGAACGCGCAGGTCGGCCCGGATCCGGAGACGATCCCGGCGAGCGCACCGGCGGCCGTACCCGCACGCAGGGTGCGCCGCAGTTCCGGCGCGAGGGACAGCGCCGCGGGTTGCAGATCGTTGCCGAGGAGCGGGGCGAGCTTCGTCGCGTCACCCGAGGCGAGCGCCTGGATCAGGTCGTCGGCGTCGCCGATCCTCGGCGGGTCGCCCGCCGTGCGCAGCCGGTCGAGTTCCCGGAACACCGCCGGCGTGCTCAGACCACCCTTCGCGAGGGCGAGGACCCAGTGGAAACTGTTGCGGGACAACACCGGAAGCAGCTTCTCGCCGCGGCCCGTACCGAGCGCGGTCAGACCGTGCAGGATGAACGGGACATCGCTACCGAGCTCGGCACCCAACGTGAACAGCTCGGCTCGATCGAGTCCCAGACCCCACAGTTCGTCGAGCCCGACGAGAGCGGCCGCCGCATCGGCGCTGCCCCCGGCCATGCCACCGGCGACCGGGATGCCCTTGTCGATCGTGATCGCGACGTTCGGAGCCCGCCCCGCGCGTCGCGCGAGCAGTTCCGCAGCCCGCCAGACGAGGTTGTTCCGGTCCGTGGGCACCGCGGCGGCATCCGTGCCGCGCACCCGCACCGTGAGCTCGTCGGCGCCCGCGATCGTGACGTCGTCGCTGAGCGACAGCGCCTGGAACACGGAGGTCAGCTCGTGGTAGCCGTCTTCGCGCAGATCACCGACGCCCAGGTGGAGGTTCACCTTCGACGGAGCCCGGACGGTCACCGGGCGCGGAACAACGGACAGCACAAGGCACCAGACTAGTGGAGGCGCGCAGGTCCACCGGCCGTCGGTCCCGGAGGCCGTCAGCGACGGGGGCGGTCCGCGAACATCGCTTCGATGCGCGCCTTGATCTCGTCGGTGGAGAATCCCGCACCCCGGACGGGCGGACGCGGCTGTCGCCCCGCATCGACGTGGGCGGCGTTCCCGGACATGACGGCGACATCCGCCGGAGACGCTGCGTCGATCGTATTCATGTGTACTGCAATCCCTTTCGTGCTGAATCGAGCTAGATGACGAGTCCCGCGAGTCCCACCCCGACCACGGTTCCCACGGCGATCAGAGCGGACACCGCGAACGATCCGGTGACCACGGCAGCCGGCGCGGCCGCCGGCACCGCCGAGGCCAACGCGATCGTCGACGCCGATCGCAGTCGGAAACGCTCCGCGTCCTCGACGCGGCGATGCCTACCGGATGTGGTGTGGTTCATGATCGAGAACCTCCCTGGTCGAGTTGCGCGGACTCTTCGGCTTCTTCGTGGCGCTTCGGCCTGTGCGCGGTACGGCACCGACCGGTCAGAGACCCACTGCCTCCTCGAGTCGGCCGAGTTCGTCGTCGAGGTGCCCGACGAGAGGCGCCAGGTCCGGGACGCTGCGGCGGCATCCGGTCAATCCGAACGCGATCTCGTCGTCGGTGCTCGTGCAGGTGATGTTCAGCGCCTGCCCGTCGACCGGGATCGACAGCGGATACAGCGCGGCCATCCGGGCACCGTTCCAGTACAGGGGGCCACGGGGACCGGGGACATTCGAGATCATCACGTTCGCGGGCCGGACGGGGCTGTGCCTGCCCAGGACCATTCCCATCGCCAGCGGGGCCACCCCGAGCGCGCTCATGGCGCGGATCTGGGTCGCACTGCGGGCGACCATGGTCTCTTTCCCCTCCGCCATCGACGCGCTGACCGCGCTCAACCGCCGTCCGGCGTCGTCCAGGTCGGTCCCGAGGTTGCAGGTCAGGACGCCGATCCGGTTTCCCCCACGCGACTCCTCCCCCGACGAGCCGTCCGAGGGCTGCCGCAGTGAGACCGGGACCAGCGCGTGCAGCGGCTGCGCGGGGAGCGCATCGCCTTCCGCGAGGAATTCGCGCAGAGCACCCGAACACATGGCCAGGACCACATCGTTGATCGACGCGTCGGCATGCTTGGCCACCAGCCGCAACCGCTCGAGCTGCCACGACCCCGCGGCAAACCGGCGGGCGCCCCCGATGGGGACGTTGAACAGCGAAGACGGCGACGCCAGCGACAGCGAACCACCTCGGCCGTGGATCGCACGATCAACCGTGTCGGCGAGCGCGGGGAGGATCCCCACGACGTCGCCGGCGACCTCACGGGCGGCGCGGATCGCCGCACCTGCGAGATCGACGGCTCCGACGGTCGAGCCGACCGCGGCCAGGCCGAGCTTGGGGGCTCTCGGCTCCCAGGGCGCGGCCATGCCACGTGCCGACTCGTCCCCGCTCAACGCGCTGCGCAGCAACCGCATGGCGGAGACCCCGTCGGTCAGCGAGTGATGGATCTTCATGTACACGGCGAACCGTCCGTCCGCGAGCCCTTCGATCAGGTGCATCTCCCACAACGGCCTGCTGCGGTCGAGCAGTCCGGCGTGCAGGCGGGAGACGAGGTCCATCAATTCGGCGATGCCGCCGGGCTGGGGCAACGCGTCGTGCTGCACATGGTGGGCGAGGTCGATCTCGGCGTCCTCCTCCCAGGCCCACTGCCCCAACGTCGTCAGGGACCGGCGCGGACGGCGGCGGAGATGGGGAGCGACCCAGTTGCGCGCGAGCGCGTCGTCGAGCATCTCCCGGACGTCCGTGGCGTCGCCGCCCTCCGGCGGGTCGAAGAGGACGAGTCCGCCGACGTGCATCGGATGTTCCCGGGACTCCCCGAGCAGGAACATCGAGTCGGTAGGGGACATCGGTCGCAGCATTTTCCGCCAATCACGCAATTCGGGTCATTCCCACATGCGGCAGTGAAAGTGATATCCGCCACTACCGGTAACAATAAGATGTGAAAATGGTCACTTTTCGTTGTCGTCGACGGTTTTCTACCCCATCAGGTCCCGAGACACCACTAGTCGGTCGTCCAAACCAGAGGTTACAGCTACCCGGGGCGGAGCTCCTGCCACTCGCGGGCCGAGGACTTACTCCCCGGTCACCGCAACTCACCTGGGCCAACCCCATCGCCCCGCAGACACCTGCAACCCCGGGTCGCAGACACCGACCGAACGTGTTCCACAGGGCGCCCGAAATAGCTACTCGCGGGTACGCGCAAAGCTACTCGAAAGTAGCCAGGAAACAGGATAGAAAGGCCAGTACTCGGGGGCGAATCACGTTGTGTTCGAAGGATGTTGGTTGATGTCGTAACGACATGACATCGCCGCCGAAATAATGCATGCTGGCTTATCGGTAGCGCCGATCGGACATCAGAGGGAGCGTCGGAGATACTCCGGCCGACCGGTCGCACGACGACCGATTCCTCCGACCGCGGTGCGCCGGGATTCTGCGTCGGGAAGCGCTTCGACGCGACTGTCAGCCTGCAGCGCATGTGCCCGACGACGTGCACATGCGCCGACAACTGTGGACGTACACGATGCAAGAGGGAACGGTGGCCAACCAAATGTTCAGACGAATTGCAGTCGTCAACCGGGGCGAGGCAGCCGTACGCCTGATTCGCGCCGTCCGCGAGCTCAACGCTGGGAACGATCACCAGATCACCGTCATCGCACTGCACACCGACGCCGAGCGTCGCGCGATGTTCGTCCGCCAGGCCGACGAGGGCGTGACCCTCCGGCCCTCCGCCACGGCCGCGACGCCGTACCTGGACCACGCCGAACTCGAGCGTGCGCTGATCGAGGCCCGCGCCGACGCCGTCTGGGTCGGCTGGGGCTTCGTCGCCGAGGACCCCGGCTTCGCCGACGTGTGCGCACGGCTCGGCATCACGTTCATCGGCCCGTCGGCCGACGCGATGCGCCTGCTCGGCGACAAGGTCGAGGCCAAGCTCCTCGCGGAGAAGGTCGGCGTGCCCGTCGCACCGTGGTCCGGCGGCCCCGTCGAGACCCGCGCCGACGCGCGCAGGCATGCCCAGGCCATCGGGTACCCGCTGATCATCAAGGCCCGCTCCGGCGGCGGTGGACGCGGCATCCGCAAGGTGTACTCCGAGGACGAGCTCGAGCTGGCTCTCGAGCGCACCCAGGGCGAGGCCGAGCGCTCCTTCGGCGACCCGGTCGTCTTCATCGAGCGCCTGGTCACCGATGCCCGCCACGTCGAGGTGCAGGTCATCGCCGACGCACACGGCAACGTGTGGGCGCCCGGCGTCCGCGACTGCTCGATCCAGCGCAAGAACCAGAAGGTCATCGAGGAGTCCGCCTCCCCGCTGCTGACCGCCGAGCAGTCCGCTCAGCTGCGGAAGGTGTCCGCCGAACTGGTCAAGGCCGCCGGCTACTGCGGCGCCGCCACCGTCGAGTACCTCTACCAGCCGTCCCAGCAGGTGTTCACCTTCCTCGAGGTCAACACCCGCCTGCAGGTCGAGCACCCCATCACCGAGTTCACCACCGGCCTGGACCTGGTCAAGCTGCAGATCCACGTCGCGAGCGGGCAGCCGCTCGTCGGGGACTGCCCCGCCGAGTTCGGTCACGCCGTCGAAGCGCGTCTGAACGCGGAGGACGCCGACAACGGTTTCGCCCCCGCGCCCGGCACCGTCCAGCTGCTCAAGTTCCCGCTCGGCTCCGGCCTGCGCGTCGACACCGGCATCGCCCAGGGCGACGTGATCCCGCCCGACTACGACTCGATGGTCGCCAAGATCATCGCGTGGGGCAAGGACCGCGACGAGGCGCTCGCCCGCCTGCGCACGGCGCTGCGCGAGACCACGGTCGTCCTGGACGGCGGCACCACCACCAAGTCGTTCCTGCTCGACCTGCTCGATCGTGAGGAGGTCATCTCCGCGTCCGCCGACACCGGGTGGCTCGACCGCACCGGCACGGGCACCGCGAACGGTCCCACGCCCGCCGCGGCCGTCGCGCTGCTCGCCACCGCGATCGGCGTGTACGAGACCGAGGAGGCACGCGAGCGCAGCGCCTTCCTGACGTCGGCGCGCGGTGGCCGTCCCCGCACCAAGAGCGCCTTGCGCCGGTCCGTGGAGCTGAGCTACCAGGGCCAGGCGTACACCTTCGAGGTCGGCCAGGTCGGCCCGCACCGCTACCGGATCGACGGCGACAGCGGTGAGGTCGAGGTCGACGTCGATCGCCTCGGCGAGTACGAACGCCGGCTCGTCGTCGGCGGTCGCCGCCACCACGTGGTGTCGGTCAGCGGCCCCGCCCACCACCTCGTCGAGGTCGACGGCATCAGCCACCAGATCAGCCAGGACGAAGCCGGCGTCGTACGCGCACCCTCTCCCGCGGTCGTCGTGGCCCTGCCCGTCGCGATCGGCGACGAGGTCGAGGCGGGCGACACCCTGGTCGTGCTCGAGGCGATGAAGATGGAGACCGCGATCCGGGCGACCTCCGCGGGCACCGTCCGAGAGGTGCTCGCCACGGTGAACGCCCAGGTCGACGCCGGTGCGGCGCTGCTCCGGGTGGATCCGGTCGCCGAGGAGACCGTCACCACGCAGGCTCCCCGGGTCGAGTTCGCCACGCCGGAGACACTCGAGAGCGACGACCTCACCGAAGCGCTCGCACATCTCGAGACGCTGACCGCCATGATCACCGGCTTCGACGTCGACGAGGCCCGCGCGGCGGCGCTGCGCGCCGAGTACGACGAGCTGCGCCAGCGACTCCCCGAGTCGGACCCGACGCTGGCGCGAGCCGAGTTGGCGCTGCTCACCACGTTCGCCGACCTGTGCGAGCTGTCCCGGAACCGGCCCACCGGCGACGACACCGACGAGCGCGTGCACAGCCCGCGTGAGCACTTCCACTCCTTCCTGAGCTCCCTGGACGTCGAGCTGGAGGGACTGCCGGAGTCGTTCCGCGCCAAGCTGTCCCGCGCGCTGCGGCACTACGACGTGGTCGAACTCGACCGGACCCCGGAGCTCGAGGAGGCGGTGCACCGGCTCTTCGTCGCCCTGCAGCGACTCGAGGCCCAGGTTCCCGTCGTGACCGGACTGCTCTCCCGGTGGCTGAGCGAGTGCCGCATCACGGACGAGCTGTCCGCCGAGGTCGAAGAGGTCCTGGACCGCCTGATCGTCGCCACCCAGCTCCGCGCGCCGGTGATCGGCGACATGGCCCGGAGCCTGCAGTTCCGGATCTTCGACGAGCCCGTCGTGCGCCGCGCCCGCGAGCAGATCTACGACGGCGTGCGGGGCAGCCTGCAGTACCTGTCCGAGCTGCCCGGCGCCACCGACCGTGCCGCACGGATCGACGCGATGGTCGACACCCCGGAGCCGCTCGTCGGCCTGCTCGCCGAACCGTGGTCCGCTCCGGCCGACCTCCTCGAGGTGGTCACCCGGCAGTACTACAAGATCCGCGGACTCGCGGACGTCAAGGCGGTCGATGGCCACGGACTCCCCTGCGTCACAGGGACTTTCGAGCTCTCGGGCGAGCAGATGCACCTGGTGTCGGTGGCCGCCGAGCACACGCGGCTGGCCGAGTCGCTGGACGTCGTCGACGCGGTCGCGGGACCGAACCCGGTCAACCTGGTCGCCGACCTGTACCTGACCTGGCCGGACGCACCGTCCGACGACGACGCCCTCGCGGAGTCGCTGCGCTCGAACCTGTTGGCGCGCAACGGTTCCTCCCCGTGGCGTCGGGTCACCGTCACGGTCACCGTGCCCGGGGCGATGACCACCCAGCGCCAGGTGACGTTCCGCCCGGACGACGCCGAGGGACTGGTCGAGGACCGCATCATCCGCGGCATGCACCCCCTGACCGCGCAGCGCCTGGACATGTGGCGGCTGAAGAACTTCGACGGCACCCGACTGCCCGCACCCGCAGACACGTACCTGTACCACCTTGCGGCCAAGGACAATCCGTCCGACGAGCGCCTGATCGCGATGGCACAGGTCCGGGACCTGACGCTGCAGTTCGACGAGGCAGGCGAGATCGAGGCCGTGCCGGCGATCGAACGCGCCGTCGCATCCTGCCTCGCCGGCATCCGCAGCGCGCAGGCCGGCCGCGGGCGCAAGCGCCTCGACAACAACCGAGTCGTGCTCTACGTGTGGCCGCGCCTCGACATCGCCGCCGACCGGCTGGCGCCGATCGCCCAGCACGTCGCCCCGCTGACCGTCGGTGCGGGCATCGAGCAGATCACCATGATCTGCCGGTTGCAGGAGTCGCCGACCGCGCAGCCGCGTCAGGTCGCGGTCCGGTTCTCCTACCGGTCCGGCGCCGGCCTGCAGGTCGCGATCACCGAGCCGCCGACGCAGCCGCTCAAGCCGCTCGACGAGTACACCCAGAAGGTGCAGCGCTCGAAGGCCCGCGGCACCGTCTACCCGTACGAGCTGATCCCCGCGCTGAGCGCGGGCGGCAGCTTCGTCGAGTACGACCTCGACGACACCGGCGCGCTGGTGCCCGTCGATCGCCCCTACGGCCGCAACAAGGCCGGCGTCATCGTCGGCGTGGTCACCACCGCCACCGAGCGCTACCCCGAGGGCATGACCCGCGTCGCACTGTTCGGTGATCCCACCAAGGCGCTCGGCACCGTCGCCGAGGCCGAGTGCTCGCGGATCGTCAAGGCGATCGACCTCGCCGAATCGCTCGGCGCTCCGGTCGAGTGGTTCGCGCTGTCCTCCGGTGCCACCATCTCGATGGAGTCCGGCACCGAGAACATGGACTGGGTCTCGCGGGGCCTGCGCCGGATCATCACGTTCACCCAGAACGGCGGCGAGATCAACGTCATCGTCGCGGGCATCAACGTCGGCGCCCAGCCGTACTGGAACGCCGAGGCCACCATGCTCATGCACACGAAGGGCATCCTGGTGATGACCCCGGAGAGCGCGATGGTGCTGACCGGCAAGCAGTCGCTGGACTACTCCGGTGGTGTGTCCGCCGAGGACAACTTCGGCATCGGCGGCTACGACCGCGTGATGGGCCCGAACGGGCAGGCGCAGTACTGGGCCCCGGACCTGACCGCCGCGATCGGCGTCCTGTTCGCCCACTACGAGCACGCGTACCTCGCGGCCGGGGAACGCTTCCCGCGCAAGGCCGAGTCGACCGACCCGATCGACCGGGACGTCCGCAGCTTCCCGCACGTGCACCCGTCGAGCGAGTTCACCACGGTCGGGGAGATCTTCTCCGCCGAGACGAACCCGGACCGCAAGAAGCCGTTCGACATCCGCACCGTGATGCGTGCGGTCGTCGACCAGGACCACGCCGTGCTCGAGCGGTGGGCCGACATGGCCGACGCCGACACCTCGGTGGTGTTCGACGCGCACCTCGGCGGCAACGCGGTCACCGTGATCGGCATCGAGTCGCGGGCGATCGCCCGCAAGGGCTGGTTCCCGACCGACGGCCCGGACCAGTGGACGTCGGGCACGTTGTTCCCGCGCTCGTCGAAGAAGACGGCGCGCGCGATCAACGCGGCGTCGGGCAACCGTCCGGTGGTCGTGCTGGCGAACCTGTCGGGCTTCGACGGCTCCCCGGAGTCGCTGCGGAACCTGCAGCTCGAGTACGGCGCCGAGATCGGCCGGGCGATCGTCAACTTCGACGGTCCGATCGTGTTCGTGGTCGTCTCGCGGTACCACGGCGGCGCGTTCGTCGTGTTCTCCGGCGCGCTGAACGAGAACATGGAGGTCCTCGCGGTCGAGGGCTCGTTCGCCTCGGTGCTCGGTGGCGCGCCCGCCGCGGCGGTGGTGTTCACCCGTGAGGTCAACGCCCGGACCGCCGCCGACCCGGCGATCAAGGACCTCGAGACGCGGCTCGCCGCGACCGACGACGCCGCGCAGCGCGCCCAGCTGCGGGTGGACCTGGCCGCCGAGCGCACCGCCGTCCGCAACGCCAAGCTCGGCGAGGTGGCCGCGGAGTTCGAGGCCATCCACAACATCGAGCGGGCCCGCGAGGTCGGTTCCGTGCACGCGATCGTGCCCGCCGCGGACCTGCGTCCGCGCCTGGTCGCCGCCGTCGAGCGGGGCATGGGCAAGGCGCTGAACGCGTAACCTGCTCCACGGCTGAAGGGCGCCTTCACTCGGTCTGACCGGGTGAAGGCGCCCTTCAGCCGTTTCAGGGGGTTGCGGCGGTTACCCCCCAGGGGTATCTTCGGCTGCGTCAGATACCCCTACCCCATATATGTACGAGGAGCCGACATGAGTGTCGCGACCTACACCGTCACCGGGATGACCTGCGGACACTGCGTGACCTCGGTCCGCGAGGAGGTCGGCGTCCTGACCGGCGTCACCGATGTCACGGTCGACCTCCCCACCGGGCAGCTGACCGTCACCTCCACGACCCCGGTCGACGCCGCCTCGGTCCGGGCCGCCGTGTCCGAGGCCGGCTACACCGCGCTGTCATGACCACCGCAACGAAGGTGGCCGCGTTCGTGGGAGCGCTCGCCGTCGTCTTCGCGGCAGCGCTCGGGACCGGGGCGGTCGTGGGGAGTCCGATCGACACGCCACCCGCCGTCACGGGCACCGACCACCACACCGGAGAGGAGCCACGATGAACCCCGTCGCGCACGCACCGACCGAGGGACAGGTCGAACTGCTGATCGGTGGCATGACCTGTGCGTCCTGCGCCAACCGCATCGAGCGCAAGCTGGGCAAACTCGACGGCGTCAGCGCCACCGTCAACTACGCCACCGAGAAGGCACACGTCAGCCACCGCGGCGATGTCAGCACCGACGACCTGATCGCGGCCGTCGAGGAGGCCGGTTACCACGCCCGGCTGCCGGAGGCGGCATCGCCGGAACACGCTGCCGCCGAGGACGATCCGGCGGACACCCTACGTCGGCGCCTGCTGATCTCCCTGGCGCTGACCGTCCCGGTGATCGCGATGGCGATGATCCCGGCGCTGCAGTTCACCAACTGGCAGTGGCTCTCGCTGACCCTGGCCGCGCCGGTCGTGGTCTGGGGTGCCTGGCCGTTCCACCGCGCCGCCTGGACCAACCTGAAGCACGGCACCGCGACCATGGACACCCTGGTGTCGATCGGCACCCTCGCCGCCCTCGGCTGGTCGCTGTACGCGCTGTTCTGGGGCACTGCGGGCGTCGCCGGCATGACCCACCCCTTCGAGTTGACCATCGCGCGCACCGACGGCACCGGCAACATCTACCTCGAGGCCGCCGCCGGGGTGACCACCTTCATCCTCGCCGGACGCTGGTTCGAGGCCCGGTCCAAGCGCCGCGCCGGCGCCGCGCTGCGCGCGCTGCTCGAGATGGGCGCCAAGGAGGTCTCCGTGTTGCGCGACGGAGTCGAACAGCGGATCGCTGTCGACCGGCTCGCCGTCGGCGACCTGTTCGTGGTGCGACCGGGCGAGAAGATCGCCACGGACGGAACGGTGACCGAGGGAGCGTCGGCCGTCGACGCGTCGATGCTGACCGGCGAATCGGTGCCCGTCGAGGTCGCGCCGGGCGACGCCGTCGTCGGCGCGACCGTCAACGTCGGCGGCCGGATCGTGGTGCGCGCCCGCCGAATCGGGTCCGACACCCAGCTCGCGCAGATGGCTGAACTGGTCGAACAGGCCCAGACCGGCAAGGCGCAGGCCCAACGACTGGCGGACCGGATCTCCGGGATCTTCGTTCCCGTCGTCATCGCTCTGGCCGTGGCCACCCTCGGATTCTGGCTGGGCACCGGCGGTTCCGTCGCGGCGGCCTTCACCGCGGCGGTCGCTGTCCTGATCATCGCCTGCCCCTGCGCCCTCGGCCTGGCCACCCCGACCGCACTGATGGTCGGCACCGGCCGCGGAGCACAGCTCGGCATCCTGATCAAGGGACCGGAGGTCCTCGAATCGACCCGGCTCGTCGACACCGTCGTGCTCGACAAGACCGGCACCGTCACCACCGGAACCATGACGCTGCTCGACGTCCACGTGGCGCAGGGCGAGTCCGCCGACGACGTGCTGCGGCTCGCCGGCGCACTCGAGGCCGCGTCCGAGCACCCGATCGCGAAGGCTGTCGCCTCCGCAGCGGCCGCCGCCGGGACGCTGCCCACGGTCGCGGAGTTCACGAACGTCGAAGGACTCGGCGTCCAGGGCGTCGTGGACGGGCACGCCGTCGTCGTCGGCCGACCCCGACTGCTCGCGGACTGGGCGCTCACACTCGCGGCGGAGCTCGAATCCGCGGTGCGCGCAGCGGAATCCGCCGGTCGAACCGCTGTCGCGGTGGGCTGGGACGGCAGCGCGCGCGGCGTGCTCGTCGTGGCGGACGCCGTCAAACCGACATCGGCAGAAGCGGTCTCGCAGTTGACGGGGCTCGGCCTGACCCCGATCATGCTCACCGGGGACAACACCGCCGCGGCCCGCGCCGTCGCCGACCAGGTCGGGATCGACGAGGTCGTGGCCGAGGTGTTGCCGCAGGACAAGGTCGACGTGGTTCGGCGGCTGCAGGCGCAGGGCCGGGTCGTCGCCATGGTGGGCGACGGCGTCAACGACGCGGCCGCACTCGCGCAGGCCGATCTGGGCCTGTCGATGGGCACCGGCACCGACGTCGCGATCGAGGCGAGCGACCTCACCCTGGTGCGCGGCGACCTGCGGTCCGCGGCCGACGCGATTCGCCTGTCCCGCAGGACGTTGCGGACGATCAAGGGCAACCTGTTCTGGGCGTTCGCGTACAACGTCGCAGCCCTGCCGCTGGCCGCGGCGGGCCTGCTCAACCCGATGCTCGCCGGCGCCGCGATGGCGTTCTCCAGCTTTTTCGTGGTGAGCAACAGTCTGCGGCTGCGCCGGTAGGCGGCTGCGCGGCCTGTGCGCGAGTCCGGTAGCTCCAGCTACCGAGCCCGCGCACAGGTCATTTCGCGAACAATGCGGCCGCCTTCGGCGAGAGACGCGCGTCGCCGCCGCGCCGGAACAGCTCGGCCGGCCGGCCGGCCCCCGTCGCCACCAGTTCGTCGGTCGGTTCGAGTGCGGCGATGACGTGTCTGCGGAACGAGTCCTTCTGCAACCGCTCGAGCCCGAACACGGCACGGTAGAACTCGTTGAGCTCGAGCATCGTGAACTTCTCCCCCAGCAGACCGTCGGGGTCGACGCGCTGCGTGCACCGCTCGCGCAGGTCGCCCACGGCCAGCCGCACCATGTCGGCGTGGTCGAACAGCAGTTCCTCGGCGACCACCCCGTCGCCGACCTCCACGAGGATCGAGCCGGCGGGCAGCGTCGCCGCGGGCAGGGCGGCCGTGTGGGCCATCGAGATCACCCAGCCGCGGTCGTCGCGATCGGGATCGTCGAACATCGCCAGTTGCCGGAACGACGTGCCGCTCAGACCGGCCTTGTCCTGCAGCGCTCGCTCCGCGGCATCGGCCAGCCTCTCGCCGGAATGCAGGAAGGTGCCGGGCAGCGCACGACCCCCCAACTTCTCGTGCTCGACCACCAGCGCCGCGATCGCGCCGGCGCGGTACGTCAGCACCGCGACGTCGACGGCCACGGACGGACGGTCGTAGTCCGCGAACGACTTTGCGTGCGAGTCCCGGTATTCGGCCACGCCCACATTTTAACTCGATACTGCTCTATTCCCAGCCGGGTCAGACGTTCGCGAGGCGGACGAACGCGGCCGCGTCGAGGACCTCCCCGCGTGCGGTCGGGTCGATGCCGGCCGCCACCAGCCGTCGCTCCGCCTCGACGGGCGATCCCGCCCAGGTCGCCAGCGCGGCCCGAAGGGTCTTGCGACGCTGGGCGAATGCGGCGTCCACGACCGCGAACACCCGCTTGCGGTGCTCGGTGTCGATCGGCCACGGCGCCTGCTCGTAGCGGTCGACGCGGACCAGACCGGACTCCACCTGCGGCACCGGCCAGAACACCTGCCTGCCGACGGCCCCCGCGCGGCGCACCTCGCCGAAGAAGTTCGCCTTCACGCTCGGCACGCCGTAGATCTTGCTGCCCGGCACCGCGGCGAGGCGGTCCGCGACCTCCGACTGCACCATCACCAGCGCGGTGCGCAGGCTCTCGAACTCGGCGAACAGGTGCAGCAGCACCGGCACCGCGACGTTGTAGGGCAAATTCGCCACCAGAGCCGTCGGCTCGGCGGGCAGATCGTCCGGCAGCACCTTCATCGCGTCGGCTCCGACGACGGACAAACGGTCGGCCAACTGCGGCGCCCGCTCCCGCGCGGTGGCGGGCAGTCGCGCCGCGAGCTTCGGGTCGATCTCGACGGCGACCACCCGGTCCACGACATCGAGGAGGGCCAGCGTCAACGACCCCAGCCCCGGGCCGACCTCGAGCACCACGTCGTCACGTCCGACGCCGGCGGTGGTGACGATGCGTCGCACCGTGTTGGCGTCGTGCACGAAGTTCTGGCCGAGTTGCTTGGTCGGGCGGACGTCGAACTCCGCCGCGAGTGCACGCACCTCGGCGGGGCCGAGCAGGGCGGCCTGGCCGCGGGGTTGTGAATCCGACACGCGTCGAACTTAGCGGTCACGCGTCACGGCCGCGAAATTCACGCCGCCGGGACGGACGAGTCAGCCCAGGCCGAGCCTGGAACTGCACGAGGGCCACGCGCCCCAGCCCTGGGTCTGCTGCGTCTTCGTCGCGATCGCGATCTGCTCCTCGCGGGTGGCGAGATCGGCTCGGGGCGCGTACGCGAGTCCGCCCTGACGCTCCCAGGTGTTCTGGTCGAACTGCACGCCGCCGTAGAAGCCGTTGCCGCTGTTGATGTGCCAGTTGCCGGTCGCCTCGCACTGGGCGAGCGCGTCCCAGATCGAGCCGTTGGTCACCGGCGGCACCGCGGTGCCCGGTTTCGTGCCGACGCGCACCACCTTCGGCTGCGCCGCGGTGATCACGTTCTCGGACAGCTCCTGGCGACCGGTCTCGACGCCGTTGACAGTGGTGACGGCGATCGTGACGTCCCGAAGGCCGGGGGCGCCGGGCTGCTCCTCGACCGTCTGGCTCATCTTCATGGCCGGATCCTCGATGCGCTGTTCGGGCGGTGCCATGGGCTGCGTCTCGGTGCGGTTCTCGGTCCGGATCCGGGTGACCTTCACCTCGAGGCCGTCGGTGACCGGGGTCTCGGCGGACGGCTCGACGGTGTCCTGCTGCTGCAACGGGGCACCCTGGGCCGTCAGCAGCTCGGCGACGGTGGGCACCGCGAGCCGCAGGTCGACGGGAGCGGTGGCGCCGTCGATCAGGCGCACCGCCTTCGGGCTGATGACCTCGAGATCTGATCCCTCGAGCGGCAGCCGCTGCGAGCGCGACGCCGAGACGTGGACGTCACCGGACAGGCGCTCCTGGGACAGTGCCTCGTCGACGGTGAGCGCGGTGGTCCACAGGGTGCGCGGCTGACCGTCGACGGTGAGCGTCAGCTCCCGCGCGCGGCGGAGCACGACGGTGTCGCCGTCCGAGACCGGCGATCCCAGCGCCGGCGCGACGACGTCCTTGTCCCCGACCGCGTATCCGGCGTCGGCGAGCACGGAATCCACATCGGTGGACATCGTGCTCAGCGAGATCGTCTCGCCGTCGACGTCGACGAGCACGGTCTTGTGGCGGCTCACGGCCAGCGCACCTCCCGCGATCAGGGTCAGCAGCAGCGCCCCGACGATGAGCCGGAGAAGCGGCGATGTGGCCTTGTTGATCCGAGTGAGAGGTGACACGTCAAAGTCCTGAACTGTCGGTTACCGAGATGTGATCCCAGCCTTCATCGATCACAGTACGGTAACGAACAGGCGGAGCTCCGGCAACCTTACGGCGTGTGACCAGCGAAAAGCAGGTACTCGTGGCTACCTTTTCGAGATCTGTCTGGGTCGCGAACGATCAACCGGGAAGCTGGCGCGGATGAGCATTCGGCATCGTGGACGACAGTCCGCACGATCCGTCGTGGCGGCTGTCCTGATCGGGTTCCTCGCACTGATCGGAATCGCCGTCGGACCGGATGCAGCGGCAGCGGGCACCGGCGGCCCGGCCGCCACCCAGTCCGGCACGGACAAGACGTACGTGATCGCCACCGACGTGACCTTCGCTCCGTTCGAATTCCAGAACGGGCAGGGCGACTTCGTCGGCATCGACATGGACCTGCTCGGCGCGATCGCCGCCGACCAGGGGTTCAGCTACCAGGTCAAGCCGCTCGGCTTCAACGCCGCGGTGCAGGCGCTGCAGTCACGTCAGGTCGACGGCGTCATCGCCGGGATGTCGATCACCGACGAACGCAAACTCGTGTTCGACTTCTCCGACCCGTACTTCGACTCGGGCGTCCAGATGGCCGTCGCGAAGAACAATGACACCGTCACGTCCTACGAGGACCTGCGGGGCAAGCGGGTCGCGATCAAGACCGGCACCGAGGGCGCGACGTTCGCGGAGTCCATCAAGGACCAGTACGGCTTCACCACCGTCACCTTCGACGACTCCGCCAGCATGTACGACGACGTCAAGACCGGTAACTCCGTCGCGGTGTTCGACGACTACCCGGTCCTGCTGTACGGCATCGCGCAGGGCAACGGCCTCGAGACCGTCACCGGCAAGGAGGCGGGCAACTCCTACGGCTTCGCAGTGTCCAAGGGCCAGAACGCCGAACTGCTCACCAAGTTCAACGCCGGCCTGGCGAACCTGCGGGCCAGCGGCGAGTACGACGAGATCCTCGACCGCTACCTCGGGGAGCAACCGCAAGCGCAGGGCGGCAACACCTTCTTCTCGCTCCTGAAGGACAGCTTCCCGCTCCTGATGAAGGGCCTGTGGCTCACGCTGGTGCTCACCGTCGTCTCGCTCGCGATCGCCCTCGTGCTCGGCCTGATCTTCGGCTTCTTCCGGGTCTCCACCAGCCGGGTCCTGCGCGGAATCGGCGTCACCTACGTCGACATCTTCCGCGGCACCCCACTGCTGGTGCAGGCGTTCTTCATCTACTTCGGCATCCCCGCCGCCCTCGACTTCCAGATGCCGGCGATGACCGCGGGCATCATCACCCTGAGTCTGAACGCGGGCGCGTACATCACCGAGATCATCCGCGGCGGCATCCAGGCCGTCGACAAGGGGCAGATGGAGGCCGCCCGCAGCCTCGGCATCGGCTACCTGCCCGCGATGCGCAAGGTCGTGCTGCCCCAAGCGGTGCGGACGATGATGCCGTCGTTCGTGAACCAGGCCGTGATCACCCTGAAGGACACGTCGATCCTGTCGGTGATCGGCATCGCCGAGCTGACCCAGACCGGCAAGATCATCATCGCCAGGACCTTCGAGTCGTTCAACATGTGGCTGATCGTCGGCATCTTCTACTTCGTCGTCATCATGGCCCTGACCAAGCTCTCCGACCGGCTCGAGAAGAGGATCAACACGTGAGCGAGCGCGCCACCGGTGAGACCGTCGGCACCGAGCCGAAGATCCGCGTCACGGGATTGACGAAGTCGTACGGCGACAACGAGGTGCTCAAGGGCATCGACGTCGAGATCGCCGCCGGCGAGGTGGTGTGCGTGATCGGGCCGTCCGGATCCGGCAAGAGCACGTTCCTGCGCTGCCTCAACCGCCTCGAGGAGGTCACCGGCGGCGAGGTCGTCGTCGACGGCGTCGACCTGACGGCCGACAAGGTCGACATCGACAAGGTGCGCCAGCACATCGGCATGGTGTTCCAGCACTTCAACCTCTTCCCCCACATGACCGCGCTCGAGAACGTCATGCTCGCCCCGGTGCAGACCAGGAAGGCCACCAGAGACGAGGCCCGCGAGATCGGCATCCGGCTGCTCGGCCAGGTCGGGCTCGCCGAGAAGAAGGACGCCAAACCCGCCAGCCTGTCCGGTGGACAGAAGCAGCGCGTCGCGATCGCCCGCGCACTCGCGATGAACCCCGACGTCATGCTGTTCGACGAAGCCACCAGCGCCCTGGATCCCGAGATGGTCGGCGAGGTGCTCCAGGTGCTGCGCGACCTCGCCGCGGGCGGCATGACGATGGTCGTCGTCACCCACGAGATGGGCTTCGCCCGCGAGGTCTCCGACCGGGTGATCTTCATGGCCGACGGCAACATCGTCGAGGAGGGCACCCCCGAAGCCGTGTTCGGCAACCCACAACAGCCCCGCACCCAGGACTTCCTACGGAAGGTGCTGTAGCGCCTGCCGCCGAATGCGCACCTGCCGTCGCGCCCACTCGGGCGATGCGACGGTGAGTGCACACTCGGCCGGGGGCTCAGAGGCGGTAGACGCGCTCGGCGTTGGCCGTCGCCGCGGCGGCCAGGGCGAACGGGTCCTGGCCGCGGGTCGCAGCGAGTGACCGGACCGTGTAGGGCAGGCAGTACGGCTCGTTCGGGGCGCCGCGGAACGGGTGCGGCGTCAGGTACGGCGCGTCGGTCTCGACCAACAGCTGGTCATCCGGGACCAGCTTCGCCGCCTCGTGCAGCTCGCGCGCGTTGCGGAAGCTGACGGTCCCGGAGAAGCTGAGCAGATACCCGGCCTCGATGCACGCCAGCGCCATCGTCGCGTCCGACGAGAAGCAGTGGAAGATCACCGTCTCGGGCGCACCCTCGTCCAGCAGCACGGTCAGCAGGTCGTGATCGGCCTCGCGGTTGTGGATCATCAGCGGCTTGCGCAGCCGCTTCGCCAGGTCGATGTGCCAGCGGAACCCCTCGACCTGGTCCTCGATGCCGGCGCAGCCCTCGAGTTTCCCGGGCCAGTAGTAGTCCAGACCGGTCTCGCCCACCGCCACGGTGCGCGGGTCGGAGGCGAGCCGTTCGATCTCGACCTTGGTCGCGGCGTCGAGGACGTCGGCGCGGGTGGGGTGGATCGCGACCGCGGCGTACACCCGCGGATCCCAGTGCGCGGCGTCCACGGCGAACCGCGCCGCGGCAAGGTCGTCGGCGACGGTGACCACCCGTCCGACACCCACCTTCTCGGCCCGGTCGACGATCTCCGCGACCGACGTCGCGTCGTGCGCGCCGCACGAATCGAGGTGGGTGTGGGCGTCGATCAGCGGCGCGAGGGGCTCGGGCAGGTCCGGGGCCGGACGATCCTTGGGCACGCAGATAGAGTAGGCGCACCATGACTGCAGCGACCCGGCCCCCGTTCTACATCACCACTGCGATCGCGTACCCCAACGGCGCCCCGCACATCGGGCACGCCTACGAGTACATCGCCTCGGACGCCCTCGCACGCTTCAAGCGTCTCGACGGGTTCGACGTGTTCTTCATGACCGGCACGGACGAGCACGGCCTGAAGATGCAGCAGACCGCAGCCAAGGAAGGCATCGACGTCCGCGAGCTCGCGGCCCGGAACTCCGACGTGTTCCAGGCGATGGACAAGGTGCTGAACATCTCCTACGACCGGTTCATCCGGACCACCGACGCCGACCACGAGGTGGCGAGCAAGGCGATCTGGGAGCGGATGGTCGCGGCCGGGGACATCTACATCGACACCTACTCCGGCTGGTACTCGGTGCGGGACGAGGCGTACTACACCGAGGCCGAGACGACGCTGCAGGAGGACGGCAGCCGCATCTCGACCGACACGGGCACCCCCGTCGAGTGGACCGAGGAGTCGACGTACTTCTTCAAGCTGTCCGCCTACCAGGACAGGCTGCTCGCGCTGTACGAGGCGCATCCCGAGTTCATCGCGCCCGCGACGCGGCGCAACGAGATCGTCAGCTTCGTCTCCGGCGGCCTCAAGGACCTGTCGGTGTCGCGGACCACCTTCGACTGGGGTGTGCCCATACCCGGCGATCCCGCGCACGTCATGTACGTCTGGGTCGACGCCCTCACCAACTACCTGACCGGTGTCGGGTTCCCCGACACCGACGCCGAGGCGTACGGGAAGTACTGGCCGGCGGACCTGCACATCATCGGCAAGGACATCAGCCGGTTCCACACCGTGTACTGGCCGGCGTTCCTGATGTCGGCCGGACTCGACCTGCCGAAGCGCGTGTTCGTGCACGGCTTCCTCTACAACAAGGGCGAGAAGATGTCGAAGTCGGTCGGCAACGTCGTCGACCCACTCGAGATGGTCGACGAGTACGGCCTCGACGCCGTCCGCTACTTCCTGCTCCGGGAGATCTCGTTCGGCCAGGACGGCAGCTACAGCCACGAGGCCATCGTCACCCGGATGAACGCGGATCTCTCGAACGAATTGGGCAACCTCGCCCAGCGGTCCCTGTCGATGGTCGCCAAGAACTGCGACGGGAAGGTCCCCACGCCCGGCGAGTTCACCGACGCCGACACCGCACTGCTCGCGCAGGCCGACGCCCTGCTGGAGAAGGTCCGCGCGGAGTTCGACGCGCAGGCCATCCACCTGGGCCTCGAGACCGTCTGGCACGTCCTCGCCGAGACCAACCGGTACTTCAGTGCGCAGGAGCCGTGGGTGCTGCGCAAGACCGACCCGGCGCGGATGGCGACCGTGCTGTACGTGACGCTCGAGGTGGTGCGGATCGTCGGCATTCTCGTCCAGCCGGTGATGCCGGACGCCGCCGACAAGATCCTCTCCGTGCTCGGGCAGGCAGCCGAGAACCGCCAGTTCTCCGACCTCGGCACCCGGATCGTGGCAGGCACCCCCCTGCCGGCGCCGGCGCCGGTGTTCCCGCGCTACGTCGAGCCCGCCGACGACTGAAGCGGGAAAACCCGCACTGACCTGCGGCGGGAGAACTTGTCGTACCCCCGGGGCACACTGCCCCCATGGGGATTGATCGAACAGACATTCGAGACAGGACCGGAGCGGGGTCGGGCGACCTCGACGCGGCGGCGGCGCTGCAGCGCGCCTACGAACACGGCTGGCAACCGGGCGACGTCCTGCACGTCGCCCGGCGCGGCCTCGCCGCTGTCGACGTCACACCGATCGGCGTGCTGATCCTGCGCGAGGCCAACCGCAGCGGCGCGTGGGCGCGCGCACCGCTGCACTGGGTCGACCAGCTCGGAGCGATCGCGGAGACCCACCCGCGCAGCGCGGACGAACCGGCACTGTCCCTGTCCGCGTTGCACCTGCTGAGGCAGCTGCTGCCGCTGCGGCGGCTGTGCCCGCCTCCGTCCAGCTGGCCCGAGGCCGGCGAGGCGCCACGCCCGACCGACACGGCGACCGAGTCCGGATCGCGGACGGACGCGAAGGTGCTGAACCGGATTCGCGGACTCCTCGCCAAGGCGGAGAGCACCGAGTTCACCGAGGAAGCCGAGACGCTGACGGCGAAGGCGCAGGAACTCATGACCCGGCACTCGGTCACCACCACCCTGCTCGACGCGACCGCGGCCGACCGTGACGTCGACGTGCACGCCCGGCGCATCCACCTGGATCGGCCGTACAGCAAGCAGAAGGGTCTGCTGCTGACCACGGTCGGCGAGGCGAACCACGTTCGCACCCTCTACAACGCGGTCGACGCCATCGCGACGGTGATCGGCACCCCGACGGACCTCGAACAGGTCGACCTGCTGTTCACCTCCCTGCTCGTCCAGGCGACCAGGGCGATGCGCGCCGAGGGTGCTCGCGGCGCGACGTCACCCGCGTTTCGCCGGGCCTTCCTCTACGGGTTCGCAGTGCGCATCGGGCAGCGCCTGACCGAGGCGGAGAAGGCTGCGACCGCGCAGGCGGTCGTGGACGCGGGAGCGCGATTCGGCGACCTGCTGCCGATACTCGCGCGGCGGTCCGATGCGGTGCAGGCCGAGGTCGACCGCCTGTTCGGACCGAAGCTGCGGTCCTGGGGGTTCACGGTCAGCGATCTGGGTGGCGTCGAGGCGGGCCGGGCCGCGGCCGACGCCGCCCATCTGACCCCGAACCGTCGCGCGGTCGCCGGATGAGCAGTGGGTCGCGTCACCCTGCGCCGATTTGTGTCGCGGGACCCCTGCCGTGAAACCCTTGCCGAATGCGAATCGAGCGGTTGGGCGCGGGTGGAACTCCGGCAGCGGTGCTGCGTGCACTCGCACGCGTCGCCGCCGACCGGGACTCCTCCGCCCCGGCCGCACTGATCGGGGACTGGTTCGGAGCGGGTGCGGTGATCGCGCCGTCGGTGACGACGACATCTGTCCGGCCGGACGCCGCATTCACCGTGCCGGCCCGGCAGGCGGCGGTCACACCGCGACAAGCCGAACCCCGGCCGTTGATCGGCGGAGGGTGGATCGGCTACCGCGGCTACCCGGACCTACCCGAGAGCGGGCGGCGGCCTGCGCTGCCGGAGGCGGCGGGCGGCTGGACCGACAGCGTGCTGCGACTCGACGCGCAGGGATGCTGGTGGTACGAGTCCCTCACCGACAACGATTGTCCCGCAACGTGGTCCGCGGCGGTGACGGATCCCGGTGTCGCACCGCGGCCGTGGCGGATCGACTGGACGGCACCGGACCGCGAGGCACACCGGTGCGGAGTGCGGCAGTGCCTGGACGCGATCGCCGCCGGCGAGGTGTACCAGGCGTGCGTGTGCGCCCGGTTCGACGGTCGGGTGTCGGGCCGGCCGCTGGACTTCTTCGCCGACGCCGCCGAGGCGACACGCCCGGCGCGGGCCGCATACCTGCAGGGTCCGTGGGGCGCGGTGGCCTCCCTCTCCCCCGAACTGTTTCTCTCCCGGCGCGGCGACCACGTGACGTCGAGCCCCATCAAGGGCACGTTGCCGATCGACGCGGACCCCGGCCGGCTCCGCGCCTCGGTCAAGGACGTCGCCGAGAACGTGATGATCGTGGACCTGGTGCGAAACGACCTGGGGCACCTCGCGATTCCGGGCACGGTGACCGTGACGGACCTGCTCGGCGTGCATCCGGCGCCCGGCGTGTGGCATCTGGTGTCCACGGTCACGGCGACCATGCCCGCAGGCACCGCGACCACCGAACTCCTCGACGCGGCCTTCCCGCCGGCCTCGGTCACCGGATGCCCGAAACACCGTGCCCGGCAACTGCTCTCCTCCTGGGAGCCGTACCCGCGCGGGGTCTACTGCGGGACCGTGGGCTTCGCGTCCCCCCTGGCCGGGACCGAACTGAACGTGGCGATCCGGACGGTCGAGTTCGATCCGCAGGGCGGTGCGGCCCTCGGGGTGGGGGGCGGCATCACCATCGACTCCGACGTCGACGCCGAGTGGCAGGAGTGCCTGGACAAGGCGTCGACCATCGTGACGCTGCGCGCCCGTGCCGGGGACGAACGCTAGGGACCTCGCTGGTCGGTGCACCCGCCGCGGGCGGATCCGGACAGTTCGAAGTCCTTTTCCTGCTGTGCGGTCAGGCCGGACGACGCCGAGCAGATCCGGTCGATGATCGCGTCCACGTCCAACCGCCAGGCGCGCAGCACCCCGTCACCGTCCGCCGCCACGACCGTCCGGGAGTGTGGCAGGAACGCCACCTGCCACCGACCCGAACCGTTGGTGGCGATCGGGCCGCCGACCTCCCGCATCGCACCGGGGTCAGATGCGTCCCACAACCTCACCGTGCCGTCGTCGCTGCCCGAGACCACGTACCGCCCCTCGGAGTCGAAGGACACCGAGTAGACGGTGCCGCTGTGGCCGCGCAACTCCTGCGGCCGCATCGTCATCGGTCCGTCGTCGGCGCGATCCCACACGACCACGGTCTGGTCGTCGGTGCCGGTCGCGAGCGCACCCCCGTCGGATCGGAACGCGATGCCGTTGATCCCGCCACCACCGGATTCGGTGGCCTCCGCGTCCGCGGGACGTGCCGGGTCGGTGACATCCCACGCGTACAGCCCGCCGTCGGCGTCGACGGCGACGAGCGACGCCCCGTCGGGGCTGAACGCCACGGTCCGCACCAGATTGCTCGGGCCGTCGAGTGGCCCGCCCCACGGCACCGGACGCTCCGGGTCGGTGACGTTCCACAGCCGCACGCTCGTGTCGTCGTCGCCCACAGCCAGCGTGCGCCCGTCGGGGCTGAACGCCAGTTCCCAGGTGAATCGGGTGCGGGTCGCGATCGGGTCACCGAGTGCCCGCGGCCGCTCGGGATCGCGGACGTCCCACACCTGAACCTGACCTCCGGTGGTCGGAGCGGTCGCCATCATCGACCCGTCCGGCGACACGGCCACCATGTGGGCGCCACCGAACGGGCGGGGCAGTGCGGTCTCGGAGGCCAGCGCGGGGCGGCCGTCGCCGTCGATTCGCCACAGGCGGATCACCGAGTCGTACCCGCCGGTGGCCATCAGCGCGCCGTCCAGACTGATCGACGGGAGGGTCAGGGCCGCATCGGACACCGGGATCGCGGTCCGCGGCAGCGTCCAGACCCGCACCTTCGAATCCTGGCCACCCGTGACGACGGTCGACCCGTCCGGGGTCAACGCGAGCGCGGGCACCCCACCGCCGTTGCCGTTGAGCGCCGGGCTCAGTTCACGCATACCGCCGTTGTCCGGGTGGACCGCCCATCGTTTGACACTGCCGTCCCAGGAGGCGCTCGCCAGCGTCGCGCCGTCCGCCGAGAACGCGATCGTCCAGATCGCCCCGGTGTGGGCCGGCGTCGGGGCGCCGATCTCGGTGACCGCACGGACGTCGGTGGTGTCGAAGAGTCGGATGACACCGTCGTCGGAACTCGCGGCGAGGGTCCGGCCGTCGGGGGCGAACGCCACCGAATGCACCACGTCCCCGAACTGGGCGGGCACCGGCGGCAGCAGCACCGGCGCAGCCCGGTCCGTCATGTCCCACAGCCGGACGCTGCGGTCGTCGCTCGACGTCGCCATCACCGCCGAATCCGCGCGGAACGAGACGGTCCGCACACCCGCAGGATGCGCGGCCAGGGTCGTCGCCGGGTACGGTCCCGGCGCGGGGGCCGGTGACAGCGCCGCCGACGTGTCGAAGAGGGTGACCGTTCCGTCGTCGTTCGGGACGGCGAGGGTCCGTCCGTCCGGGCTGAAACGGAGGTTGTGCACGGACTTGGTTCCGGCCCGGACGCCGTCCAGCAGCAACCGCGGTGCCGACGGGTCGCTCACGTCCCACATGAAGACGGTCCCGTCGCCCGATCCGGCCGCCAGGACGGTGCCGGTGGGCGCGAACGACACCGACGCCATGTACTTCTCCGACCCGGTGAGCGGGGTCCCGATCGGGTGCGGCGCCGACGGATCGCGCAGGTCCCAGAGCCGGACGGAGCGATCGTCGCTGGCCGACGCCATCAACGCGCCGTCCGCGCTCACCGCCACCCCGTAGACCGGACCCGTGTGCCCCTCGAGTGTCCGGCCGATCGGTGTGGGCTCGGTCGCGATCAACCGTGAGTAGGCGGTCTCGTCACCCGGACGCATCTGCCAGGCGGCGAGCGACAGCCTGGCCGCCGTGGTCGGGTCCGTCGCTCGCAGCGAATCGGCGAGCGCCACGACCTGCCGGAACTGGGCTGCACTGCGCTCGGCCTCGGCGCGATTCTTCGCCGACCACGCCATTGACACCGCGACCAGGGCGACGACCGTGGAGAGCACCAGCGCCGCCATCACCGTCCGCTCGATCCAGGTGTGCCGCCGCACGTGACGGGACGACGCCGCGAGGAACTCGGCGGCGGACGGCGTCAGCGGCGCCGCCACACGGGCGCCGTAACCCGCCGCGGCGGTGCCGCCGTAGTTTGCCGCAGCGGTGCCGCCGTAGTTTGCCGCGGCGGCCCTGGGGGCGTCGTACTCGGCGATGATGTCGAGACGACCACGCTGGTAGAGGAGGTTGTTGTCGCGGCCGGCCTGTTCCCACCGCGCTGCGTCCTCCTCGATCTGCTGGCGCAGTGCCGAGTAGGACCGGTCCTCCTGGATCCACGTCTTGAGCCGCGGCCACGCCTCGATCACGGCATCGTGGATCAGCTCGACGCTGTCGGCATCGGCGACGAGCACGCGTGCCGCGATGAAGTGGTCCACGACCTGCTGAGCGGCGGCCGGGTCGTCACCCGCGAACGCGAGCAGCTGCGGAAGGGTGCGTCGGATCTTGACGTCGGCGCCGGTCTGCGTCACGTACACCAGGTGCACGAGAATCGACCGGGCCAGCACCTTGCCCCGCTCGTCGAGGCCCTCCCAGGTGCGTTCCGCGGTCGCTGCCACCGATCCGCGGACTCCGCCCGTGGCCCGGTAACTGGCCACCGTCAGCTGACCACCACGGCGGCGTTCCCACATGGTGTCGAGGAGGTGCGAGAGCAGCGGCAGCACGGTGCTGCTGCCGTCGTCGGCGGTCAGGACCCCGAGGTCGTGAAGGATGAGGTCGACGAGCCCGGACTCGAGTTTCAGGCCGATGAGCTGCGCCGGCTTGGTGATGACCTCGATAATGTCGGCCCTGGTCAGCGGTGACACGGCCCGGCTGCGCTGCTCGAGGGCGTCGGCGAGCACCGGATGCGCGAGGGCCTGCGCGTAGAAGTCCGACCGCATCGTGGCGATCACCGACGGCGCCGCCTCGGGCATCTCGTCGGTACCGAGCGACGACGCCACCTGATCGAGAATCGTCAGGAAGCGGTCGCGGTCGCGCGGGTTATCGCACTGGGTGAACAGTTCCTCGATCTGGTCGACGATGATCACCAGTTGCGACGCGTCGAGCCGATGAGCGGTGGCTCGTACCGCGCGGCGGACCGTCTCGCGATCAGTGCTCGGGGGAAGGGCACCCAGTTCGGGGACGGCCTCGCCGAGGGAGCGAAGCGGGTCCGGGCCGGGGGTCAACACGATCGCCCGGCCGGCCGGTGCACCGGGCTCCTCGGCGCGGAACAATTCCGCGACCAGTCCCGCCTGGACGAGAGACGACTTACCCACACCCGATGCGCCCGTCACGATCGCGATGCCGTGTCCCTGTGCGTCGGTCACCACACCGACCAGTCGGCGCAGGCCGTCGGTGCGGCCGAAGAACAGGCGCGCGTCCTCCGCGCGGTACGGCTCGAGTCCGCGGTAGGGCCGCACCCCGCTCAGGGACGCGGCGACGACGGGCTTGTCCGCGTCGGTCCGGCCGCGTGGGCTTCCTCCGCCGTCACGAGCGCCCTGCCACCACGTCTCCCACCGCTTGAGCGAGTAGAGGCCGGGTGCCGGGGGCTGGTTGCCGTGCAGGGCCTGGGCGGAGCGGACGAGGACCACCAGGACCGGACGGATCGCGTCGAAGCTGGCCGGTACGCGTTTGCCGGACCGCCAGTCGCTGAGGCGCTGCACCGACACGGACCGGTCCGCACCGATGGCGCGGCTCAGCGCCGTGGCCTCCGAGACGACCGTCTTCAGCGGCGGACCACCGGCCGTGGCGAACAGCAACCGCAACTGGTCAGCAAAATGCAACCGCGGATCAGGCTCGTCGCTCATCGCCTCGCATCTCCTCGTTCCCACCGGCGGAAAATCCGCTGCGGAATAGTTCCTCACCGGCTTTGAACTGGGAGAATACCGGAATTGTCAAGCACACCGATTGGTCGGGTACGGGGAAGGAGGCACAGTTGTGGTCGGCGCAGGTGGGGTCTTGCGTCACGGGGCGGCACCGGCGGGAACTGACAGTGATCGAGGGGTAGTTCCCGCCGGGCGCGCACCACAGCAGGCGTAGCCACCCGGGACGGGAGTTCCACCCGCCCGGCACCGAGGGGAGCCGACCATCAGCCGCATCGCCGTCAAGATCGCGAACCTGTTTCCGCCCACACTCGCCGCCGCGCTCGTCATCGCGGCGTCGGTGGCACTGATCGTGGTGATGGCGGGTACGTCGGCCTGAATCCATCGGACGGGCCGGCGGCACGCTCACTGCCTGCGTGCCGCGAGTACCGCCTCGTACACCTCACGCTTGGACACGCCGTCCACGGCCACCGTCGCGCACGCGTCCTTCAGCCGCGCGCCCGCCGCGACGAGGCGCTCCACATCCCCGACCAGGTCCTCGGGCCGTGCCGCCACGGGACGCGCGCCTTCGAGCACGACGGTGATCTCGCCACGAGCGCCGTCCACCGCCCACGCCGCCAGTTCGGCGAGCGTCCCGCGACGGACTTCCTCGTACGTCTTGGTCAGCTCCCGGCACACGGCCCCGCGACGGTCGCCACCGAGAACGTCGACCGCGTCGGCGAGACAGTCCGCCAGTCGGTGCGGCGCCTCGAAGAACACGCACGCCCGCTGCTCCGTTCGCAGCGTCTCGAGCCACGCCCGGCGCGGACCCTGCTTTCGTGGGGGGAACCCGTCGAAACAGAACCGCTCGACGGGCAGTCCCGACAGGGCCAGCGCCGTCGTCACCGCGGACGGTCCGGGAAGGCACGTGACCGGCAGATCCCGCTCGACACACGCCGCGACCAGGCGGTACCCGGGATCGCTCACCGACGGCATGCCCGCGTCGGTGACCAGCAGCACGGTCCGCCCCTCCGCGACCTCCTCGACGAGAGCCGGCAGCCGAGTCGTCTCGACCTGGTCGTAGAAGCTGACGACCCGACCCCCGATCGTCACCCCGAGTGCGGCCGCGAGATGCCGGGTCCTGCGGGTGTCCTCCGCCGCGACGACATCCGCGGTCGTGAGGGCTTCACGGAGCCGATCCGACGCGTCGCGGACCTCCCCCATCGGCGTCGCGGCCAGGACCAGGCAACCGTTCATGTCCGACAGCCTACGATCGTCCGGTGACCCAGTTGACCGACGAGCGTGCGCACGCCGACGACCGGGTCCTGCTCAGCCCCGGCCCGGCCGCGCCGATCCCCGACCCGGGACCGACGGATCGACTGCGCGGCTGGGTGGTGACACTGACGCTGACCGCGATCGCCGCGATCACCCGATTCACGATGCTCGGCTATCCGACCGACGCGGGCACCCCGGTGTTCGACGAGAAGCACTACGCGCCGCAGGGCTGGCAGGTTCTCACCGGCGGCGGTCTGGAGGACAACCCCGGCTACGGACTGGTGGTACACCCCCCGGTCGGCAAGCAGATGATCGCGCTCGGCGAGGCGATCTTCGGTTACAACGGGTGGGGGTGGCGGTTCGCGTCCGCGGTCGCGGGCACGCTGATGGTCCTGCTGGTGACCCGGATCGTCCGCCGGATGGCGCGGTCGACGCTGATCGGGGCGATCGCCGGCGTCCTGCTGATCACCGACGGGGTGACGTTCGTCTCGTCGCGGATCGGGATGCTCGACATCTTCATGGCACTCTTCGTGGTCGCCGCGTTCGGCTGCCTGATCGTCGACCGCGACCAGGTGCGGGCCCGGATGGCGACGGTGTTCGAGCAGGGCCGCATCGCGGAGTCGGTGTACGGTCCGCGGCTCGGGGTGCGGTGGTGGCGGTTCGGTGCCGGCATCATGCTCGGACTGGCGTGCGGAACCAAGTGGTCCGGCATGTACTTCATCGTCTTCTTCGGGCTGATGTGCGTCGCGTTCGACGTCGCGGCCCGGCGGTATCACGGGGTGCGGCGGCCCTGGGCGGGTACCGCGGCACGGGACCTCGGGCCGGCGTTGTACGCGCTGGTGGTGGTCCCGATCGGCGTGTACCTGGCGACGTACTGGGCGTGGTTCGCGTCGGAGACCGGCGTCGACCGGCACGCGGTCGGCGACCAGGTCGGGTTCGGCGGCAGCTTCTCGTTCGTGCCCGACGCCCTGCGCTCGCTCTGGTACTACAGCGCCAACGTGCTCGAATTCCACGCCGGGCTGACGAACTCCGCCGGCAACCACCACCCGTGGGAGTCGAAGCCGTGGACGTGGCCGATGGGGCTGCGGCCGATGCTCTACTACTTCGCCGAGGGCGACCAGGTCACCGGCTGCGGCGCCGCGAGCTGCGTCAAGGCCGTGATGTTGATCGGTACCCCCGCGATGTGGTGGCTGGCGCTGCCGATGCTCGCGTGGGCGCTGTGGCGGTCGGTGGCGGGCCGGGACTGGCGTTATGCGGCCGTCCTCGTCGGCTATGCGGCCGGCCTGCTGCCGTGGTTCGTGACGATGGACCGGCAGATGTACTACTTCTACGCCGTCGCGCTCGCGCCATTTCTGGTGATGGGCCTGGCCCTGGTGTGCGGCGAGGTGATCGGCACGGCGCGAGGGCGGATCGGTGCGGCCGCAGCCGAGCGGCGAGGGACGGGCCTGCTCGCCGTGGCGCTGTACCTGGGTCTCGTCATCGCCAACTTCGTGTGGCTGTGGCCGATCCTGACTGCCCTGCCGATCACCCTGGAGGTGTGGCAGCAGCAGCTGTGGCTGCCGAGCTGGCGCTGAGCGTCAGGACCGCGCGGGCTTCGCCCGCCGACGCGGCAGCACGACTGTCCGGTTGCGCTGGGGCCGCAGGATCATCGGGTCGTGGCACAGGTCGCGATACAGCGATACGCACAGACCGATCATCACCAGCACGAACGGGGCGGCGGCGATGATCGTCATCGTCTGCAGGCCGTCCAGCGCGTCCTCGCCGCCCGTCCACAGCATCAACGCCGCGACGCCACCGGTGAGCAGGCCCCAGAAGACGACCACCCAGCGGCTCGGAGCGAGTGTGCCGCGCTGGGACAGCGTCCCCATCACCATCGACGCCGCGTCGGCGCCGGAGACGAAGAAGATCGCCACCAGGATCATCACCAGGATCGTGGAGACACCGAACAGCGGGAGGTGTTCGAGCATCCCGAACAGCTGTGACTCCGATGTCCCGCGGGCGGCGAGGTCGACGCCGTCGCGCTGTTCGCCGATTCCGGCCCCGCCGAACACCGCGAACCACACCAGGCTGACCGTGCTGGGCACGAGGATGACGCCGATGACGAACTCGCGGATGGTTCGACCCCGACTGATCCGCGCAAGGAACATCCCGACGAACGGGGTCCAGGAGACCCACCACGCCCAGTAGAAGATCGTCCACGAGGAGAGCCACTCTGCCGTCTCGGGGTTGCTGGACGCCGCGGTCCGCGCCGACATCTCGGCGATCTGGCTCGCGTAGGCGCCGAGGGTGGTGGGAATCAGGTTGAGGATGAACACCGTCGGGCCGAGGACGAAGACGAATATCGCGAGCAGCAGGGCGAGCACCATGTTGGTGTTCGACAACCACTGGATGCCCTTCGCGACGCCGGAGACGGCGGACGCGACGAACACGAGCGTCAGCACCGCGACGATGGCGACGAGGAGCATCACTCCCGCCTCGTCCATCCAGCCGACGACCTCGAATCCGGAGCCGATCTGGAGTGCGCCGAGTCCGAGGGACGCGGCGGTGCCGAACATCGTCGCGAAGATCGCGAGGATGTCGATGACCTTGCCGATCGGCCCCTCGGCGCGGCGTCCGAGCAGAGCGATGAACGCCGAGCTGAACAGCTGCTTGCGGCCGCGTCGATAGGTTCCGTACGCAATGGCGAGACCGACGACGGCGTACGTCGACCACGGATGCAGGCTCCAGTGGAACATCGTCGTGGCCATCGCCGTGCCGACACCGCCGTCGGTGCCGGGCGGCGGGGTCACGAAGTGCGCGAGCGGTTCTGCCACGCCGAAGAACATCAGCCCGATGCCCATGCCCGCGCTGAACATCATCGCGATCCAGCTGACCGTCTTGAACTCGGGCTTCTCGCCGTCCTTGCCGAGCGGGATCCGGCCGTAGCGGCTGAACGCGAGCCACAGCGAGAAGACGACGAAACCCGTCGCCGCGAGAATGAACAGCCATCCGATGTTGACGACGATCCAGTCCAGGACCCGATGCGAGACGGAGTCGAGGTTGTCCGGCGCGATCAGCCCCCACACCAGAATCACACCGACGATTGCGGCCGCGACGCCGAACACGGCACGGTCGGTCCGGACGCCGAGACCGGGTGCCGAGGTCTCGCCCATCTGCGCGCCGGGACCGGCACTTGCACCGGGCCCGATGTCGTCGGGGTCGCTGTGGCCGGAATCCATCTCTGGAGAATCGGTTTTCGCCACCATGACGACTTACGTTGCTCGGCCCGCGAGGCAATTGCAAACTGCCGCGCGGACCGCGCGTACGTCGAAACGAGGGGCCAGACCCCCGCTGTCCTGCGGTTTTCTAGCTCGCGGCGGTCACCGCGGACTTGCCTCCGATGACGGCGTCGACACCGAACCGGCCCGCGCCGGTCGCGGCGAGCAGCAGCGAGGCGACACCGAGCGCGAGGACGAGCTCGTAGCCACCCTCGGCGACGAAGAGACCCATGTCGACGTGAACGATGAAGAAGGCGCCCACCATGTCGAGGAACAGCAGGATTCCGACGATCGGGGTGGCGACGCCGGCGATCAGCGCGAAGCCGCCGACCAACTCGATCGTCGCGGCGGCGATCGCGGACACCTCGGGCAGCGGAACGCCCATGCCCTCGAACGCCTTCTGGGTCCCGCTGACGCCGTAGGTGAAGAACTTCTGCCAGCCGTGCGCGACGAAGACGACGCCGATGCCGATGCGGGCGATGAGCAGTGCGAGGTCTCGGAAGGCGCTGGATTTCATGTCGTGGTCCTTTGCGATGTGCGGCGCGGGTTCCCACGCAGGGAACGGAACGTCCTCACTGTGACACGACGAAGGTTGAAGCGTCAACTAAGACGAAGCGCTCTCGTCTCCCGGCGGCCACGGGCACGCCGCGCACAACCGATCCACGACGCCGCAACCACCGCGACGACCAGCAGACGAACCAGATTCTCGGCACCGACCGGATACACCACCCCGGTGATGTAATGAGCGATGAAGCCCGTCGACGGCAGTGGCGACCGACCGTCCGACGTCCGGGCCCAGTTCTCGACCGCGGTCAACGGGCAGTCGTAGCCGATCAGCACCGAACCGAAACCCCAGAGCACCGCGACGACGTGCAGCACGATGGTTCGCGGCCACCGCCAGGCCAGGAATCCCCCGACCACCAGGTACCCGATGAACGCGAAGTGCACGACAACGGTGAGCACCTCGATCGCGCGGTACATGACACCGCCTTCCGTGGCCTGCTCCCCCGCACTCGAGCCTAGTGAGTGAACCGCGCCTACGCCCCGCGGATCGCGGCCTCGACCAGATCGCGAGCGACGTCGTCGGACAAGCCGAGCCCGCGGACCGTCGCGACGTACTCGGTGGCGGCCCGCTCGGCGGCCGCCGTGGTCGCGTCACCGATCGAGGCAACGTACGACCCGAGCCGGCCCCGGGTCTCGATGGCACCGAGCGACTCGAGTTCCCGGTACGACTTGGCGACCGTGTTGGCCGCGAGGCCGAGCTCCTCCGCCAATGCACGCACCGTCGGCAGTTTGGTGCCCGCGATGAGCCTGCCGTCGCGCACCTGCTCGAGGATCTGCAGCTTCAGCTGTTCGAACGGGGCCGTCGACGAGTCGGAATCGATGACGATGCGCATGCGGCGAGGCTAACCCGACCGGCACGCCGCGGCATGCGGATCAGGAGAACGCCTCGGCGAGTCCGTCGAACCACGCCGACTCCTCGATCAGGCGGCGGCTTCGCCAGCCGTCGGTGGTGCGGACCAGCTCGTGGTTGTACCAGCCGCCGCAGAAGAACTGCTTGGCCGCGGCGCCGTCGTGCGCATCCGCGACCACCATCGGGTTGAAGAACATTGCCCGCACCCGCGCGCCGTCGCCGTCCAGGTCCACGGCGATGTTGGAGACGAAATGCTGTGTCCGCGTGAACAGGTCGAGCATGGGCGTGAGCTTGTCGACAACCTCCTCGAGGGGGCCCGACGGTCCGCCGGTGGCCGAGTAGTCGATCTGCGCGTCCGGGGTGAACACCGTCCGGTACAGCGCCCAGTCCTTGGTGTCGACGGCGTGCGCGTACCGCGTCAGCAGGTCCGAGATCTCGATGCGGTCACCGATCGTCTTCAGGTCCATTCCGGACATGTAACCGCACCCGACCCGCAGCCGTACCGCTTTCGACGCGGCGAGGCAGAATGTGCCCATGTCGACCACTTCTCCAACCCAGGCAACCCAGGCAACGATCTATCACAACCAGCGCTGCAGCACGTCCCGCAAGGTGCTCGCGCTGATCGAGGAGGCGGGCATCGTTCCGACCGTCGTGAAGTACCTCGAGACCCCGCCGTCACGGGACGGCCTGCGCAAACTGCTCGACGACGCCGGCCTGCAGCCCAGCGAGGCGATCCGCAAGAAGGAGGCCCTGTACAAGGAACTCGGTCTCGCCGAGGCGAGCGAGGACGAACTCCTCGACGCGATGGTCGAGAATCCGATCCTGATCGAGCGCCCCCTGGTCGTCACCGACCGCGGCACGGTGCTCGCCCGTCCGATCGAGAAGGTCACCACGGTCCTGTAGGCGCCCGCGACACCGCGCCCAGGGCACGTCTCCCACTTCCTCTCGGATGCTCCCGGCAGAACAATCGTCGTCCGGCAAGGCGGCGGAGGTTGTATCGGCGCCGACGACAACGCAGCGGGGCGGCGATCGGGCGCCGGCAGCGCCGACGAGGGAATCGGGGTACGTGCCCTAGTCCCGGGCGATCGGGCAGGACATGCACCGAGGACCGCCGCGACCGGAGCCGAGTTCGGAGCCGGCGATGCGGAGTACCTCGATGCCGGAGTCCTCGAGCCTGGCGTTGGTCTCGACGTTGCGTTCGTAGGCGACGACGACTCCGGGTGCCAGCGCCAGGGTGTTGTTGCCGTCGTCCCACTGCTCGCGTTCGGCGGTGACGTGGTCGAGCCCGGTGTCGATCACGCGCAGCTTCTCGATTCCCATCGCCGCGGCGGCCGCGTCGAGGAACGGCTCGGCGCCGCGGATCGTGACGTGTCCGTCCACCCGGCGCAGGGTGAACGCGGTCAGGGTGTGCGCGATCGCCGGGTACATCACGACCGCGTCCACGTCGACCATCGTGCACACCGTGTCCAGATGCATCGACGCGCGCCGCTGCTCGATCGGGACCGCCAACACGGTGTGTGCCAGGCCGTCGTCGAACACGCTGCGCGCCAGTGCTTCCGCCCCTGCGGGCGTGGTGCGTTCGCCGACCCCGACCGCGACGACACCGGGTGCGAGCAGCAGCACGTCGCCTCCCTCGATCGGCGCGGTGTGCGACTCGTACGCACGCCGGACCCCGCGGAAGCGGGGGTGATGCGCATAGATCAGGTCCGTCAGTGAGGCCTCCCTGACCCGCGCGGGCAGTGCCAGCGACGTGATGGCGACCCGGTTCCCGATCCAGAACGACGAGTCCCGGGTGAACAGCAGGTTCGGGAGCGGTTCGATGACGAAGTCGCCACCGTGGTGCATGCGCCGCACCAACGACGGCCCACCCGGCCCGATGGGCAGTTCGTCGAACGTCATCCCCGACGTGAGAACCGTGGTGAGCGTCGCCGGGTCCACCGTCCGCAGGTGAGCCGAGAGTTCCTGGGCGAGTGCGTGTCCGAGCCTGCGCGGGTCGACGGCCGCGGCGATGCCCTGGATCCGGGCGGCGCCGCTGTCGGTGAGCGCCTCGGTCAGGACGTCGGCGAGCAGCAGCACCTCCACGTCCCGCGAACGCAGCAGGTCAGCGAAGGCATCGTGCTCCTCCTGGGCCCGCCCGACCCACGGCAGCCCGTCGAACAGCAGCTGGTCGTTGTTGCGTGGCGTGAGCCGCTTGAGTTCGTCCCCCGGACGGTGCAGCAGCACGGTGCGCAGGCGCCCCACCTCGGAATCGACCCCCAGCCCGGTGTCGTGCTCGCTCGTCATGAGTAGACGGTAGTGCTCACGGCTCCGGGCCGCGAGCGCACCGTCACCGGCGGTCGCCGCGGTCGATCACCCCGCGCTCGCGGGCAACGGCCACCGCGGCGGTCCGGCTGTCCACTCCGAGCTTCGAGAACACGTGCACGAGGTGCGATTTCACGGTGGCCTCGGTGACGAACAACTCCTTCGCGATCGCACGGTTGGACAGGCCCTTCGCGACGAGCCCGACGATCTCCGTCTCGCGGGCGCTCAACTCCGCACGGGGCGCGCGCATTCGGCGGTACAACCTCTGCGCCACATCGGGGTCGAGCACCGTCTCGCCTCGGGCCGCGGCCCACACCGCGTCCACCAGTACCTGTGGATCGCTGTCCTTGAGCAGGTAACCGGACGCACCGGCCTCCACCGCCCGCAGGATGTCGGTGTCGGTGTCGTAGGTGGTCAGCACCACGACCCGCGGCGGGTCCGGATGTCCGGCGATCGCCGCGGTCGCGTGCACGCCGTCCATCCCCTCCCCGAGCCGCAGATCCATCAGGACGACGTCGGGACGCAGCGCGGCGACCACGTCCACGGCCTCGGCTCCCGACGACGCCTCGCCGATCACCTCGACTCCCTCGTGCGACGACAGCAGGGCACGCATCCCCGCCCGCACCACGGGGTGGTCGTCGACGAGCACCACTCGCAATGTCACGACGGCACCGGAAGCGTTGCAGCCAGGGCAGTTCCGTCACCGGGCGCCGACTCCACGACAAGCGTCCCCCCGAGCGAGTGCAACCGATCCCGCATCGCCTGCAGCCCGAACGACGGCGGCGAGTCGACCGGATCGAAACCGACCCCGTCGTCGACGACGTCGAGGCGGACCTCCTCGGGCGTGTACGTCAGCGTCAGCCGGCAGTGACCGGCGTCCGCATGCAGGCGCACGTTCGCCAGTGCGCTCTGGGCGACCCGCAACAGGGTCACGTCGTACTCCATCGGCAGCGCCCCCGTGTCCCCGTCGACGACGAGTTCGCCGGAGATGCCGGTGTGCTCACGCAGCTGCGTCACCAGCCGGCCGAGCGCCGAGGCCAGTGACGCGTCCTCCAACGCGGACGGGGTGAGCGCCCCCACGACCCGCCGGGCCTCGGCGAGGTTGTCCTGCGCGGTCTCCGCGATCTGTGCGAGGACCCCGGACGGATCCGGCGCGCGCTGTCCGGCGCGGGCCAGCAGCACGATCGACGAGAAGCCCTGGGCGAGGGTGTCGTGAATGTCGCGGGCCAGCCGCGCCCGCTCCGTGACGGCACCTGCCTCACGCTGCAGCGCCGCCAGTTCGTCCTGCGCGCTGAGCAATTCGTGGTGCGAGCGGGTCAGCTCGTCGTACAGCCGGCGACGCTGGCGTGCGTCGCGTACCAACTGCTGGTAGACCACCGACATCCCGGCGGCGGCTCCCGCACCGAAGATCGGTCCCAGGATCGAGGCGACCGTGTTCGTGCCCCCGTGCCAGAGGGTGGCGGCGATCGCGACCGCGGTGACGGCGACCGTCGACGCCAGCGCCGCCGCAATCGGCAACAGGTGGAAACACAGGAAGAACAGCGGAAACGCCATCCACACGAAGTTCGCACTGAGGACCGACAGCCCGAGCCAGCCGAGCACGAGAACCCCCAGCCACAGCACGCCCCAACCGGGCCGCCCAGTGGCGGCGGATCGCCGGGCGAACCAGATCCCGGCCAGGTACCAGCCGAGCACGAGGGCCGCGAGCGTCACTGCCGGAACGGGATTCGAGTCGCCGACGAGGACGCGGGCGACCCCGACGGCCAGCATGAGCACGAACAGTGCGTGTGCGCCGAGCGCCATGACGCGCAGCATCGAGGCGGGGCCGCGCTCGTGTTCCACCGAGTCGGGGCCGCGCTCGTGGGGTGCCGAGGCGGCATCTCGGTCACCGGGCACTGGGTGTCGCATTTCGTCCACGCTAACACCGGCCGCGACGACGCCGAATCCAACTTTCGATGGACCACCCACCCCAACCGTTGCGCGATGCCGCCACCCGCATCCCTCGGCGACGCTGGACGCATGTTCCTCGGTGTTCGTGACCTCCGATTCGCCAAGGGCCGCTTCGCACTGACGATCGCGGTCGTGTTCCTCCTCTCCCTGATGGTGGTGATGCTGTCGGGGCTGACCGCGGGGCTGGGCAACCGGTCCGTCGCGGCGGTCCAGGGCATGGGCGCGGACCGCTTCGCGTTCGCCCCGCCCCCGGACGGGCAGTCACTGTCGTTCTCCGATTCGCGGGTGACCGCGGCGCACCGCGACGCGGTGGCCGCGCAGCCCGGCGTGGCCCAGGCCGCGATCGTCGGGATCGCCCCGACCCGGCTGACTGTGGTGGGAGCGGAGCCCACGGAGGGACGGACGTCCCGCCGCGAGGTCGGTGCCAGTGCGTTCGGCGTCGACGGTTCCTCCTTCGCCGCGCCGGTCCCGCTGCGCGCGGGCACGATCGCCGTCGAACGGACGCTCGCCGAGTCCAACGGCTTGACCGTGGGGCAGCGCGTCGAGGCGGGCGGGCGCACCTTCACCGTGACCGCGCTGGTCGACGACTCCTTCCACAGTCACCAGCCCGTCGTCTGGTTCGACCGCGGCGACTGGTCGGCCCTGCCCGCGTCCGGTGACAGCGACGGCACCGTTCTCGCGCTGCGCACCTCGACCGGGTTCGACGCCGCCGCGACCGCCGCGGCCACCGGAACCGTGATCACCGACGTCTCCGGCGCATTCGACGCGATCGGCGGGTACCGTTCCGAGCGCGGATCACTGCTGCTCGTGCAGGCCCTGCTGCTGATCGTCAGCGCCCTCGTGGTCGGCACCTTCTTCACGGTCTGGACCGTCCAGCGCGCCCGGGACGTCGCGGTGCTCAAGGCCGTCGGCGCCTCGACCGGCTACCTGCTCCGCGACGCGCTGGGGCAGGTCCTGGTGGTCCTCGTCCTCGGCGCCGGACTCGGTACCCTCACGGCCGTAGCGCTGGGAACCGTTGCTGCCCAGGCTGTCCCGTTCACCCTGACGGTCACCGGTACCCTGCTTCCGTTCCTCGCGGTCATCGCGCTGGGCCTGCTCGGCACCGCCGCGGCGCTGGTTCGCGTCGTCTCCGTCGCCCCCCTCACCGCGCTCGGCGCGACCCACTGACACAGTCGGACCCACCGACACCTTCGAAGGAAGGAGCATTCGATGATCTCGCTTCAGGACACCGTGCTGACCTACCCCGACGGGCCGACCCGACTGCGCGCACTCGACGACGTGACCGTGACCGTCGATCGCAACGAGTTCGTCGCGGTGACGGGGCCGTCGGGGTCCGGCAAGTCCAGTCTGCTCGCGGTCGCCGGTCTGCTGATCGCCCCCGACTCCGGCACCGTCACCGTCGGCGGCGTCGACGTCGGGGAGCTCAGCCGGTCCGAACGGACGGCCGTGCGCCGGGAGCACGTCGGTTTCGTGTTCCAGCAGTCCAACCTGCTCGCCTCGCTCACCGCCACCGAGCAGCTGCTGATGGTGGCGCATCTGGGCGGCAGGCGGATTCGTCGCGAGCGTGACCGGGCCCGGGAACTCCTGGCCGACCTCGGGCTCGGCGCCCACCTCGACCGACGACCCCACCAGTTGTCGGGCGGGCAGCGGCAACGGGTGGCGATCGCCCGGAGTCTGATGAACTCACCGTCGGTGCTGCTGGTCGACGAACCGACGTCCGCGTTGGACCAGGCTCGCAGCCGGGAGATCGTCACGCTGCTGACGTCGCTGTCCCGGGAGCGCGACGTCGCCGTCGTCATGGTCACCCACGACCTCGGTCAGCTCGATCTGGTCGACGAGGTGTACGAGATGCGCAGCGGCACCCTGTCCCGAGCGGCTCCGCCGCAGTGGTGCACTTTCGGACGCCCGGGCGTCCGTAAGTGCACCACTGCGCGAAGCGCATCCTAGGACCCGAAGATGCTCGTCAGGTCCACACTGCCGGCACCGCCGGGTACCGGCTCGTCGGTGACGGTGACCGTCGTCGCGGTCTCGGAACCGAGGCAGCCGGGGGCGCCGCTGTAGACGGCGCGGACGTCGAAGGTGCCGCCGGCGGTGAACATGGTAGCTCTGCGTGGCCGCGCCGTCCTTGACGTTCACGGGGTTGCCGAGGGGTTCCGATCCGCTGACCGCGGTGGCCTTCGGGGACAGGCTCGACCGCAGGAAGACGTACTGCCCCTTCTGCGCCTGAGCCGGGATGTCGAGGGTCAACGTGGTCGCGACGTCGGTGGCGCCGGGCTCGCCGACCGTCGCGGTACCGAGTTCGGTGGCACCGTTCCTGAAGGTGACGGTGCCGGCACCCGGGTACGGGGAGGCCTGCGCCTCGAGCACCACGTCGGTGGCGACCAGCGCGGTGGCCGGGATCGACAGGGTGGTCTGCATGTCCGTCCACGTCACCGTGGCGGGAGCGGCTGCGGCGAGCGGCGCTCCCGTCGCCGCCGCGACACCCGCGGTGACGGCGAGGGCGCTCGCCGTCGCGATCAGGCGCCTCGTGGATCTCACCGACAGCCCAGACATCCCCGACATGGTCGTTCCTTCCAGCCCGACCGCGCCGACGATCGGTCGGCGGGCGCACGTGACGGTTGTGGTCGCGACGCCGGTCCGGCCGTGGGCGTCGTGCTGCGAAAAGCGCGAGCAGTAGATCACGGCCCGGTCACCGGCGGGGCTGGATTCGGCAAAGAGATGGACGCTCGACCGAGTCGGAAATCCGGTCCTAGCGGAGGAATTTGGCGAACCGGTTGTTGGCGAGCCGCATCACGAACTCGTAGGGTGGCGCGAACTTGCGCGCCCACCAGTAGCCGAAGCGGACGTCGCCGGAGGTGTAGACGAGGAACCGCTTCCTCTTCACCCCGCGGACGATGCACTCGGCGACCTTCTCCGGGGACACCGCCCGCTTCTCGAACCGGTGCACGAACTTCTGCACACGCGGATCGTCACGATCGACACCGGCGATCTGCACGGTCCCGACGAGCGGCGTCTTCACGGCACCCGGCACCACCAGGGACACGCCGATGTCGTGGCGCGCCAGATCGAATCGCAGCACCTCCGACACCCCGCGCAACCCGAATTTGCTTGCGCTGTACGCGGCGTGCCACGGCAGGGCGAGCAGACCCGCCGCCGAGGACACGTTCACGAGATGACCGCCGCGACCCGCCCGCACCATCGGCGGCAGAAAGTTCTCGATGACGTGAATCGGGCCCATCAGATTGACGTCCACCATGGACCGCCAGTGCCGATGCTCGAGGTTCTCGACGGTGCCCCACGCCGAGATCCCCGCCACGTTCATCACCACGTCGAGCGCGCCGAACCGCGCGTCGACGTCCTTCGCCCACGCGGTGACGGCGTCGTAGTCGGAGATGTCGAGCGCCCGGGAGTCCGTCACGACCCCGCCGGCGTGACCGACCAGGGCCACGGTCTCGGCGAGGCCGGTCTCGTTGACGTCGGTCAGGAACAGTTCGGCGCCCTCCGCCGCGCAAGCCAGTGCCGTCGCCCGGCCGATTCCGCTGCCCGCGCCGGTGATCAGGCACTTCCTGCCGCGTAGATCCTTCACCCTGCCCCCTGCCGTCCGCCCGAACCGAGTCAGGCGGAGTCTACGCGCGAGGGCGGCACAATCATCCCCACGTTCGGCGGTGTCGCGGCCGAACGTGCAGGTCAGCGACCACTACAGACGGGTCGCCATCTCATCCTGGTACGCGCGGATGGTTCGCTCGATGTCCTCGGCGGCACTCTCGTCGTGGCGGCCGTGGGCAGCGTCGGCGCGTTCCCGCAACGTCCGGATCGCCTTGCGCAACTCGTTGTCCGACATCCTGTGATCCATGCCACTCAGTGTGCCTCGTTCGACCTCCGCCGCCAACCACCGGTGCCGTCGCTTCCGGGGCGCTATCCTGAATATGACGTGGGTCACTCCTACCCGGAGGAAGCACGATGAGTACCACTCTGTGCGCAGCGTTCCAGGACACCGTCGCCCGGTACCCGGCCAAGGTGGCACTGCGCACCCACGACGACTCGGTGGTGATCACCTGGCGTCAGTACGGCGAACGGGTCCGCCGCATCGCCGCCGGGCTCGCGAAACTCGGTGTCCACCACGGCGACACGGTCGGACTGATGCTCACCAACCGACCGGAGTTCCACCTGACCGACACCGCGGCACTGCACGCCGGCGCCACCCCGTTCTCGGTGTACAGCACCCTCGCCGCCGAGCAGCTGCACTACGTCCTGACCAACGCGGGGAACCGGATCATGGTGTGCGAGAAGCAGTTTCTCCCGGTGATCCGGGAGGCCCTGCCGGACACCGCGGTCGAGCACGTCGTGTGCGTCGACGACGCCCCGGACGGCACCCTCGGATTGGCCGACCTCGAGTCGGATCCGGATCCCCTCTTCGACTTCGACACCGCCTGGCGGGCGGTCACCCCCCACGACGTCGCCACCGTCATCTACACGTCCGGGACGACCGGGCCGCCGAAGGGCGTCGAGCTCACCCACGAGAACCTGCTGTCGGCTCGCGAGGTGCTCGCGGAACTCGCCCACGCCAACTCCGACGACCGGGTCGTGTCGTACCTGCCGGACGCGCACATCGCGAACCGGGCCGCCGCGCACTACGGAGCGATGACCTTCGCGATGGAGGTGACCACCGTCGCCGACCTCAAGCTGGCCGTCCCGACGCTGCCTTCGGTGCGGCCGACGTTGTTCTTCGCGGTCCCCCAGGTCTGGTACAAGATCAAGGCCGCGATCGAGCAGGCGGTCGACGAGGACAAGAGCCCCCTCAAGCAGCGGATGGCGAGGTGGGCGATCGACGTCGGCCGCCGCACCGCACGGATGCACTCGGACCGCACTCCCGTCCCCCACCGCCTCGAGCTCCAACACGCGGTAGCCGATCGGCTGGTGCTGGCCCCGATCCGCCGGAAGCTGGGTCTCGACGAGGTACGCCTGGCCCTGACGGGTGCCTCCGCGATCGCCCCCGACGTCCTGGAGTTCATTCTGGGACTGGGCATTCCGTGTTGCGAAGTGTGGGGAATGTCCGAGTCGGCCGCGATGGGCACCGTCAACCGGCCCCACAGCATCCGGATCGGGACGGTCGGCCAGGCCGCACCCGGCGTCACACTGCGCCTGGCCGGCGACGGGGAACTCCTGCTCTCCGGTCCGTGCGTGATGCGCGGGTACCGCGGCGACCCGGCCAAGACCGCCGAGGCGATCGACCCCGAGGGATGGCTGCACACCGGCGACATCGCGACCATCGACGCCGACGGCTACGTCCGCATCGTGGACCGCAAGAAGGAACTGATCGTCAACGCGGCGGGCAAGAACATGTCCCCGACGAACATCGAGGGCGCGCTGCGGGCCGCCAGCCCGCTCATCGGTGGGGCCGCCGCGATCGGCAACGACCGGCCGTACGTCGTCGCGCTGCTGACACTCGACGCCGACGCCGCGACGGCGTTCGCCGCACGCGCAGGACTGTCGAACGGCTCACCGGACCGTCTCGCGACCGATCCGGCGGTCCTGGCCGAGATCGAGAGCGCGGTGGCGGAAGCCAACAGCCACCTGTCCCGGGCCGAGCAGATCAAGAAGTTCAGGCTGCTCCCGGTGATCTGGGAGCCAGGCGGCGAGGAGTTCACGCCGACGATGAAGCTGCGGCGCAAACCGATCGACACCAAGTACGCGCGGGAAATCGAGCAGTTGTACGCCGGCTGACCGGCGACGTCAGGAACCGAAGATCGAGTCGGCGCTGCCGGTGCCGCCGCCGGTGCCGGCGGCCACGACCTGGACCGACTCCTGGTCGGACGACGGGTTCACGGTGCCCGCACCCGAGTACTCCGCCCGGATCACCCGCTGGCCCTCGGTCTCCGGGGTCCACGCGAGGCGCGCAGCGCCGGTGGCGTCGACGGCCGCGGTGCCGATCACGGTGTCACCGTCCCTGAATGTGACGGTGCCGCCCGCGTCGCCGGGGGTCACCTGCGCCGACAGTGTGCCCGCCACCCCGACCTGTGGGTTCGCACCGACCACCAGCGCGGTGCTCGACGCCACGCTGTCGACGGGCGCCTCGGCGACCTGGACGGTCGCGTTGGCGATCGACCCGGTCACGCCCGAACGCCCGGAGAAGATCGCGGTGACGGCGTGGCTGCCCGCCGCCGACGGCACCCAGCTGTAGGTGGCCTCCCCGTTCGCGGGGACCGGAACCTCGGCCAGCGTCGCCGCGCCGTCCCGGAACTCCACGGTGCCGCCCGCGGCGGCCGGGGTGACCGTCGCCTTCAGCACGGACGCGCGCCCGACCTGGGCGCCGGGGACCGGGGCAAGCGTGGTGGTGGAGGCGACGTCCGCCTGCGCGACCTGGACGGACTGCGCGGCGGACTCGGAACCGTCGGCCCGCAGGGTGGCCGGGAACGTCGCGACCAGCGAGTGGGCGCCGCGGGTGTCCGGTGTCCAGGCGAAGGTCGCGACCCCTCCCGTGAGCGTGCCGGTGCCGATCTTCGTGCACCCGTCGTAGAACTCGACTGTGTCGCCGTTCGCTCCGCCGGTGACCGACGCGGACAGTGTCAGCGCCTGGCCGACCATCGCACCCGACGCCGGCGCCAGGGTCGTGGTGGAGACGTTCTTGCGGACCGTCGCGGCCGGCCCCCTGCCCGGGTAAGTGCCGGACCCGAGTGAGCCGTCGTAGGCCATACCGGTCGTCAACGGGGTGCCGCGCTGGCAGTCGGCGCCGACCCGGTAGGTGAACTCGAACGTCCGCGACCTCGGGTCGATGTTCGGGTACACGGGCCAGTCGATCACCGATCCCTTGACCGGGCCCAGTCCGCGCCCTGCCCGTCGAGCGCCCGGGCCTTCCCGTCGACCTCGGCCCCGACGAACGTCCAGCACGCCGGGTGCTGGTCGGTGACCTCGTAGATGTACTCGACCGGGATGCCGGTGCGTTCGAACGTCGTCGAGCTCGTCACCAGGTCGCCCTCCCCCAGGTCCGCCTCGCCGAGGGTGCGCGTGAACTTGCTGTTGCCGTCGTTCCAGGTGACCGTGGCGGGCGCGGCCGCGACCGTGCCCAGACCGGTGGTCACCGCGAACCCGGCCGCCACCGCGAACGCACTGACGCCACCGACGACGCGACGAAGGTTGTTCCGAGGCATCGATCTCCTCTCGAATCCGGACCGGAGGCCACGGCGCATCTGAGCCTCGGCATGTGCCCGCAGGGGCAGGAAGCGCCCAGGAGTAGATCACAGCGACGGAGGGCTCGACGGGGTTTTCGCCGGGAACATGGACGGACGTCCGCCTTGCTCGCGTGGCCCCGCGGAACCACCGGCGCGATTGGCATCCGGAACACCGCACGACGCGTGAAATGCAGAACAGGCCCCTCCCGTGCGGGAGGAGCCTGTCCTGTCGTGATGGTGGAGCTGAGGGGAATCGAACCCCTGACCTCTTCGATGCGAACGAAGCGCGCTACCAACTGCGCCACAGCCCCGAACCGTGCCCTCCGAAGGAGTGCCCGGCAACTCTAACAGGCCGATCCTGCAACCATGAAATCGGCTGCTCAGAGCCGGTTTCTGGGGTTCTACTGCCCGACCACGCGACGGACGTCGGACGGTCCGCCGTCCCGGCCGGCGTGCTCGTCGTAGTAGTCGAGGTGATCGAACACCGGGTCCTCGTCGTCGACCTCGAGCACCACTGCACCGCGCCGCCGCAGGCGCGGCGGCACCAGCCGCAGCTCCTCGTCCTCACGGGACTCCACGCCGAGACGCGACCGCGAGAGCCGGGCCATCCGACGCCGCCGGATCTCCTGCTCGATCTGGACCTGCCGACGCAGGTACGCCAGGTATCCGACCAGGCTCAGCACCGCGGCCGCACAGGCCCACCACAGCGTCGACGACACGATCAGGGCCACCGCGCCCGCCATGATCGACACGAGGACCAGACCCAGCACCACACGCTGCCGGAACGCGTAACGGGCCGCGCGAGCGATCGCGTCGGCCTCGGGATCGAATCCGCCCCGGCCGCGCCGGTGCGGCGGCATGCCCTCGCGGTCGTACCGCGGGACGGGGGCGTCGTCGCCGTACTCGTCGTAGTCCCGGTCGTCGTACGCCGGATCGTCGTGGTCGGGGTCGGCGTGGGCCGAGCCTGCTCGGGCTTCCATCCAGTCCTCCGCGTGCATCGGGCGATTGGGATCCGGGCGCCAGTTCGGGTCGCTGCGGTGGCCGGTTGCCGGGCCGCGCCGGTTCTGACGGGCATGCTGCTCGCGGTCGAGCACGCGGGTGGCGAGAGCCACGTCGGTGGTCTGACGGATGCGGGGACGGCGCTTGGCCTGCATCGGGAGCAGCACGAACAGCCACATCACCACCAGCGCTATCCAGATCAGCGAGTTCGGCATGCCGGGCGACCTCCCTCCCACTCGTCAACCAACACAGCCGTCACCTGCGTATATGACCCTGTTGGCCTACCCAGGCTAGTTGTCCCGACCCGCTGTTCCCCGCAGACGCGCCGACTCATCTTTCCCACATGCCACATTAGTCACTACCGACGCATCCCCGCACCCCGGGTAACCGAAATGTAGCCACCGCCATCCGGGCGTTCAGCCCCAGCTGGCCCGACCCGCCCGGACCAGCCGATCCGCGACCGACGCCTCGACTTCCTCGACGGTCATCGCGACCAGCAGGTGGTCGCGGAACTGTCCGTCCACGTCCAGGTAGCGTTCGAGCAACCCCTCCTCGCGGAACCCGACGTGGCTCAGCACCGCCCGGCTGGCCAGGTTCTCGGGACGCACGGTGGCCTCGATTCGGTGCAGCCCCATCTCCCCGAACCCGTGATCGAGCCCGAGAGCCAGCGCCGCGGTCGCCACCCCGCGACCGCCGTCCTCCTTCGCCACCCAGTACCCGATCCAGGCGGAGCGCAGCGCGCCGCGCACGATGTTGCCGATCGTCAGTTGCCCGCAGAAGCGGCCGTCGAGCTCGATGACCATCGGCAACATCCGACCCTTCCGGGCCTCCGACCGCAACGACGAGCACAGCCCCGGCCAGTTCCCGATGTGGTGCCGCGCCTCCCAGGGCCCCTCCCCGGTGGGCTCCCACGGTCGCAGGTGTTCCTCGTTCCGGATCCGCAGCCGGCTCCAGGTGGCCGCGTCGCGCAGCCGGATCGGTCGCAGCGTCACCTGCCCGCCGGGCGCGACGAGCGGCCCGAGTCGCGCCGGCCACCCCGGATGAACGGTGTACCGGCGCAGGCCGGTGGTCACCTCGTCAGCCTCGCTGCGCGAGAAAGGCCACGTCCACCCGCTCACCCGTACCGACCTCCGTCACCTCGGGATCCACGAGCACCAGGCAGTTGGCCTCGGCCAGTGTCGCCAGCAGGTGCGAGGACGCACCGGGTGCACCGCCGAGCGCCTGGACCAGGTACTCACCGGTCGCCTCGTCCCGCATCAACTGGCCGCGCAGGAAGCCCTTGCGGTCCTCGATGGAGGTGATCGGGGCGACGGTGCGGGCACTGACGATCCGGCGCATGGGCTGCCTGCGACCCAGCGCGATCCGGATCAGCGGACGAACCATCACCTCGAACACCACCAGCGCGCTCACCGGATTCGACGGGAGCAGGAAGGTCGGGACCTCGTCCCGACCCAGCTGCCCGAAGCCCTGCACCGAACCGGGATGCATCGCGACCCGCTCGACCTCGAGGTCGCCGAGTTCGCGCAGTGCCTCCCGGACCTGGTCGGACGCGCCCCCGCCGACGGCGCCCGCGATGACCACGATCTCCGACCGGATCAGCTGACCCTCGACCACTTCGCGCAGTCGGCGCAGATCGGTGCCCGCGATCCCCACCCGGTTCACGTCGGCACCCGCGTCGCGGGCCGCGGCCGCGAGGGCGTAGGAGTTCACGTCGTACACCTGACCCGGACCGGGCGTGCGGTCGATGTCGACGAGCTCACCGCCGACCGTGATCACGGACAGCCGGGGCCGCGGATGCACGAGCACCTTGTCGCGGCCCACCGCCGCGAGCAGACCCACCTGGGCGGCGCCGATGATCGTGCCCGCCCGCACCGCGACATCGCCGGGTTGCACGTCGTCGCCGATCCGGCGCACGTAGTCGCCCGAACGGACCGGCCGCAGCACACGCACCCGGTTGCGGCCACCGTCGGTGCGGTCCAGCGGGAGCACCGCGTCGGCGAGGGTCGGCAGCGGCGCGCCGGTGTCCACCCGGACCGCCTGCCGCGGCTGCAGTCGTGTCGGCTGCCGGGAGCCGGCGACCACCTCACCGACCACGGGAAGCACGACGTCGATCGGTTCGCCGTCCTCGCCGAGCTGCCCCGAGCCGGCGGCCGCGACATCCACACTGCGAACCGCGTAACCGTCGATGGCCGCCTGGTCGAAACCGGGGAGCGGACGCTCGGTGATCACTTCCTCCGCGCACAGCAGTCCCTGCGCCTCGGAAATCGCGACCCGCACCGGCCGGGGCGCGACCGCGGCTGCGGTGACCCTGGCCTGCTGCTCCTCAACCGAGCGCATGTAGTCGCTGCCTCCCGACCCCACTACCGGCCCGTCTGCTGCAGTCTCTCGAGGAGCCACTCACGCAGCGACGGACCGTACTCTTCACTGTCGAGCGCAAAGTCAACCGCAGCGCGCAGGTACCCGCCGGGATTTCCGAGGTCGTGTCTTCCGCCGCGGTGCACCACCACGTGAACGGGGTGACCCTCGTCGATCAGCAGCGCGATCGCATCGGTCAGCTGCAGCTCGCCGCCCTGTCCGGGTGTGATCCGCCGCAGCGCGTCGAAGATCGCCCGATCGAGCAGGTACCGGCCCGCCGCCGCGAACGTGGACGGTGCGTCCTCCGGCTTCGGCTTCTCGACCATGCCGGTGACCTTGAGCACGTCGGGGTTGACCGCGTCCGGGACCTCCTCGACCTCGAACACGCCGTACGCGCTGACCTCCTCCTTCGGGACGTCGATCGCGCACAGCACGCTGCCGCCGCGCTTGGCGCGCACCCGTGCCATCGTCTCGAGCACGCCCCGCGGCATCACCAGGTCGTCGGGCAGCAGCACGGCGATCGCGTCCTCGTCGTCGTCGAGGACCGATTCGACACACCCGACGGCGTGCCCGAGCCCGAGCGGTTCGTCCTGCACGACGGACTCGACCTGGAGCAGGCCCTGGGCCTTGCGCACCTTCTCGAGCAGGTGCGACTTGCCGCTGGCCTCGAGCTTGCTCTCGAGCACCAGATCCTCGACGAAGTGCGCGACGACACCGTCCTTGCCCTCGGAGGTGACGATGACGAGCCGGTTCGCGCCGGAGTCGGCAGCTTCACCGGCGACCAATTCGATGCCCGGCGTGTCGACCACCGGCAGCAGTTCCTTCGGCACCGTCTTGGTCGCGGGGAGGAACCGGGTACCCAGTCCCGCCGCGGGCACGACCGCAGTGCGGAATGCCTTGGAGATGTTGGTGCCGGAGTCTGTCATGGGCCACACCATATAGGCCGTGCCTGTGAAGACGGGATCCTAGGGTTGTCGGTATGAGAAGGCCGACCCCTGCGCCGCAGCCCTCACCCGACACGGCCGGAGCTGCGACGAAGACACAGTGGCGTGAGGAGATTCTGGCTCGGCGCCGCGAGGTGACCGCCGCCGTCCGGGACGCCGAGACCGCGGCGCTGACGACGGCGGTCACCGCTCTCGGGCGCGAGCTCGGGCGCGGGGCGACGGTGTGCGCGTACGTCCCGGTCGGCGGCGAGCCCGGTGGGACGGCGATGCTCGACGCCCTGGCCGCCTCCGTCGGCCGGGTGCTGCTGCCGGTCGCGCGGGAGCCGGGCCCCCTCCGGTGGGCGACGTACGACGGGGTGGACGCGCTGGTCCGTGCACCGTTCGGCCTGCGTGAGCCGGCACCGCCCTTCCTGCCCCCCGAGAGCGTCGCCGAGGCGACGATGCTGCTCGTGCCCGCCCTCGCGGTGGACCGCCGCGGCGTCCGGCTCGGCCGCGGCGCCGGGTTCTACGACCGCACTCTCGGGCTGGCCGCGGGCGCCCGGCTGGTCGCGGTCGTCCGCGACGACGAGCTGGTCGCGCGACTGCCGGAGGATGCGCACGACGTCCGGATGCACGAGGCACTCACCCCGGGCGGTGGCCTGCAGGTGCTCGGGCAGGAATAGGTGGCAGGAATAGGTGTCGGATTACCGGTGTTGGCACTCGAGACGGTAAAGTGCCAATGCCTGCTGTATCCCCGACGCAGGCCCGAGTATCCGCGCGGAGGAACCTGCAGTGCCCACCTACTCCTATGCCTGCACCGAATGCGACAACCGCTTCGACATCGTGCAGTCGTTCAGCGACGACACCCTGACGGTGTGCCCCGAGTGCAGCGGAAAGCTTCGCAAGCTGTTCAACTCGGTCGGCATCGTGTTCAAGGGCAGCGGGTTCTACCGCACCGACAGCCGCGGCGGCGGCAGCACGGCCAGCGAGCCGGCGAAGTCGGATTCGAGCTCCTCCACCAAGTCGGACTCCTCGTCGTCGACGAGCACCCCGGCTCCGGCCGCAGCCGCCGGCTAGTTCGAGAATTCCACAGCCCGCCGGATCCATCCACAGGACGGGTCCGCGGGCCCCTGGCCACGCTCGTTCGCGTCCTACCGTGTCCGCATGGACCACGACACCGAGCGTCGCCGTGACGACCTGTCCCCGACACCGGTCGAGCGACTTGCCCGCCTGACCCGGCCCGACTGGGTCCACACGGCCGCCGCGCGGCGGGTGGCCGCCGGTGTCCTGTGCGTGCTTGCGTTGATTCTCGCCGTGCGGGGTGATCCCGACTCCGATCAGGTCGCGATCGTCACCGCCGCCCGCGACCTCGCGCCCGGCTCCGCCGTCACCGAGGCCGACGTGCGGCTCGCCACCGTTGCCGCGGACACCGTCCCCGACGGTTCCCTCCGGACGGTCGACGACGCGATCGGGCACACGCTCGCCGGCCCCGCCCGCTCGGGCGAACCGCTCACCGACGTGCGACTGCTCGGCCCCCGACTGGCCGCGGCGACGGCGGGTGCGGACGCCCGCATCGTGCCGCTGCGCATCGACGACACCGAGATAGCGGGACTGTTGCGGGCCGGCGACCGGGTCGACATCCTCACGGTCGACGTCGAAGAATCGACCCAGCCGCGTCTGCTCGCCTCCGATGCCGCGGTGGTACTGGTCACGCCCGGCGAGGCCGGCCGCGCGGCCCGCGAACCGGTCGTCCTCGTGGCGCTTCCCGCCGACGTCGCGACCACCGTCGCGGCGGCCGCCCTCGGTAGCGCCGTGACCGTCACCCTGCACTGACCGTCCAGATCACATTCCGCGCGCGTCCCGCGTGTGCGGTTGCCGACCTTCGGAGGCGGTCCTTAGCATGCTGAATGTCCACGCCCCGTCACAGATACGATCGAAACGAGGACCAGGCCAATGCTCAAAGGCTTCAAGGACTTCCTGCTCAAAGGCAATGTGCTCGATCTCGCGGTCGCGGTCGTGGTCGGGGCCGCGTTCACCGCGATCGTCACGGCGTTCACCGAGAACATCATCAACCCGCTGATCGCCAGCTTGGGCGGCGCCGACGAGATGGGCTTCGGCTTCCAGATCACCGACAGCCCGGAGACGTTCGTCAACATCGGCGCGGTCATCTCCGCCGGGATCAACTTCGTGATCATCGCGGCGGTGGTCTACTTCATCCTCATCGTTCCGTACAACCACGCCAAGGAGCGTTTCCTCACCACGGAGGAGGCCAAGGCCACCGACATCGAACTGCTCACCGAGATCCGCGATCTCCTCGCCGATCGGCCGCTCGCCCGCGAGTGAGCCACCACGCACCCCCGAAGGGCCCGTACCGAAACCGGTACGGGCCCTTCGGGTGTGCGTGGTCAGCGCGGTCAGCCGTGGTGCGGGGGCACCTGCCGACGCAGCCATTCGTCACCGTCCGGTTCGCCGCGGCGGTCGTCGCCGCGTTCGTCGCGGGTCGTCTCCGGAAGCACGTCGCCGAAGATGCGCGCCAGCTTCGCCCGGTCGACCGGGTCGGGGCCGGGGCGGCTGCTGGACGCGTCGTCGGTGATGGCCTACTCCTCGATCCCGGAGAGCTCGCCGATGACGAGGCTCGCGAGCGGCGTCAGGGTCGCCATGCCGTCGCGGACCGCCGCCCGCGAGGAGGCGAGGTTGACGACGAGGGTGCTGCCCGAAACCCCGGCCAGCCCTCGCGAGAGCCCGGCGTCGACCGCACCCGCCGCGAGTCCCGACGACCGCAGCGCCTCGCCGATGCCCGGGATCTCCCGGTCCAGCACGGCCGCGGTCGCGTCGGGGGTGACATCGCGCGGCGAGACGCCGGTACCGCCGACGGAGATGACCAGGTCGACTCCGCCGATGACGGCGGTGTTGAGCGCGTTGCGGACCTCGACCTCGTCCGCCGCGACCGCGACCACCGCGTCGACGAGGAAACCGGCCTCGGCGAGCAACTCGGTGACGAGCGGCCCGGTGGAGTCCACCTCGTCGCCGTGGGCGGTTCGGTCGTCGACGATGACCACGAGCGCGCGGCCTGCCAGCGGGGCTTCGATGTCCATGGTCCCTACCGTAGTGGCACCGGCGTCGACCGACCCGGATCGGCCGCCAATCCATCGGATCGGGCCGGGTCGGGATGCGTCAGCACGCGGCATCAGCGACCACCCTGGGTCGGCGCCTCCGCGAGAGTGACCTCGACGGTCTTCGCGTTCGCACCGTTGGCGTCGGTGTAGGTGATCTGGACCTTGTCGCCGGGGGCGTGCGAGCGGATCGCCGCGATCAGCGCGTCGCCGCTGTCGATGACCCGGTCGTCGACCTTGGTGATGACCGACCCCTTCGGGATGCCGGCCTGCTGGGCCGGTCCCCCCGCGGTGACGTCCTGGACGCCCGCGCCGTGCGAGGTGTCCTGCGAGGACACGGACACCCCGATGATCGCCTGGGAGGCCTTGCCGGTCTGGACCAGCTCGTCGGCGACCCGCCGCGCCTGGTCGACGGGGATCGCGAACCCGAGACCGATCGAGCCGCCCTGCTGGCCGGTCGCGTCGCCGCCGAGGGTGGCGATGGCGGTGTTGATGCCGATCAGCTGCCCGTCCATGTTCACCAGCGCACCACCCGAGTTGCCGGGGTTGATGGCGGCATCGGTCTGGATGGCGTCGATCACGGAGTTCTGGTTGCCCGACTCGCCGCTGGTGGAGACGGGCCGGTTCAGAGCGGAGACGATGCCGCTGGTCACGGTTCCGGCCAGGCCGAGGGGCGAACCGATCGCGACGACCGGCTGCCCGACCTGCAGGTCGTCCGAGTTGCCGAGTTCGATCGGCGTCAGGTCGGTGCGGCCCTCGACCTTGATGACCGCGATGTCCGACATCGGGTCGGCGCCGACGAGTGTCGCCGCGGCGGTGGTGCCGTCGGAGAACGCCACCGTGAGCTTGCCGTCGGCGCCCGCACCGGTCGCGACGTGGTTGTTGGTCAGGATCAGACCGTCGGAGGACAACACGATGCCCGACCCCTCGCCCTCCGCCCGCGCGCCGGTCACCTGGATCTGCACCACGCTCGGGAGCACCTTCTGAGCGACCGCCTGAACGGTGCCCGCCGGCGCGTTCGCGGTCTGGGTGGCGGTGGCGCGGGGGGCGGACAGCGCGTTGGTCACCGGGCCGGAGGCGCCGCCGTCCGCGCTCCAGGCACCGACCGCGCCACCGATGCCGCCGCTGACCAGGGCGAGCGCGACAGCACCCGCGACGAGGGCGGTGCGGCCCTTCTTCGGCTTGGTCTCGGTGCTCGCCGGGTACTGGCTCGACGTCGGCGCCCCGGCACCCGGGTACGCCCCGGCCGCGGGCGGCGCGTCCTGCTGCTGGTAGTTCCCGTACGGCGCCTGCTGCCCGTACCCGGGCTGCTGGTAGTGCTGCGCCGCAGTCGGGTACTGCGCAGTCGGATGATCCGAGTGCGGGTACTGCGCGGTCGGCTGCTGGGCGGTCGGCTGCTGGGCGGTCGGCTGCTGGGCGGTCGGCTGCTGGGCGGTCGGCTGCTGCGCGGTCGGCTGCTGCGCGGTCGGCTGCTGCGCGGTCGGCTGCTGCGCGGTCGGCTGGTTCGGCGCCCAGGGTGACCCCTGCTGGCCTGCCGGGTTGTGACCGGGAACGCTCTGGCCGGCCGGGTTGTGACCGGGAACGCTCTGGCCGGTCGGGTTCTGGCCGGGGTGGTTCCGGCCGCTGTGATCGTCGGTCATGACTGTGTGTGGTCCGTTCTCCCCTGCGCACCCGCCGGGTGCGACCTTCGTCGATCTCGTTGCCATTCAGACTGACCGGTCGGGCTGAGAGGGTGCTGAGATCGTCCTTTCAGTTTGCCGAGACCTTGCTCTCGTCCCTGTCCCCAGCTGTGACCCCCGACTCACCGGGCAGCACCATCGTGATCAGCGCGCCGCCTCGTTCGGAGACGCCGGCCTCCACCGTGCCACCGTGCTTGACGACGACCTGCCGGACGATGGCCAGGCCGAGGCCGGAGCCTGGCATCGATCGCGCATCCATCGACCGGTAGAACCGCTCGAACACCAGTTGCCGGTCCTCCTCGGGAATCCCGGGGCCCGCGTCGTCGACGGTCAGCGCCAGGTGACCGGAGTCGAGCGGACGCATCCGGACGCGGACCTCGACGCCCGGCGGGCTCCACTTCGCCGCGTTGTCGAGCACGTTGAGCACGGCACGCGACAGACCGGCACCGTCTCCGTGGACGAACCACGGCGACATCTCGGCCTCGAAGTCCACCTCGTTCCGCCGCCGACGCACCCGTTCGAGGGACCGTTCCACGGTGTCCGCCAGGTCGATTCGCTCGTGCACCGTCTCCGGCGCGTCCTCGCGGGCCAGATCGACCAGATCGCCGACGAGAGTGGACATCTCCTCGATCTGCGCGATGACGTCGGCCTGAAGTTCCGCCATGTCCTCGTCCGGGATCTGCGGCGCGCCGGGACGGCGGGAGGCGATCAGCAGTTCCATGTTGGTGCGCAACGAGGTCAGCGGGGTCCGCAGCTCGTGCCCCGCGTCGGCGACCAGCCTGCTCTGCCGGTCCCGGGACTCCGCCAGGGCACGCAACATCGTGTTGAACGAGACCGTCAGCCGGGCGAGTTCGTCGTTGCCGGTGACCGGGATCGGCGTCAGCTCGTCGGTGCGCGCGATCCGCTCGGTCGCCGCCGTGAGCCGCGCGACGGGCCGCAACCCGGTGCGCCCCACCGTCATTCCGGCGAGCGCGGCCAACCCGACACCGCAACCGCCGACCACGAACAGCACCCAGGCGAGCCGCTCGAGCACCTCCTTCGTGGGGGCGAGGCGCTGGGCGATCACCAGGGTCGACCCGAGGTTGGTCCGCTGCGCCAACACCCGCTGCCCCGACAGGGTCCGCAACGTCGACTCGTGGACGCCCTCGGCGACGGACATCTCGGCCTCGCCGATCGGGGTGTTCGACCCGGGCGGCATGTACACCGTCCGGTCCGGGAAGATCAGCGCCACGCTGATGTCGTTCGAGTAGACCGTCGCCATCGACACCGACCGGATGTCGAGGGCGTCGAAGTTGTTGTCGATCAACGTCGTTGCGCGACTGCGCAGCTGCGAATCGACGTCGTTGTACAGCGCGCGCGAGACCACGACGTAGGCGGCGATCGCCATCACCGCCACCGCGATGGCCACGACGGACGCCGCGAGCAGCGTCACCCGCCACCGCAGGGACACCGACCGGGTCAGCGGCATCGGTGGACGCATCTCGGGAATCGCATGGGGCGCCGCGGAATCCGCGGCCGAACGGGAGAACGGGGCAACCATCACGGAGGCGTCTCCCGCAGCACGTAGCCGACCCCGCGCACGGTGTGGATCAGGCGGGGCTCGCCGTCCGCCTCGGTCTTGCGGCGCAGGTACCCGACGTACACCTCGAGCGCGTTGCCGGACGTCGGGAAGTCGTAGCCCCACACCTCCTCGAGGATGCGACTACGGGAGAGCACCCGACGAGGATTGGCCATCAGCATCTCGAGCAGCGAGAACTCGGTGCGGGTGAGGCTGATCGACCGGCCCTTGCGGTTCACCTCGCGGGTGACGGGATCGAGGGTCAGGTCCTCGAAGGTCAGCATCTCCGAATCCTCCCCGCCGCCGGGCGCGGCGCGGCGCAGCAGCGCGCGCAGACGCGCGAGGAGTTCCTCGAGGGCGAACGGCTTCGGAAGGTAGTCGTCGGCGCCCGCATCGAGGCCGGCGACCCGCTCGGACACCGAGTCCCGCGCGGTGAGCACCAGGATCGGCAGGTCGTCGCCTGCACTGCGCAACCGGCGGCACACCTCGAGTCCGTCGAGGCGGGGCATCATCACGTCGAGCACCACGGCGTCGGGACGCGAGGCGGCCACCTTCTCGAGTGCATCGAGACCGTCGACGGCGAGGTCGACGGTGTACCCGTTGAAGGTCAGGGAACGGCGGAGTGACTCCCGCACGGCTCGGTCGTCGTCGACCACCAGGATGCGCATGCTGACCAGTTTCCACCCGGCGACTGAGATCGTGCTGAGAGGTCGCTGAACCGTGTCGCGCAAAATCCGGTGCTCACACGTCCACGTGCCGGGGGCCGGGCAGGTTCCACTTCCGCCACAGGGCCAGCAGCCGAAGCACCGACGCCGAGATCGTCCCGACCAGCAGGCCGGTGTTGGCGCCGAGGCCCGCCGCCGCACACGCCACGACCACCGTCGACCCGACGAGCGCCGGGATGGCGTAGAGGTCGCGGTGCAGCAGCAGCGGCAGTTCGTTGACCAGGATGTCGCGGAGCACGCCGCCGCCGATGGCGGTGGTCGCGCCGATCAGCATCGCCGCCTGACTACTCGCCCCGACATCGAGTGCGATGGTCGCCCCACTGCTCGCGAACAGGCCCATGCCGACGGCGTCGAGGACGAGGATCTCGCGGCGCAGCCGACGGACCGCGGCGTGCGCGAAGAACACCACCACCGACGTGACCAGCGCGGTCGTGAAGTACCTCCACGTGTTCAGCGACGTCGGCGGCGTGATGCCCAGCAGCACGTCACGCAGCACGCCGCCACCGATCGCGGTGAACACCCCGATCAGCGCGACGCCGAAGAAGTCGAGCCGCTTGGTGACCGCCACCAGGGCGCCCGACGCGGCGAACGCGACCACGCCGACCAGTTCGAGGACGTTGAGCAGCACGATGTCACATCATCCCTGCCGGACGGGCGTGGCGGCGTCAGCGGTCCCGTGTCACCGCGTGGGCGCTGCGCGACTGTGAGTCCTTTTGGTCCGCGGGCGGGCCGGAAGGACTCACGGGCGCTGAACCGGTGGCGTCGGCGAGCCAGGTGGCGGCGTCGATGCAAGTGAGAACGGCGTCGATGCGGACGTCGCGGGACGCGGGACCGTCGAGTTGCCCGACCACGCCGGTGACGTGGACCTCCTCGATCGCCCGGCAGACCGTCTCCGGGTCGAGGGTGCGGTCGAGGTGCAGCGCGATGCGCCGGACGGAGTCGCGGGCGTGCAGGCGTCGCAGCAGGGGCAGCAGGTCCTCCCGGAGTGTGCAGCTCACGCAGCCGTGGGCGAGTTCGAGGACGGCGGTGTCGGTCGTCCCGGCCGCGGTGGTGACGGTGCGGCGGACCACTCCCTCACGCAGGTGGTCGAGGTCGTGGTGGACGAGGACGGTGCCCTCGGTGAGCAGGTCCGCCGCGACGGCAGCGGTGTGGTGCCAGCCCGAGACGAGGACGACCGGTGTTCGTCGGTCGGTCACGACGACTCCTTTCGACAACGATTGTCATTACTTGTTTCGTGACGCTACAGTGCAAACCGGTCATTGTCGAAAACCGTTTTCACTATCACTTCGAAGGAGGCACTCGTGTCGGCGCACTGCCAGGTGACCGGACGCTCCCCCGGATTCGGGAAGTCCGTGTCGCACTCCCACGTCCGAACCAACCGCCGCTGGGACCCGAACATCCAGCGCAAGACCTACTACCTGCCCAGCGAGGGCCGCCGGATCACCCTCACCGTCTCGGCCAAGGGCATCAAGACCATCGACCGGGACGGCATCGAAGCCGTCGTCGCCCGGATCCGGGCCCGAGGGGAGCGCGTCTGATGGCCAAGAGCACCGACATCCGGCCGGTCGTGAAACTGAAGTCCACAGCGGGCACCGGATTCACCTACGTCACCCGCAAGAACCGGCGCAACGACCCCGACCGGCTGATGCTGCGCAAGTACGACCCCGTCGTCCGGCGCCACGTCGACTTCCGTGAGGAGCGCTGAATGGCGAAGAAGTCGAAGGTGGTTCGGAACGAGCAGCGGGCACTGGTCGTCGCGCGGTACGCGGAACGCCACGCCGAGCTGAAGGAGATCGTGCGGCGGCCATCGACCAGCGACGCAGAGCGTGCCGCGGCCCGGAGTGCGCTGCAGCGTCTACCCCGTGATGCCAGTCCGGTACGATTGCGTAATCGTGACGCTGCGGACGGTCGTCCGCGCGGCCACCTGCGAAAGTTCGGGCTCTCCCGCGTGCGCGTGCGCGAGCTGGCCCATCGCGGGGAACTGCCCGGCGTGCGCAAGTCCAGCTGGTAAGACTCGAGAGGGAAGCAATGGCAGTCAAGAGGAGCCCGTCGAAGAAGCCCCGCGGTGCGGAGGCCGGCCGTAAGCCCAAGAAGAACCCGCTGTTCGCGGCCAAGATCGAGCACGTCGACTACAAGGACGTGAACCTGCTCCGCACGTTCATCTCCGACCGCGGCAAGATCCGCAGCCGTCGCGTCACCGGTCTGACCCCGCAGCAGCAGCGGCAGGTTGCCGTCGCGGTGAAGAACGCCCGCGAGATGGCCCTGCTGCCGTTCACCAGCCGGTAGGCACAGTTTCTCCGAGAGGCCGCACAGTCCGACGACTGTGCGGCCTCTCGCATGTCCGCCCCTTCCGCCGAGTGTGCGACTGCTCGGGGGGGACCGTCGCATCGCCCGAGTGCGCGCGCGGGAGGGTGCACACTCGGCGTCAGCTGGAGACGACCCCGACCATCGCCGGCGCCATCACGTCCTGCAGCCGCTCCCACGGCACCGTCACCTCGACCAGCCCGACGGCGTGCGGCCCGACCTGGTAGTCCTGGAAGTGGATCTCCATGCCCTCCGGGGTGGCGAGCCAGTTCGCGAAATTCCGATGGGTCGGTTCGATTCCGGTACGGTCGAACTCCGCGCCCGCCGCGGTCGCGGGCAGCAGCCGTGCCGACTCCTCCGAGAGTCGGTCGAGGCCGGCCTGCAGATCGGGGAACAGGGTGTTGAGGGTGACCGGCTGCGCACTGTCTGCGTCGATCACCACCGTCGCGACCAGTGGTGTCGGATGCGCACCCGGCGGGTCGGCGTTCCAGGACGTCACGAGGAGCCCACTGAGCACCCGCGACCCGATGTGCGCGACCCGGGACTCGTCGCGGCCTCCGAGGGTGAAGCTCTCCCCCGCCGCCCCGTCGATCTGGTCCTGCAGCGCGGCCCGGATCGACTCGTTGAACTCCGCCGCCACCGCCGGGTCGCCACCCTCGACCTGGGGCACCTCGACGTCGTAGCGGACGCGGCCGGTGTCCCCGGTGACCTGCACCGACGTTGCCGAGTACCCGTCCTCGGACGGCGCCGGCGGCACCGGGAGGGCGGGTGGGGCACTCGACGCGGCCGGCTGGGCACTGGTCGCGGGTGCGGTCGCGACACCGTTCGTCTCGCTCGAACACGCGGCGGCGCCGACGACGAATGCAGCGGCCACGGGCACCGCGACAACCCGAGCGAATGACATCGGCCGAGGCCCCGAATTGATCACCATGCGCTCATCCTCGCGATCGGCCGGGGCACGGACAAGCGGACGCGCGGCAGCGACGCGAGCCGGGCGACGATCGGGTTCGACGACCCCGCGCGCGAAATTGTTGACCACCGTCGCCGGGCGCGTGATAGTCACGCTGACCGACGGCCCCGACCGAGTGCGGGGGCGACAACCGTGCGAGGTGCCATGACGACATCACCGGATCCAGCGAGGACCGGCTCGCGTGCGATCGAACGCGCCGCCCTGGTCCTCGCGTGTTTCGACGACGGCGCGCTCGAGCTGACGGTCAGTTCCCTGGCGGCTCGGACCGGCCTGCCCGTGAGCAGTGCGCACCGCATCGCGCAGGCGCTCGTGCGGGGCGGGCTTCTCGAGCGGGCATCCGGCAGGGACGGGTACCGCATCGGGCCGGGCCTGATCGCACTCGCGGTGCCACCTCTCGTCCGGATGGGTGTGGACGCCTGCGCGCCGCAGTTGTACGCACTGGCGGCCGGCATCAGCATCACCGCGAGCCTCGGCGTGGTCCGCGGCGACGAGGCGCTCACCGTCTTCTCGGCGCGACCGCCGGAAAGCTTCTGTGATGCCCAGATTCCGCGCGCCCGCCAACCCGTCGGCAGCAGCGTCATGGGCCGTGCGATGCTGGCCTTCGAACCGCACCGCCGTCCGGGGTCGGTGTCCGGGGCGGACCTGGACCGGATTCGCCGACGCGGATTCGCGGTCGACGTCGATGCCGACGACCCCACCGTCCTCGCGGTGGCGGTTCCGGTCTTCGACGACGCCCGCCGCCCCTGGGGCGCAGTGGGTGTCCAGGCGCAGCGTCACCGCCTCACCGATCCGGTGGTGCGCAGGATCGTTCCCGCGATGCAGCACGCCGCCAGTCGCATCACCGCAGCTCACGGCGAAATAGACTCACGCTGAGTGTTTTTCGCATGGTGGAAACCGCCTTCCGCGACCTCGCCAGCTGGGTCAGGGTGATGGAGACGGCCCGCACGAGGCCGAGAAGCGCACAGCCCGAGGGGGATTCACATGACGATTGCACCGGACCTGCCCACCGCGACCGACGTGACGGTTCGACCCGTCGCCGGCCACATCGGCGCCGACATCACCGGGGTCGACCTCCGGGAGCCGCTCTCCGAGCACGATGCCGAGAAGCTGCGGAGGAAGCTGCACAGGTACAAGGTGCTGTTCTTCCGCGACCAGCACATCGACCACGCCCAGCAGATCGCGTTCTCCCGCACCTTCGGCACTGTCACTCCGTCGCACCCGTACGACGACGAGGCCCCCGAGGGGTACCCGGAGATCCTGGCGGTGGACAGCCGCAAGTACGAAAAGCGTTTCGGTCGAACGAAGTACAGCTACGACAACCAGTGGCACACCGACGTCACCGCGGTCGTCAACCCGCCCGCTGTGAGCCTGCTGCGCGCCCACGAGGTACCCGAGCGTGGCGGCGACACGAGCTGGACCAACCTCGTCGCCGCGTACGAGGGTCTTCCGGAATCTCTGCAGCGCCTGGTGGAGGGGCTGCGCGCCGAGCACCGCTTCGGCGGACGCCGGCCGCAGTGGTCCGCGGACAGCGAGTACGGCCGCCGGGTGCGGGAGAACCCGTTCGTCACCGAACATTCCGTTGTCCGCGTGCATCCGGTGACCGGAGAGAAGGCACTGTTCGTCCAACCGGGGTTCACCGCCCGTATCGTCGGTTTGTCGCCGTCGCAGAGTGACCGCCTGCTCGACCTGCTGTTCGAGGAGGTCACCAATCCCGCTTACACCGTGCGGTTCCGGTGGCAGCCGGGGTCGCTGGCCGTGTGGGACAACCGCGCGACCGCGCACCTGGCCCCGACCGACCTCGACCACCTCGACGTCACCCGGGTGCTGTACCGCACCACCATCGAGGGCGACGTGCCGGTCGGGCCGGACGGCCGCGAATCGGTGTCGCTGTCCGGTGCGGCCTTCCGCGGGGAGAAGTGAGATGACCGCCGTCACCGAACCCACGACCACGGTGCGGGTCGCACCCATCGCCGGACACCTCGGGGCCGAGGTGGAGGGGGTCGACCTGCGCGCCGATCTCGACGCCGCCACCGTCGCGCGACTGCGCGCGGCGCTGCTCGAGTACAAGGTGCTGTTCTTCCGCAATCAGCCGCTGACCCACGAGGACCAGATCCGGTTCACCCGCTACTTCGGTCGTATCACCGACTCGCACCCGTACAAGTACGACCCGGATGCCGCGCACCGGGAGATCCTCGAGGTCGACAGCCGCAAGTACGCGGCCCGCGCGGGCACCAAGAAGTACTCGTACGCGAACTTCTGGCACTCGGACATCTCGGCGCTGGTCAATCCACCGGCCATCACGTTCCTGCGGTCCGAGCTGGTACCCGACGTCGGCGGCGACACGACGTGGACGGATCTCGGGGCGGCGTACGCGAATCTGCCGGAGTCGCTGAAGCGTTTCGTCGACGGCCTGCGGGCCGAGCACCGTTTCGGCGGCCGGACGCCGCGCTGGGCGTCCGGCAGTCAGTCGGAACAGCACGTCGTCGACGAGCCGTACGTCACCGAACATCCCGTCGTCCGGGTGCATCCCGAGACCGGGGAGCGAGGGCTGTTCGTCACACCCGGCTTCACCAGCCGAATCCTCGGAGTGTCACCGTCGCAGAGCGACAGGCTGCTGGACCTGCTGTTCGAGGAGATCACCAACCCCGCGTACACGGTGCGGGTGCGGTGGGAGGACGACAGCATCGGCGTGTGGGACAACCGCATCACCGCGCACCAGGCCCCGACCGACCTCGATCACCTCGACGTGGTGCGGGTGCTGCACCGCACCACCGTCGAGGGCGACGTTCCGGTGGGCCCGGACGGGCGGAAGTCGGTGTCGGTCGTCGGCGATCCCTTCCACGGCAAGGACTGAGCGATGATCTCGTTGACGAGGTCGAGGTCGCGCGGACGGTTCGTCGCGGCGGTACTGCTCGTGGCGGTCGCGCTCGTGTCGACGGCGTGCGGCGGCTCGTCCGCGGACTCGGAGGAGGTGTCCGCGGACGGGAAGACGGTACTGCGCTACGAGGGCAGCGCGAGCACGGTCACCTACCCCGAACTCGCCGAGGACCTCGGATACTTCGACACGGTGACGCTGAAGTGGTTGGGTGACAACACGAGCGGCCCGTCGAGCATCCAGAACACGGCGACCGGCCAGACCGAGTTCGGGTCGGCGTTCTACGGGGCGACAGCCAAACTCGTCGACGCCGGCGCGCCGGTGACCACGGTGCTGGCCACCTACGGTTCGGACGGCGACACCGAGGAGGACACCTTCAACGGGTACTACGTCCTCGACGGGAGCCCGCTGACCTCGGCCCGCGACCTGCTCGGCAAGAAGGTCGGGATCAACACCCTCGGCGCCTACCACGAGTACGTGATCAAGGAGTGGCTGTTCCGGGCGGGTCTGTCAGACGACGAGATCAAGCAGGTCGAACTGGTCGTGGTGCCTCCGCTCAACACCGAACAGGCACTGCGCCAGGGCCAGATCGACGTCGGCAACCTGGGAGGGGTGGTCAAGGACGCCGCACTCGTGCGGGGTGGACTGCGGCCGCTGTTCACCGACGTCGATCTGACCGGGCCGCTCGGGATCGGAGGATTCGCGTTCCGGGACGACTACATCGCCGAACACCGGGAGGCGGTCGCCGACTTCGTCCAGGGCACGGCGCGCGCACTGCGTTGGGCACAGACCGCGCCGCGTCAGGAGGTGATCGACCGTTTCGTCACGATCATCGAGGGGCGTGGACGCAACGAGAACACCGAGTTCGTGAAGCAGTGGAAGAGTTCGGGGGTGCCGACACCGGGTGGGGTGATCAGCGCCGAGGAGTTCCAGATCTGGATCGACCAGAGTGTGCGGCAGGGCCTCCTCGAGGCCGGCGCCGTCAAGGCCGACGCACTGTTCACCAACGAGTTCAACCCGTACGCGAACGGGACGTACCCGCCCGACAGCGGACCCGACGGAGAGCCCGTGACGTAGCCGCTGTCGCGTGACCGTGTCCCCGTGCCGACACCTGTTCGGCGCGGGGCACCGTCGCGCCCGGGACGTGTACCCCACCACGCCACCGTCCCGATATCCCCCGCGTATGGGATGGTTCCCGGCCCGGTCCCGGGCCCACACTGGCGGTGATCACAAGTCTGGCCAGTGTGTCGGGCACCGGAATCGCCGTCACGCCGAATCGCCCACGCCGACATGGTGAGGGCCAGGTGCACGGCTCGGCGTGTCAGGCCCGGCACCGACTCGGAGAAGGGGGCCCCGTCATGCGAGAGCATCGATTGCTCCGCGCCGTGAGTCTGGTGCTCGCTGCCTGCGTGACCGTGGGCGGGTGCAGCGCTGCCGCTGCTGGACCGGAGGACGGTCGTACGTACTTCAGCGCCTCCGAACGAGTCGGCGACGGGTCGGTGCGGACGTACGCCACCGTGGACACGAAAGGTGACCCGACCGGGGTCGGTGTCCGGATGTCGGTGACCGCGCTGGAGGGGCTGCCCGAAACCGGTGCGATGTTCATGCTGGACCTCCCCGAGCAGGCGTCAGCGACGGTGTTCGACCACGTCATGCTCAACTGGAACCCGCACGGACACGAACCGGAGATCTTGTTCGGAAAACCGCATTTCGACATGCACTTCTACATGACGGACATGTCCTCGATCGAGCAGATCGATCCTGCTGCACCGGAGTACGCGGCCCGCGCCGCACACCTGCCCGACGGAAGGTACATGCCCCGCGATTACGTCACCCCGCCCGGCCTGCTCGCATCCGAACTGGCGGTGCCCTTCATGGGGGTGCACTGGATGGACGCGACCGCCGGCATGATCCCGGGCGTCTACGACTTCACGCACACCTTCGTCAACGGGTCCTGGGACGGGAACTACACCTTCATGGAGCCGATGATGACCCGTGCATGGCTGCTCACCAAGCCGACGATTCGTGACGACATCAAGTTGCCGGCGGCCTACCAGCACACCGCCTACTACCCCACCGTCCACAGCGTCCGATTCGACCACCGGACACAGGAATTCGACGTCGCCCTCGCAGAAATGACCCTGCGCCGGCAATCGTGACACCCACAGGCCGTCCTGGCGCGCCGAACCACCGCGGATTGCGGCACCCACCCGACCCCGTCGAGGAGTCATCGTGATCGTCACCGAGGAATCCGTCGTCATCGACTGCCCCATCGGCGAGGTGTCCGCCTTCTTCACGGACCCGGACAACATGAGACTGTTCATGACCAATGTGATTGCGTACAACCTGATCTCGGGTGAGGCCGGCGAAGTGGGCTCGATCTTCCACGCGGTGGTCAAGGTCGCCGGCAGGCGACTCGAGATCATCGAGGAACTGACCGGTGTCGATCAGGGCAGGTACCAGCGCCGCCGCGGCACCGACAGCCCGAGTAGGGGAGCTTCATGAACACCGGATCCCAGCACCCGGTCCAGCGCGGCAGGCGGGTTGTCGACGCCGTGGTCGACGCCGTCGCCGACCTGGGGGTGCACCACATCTTCGGGGTGGACGGCGCCAACATCGAAGACCTCTACGACGCGCTGTTCGCCACCGGCCGCCGCGTGCGGGGGGTGGTGGCCAAGCACGAGTTCGCCGCGGCCACCATGGCCGACGGGTACGCCCGCACCACCGGCGGCCTCGGGGTGGTTGCCACAACCTCGGGCGGTGGCGCGATGAACCTGGTGGCCGGGCTCGCCGAGTCCTACACCTCCCGGGTGCCGGTGCTGGCCCTGGTCGGGCAACCACCCACCACGCTCGAAGGAACGGGGGCGTTCCAGGACTCGAGCGGCACAGCCGGGACAATCCACGCTGTCCGGTTGTTCGCCGAGATCTCCCGCTACTGCGCCCGGGTGCAGCGACCCGACGACCTCGCCGGCCACCTGGAGCGGGCGGTCGCCGCGGCCCGGTCCGGTGGCCCGGCGGTGTTGTTGCTACCCAAGGACATCCAGCAGTCCACCGTCGACGGGGCTTTCACCCTCCGCCCCTTGCCCCACCGATCCGGCCACGACCCGGCCGGCCTCGCTCGGATCCGGGACCGGCTCGCGGCGGCCCGCCGGACCGGGAAGATCGTGCTCGTCGCCGGCGACCAGGTGGCGCGCGACGACGCGCGGCAACCGCTGCACGCCCTCGCCGCCGCGGTGGACGCCGCCGTCGGGGTCGCCCCGGACGCCAAGGACGTCTACCCCGCCGACCAGCCCGGCTTCTGCGGTGTCGCCGGAATCATGGGGCACACCGAACTGATCGAGGCGGTGCGACACAGCGCGCTGTGCCTGCTGATCGGCACCCGGATGCCGGCCACCGCCCGCACGGGCCTCGACACTGCCCTTGCCGCCGTCCCGGTCGCCAGCATCGGCGCCGAACCACCGTATGTACCCGCCGTACACGCGGCCAGCCTCGACCTGTGTGAGGCGTTGGTCGAACTCGCCGACATGTTGTCGCCGGGCGGGGCACCCGATGCGGCCACTCACGGTGGGTTGTCTCCGCTGCGGGTCCCGGTGTCCGTGGGCCCCGGGGTGCGCTACCGCGAGGCCGTCGCGGCGATCGCCACAGTGATGCCCGCCGGATCCGACGTCTTCGCCGACGCCGGCAACACCGGGGCCGCGGTGGTGCACCACCTTCCCGTCCCCCACGGCGGCCGGTTCGTCGTCGCGCTCGGCATGGGCGGCATGGGCTACAGCTTCGGCGCCGCGATCGGATCCGCCTTCGCCCACGGCAGTGACGCCCCCGAAGCGACCCGAAATCCTCACCGGCGGACTTTCGTCGTCGCCGGCGATGGCGCCTTCTTCATGCACGGCATGGAGATCCACACCGCGATCGAACACCACCTACCGATCACCTTCCTCGTCTTCAACAACAACGCCCACGCCATGTGCCTCACCCGCGAGCAACTGTTCTACGGGGACCGCTACAGCTTCAATCGGTTTCAGCCGTCGATGCTCGCGGAAGGCGTCGCCGCCATGTTCCCCACGATGCCCTCCTACCCTGCCCGCACCCTCGACCAACTCCTCGATGCCCTCCAAGCCGCGACCACGACCAGCGGGCCGGTCTTCATCGCCGTGGACTGCGACCCCGACGAGATCCCCCCGTTCCTGCCCTTCCTGGAACCGCCCACGATCGAGGAGGAGCGCAGTGAGCACATCTCTGCCCGCCCTCAGTGACATTCCGGGTGGCGTGATCCCCGGGGTGCTGCGGATCGAGAATTCCGACCGGGAGGCGACCACCCCGATCATCCTCGACATGCTCCGGTCGGTGTACCCGCACCAGCAGGTCTTCGGCGAGTACTGCACCGTCCACGGCTACATCGACGCCCCACCACACGACGTCTTCACGTACTTGGCGGACACCCGCAGCCTCGAGGAATGGACCTACAGCCTGCGAGGATTCACCCCGACCGAACAACCCGGTCTGTGGTCGGCCCACGACCGACTCGGATCCGACACCACCATCTACACCCGCACCGTCACGAACGCCGAGGCGATGACCGTCGACTACCACTGCGCCTGGGACCAAGGCCGGCATCTGTGGATGATCTACCTGCTGCGGGTGGTCGATGCCCAGGTGGTGTTCGACAAACCCGGATCGGTGGTCCTGTGGACCAACTGCCACCACCCGTTCTACGACACCAACCCGTACCCGGACACCGCGCCCACGGAACGGGTGCCCTGGGTCGGCGACTTCTGGGACATGTTCGCCGCCGGTCACGAATTGGAGCTGAACAACCTCACCGCTCTGTGCGAATACCGGGCCCGCCGTGGCCTGCCGATCACACCCGCCTGGATGAGCTGAGCATCCCCCGTGGAGACCGTCAGCATGATCGACGTCGCCAGCTACCTGCCCGGCGACCCGGTCGGCACGGACTACTTCGCCCGGCACGCCCGCTCGGATCGGATGGCGCAGAACATCATGTTTCGCGCCCCCACCCACCGTCATCACGTGGCCGCCGGCGAATCCGCCGTCGACATGGCCGAGCACGCCCTCACCCCGCTGATCGATCGCCACGGAACCGCGGCGATCGAAGGAATCGACGTGCTGATCACCCACACCCAACTACCGGACCTACCGGTGCTCGGCTGCGGCGCCGACCTGGCCCGTCGCACCGGGATGCGCCCGCAGTGCATCCTCGATCTGCACAACGGTGGCTGCGCCGCATTCGTGTACATGATCGATCTCGCCCGCATCCTCCTGTCCACCAACGGCTCTGCACGGACGGCGCTGATCGTCACAGTGCAGAACACCGCCGGCCAGATCTTCACCCAGTCCGACGTCCGCCCGCTCGCGCAGGCGGCGGTGCCCGGTGACGGCTGCGGAGTCGGGCTACTGTGCAAGTCGGACCGGGCCCCGATCCTCGGTGTCGAGTGCCGCCATTACCCGCAGTACGCCGGGGACATGACTGCCGCGATCGCCCCGCCCCGCAAGTACTGGGAACCCGGCACCGGGCAGCTCCACATCTCCTTCACCGAATCGAAAATCACCACCGTCTTCGCCCGCGGCAACCGCCTCGTCCCCGAGGTAGCCCTCTCCGTGTGCGAACACATCGGCGTCGAATCCACCGACATCGACACCTTCGTCACCAACCAACCCAACCGGCTGTTCCTGCGAAACTGGCGCGACGCACTCGAACTCACGCCCGACCGACACCCCGACACCTTCGACGACTGCGGAAACCTCTTCGGCGCCGCCATCCCGGTCACCCTCGACACCGAGAACCGCGCCGGCCGGATCCCCGACGGGTCACTGGTGCTGCTCGCCGGATTCGCGCACGCCGGCGACTTCGCCGCCGCCGCGGCGATCCGCTGGGGCGCGGCACCCGACACCGACAACCAACGACGGTGGCACGTTCACGCCGGGTGACGATGGTGCCGGGCATCGCCGGCATCCCCGGCCGCACCGGAACACCGGGTGATCAGCGGTCGATCAGCGCCAGGAGCTCATCCACCGCGGCCGAGGCCCCGTCGGTGGCTCGGAGTCGGTCGCCGAGCGCGGCGGCCGCGGTCCGGTAGCTCTCCGCCGCGAGGAGTTCGTCGAGGGCGGCGCGAATCCGACTGGGGTGTGCCGTCTTCCGGAGCACTTTGCCGGCGCCGGCCGCGGCCACCGTCCTGCCTATCATCGGTTGGTCAGTCAGCGCGGACATCGGCAGGATCAGCATCGGCAGGCCGTGCGCGAGGGCACGAAACGTGGTTCCGTGCCCTCCGTGCCCGATCACGGCCGAGCACGTCGGCATCACGTCGTTGTGCGGAATGTACTGGTGGACGGTGGTATTGGCGGGCGCGCGCAAGCCCACGGGATCGACGGCGGGACCGGTCGTCACCACGAACTCGACGTCCATCCCCTCGGCGGCGTCGAGGACGTTCTGCAGCACCCGGCGCTGACCGGGGAACCCGCCCGTGCTGAGGCTGACCAGCACCCGTGGCGGAGTGCGGCCCACCGCCTGCCTCCTCGCATCGTGCACCGCACCGGTCCAGACCACCCGGTCTTGCGTGGTCCGACCGCCGGCGGGGTCGAGGCCCCGGTCCGAGCACACCAGCACCAGGTCGGCCTGCCGCCACAGGCGGCGCGGTCCCAGCCCCCCGAGCCGGGCGGCGATCCCGAAGGGACCGCGGCGGACCATCCCGTCCAGACACGCGTAGAACGAGGAGACCAGGACGACGTGGCGCAGGCCCTCCCGCGCCGCCGCGTCGAGCGCATTGAACAACATGCAGTCGACGAGCACCAGGTCGGCCGGGTCCTCCCGCACCGCGTCGAGCAGGTCCCGCCCGATCCCCGGGTTCGTCATCACCGCGAGCATCGTGGTGACGAGATCCCACGTGCCGTGGCCTTCGTGCGGGGTCCACGCGGGCGAGTGTCGGTAGACGCGGAATTCCAGCCCTGCCTCGTCGACGGACGTGCGCTGCGCCTCGTGGTCGAGAACGCGCACCCGGTTTCCGCGGCGGCGGAGTTCTCGCCCCAGCCTCAACGTGAGCGGCACGTTTCCGCCTGCGTCGAACGTGACGATCAGAATGTCGGGCACGGCACCAACCTCACGAGTCCGGGCAATGTGCATCGAGCACCTTCGAGCTGTGCAGCTTCCGACCACGCGCGCCCGGCGACCGGCGGAAAGCGTGCGACGACTACGGACTGTTCAACGGCCCGCGTTCATTTCGGCTTCCTGCACCGGCGAACCAGCCGTCCGGCCCGACCGGCGTGTCGCAACGCGGCAGGTAGTGGGTGAAGAACAGCTGTGCGACGAGTTCCTGGCGGCTGTTCACCCCGATCTTCGCGTAAATGCTTTTCAGGTGGTCCTGCACCGTGTACGGGCTGACGAAGAGCCGATGCGCGACCTCGACACCCGTCTTGCCGGCAAGGACGTGGCCCAGCACCTCCGCCTCGCGGGCCGTCAGGCCGTGGATGGCGGCCAGCAGGGAGACGATCTCCGCGGGTTCCGCCGGTTCCAGTGTGACGACCACCCGCCCCGCCGTGCCGCGGCCGTCGAGTTTCCCGGCCCGAATCACCAACCATTGACCGTCGATCGTGCGGGCCCTCGTGACCGCGGCCGCCGAGCCCGAGTTGCGCAGACGTTCCGCCGCGAACACGGCGGGAACCATCCGGGATCCGGGCTCGGCACCGATCCGGTCGAGGTACGCCACCGCTGGTGCGGTGGCCGATTCGACTTCGCCGTCCGGACCGACGATCGCCACGGCCGGCCCGCCGGTGACCTCTGCCGTCACCCGAGGTGCCTGCCGGAGCAGAGACAGGCGAAGACCCTCGCCGATCGCACGGGTAGCACCGGCGAGGAGCCGTACCTCGTCATCGCTGAACCTGTGGCCGGGACCGCGCATGACCACCCCGCCGCCCCAGCAGAGCCTGTCGCGCCCGCGGACGACGAACCGCATCTCATCGTCCATCCCCATCGGACCGAGGAGCTCGACGTAGGGCAACGCGTCACGGAGATCCCCGTCGATTGCGTCGCGGATCGTCTGGACCCCGACCGAAGTGCGGGCAAGCTTGCCGATGGCGTTCGCGTACGGCGACGGGCCGTATTCCAACCGGGCGGCAGTTTCAACGGCATGACTCGGCGGGGAGTCGACACCGACCGTCGTCTGTGACGTGGGCAGCAGTGTCGCGGGATCGACCATTGTCATGAGGGCGACGTCATAGGGGATCCGGGTGCGGATCGCGTCGAGAACCGCATGCCGGAACTCGACACTGTCGGTGGATCCGAGTGCCGCGTCCCGCACACACGAGCGCAGCGGTTCAACCTTCCGCGCCACGGTCATGTCCCCCAGTATGTGCTGGTCGAAACCACGAGCGGTACCCCATGCGCGGAGTGCATGCCCGCCGCACACCTGATCACGAAGGTCGCCCGACACGCCGCGAGGCCGGTGGGTTGTCGAGTTCGCGGACGGGATCGGGCCGGATCGGGGTCAGTTGAAGCTGCGACCGTTGCTGACGGTAAGGTTCTCCACGCGGACAAACCGCAGGTCAGAAGGCATTGAACGGGAGAGTGATACCAGCATGTCTGGCGTGCTCTCCGGTTTCGCCGTCATCTTCGTCGTCATCGCCATCGGCTTCGCGCTCGGACGTACCCGGGTGCTCGGCGAGCAGGGCGAGTTCGTCCTCAGCCGGCTGGTGTTCTTCGTCGCCACCCCGGCGCTGCTGTTCGACTCACTCGCGCACGCCGACCTGTCGGTGATCTTCTCCCCCACCCTCGCCGTCGCGTCGGCCACCGCGTTCGCGATCGGCGTCGTCTACTTCGTGATCGCCCGCACCGTGATGCCGCGGCCGGTGCCGGAGGCGACGATCGGGGCGTTGGCGGCGTCGTACGTGAACTCGGCGAACCTGGGCATCCCGATCGCGGTGTTCGTCCTCGGCGACGCGTCGTTCGTGGCGCCGCTGCTGCTGTTCCAGATCGTGGTGTACTCACCGATCGCGCTGACCACCCTGGACCTGACGACGGGGATCCGCAGCGGGTCGTGGGTCCAGACGGTGACCACGCCGTTCAAGAACCCCATCGTGCTCGCGGGCGTCGCGGGCCTGGCCGTCGCGATCGGCGGGTGGACGCTCCCCGCCGCGCTGACCGAACCGTTCCGCATCGTCGGCGGCGCGTCGGTGCCGGGCGCACTGCTGGCGTTCGGCATCTCGCTGTACGGGGTGCGGGTGCTGCAGCGCGGGGTGGCGCCGCGCCGCGAGATCGCCCTGGCGTCGGTGCTCAAGATCGTCGCCCAGCCGGTGCTGGCGTACCTGATGGGCCGCTTCGCGCTCGGACTGGACGGGCACGACCTGTTCGCGGTCGTGGTGATCGCGGCACTGCCGACCGCCCAGAACGTCTTCGTCTACGCCAGCCGCTACCAGCGCGGCATCGTCCTCGCCCGCGACACCGCACTGGTCACGACCCTCGCGTCGATCCCCGCGATCGGTCTCGTCGCGGCGCTGCTGGCCTGACGCTCGTCGGCTACCGTGACCCCCATGCGCACCCTCGTCGCCGCCGCCCTGCTGGTCCTGGCACTGACCGGCTGCTCCGAGAGCGACTCGTCGGACGCGGCGCCCTCGCCGAGCCCGCCCGCGGTCACCAGGCAGACACCGACCGTCGCGGCGCCCACTTCCGTCGCGATGCCCGACGACTCCTCGGAGCTGACCGCCGCGGAGGGCCTGGTCGACACGCACCCGATCACCTTCGAGTCGTACACCGTCACCGGCGACGCCGGTGATCGGGTGGCCGTGCACTTCGATGCCGGCGTCCCCGAGTGCTTCGGCGCCGAAGCCACCGTCACCGAAACGGACGCCTCCGTCACGATCGCGCTACGCACCGGCACCCTGCCCGCCGCGGTCGGGAAGGCCTGCACGATGCAGATCGTGCCTGCGACCCTCGAGGTCCCACTCGCGGCACCGCTCGGCGACAGGCAGGTCGTCAGCGGGTAGGTGCCTGGTCAGCGGTGCGTGTCAGCGGTGCCTGCGCATCCGCATGAAGTCACTGACCACCGCGGCGCCGAGCCCGTCGAGATCGGGCGCGACGACGCGACCCCCGACGCGCTGCGCCATCCGGTCCACCACCCGCGCCAGGCCGGGGTCGTCGCCGAGCCGGAAGATCGTCACCTGCGCGCCGAGCTTGGCCAGGTGGTCGAGTTCGCGGACGGTGAGCCCGAGCGTCTTCGGGTGCGGTGGATAGTCGAAGAAGGCGTGCCCGTCCGGCTCCAGGTGGGCGGTCGGTTCGCCGTCGGTGACGATCAGCACCACCGGTTGGGCGTTCGGGTTGCGGCGCAGGTGCCGTCCCGCCAGCATCAGCGCGTGGTGCAGGTTGGTGCCCTGGTCCCAGGCACCGTCGAGTCCGGCCAGCTCCTCGGGGGTGACGCTGCGGGCGTGCCTGCCGAACGCGATCAGCTGCAGGTCGTCGCCGCGGAACCGGGTGCGCACCAGATGGTTCAGCGCCAGCGCGGTCCGTTTCATCGGCACCCAGCGACCGTCCATCACCATCGAGAACGACGTGTCCACCAGCAGCGCGACCGCCGCCTGCGTCCGCTGCTCCGTCTCCGTGATCTCGACGTCGGTGACCTCCAGACGGACCGGCACCGGCGAGCGGCCCGACGCCGCCTCGCGCAGCACCGCGTTGGTGACGGTACGGGTGACGTCCCACGGCTCGGTGTCGCCGAACTCCCACGGCCGGCTCGCCCCGGTCGGCTCCCCCATCGCGCCGGCGCGGCGGGTGTCGCGCGCCCCGCTGCGCCCCGACAACCGGCTCGCGACGTCGCGCAGCGCCGACTCGCCGAGCTTGCGCATCGCCTTCGGCGACAACCGCCACTGACCGTCCGCGCCGCGGTCCAGGAAACCCTGTTGCTGCAGAGCCCGTTCCAGATCGGCGAGGGTGCGGGCGTCGGCGGCGGCCTCCGGCCCGAGCTGCCGCAGCAGCGCGTCGGCGTCGATGTCGTCGAGCTGCGCGCCCGCGTACTCCTGCGACAGCTGCTCGGCGAGCTGCTCGAGCTCCGCGATGTCCGCCAGCGCCGACGTCCCGTCGCCGAGACCCATGCCGTCGTCGCCGCGGAACCGGCGGCTGCCGTCCCAGTCCTCACCGGGCCGCGCCGCCCTCAGGTTCGCGTCCAGCCGGTCCAGCTGCTGCATCAGTGACGGACTCCCGAAGGCCTGCTGCGCCAACGCATCCAGTTCGGCGCGCTGCTCCGGCGTCAGCGAGTTCCGCAGCCGCTGCGCCGCGGCGGCACGGCTCGCCAGGGCGTCGAGCAGTTCCTCGACATCCTGCGGGTTCTCGGGGAAGAACTCGCCGTGCCGGTCCATGAACTCGGCGAAGTCCTCCGGGGTGTCCTCGCCGCGAGAGTGCTTGTCCAGCAGGTCGTTCAGATCGGTGAGCATCTCGTCGACGCGCTGCCGGTCCTCGTCGGTCGCGTTCTCGAGCGCCTGCTTCATCCCGGCGAACCGCTGGTCGAGCATCTCGCGGCCGAGCAGGTCGCGGATCTTCTCGTAGTCGGCGCGCGCCTGCGCATTCCGCCACTGGTACTCCGAGAGGTCCCGCACCGCCTGCGCCGTCGACGGCGGCAGCTCCGCGAGCTGCATCTCCGCGAACCGCGCCTCGTCGTCGAGCGAGCGTGCCAGCTCCTTGCGTTCGGCGAGCACGGCGCGGTCGAGGAGTTCGCGGACCTCGTCGAGGGTGCCGCCCAGGTTGTGCCGGTCCAGCAGCTCCCGACGACGGCGATTCGCCTGGGCCGCAAGCCGGTCCAGCCCGCGCGTCGACGACGTCCCGCGGCGCAGCAACTCCCGCAACGCCCGCCGCGGCGACGACCCCTCGAGCACGTCGTTGCCGATCGCGTCGAGCGCCTCGCGCAGATCCACCGGGGGCGCCAGTGGGTCCGGTCCCCCGTGGTAGCGGCCGTATCGCTGGTACATCAGCTGTACACCAGCTGCCCGTCGTCGTCGGCGTCCTTGGCGATCCGGCGGGCCAGGTACAGCCCCTCGAGCGCCAACTCCACGGCCGCCGCCCGCGCCCCCGTCGTCTGCGCGCCGAGCCGCTCCGCCAACTCGTCCACGACCTCGAGTTCCGGCAACTCGCCGAGCAGGTCCTTCGCGGTCACCCGATCTCCGGTGACGACCGGCGACCCGGCCTCGACCGCCGCGACCAGCTGCCCGAGGTCGAGGCCGCCGAGCAGTTCGCGGGCGGTGTCGGCGGTGGCCCGGCGCAGCAGGTGCTCGAGCACCTCGACCTCCCGGCCCTCCTCCCCCGACTCGAACTCGACCTTGCCGCGCAGCACCTCGATCACCGACCCGAGGTCCACCGCCCGCGCGGTCGGATCCGTCTCGCCGAGAATCGCGCCGCGGTGCACGGCGGCCGCCCCGACGGTCTCGGCCGCCGCGACCGCGAACCGCGCCGACACCCCGGACCGCTGGTCCACCGACGGCGACTCGCGCAGCAGCCGCGTGAACCTGGCCAGGATCTCGAGCAGGTGCGCGGGCACCTCGGCGCGCAGCTGCGCCTCCTGCTCGATGACCGCGACCTCGTCCTCCACCTCCAGCGGATAGTGGGTGCGGATCTCGGCCCCGAAGCGGTCCTTGAGCGGGGTGATGATGCGGCCGCGGTTCGTGTAATCCTCCGGGTTCGCGCTCGCCACCAGCAGCACGTCCAGCGGGAGCCGCAGGGTGTAGCCGCGGACCTGGATGTCGCGTTCCTCCATCACGTTCAGCAGCGACACCTGGATCCGCTCCGCGAGGTCGGGCAGCTCGTTGACCGCGACGATGCCGCGGTGCGCGCGGGGCACCAGGCCGAAGTGGATCGTCTCCGGGTCGCCGAGGCTGCGACCCTCCGCGACCTTGACCGGGTCGACGTCACCGACCAGGTCCGCCACCGAGGTGTCCGGGGTCGCGAGCTTCTCCGAGTACCGGTCGTCGCGGTGCCGCCACGCGACGGGCAGGTCGTCGCCGAGCTCGGCGGCCCGCCGGATCGACGCCGGCGTGATCGGTTCGTAGGGGTGCTCACCGAGCTCGGAGCCGTCGATGACGGGCGTCCACTCGTCGAGCAGCAGCGGCAGCGTCCGCAGCAGACGCGTCTTGCCCTGCCCGCGTTCACCGAGCAGGACGACGTCGTGGCCGGCGATCAGGGCCCGCTCGAGCTGCGGCAGCACGGTCTCCTCGAAGCCGACGATCCCCGGCCACGGGTCGCGGCCGTCGCGCAGGGCGGCGAGCAGGTTGTCGCGGATCTCGTCCTTGACCGGACGCTGGACGTGGCCGGTGGCACGCAACTCGCCCACCGTGCGGGCGGTGGGTCGCGGGGACCGGGACTCGGGAGTGGGCGCAGTCACCACTCCACGCTACGAGGGTTCGGCCGATTCGGCATCCGTGACGGCTTCGATCGGCGGACAGCGACGCTCCCGAGGAGTAGTTTTCGGCGGGTAGAGGCAGTCGCCGTGGCCGAAAAGCGTCGGGAAGTCGGAGGTCGCCATGCCCGCACCGGACGACGCAGTGCCGCACGACACCGAGCCGGACGACGCCACCGCCGCGCCCCCGGCCAACCGCGGCCTGCTGGCCCTGGCCGCGGTGCTGCTCCTGATCCCGATCGTCGCGATCCTGTGGGTGCCGCTGTATGCGCGCGACGAACCGGAACTGGGCGGCTTCCCGTTCTTCTTCTGGTACCAGTTCCTCTGGGTGTTCCTGTGCGCCGGAGCCACGTTCGCGGCCTACCGGGTCGTGCTCCGCGCCCGGCCGCACCGACCGCTGCGGGACCGGAACGGGGCGGACCGGTGAACGACGGCGTGGACGGCGTCGCCCTCGCCGTCCTGATCGCACTGTTCGCCGTCGTCACCGTCCTGGGGTTCCTGGCGGCGCGCTGGCGCCGCGCGGCCAGCCTGGCGAGCCTCGACGAGTGGGGCCTCGGCGGCCGCAGCTTCGGCACCTGGGTGACGTGGTTCCTGATCGGCGGCGACATCTACACCGCGTACACGTTCATCGCGGTGCCCGCCGCGATGTTCGCGCTCGGCTCCGTCAGCGGGTTCTTCGCGATCCCCTACACGATCATCCTGTACCCGATCATCTTCGTGTTCATGTCCCGGCTCTGGTCCGTCAGCCACCGGCACGGCTACGTCACGACCGCGGACTTCGTCGGTGGACGCTACGGGTCACGCTGGCTGTCGCTGGCGATCGCGTTGACCGGGATCCTCGCGACGATGCCGTACATCGCGTTGCAGCTGGTCGGCATCGAGGCGGTGCTCGAGGTGATCGGAATCGGCGGCTCCGACAACGTCGTCGCCCGGGACCTGCCGCTGTTCGTCGCGTTCGCGGTGCTGGCGGCGTACACCTACTCGTCCGGTCTGCGTGCCCCGGCGATCATCGCGTTCGTCAAGGACACCCTGATCTACCTGGTGATCGTCGTCGCGATCGTCTACCTGCCCGCCCGGTACGGCGGGTGGACGCACATCTTCGACGCCGCGCAGACCAAGATGGAGACGCCGAATCCGGCGACCGGCAGACCCACCGGCTCGTTCATCCCGAACAGCCAGCAGTACTGGGCGTACGCGACGTTGGCGCTCGGATCCGCCCTCGCCCTGTTCATGTACCCCCACTCGGTGACCGCGACACTGTCGTCGAAGTCCCGCAACACGATTCGACGCAACGCGACGATCCTGCCCGCGTACAGTTTCCTCCTCGGCATGCTGGCCCTGCTCGGCTGGGTCGCGATCGCCGCGGGCACCAAGCCGGTCGGGTTGGACGGAGAACCCAACGCGCAGTTGGTGATCCCGCAGCTGTTCGAGGACTCCTTCCCCTCCTGGTTCGCCGGCGTCGCCTTCTCCGCGATCGCGATCGGCGCCCTCGTCCCCGCCGCGATCATGTCCATCGCCGCGGCGAACCTGTTCACCCGCAACGTGTACCGGGAGTGGTTCCGTCCGCACGCCACTCCCGCGCAGGAGGCGAAGGTCAGCAAACTGATCTCGCTGTTCGTCAAGTTCGTGGCGTTGGTGTTCGTCCTCACCCTCGACAAACAGAACGCCATCAACTTCCAGCTCCTCGGCGGCATCTGGATCCTGCAGACCTTCCCCGCCATCGTGTTCGGCCTCTACACCCGGTGGTTCCACCGCTGGGCCCTGTTGGCCGGCTGGGCGGTCGGCATGGTCTACGGGACCGTCGTCGCCTACAACGTCTCCTCGCCGACCGTCGACCACTTCGCCGGCTCCCTCGCCTCCATCCCCGGCATCGCGCAGATGGGCTACATCGCCCTGACCGCGTTCGCGATCAACATCGCCGTCGCGGTCGTGCTCACCGTGGCGCTGCGCGCGCTGGACGCCCCCGACGGCACGGACACCACCGTCGCCGCCGACTACTTCGCCGACGCAGGCGATCCCCGCGTCCGTCCCCTGCCCACCCCGCCGACGGAGGCGACGCCGAGTCCCTGACCGGGTGTCCCACGGCACCTGGGAGACTGGCCGCATGCCCGACACCGAGATCACGTTCACCAGCGGCGACGTCACCGTCCACGGGAGCCTGCAGATTCCGGCCGCCGCGACGACGGCCCCGGCACCGGCCGCGTTGCTGCTGGCGGGCAGCGGCCCGACCGACCGCAACGGTGACAGCGCCGTGATGCCCGGCCCGATCGGCACGCTGCGGTTCCTCGCGGACACCCTCGCCGCGAGCGGCATCGTGAGCCTGCGCTACGACAAGCTCGGCAGCGGCGTCACCGGCCTCGGCCCGTACGAGGTCGACGACGTCGCCGGGCTCGGCTTCTCGGTGTTCGTCGACGCCGCCGCGGACGCGCTGCGCAACCTCGCCGCGCAACCCGACGTCGACGAGAACCGGCTGCTGGTGATCGGACACGGCGAGGGTGCGCTCGTCGCGCTGGCGCTGGCCGTCCGCGAGGACGCCCCCGCTCTCGTCGGACTCGGCCTGCTCGAGCCCCTCGCGGTGCGCCTGCTGGACCTGCTGACCAGGCAGATCACCGGCCAGGTCGACGCGGCCGTCGCCGCGGGGCAGCTGCCGCTCGAGCTCGCCGACGAGTTGCGCACCGGCCTCGCCGACGCGGTCGAGTCACTCCGCACCGACGGCACCGTCCCCGACGACCTGCCGGAGCCGCTGCGGCTCGCCGGGCTGGTGTCGGTGAACGCGAAGACCCTCGCCGAGGAGGACGCCCTCGACCCGCGCGCTCTCGCGGCCGCGCTGCCCGCCGGGCTCGCGGTGTTGACGAGCTGCTCCGCCCGCGACCTCCAGGTGGACTCCGCCGACGTCGACGCCCTCGACGCCGCCCTCGCCGGCGCCACCGTCACTCCGGTCCGGATGACCACCGCCAACCACGTCCTCAAGGAGATCGGCGAGCGGCAGTCCACCGGCGCGGACTACGTCGAGGACCTGCCGTGGTCCCACGAGTTCGCGTCCGCGTTCACCGCCTGGCTCGCCGCCCTCCCCCGCTGACGCCGAGTGTGCATGGGGGCACCTCCCTGCACGACGTGCTCGGGGGATGTCGTCACGTCCACCCGGGCGTTGCGACGGAGAATGCACACTCGCGGGGTGTGGATGGCGGCGCGAGTTGTCCACAGTTCCGCGGAGGGCCCTGGCGGACGGGTGACGGACGGGCCACCGTCGATGCATGGGGGATTTCGGCAGCCCGTTCCTGGGCACGGCGACACGCTCGAGCCGGACGAGATCTGCATCGCCGGCGACTGGTTGGCCTCGACCCCGGCCCGCACCGGCGACCTCGGTCGACGACTGCGATTCGTGCGCGCGGTCGAGACCCTGGACGCGCTGTGCAACGCCACCGGCATCACACCGCACGACATTCGGCATGTCACCGAAAAGCACTCCGGGACAAGGGGAATCGTACAGTTGCGGGAGGTTCTCTCACTCGTCGATGCCGGCGCCGAGTCGCCGCCCGAGACAACGACCAGGCTCGTGCTCCTCGACGGGCGGCTCCCGCGGCCCCGAACGCAGGTGAAGGTACGCGACGCCACCGGACACGTCGTCGCCCGTTGCCACATGGGCTGGCCGCGCTGAAAGGTCGTCGTCGAATACGACGGCGACCACCACTCGCTCGACGAGTCACAGCGTACCCGCGACATCGAGCGGCACGAGCTGCTGACCGCTCTCGGCTTGCGGATGGTGCGGGTCGGCTCCGCGCAGCTGCGTGAGCGTCCGCACACGATCGCGACGCGCGCCCGCCCTCAACTCCGGGAGGCCGGGGCGCCCCTCCGACCCGGCCGAGTGTGCACTTTCCGGCGCGTCCACCCGGGCGTTGCGACGGTGACTGCACACTCGGCGCGAGAAACCGAGATGCGCGCGACCGCGACCATGCTGTACCGTCCTCGGCTAACCACCTCTCCGGCGAGCAGAAAGGAACCCCGCCGAATGTTCACGAAGGCAGCAGCCGTACCCGCCGTACATGCGGCCATGTGGCGTTCCTGCATTTTCGCCAAGCGTGTACGCCGAGACGGAACCTGACGAGCACCGTTCGATTCCTCTCGGCACCCAGGGCGACGCGCCCGGGTGCCTTTTCTTTTTCCCCGAATCGTCGCCACGACGAAACCTGCCGAACACACAGCGCCGACACACTCGAAGGCGCACCACCGAAGCCGAGGAGCTTTGACCATGAAACTGCGGTTCAACCAACTGTCCCAGACGCGGCCACTCGCGGACCTGCCCGCGGACCTGACCGGCCACGCCGTCACGCTCGACCTCTCGCACACCGACGCCGCGCAACGCGCCGCCGCGACGGATCTCGCGCGTGAACTGCTCGATCGCGGCGCCGCGCGCATCGTCATCTCGGGCAGCGCCGCCTGACCCCCGGCGTGCCCCGGCACGTCACCCGGGAGAAACGACGAAAGGTGCACACTCGGCGGAAAGCCGAGGGTGCACCTCTCGTTCGTTGGGATCGTCAGTGCGCGAAGTGACGCGCCCCGGTCAGGTACATGGTGATGCCGGCTTCACGCGCGGCCTCGACGACCTCGTTGTCCCGGACGGAGCCGCCCGGCTGCACGACCGCCTTGACGCCGGCGTTCGCGAGCACCTGCAGGCCGTCGGGGAACGGGAAGAACGCGTCGGACGCGGCGACCGATCCGGCCACCCGGTCACCGGCACGGTTCACCGCGAGGTGCGCGGAATCGACCCGGTTGACCTGCCCCATACCGACACCCACCGAGGCGCCGCCGGACGCCAGCAGGATCGCGTTCGACTTCACCGAACGACAAGCGCGCCAGGCGAATTCGAGATCCTGAAGGGTCTTCTCGTCGGCCGGATCCCCCACCGCGAGGGTCCAGTTCTTCGGGTTGTCGCCCTCGGCGTCGAGGACGTCACGCTCCTGCAGCAGGGCGCCGCCGGAGATCGGCCGCCGCTCCACCCCGGACTCGGTCGGCGCGACCGCCTCGAGGACCCGCACGTTCTTCTTGCGGGCCAACACCTCGACGGCACCCGGTGCGTAGGACGGGGCGATGATCACCTCGGTGAAGATCTCCGCGACCTGCTCGGCCATCTCGACGGTGATCTCCCGGTTCGCGGCGATGACGCCGCCGAACGCGCTGACCGGATCGCAAGCGTGGGCCTTGCGGTGCGCCTCGGCGATGTCCGCGCCGACCGCGATACCGCACGGGTTCGCGTGCTTGATGATCGCGACCGCCGGGGCGTCGAAGTCGTGCGCGGCGCGCCAGGCGGCGTCACCGTCGGTGTAGTTGTTGTACGACATCTCCTTGCCGTGCAACTGCGTCGCCTGCGCCAGACCGGCCGGCGCGGCCGGGTTCACATACAGCGCCGCCGCCTGGTGCGGGTTCTCGCCGTAACGCAGGACGGCCGACCGATCCCAGCTCGCCCCGGTCCACTCGGGGAACTGCGAGTCGCTCTCGACGAGGGTCGACGTCATCCAGGACGCGACCGCGACGTCGTAGGACGCGGTGTGCTGGAACGCCTGCGCGGCCAGCGCGGTGCGCTCGGCGAGCGTGAACCCACCGGCCGCGACCGCGGCGAGGACGTCGGTGTACTTCGCCGGGTCGACGACCACCGCGACCGACGGGTGGTTCTTCGCGGCGGCGCGCACCATCGACGGGCCGCCGATGTCGATCTGCTCGACGCACTCGTCGGGGGTCGCGCCCGACGCGACGGTCTGCGTGAACGGGTACAGGTTGACGACGACGAGCTCGAACGTCTCGATGCCGAGCTCCTCGAGCTGGGCGAGGTGGTCCGGCTTGCGGGTGTCGGCGAGGACGCCGGCGTGCACGCGGGGGTGCAGGGTCTTGACGCGGCCCTCGAGGCATTCGGGGAACCCGGTCAGCGACTCGACCGGGGTGACGGGGATGCCCGCGTCCGCGATCTTCGCGGCGGTCGATCCGGTGGAGACCAGTTCGATGCCCGCCTCGTGCAGACCGGTGGCGAGCTCCACCAGGCCGGTCTTGTCGTACACGCTCACCAGTGCGCGGCGCAGTGCCTTACGTTCGGTCACTTCGGGATCACGGCCTTTCGTCCATCGGAAACAACTCCTCGCGTGGCGACGGCGGCGAGAACATCCACCAGCAGTCGCCGTTCCACGGTCTTGATGCGTTCGTGCAGCGTCGCCTCGTCGTCGTCGTCGAGGACGACAACCGGCTCCTGGGCCAGGATCGGCCCGGTGTCGACACCCGAATCCACCAGGTGCACAGTCGAACCCGTCACCTTGACGCCGTACGCGAGCGCCTCGGGGACGGCGTGCGCGCCGGGGAAGGACGGCAGCAGCGCGGGATGGGTGTTGATGATCCGGCCCCCGAAACGCGTCATGAACGCCGGGCCGAGGATCTTCATGAATCCAGCCGAGACGACGAGGTCGGGGGTGTGGGCGGCGACCGACTCGGTCAGCGCCTCGTCCCACGCGGCGCGGTCGGGGTGCGCGCCGAGCGCAACCTTGAAGGCGGGGATCCCGGCGGCCGCGGCATGCTTCGCGGCCGCGCACTCGCGGTCGACACCGACCGCGACGATCCGCGCCGGATAGTCGTCGACGGCGGCCGCGATCAGCGACTGCAGCAGGCTTCCGGTACCGGAAGCGAGGACCACGACCCGGACCGGTGCGTCGGTGTCGGGCCGGAACACGTGGGGGGCAGTCAGCGCTCTACTCCTCGGGGCGTCGGCCGGAGCGACCCGGCCGGGGAAACCGTCGACATCGCCGGCGGAAGGACCCGCCGACACCGCCGACCGTCGACAAGCCTAGTCGCTGCTGGTCGGAGTGCCGTCGGGCAGGTCCGACTCTGCACGCGGGTCGGTGACCCGCGCCACCCCGTGAACGCTCGCCTCGTCGGCGTCGTCGGCCCCGGTCGACTCGTCGACCACCTCCGCATCGACCACGGAGTCCACGTCGATGTCGGCGACGGGCGGTGCCGTCGCGGCGTCCTCGAGCAGTTCGGCGTCGAGGACGGTCGCACCCGGTCGCGGCGCCGCACCACCCGTGACGGCCGGATCCGGTTCCGGAGCCGTGGTGTCGGTGTTCGTCCCGGTGTCGTCCGTCCCGGCGTCGGGCAGCGCCGGTGCGTCCTCCCTCGGTTCGGGCCGGGGCCGGGGCGCAGGGCCGTCGGGCCTCTCACCAGCGGGCACCACCCGGGAGCGCCACCGCACGAGGGCCGCCGACACCGCACCGAACGGGGCGAGCCAGCCGAATGTGGCACCGGCGAACGTCGCCACCGTCACCCCGACCGACCCGAACGAGCCGAGGGCGCCGCCCGCGACGAAGCCGAGCACCGCGAACACCACCGCGACCACGAATGCGCCGACCAGCGCGGTCTGCGCGGCCCGCGCCGCGGAGGCAGCCCTGCGCGCGCAGTCGCGACCGAACATCACGCCGATCGCGGCGGGAATCACCAGCGCCACCAGCCAACCGTCACCGCCGGCCTGCTCCGGCAGCGCGCCGAGCACCGGTAGCGCGGGGACCGGGCCGCCGACGACGTCGAACAGGCTGATCGACGCCACGCCGACGTGGGCGGCCGACCCGACCAGCACGGCCGTCGCCGCGATCACGACGTTCGGCAGGTACAGGATCGACAGCACCGTCAGCCCGAGCCCGCCCATGAACCCGTCGCCGGCTTCCACGAGCATCCCGACGATCGACCAGGACGCGAGCAGCGACGCGACGGTGATCGCCGCGCCGGTTGCGAGCAGCGCCATCGCGGCGCGCAGTGCCGGTCGCGCCGCGGCCAGTACCCAGTCGGGGACGCCGAGATAGGTCACCGCGGGACGCCACAACCGGAGCCCGATACCGATCCCCGCGCCCACCAGGTGCACGGCGACCACCCAGGCGAGGGCGGCGAGACCGTTCGGCGGATCCAGGGCGATCACCGACGAGGCGTCCATCACCACGGCCAGCGCGATCAGCGTGACCACCACCGGTCCCGCGACCGCCGCACCGAGCACCCACCAGCACTCGTGGCGAGGGGTCGACGCGTGGACGACCCGAGCGCATCCCCGCGCCACCGCAGCGACCATCACCAGTGTCGGCAACAGCGGCAGCACACCGAGAGAGGCGCCGCCGATCGTCAGCTGCACCTGGTGGACGGCCAACCAACCGGCCGCGACCGCGCCGCTCGTCCCGGTGAGGTCGCTGTTCGCGGCGACAAGGGTGACGAGAACGCAGGTGGCGATGACGACGATGGCGAGCAGCGCAGGTCGCACCGCGATCGTGAGCAGTGCCCGCACCTGCTCCGGAGTCGGGCTCGGCCGCACCCGCGTCGCCGGCCTGCGGGTCGCGGTGGATGCACCCCGACCCCGGGTGCCGGGTCGGTCGGTGCGGCTGAGCACGGAATTCATCTCCTGGCTTGGTCAGTCGTCGGTGCGGTCGGGCTTGGCGGTGTGCTCGGGCCGGCCGGCGTCGTACGCCTGCGGGGGCTCGAACGCCTGCGTCGGTGCGGCCGGGGTGTCGTCGGTCGGGGTCTCGCCGGACGCGTCCGGACCGGTCGGCTGACCGTACGCGTGCTGCGGCTGCCCGTACCCCTGCCCGTACTGCGAGTAGGGCTCCTGCGGTGGCGTGTAGGGCTGTGGCTGTGGCTGCGGAGGCGCGTACGGGTTGGGGGTGGGACCGTATCCGGTCTGCGGCTGCTGGCTCCAGCTGCCCGGATACGGCTGGCCGTAGCCCTGACCGGGCGGCGCCTGGCCGTACGCGGCGGGGTACGACGGTCCGTAGCCGGGAGCGGGCGGGCCGAACTGCTGCGGGTAGCCGGACGGCCGCGGCGCCGGGGCACGCACCAGCCCCAGACCGAACAGCAGCACCGCGATCGCGATCGCCGCCTGGATGAAGGCGAGCACCAGGACCAGGATGCCGCCCCAGGCGAGGCTGACCCCCTCGGACAGGGTGAAGAGGAAGAACAGAGAGACGACGAAGCCGACCAGAGATGTCGCCGCGGCGGTCGGCTGATGAGCCTGGCCGGGAAACAGCGACAGCCCGGCGAGGAGGCCGCCGAGCAGCAGCATGGCGAGCGCGACCACCGGGTAGCCGCCTTCGAAAGCGTTCTGCGACAAGCCTTCCTGACCGAACGCGCTGACCTTCGCGTAGGGCGCGAAGCCGAGCAGGAAGTTCAGGATGCCGAGCACGAGCACGGGAAGGCAGAGCAGGCGGGGCAGCGAGCCGCTGTCCGCCTGCGGGGACGCGGGCGGCGCCGGTGGCAGACTCGGCCCCGGCACTCCGGCCGGACCGGGCGCACCCGCCGGACCCGCCGACGGGTATCCGGGTCCTGTGGGCGGATAGGTCATCATCGGCTCCTCGACGGTAGGGCACGGCTGGTGGCAGCCCAGACCGGTGGACGGTCGGGTGCTGCCCGCAACGCTAGCGCACTCGGCGGTGGTCGAGCCTGTGACGGGTGTTCCCGGTGTGGCGCAACGGCACCCGCGCAAACGCCGACGGGCACCTGCGGATGCAGGTGCCCGTCGGTGAACCGGTACAGCGTGTACCGGTGCGGTGTGAACCGGGTGGTGTTACGCGCCCACGGTCAGGGTCTCGAGGATCTCGCGCGCGAGTGCAGCGGTCTCGGACGGCGTCTTGCCGACCTTGACGCCCGCCGCCTCGAGGGCGTCCTTCTTGGCCTGCGCGGTGCCCGAGGAGCCGGAGACGATGGCGCCGGCGTGGCCCATGGTCTTGCCCTCGGGAGCAGTGAAGCCCGCGACGTAGCCGACGACCGGCTTGGTGACGTTGGCCTTGATGTAGTCGGCCGCACGCTCCTCGGCGTCGCCGCCGATCTCGCCGATCATGACGATGACCTTGGTCTCCGGGTCCTTCTCGAACGCCTCGATGGCGTCGATGTGGGTGGTGCCGATGACCGGGTCGCCGCCGATGCCGATGGCGGTGGAGAAGCCGTACTCACGCAGCTCGAACATCATCTGGTAGGTCAGGGTGCCGGACTTCGACACGAGGCCGACCGGGCCCTTGCCCGCGATGTTCGCCGGGGTGATGCCGACCAGCGCCTCGCCGGGGGTGATGATGCCGGGGCAGTTGGGGCCGATGATCCGGGTCTTGTTGCCCTTCTCGACGTTGTAGGCCCACGCGTACGCGGAGTCCTGCACCGGGATGCCCTCGGTGATGACCACGAGCAGCGGGATCTCGGCGTCGATGGCCTCGACGATGGCGTCCTTCGAGAACGCCGGCGGGACGAACGCGATCGAGACGTCCGCGCCGGTCTCCTTGATGGCCTCGGCGACGGAGCCGAACACGGGCAGCTCGACCGGGTTGCCGTCCTTGTCGGTGTGCGACACGGTGGTGCCGGCCTTGCGCGCGTTGACGCCGCCGACGACCTGGGTGCCCGCCTTGAGCATCAGGGCGGTGTGCTTGGTGCCCTCGCCGCCGGTGATGCCCTGGACGATGACCTTGGAGTCCTTGGTGAGGAAGATTGCCATTGTTCTTGTCCCTTTACTTCGCGGCGAACGCGAGTTCGGCGGCCTTGTCGGCGGCCTCGTCCATGGTGGCGACGACCGTGACCAGCGGGTGGTTGGCCTCGGCGAGGATGCGGCGGCCCTCCTCGACGTTGTTGCCGTCGAGACGGACGACGAGCGGCTTGTTGGCCTCGTCACCCAGGGTCTGCAGGGCGCCGACGATGCCGTTGGCGACCGCGTCACAGGCGGTGATGCCGCCGAAGACGTTGACGAAGACGCTCTTGACCTGGGCGTCGTTCAGGATGACGTCGAGACCCGCGGCCATGACGGCAGCGGAGGCGCCGCCACCGATGTCGAGGAAGTTGGCGGGCTTGACGTTGCCGTGCTTCTCACCGGCGTACGCGACGACGTCGAGGGTCGACATGACCAGGCCCGCGCCGTTGCCGATGATGCCGACCTCGCCGTCGAGCTTGACGTAGTTGAGGTCGTTCTCCTTGGCCTTGAGCTCGAGCGGATCGGTGGCGTCCCGGTCCTCGAACTCGGCGTGGCCGGCCTGACGGAAGTCCGCGTTCGCGTCCAGGGTGACCTTGCCGTCGAGGGCGAGGATCTGGTCGTCGGGCGTACGGACGAGCGGGTTGACCTCGACCAGGAGAGCGTCCTCCTTGACGAAGACCTCCCACAGCTTCTGGATGGTCACGGCCGCGGCGTCGAGCACCTCGGCGGGCAGGTGGCCCTGCTCGGCGATGCTGCGCGCGAACGCGAGGTCGACACCCTTGACGGCGTCCACGGGAACCTTGGCGAGGCGCTCCGGCTTGGTGGCGGCGACCTCTTCGATCTCCATGCCACCCTCGACCGAGCACATGGCCAGGTAGGTGCGGTTGGTGCGGTCGAGCAGGAAGGAGATGTAGTACTCCTCCGCGATCTCGCTCGCCTCCGCGACGAGGAGCTTCTTGACGATGTGACCCTTGATGTCGAGGCCGAGGATGTTCTCGGCGTGGGTCTGAGCGTCGTCGGCGGTGGCCGCGTACTTGACGCCGCCGGCCTTGCCGCGCCCGCCGACCTTGACCTGTGCCTTGACCATCACGGGCTTGCCGATTTCCTCGGCGATCTCGCGGGCACCGGCGACAGTGTCGGTCACACGGCCGGCCGACGTCGGCACGTCGTGCTTGGCGAAGAGTTCCTTCGCCTGGTATTCGAAGAGATCCATCTGTTCACCGTCTCGTCTGCGATTGACGCCCGCTCGAGGGGTAGGAGCGGGTCCGTCCGGGACAATATCTAGTTGATTCCGCGACCCGACCCTCGCCTTGGTGCTATGTGGCATATGTCACGGGCTCGCACGGTGGCGCCGCAGGTCACGGCCGTCGCGGCCGAACCGCGACGACAGCGGTCGCCGCGAACAGCGCCACACCGAGGATCGCACCCCAGGCTCCGGGCCCGACCACCGGCTCGGAGATACGACCGCTGGTCAAGGGCCACCCGATCAGGTATACGCCCATCGCGATCGCGGCGCCCAACGACCCCACCGCAGCGCGGGCGGGGCGGGCTCGCGCGGCCACCACGACGGTCAGTACCACTGTCACCGCGAGAATCGCCCTGCCCCACTGGCCCCACCCCCACGGCCAGTGCGCGACCGTCTCCGCGCCGTCGCCGGCCCCGGTGTACAGCGGGAGCGCGAGCGCGATGGTGGAGACCAGGGCCGCGGGGACGCCGACTGCGAGCACCGCTGCGCGCGGCGCCGCGTCACCCGACATGTCCAGACCTTCCCTTTCCACGGAACCCGCGCACCAGGCGAGGAGGCCGGTCGCCGCCGCGGCGAGCGCCGACAGCGCCAGCAGTACCGCGCCCGGGCCGATCCCGACCGCGGGCAGGTCGGCCGCGACGACCCACGCCTGCAACACCTCGGCGACGGCGGCGACCAGCGCGGCCCACAGCACCCCGACCGCGGGCCGCACCACCGCCGCGAACTCGGAGAGCAGCAGCCAGACGCAGGCGAGCACCAGCACGACGCCGGCGACCAGCGTCACCCTGGTGGCGAGGATCTGCGGATGCCCGACGCCGTCGGGCAGGGTGAGCACCGGCAGCAGCGATCCCACGGCGGCGAGCAGACCGGCTCCGATGCCGGTCAGTCCGGCGGCAGCATGCCAGCGGCCGAGGCGTGTCCGGGCGCGTGCGTCCGCGGCCGCGGCGCGCGCCTTGGGCGTTCCGTCCTGTCGTGACGCGGGCGTGGGGACCGCGGGGGCGGGTCCGGTCGCCGGCCGACTCCTGCGGTCGACGACGAGCGGCAGCAGCAGACCGATCAGGATCAGCGTCACGGCTGCGGCCGCGGCGAGCACGGAACCCGCCCCCGTAGCCACTCCGTCGCCCGCGACCGCTCCCACGACCGCCCGGGATCCGAACACCGACAGCGCACCGAACCCGGCCCCGACCACGGCGGCCGCCGCGACCGCCGTGGCGCCGGCGGCGAGCGCCGACGCGACGACGACGAGCACGGCCAGCGCGACGAGCGCGACACCGATCGCCGTCGGCGCCGCGGACCCGAGCAGGGGCCGCACCACGAGGACCGGGTCGGTGCTGGTCCAGGGAACACCGAAGGACGCGCCGGCGACGAGCAGACCCGCACCGACCGCAACGACCGCGGCGGGCGCGCCGATCCGCCCACCGACCGGGGAACCGTCGAGGTCGGGGTGCTCCGATCCGTAACCGTCCTGCTGGGACGCCCGGGCGATCGCGACGGAACCGAGTACTCCGGCGATCACCGCGCACAGGTGCCCCGCGACGACCGCGACGGCGCCGGGTCCGGGGTCCAGGTGCGCGGCGGTCAGCGGCCGGAACAGTTCGAGTCGGTTCGCGTCGATCGCGTCGGTCCACAGCGCGAGGTCGAGGACGGTCGTTCCGACCGCGACGGCGCCCGCCCCGGCGAGGATCGCCCCTGCGGCAGCGGCCGCCTTCCGGACGAGCAGCGTGAGCGCGAGCACCGGCACGGCGACCGTGGCGCCGATCGCGAGCGCCGCGGCCGGGGCGACGGCGGGTCCGGCATCCGGCCGGACGACACCGAGGACCGGGCCGAGCGTGACGAGGATCGCGCCGAAGAGTCCGAAGCCGGCCGCGATCGTTGCGGGCCGGGACGCGGCCGGACCGCCGCCCCGCTCCGGACCGGGAGGGGCGGGGCGGGCAGGGGCCTGGTCGGGGCGGGTGCGCACGAGGGTCGACGCTAGCCGCCGGGGCCCGGTGTGGACCGGGCGACACGCGTCGACGGCTCCCCGACCGAGCCCGTGATCATGCTGTGATGCATCTCACAAAGTCTCGGCAGGTCGCGCGCAGAGGTTGCGGCCCCCGCGACCGTTTCGTTACCGTCGCCAAGGTCAAAGTCACAGGCAGGTCACGAGGGAAGGACGGCAGTTGTCACGGCACCGCGCGCCCTCCACGACCCGCCTCTTCGGCACTCCGCCGGTACCGGACGCCACGGTCGCCGACGAATCCGCAGGTCATCTCATCGTTTCCCAACCGGGAGCGCCGACCGAGCCCGATCGGCGCAGGACCAGGCACGTCGACGATGACGCGACCACGCAGTCGTATCCGCAGTACTCGGCTCCGCGTTACACCGGGTCATCACGTTTCGAGACCCACGGCTCCATGAATCACCGCAGTACCCCGCTCCACCCGGTCCACGACGGCGTCGCCGACGGACCCACCGAGGTCGTCCCCGCAGCCCCCGGCGCGAACGACACCGATCTCGCAGCTCCCGCCAGGCGCGGTGGAGCGCACCGACTTCCCACTCCTCCCACTGCCCTCAAGGGCCGGGCCGCCGTGGTCGCAGTCGCGGCCGGCGCCGTCGTCGCCGCAGGCCAGGCCGCGGGCAACGGTCCCGAACAGGCCCCCCAGTTCGCCCTCGCCGACGACGCCGCCTCGAACATCGCGTCCACCGCGGAGCCGCAGGCAGCCCAGTTCGCCGCGAACACCGAGAGCACCGCGCCCTCACAGGTCGCTCAGGTGCTCAACGTCGCCGATCCGGCCGACCTGACCCAGTTCTCGAACCTGCTCGCGAAGGGCGAGCGGCTCAGCCAGGAGCGCGCCGCCCGCGAGGCGGCCGCACGTCGCCCCCTGTTCGTGCTTCCGGCGGTCGGCACCTTCACCTCCGGTTTCGGTTCGCGTTGGGGCGAACTCCACGCCGGCGTGGACATCGCCAACGCGATCGGTACTCCGATCTACGCGGTCGCCGACGGCACCGTCATCGACTCCGGGCCCGCGTCCGGGTTCGGCATGTGGGTCCGTCTGCAGCACGCCGACGGCACGATCACCGTCTACGGCCACATCGACTCCTCGCTCGTGTCCGTCGGCCAGCAGGTGCTGGCCGGCGACCAGATCGCGCGCATGGGCAACCGTGGTTTCTCCACCGGACCGCACCTGCACTTCGAGGTGCACCTGGCGGGCGACACCAAGATCGACCCGCTGCCCTGGCTCGCCACCCGCGGCATCAGCCTCGGCCCCGAGATCGACTGACATCCGCCGGCCCCGGCCGAGCTCAGCCGGCCAGCACCCTGGTGGTCCGACCGGTCAGGTGCGCGTCGGCCATCCGCTGCTCGGCCCGCTGCTCGCGCCGCAGCGCGGCGGACACCTCCGCACCCGCATCGAGCGCGGCCCGAAGACCGGGTTGCTCCGCGGCCAGCCGCAACCAGGCGTCGCGGGGTGCGGTCCCGTCCTCCACCGCCTGATCGAGCAGGGCCGCCAGATGCCCGCTCCACCGCTGCTGCAGGGCCAGCAGGATCTCGTCGGGTGAACTGAAATGCGTTCTCGCACCTGGTATCTCGTCGAGGTGTCGCACCACGGTCGGATCGGTCTCCGCTCGGGACAACACCGCCTCGAGTACCCGTCGACGCTCTCGGAACTCTGTCCAGGACATCTCGTCACCTCCCAGGAAGCCGTGTGCCGACCACGCTACGAACACGGGGCCGGTACCGTCGCCGTGCCGGAGGAGGGAATTCGTCTCCTACCCAGGTCGGAGACCGACTCCGTTCCGGGACGGATGCGCCTGCAACCGCCCGCCGTTTACGCTGGCCGTGTGCCGATCACGGAGTTCTTCCGGCAGCGGCTGGCGGCGAGTGGCTACGACTACCCGATCGCCGTGCCCCTGTTCGAACACCTCGCCACGGCGGCGATCGCGGTGGTCGCGGTCGCGCAGCGCGATGCGTTCCTGCCGCCGGACTGGCCGCTGCTCCTCGCCGTGGTCGCGGTGATGGCGCCGATGGTCGGCGACATGCTCAGGACGGGGACCCTGGTGCCGCGCCCGCTCCTCGCGGCCGTGGTGATCGCCGCGACGACGGTCCTGATGCTCGATCCACCCGCCACCGAGTTCGACTTCGCCCCGCTGCTGCTGATGATGATGGTCGGTGAGGTCGCGGCCACGTCCGGTCTCGCGGTCAGTCTGGTGACGGCGGGTGCGGCCCTCACCGTCCCGGTGGCGTTCGCGGCGTTCGGCCGGCTCGACGGTTCCGCGTCGTGGTACCTGCCGGCCATCGCACTGGGCTGGATCATCGGTCGACTGATGCAGACGCAACTGCGACTGCTGCACCAGGAACGCGCGGCTCGCACCATCGCGGCGGAGCAGTCGGCGGACGCCGAACGGCAGCGCATCGCCCGTGAGGTGCACGACGTGATCGCGCACTCGCTGAGCGTGACGCTGCTGCACCTGACCGCGGCCCGTCGCGCCCTCGAACAGGACCGCGACGTGGACGAGGCCGTCGACGCCCTCACCGATGCGGAACGTCTCGGCAGACAGGCGATGGCCGACATCCGCCGCACGGTCGGGCTGCTCGGCAACGGGCCCTCGGGGTCGCGTCCGGAACCGGGCATCGACGACGTCGGTGACCTGGTCGACGACTTCCGGCGCGCGGGACTGCCCGTGCGGTTCGAGATACACGGCGACCCGTCCGGGATCACCGCCGCGACCGGGCTCGGCGTCTACCGGGTCTCGCAGGAGTCGCTCGCGAACGTCGTCAAACACGCGCCCGGATCCGACGCGGACGTCCGGGTCGCCATCGGTGCCGACGCGGTCACGGTCGACGTCCGGAACCGACTGCGGGGTGCGGTGCCACCACCCGACCGGAACCCGGGAAACGGGCTGCGCGGCATGCGTGAACGGGTCACCCTGCTCGGTGGAGACCTGAAGGCCGGGCCGGACGCGGACGGCTGGAGGGTGCACGCCCACATGCCGTTGCCCAGCACCACCTGCGCCTTCGGACTTGTCCGCAAAACCCCGAGACTGTCGTGACGGCGCCGGCCGAAGTTCGGGTCCTGCTCGTCGACGACCAGGAGCTGGTGCGGTCGGGACTGCGGCGGATCCTGCGCCGCAAGGACGGATTCGTGATCGCCGGCGAATGCTCCGACGGGGCGGAGGTACCCACCGCGGTGCGCGAGCACGATCCGGATGTCGTGTTGATGGACCTGCGGATGAAAGAGGTCGACGGCATCGCCGCGACCCGGGCGTTGCGGGCGCACGCCGCGAACCCTCCGGTGCTGGTGCTCACCACCTTCGACGACGACGAACTGCTGTCGGGCGCGTTGCGGGCCGGGGCGGCCGGGTTCCTCCTCAAGGACTCCCCCGCCGAGGAACTGATCCGCGCCGTGCACACCGTCGCTGCCGGCGGGTCCTGCCTCGACCCGGCCGTCACCGGGCGGGTCCTGCGCACCTACCGGACCGCCACCCCGGCCCGCGACGGGCGCGGCGTCGACGGGCTGACGGCCCGCGAGGTCGAGGTCCTCGCACTGATCGGCCGCGGCCACACCAACGGCGAGATCGCCCGTCACCTCGGCATCTCCGAGGTGACGGTGAAGAGCCATGTCGGCCACATCTTCGTCAAACTCGACCTCCGCGACCGGGCAGCGGCCATCGTCCACGCCTTCGACCACGGCATCGTCGCCCCCAGCTGACCCCCGCCCCTCCGGCTGAAGGCGCCCTTGGTGTCGTTGATCCGAACGAAGGCCACTTTCAGCCGGGAGTTCCGCCAGGAGCCGGGGTCGGCCGGCGTCCGGGGTGAAGGCGCCCTTCATGCGGCTGAAGCGAACGATGGGCGCCTTCAGCCGGTCATCCACAGGTCGCGAACTATCCACAGCCCCCGCGGAATCCGCCCGACGACGGCCTTCGACGGTGCCGGCGCCGTGCAGGATCTGCTCATGCGACGAGGTGACTGGGCCCGACGGCTCGACGAGATCAGACGGGCCAGCCCCCACGGTGCCGTCAGGGTGGCCGACCTCTCCGCCGAGGGCATCTCGGGGTCGGCTGTCTCGCAGCGCTGCCGTACTGACGGACCGTGGCAACGCCTACTGCCCGGAGTCGTACTCATGCAGAACGGCGAACCGAGCTTCCGTCAACGCGAAGCGGCCGCGCTCCTCTACAGCGGACCCGACGCACTACTGACCGGGCAGGCCGCCTTGCGCGAGCACGGCCTCGGATCCGGGTCGCCCGGCGACATCCATGTCCTCGTTCCCCACGACCGTCAGCGCCAGTCGGCACGCTTCGTCCTGATCGAGCGGACGACACGACTGCCGGACGCGGTGTCCCGCAACGGTTTCGCCTGCGCACCCCTCCCGCGGGCGACGCTGGACGCAGCCCGCCGGATGCGCTCGCTGAACGCGGTGCGCGCTCTGGTGTCCGAAGTGATCCAACGTGAGCGGCTCGAACCTGCTGCATTGTTCCGTGAACTCGCGGCGGGTAGCCGACGTGGGTCGGCGCTGCCACGAGTCGTGCTCGCCGAGGTCGCCGCGAACGTCCACTCGGTCGCGGAGGCACAGGCGCGCGATCTGGCCAGGACCTCGGGGCTGCCGACCATGAGTTTCAACCCGTCCGTCCACACCGCCGACGGGCGGTTCCTCGCCCGCCCCGACGGCTGGATCGACGACGTCGCCCTCGCCTGGGAGATCGACTCGCTGAACTGGCATCTGAGCGCGGACGACTACGCGGCAACGCTCGAGCGGCGGTCGCGGTTGCAGAGTCACGGGATCGTCGTCTACGCGATCATTCCGCGACGACTGACGGAGGAACCGGCGCGGGTCCTGTCGGAGTTACGCGCCCACTACGACCTCGCCGCGTCCCGTCCTCGCCCCGACGTCCGCGTGCATCCCTGACGACCTGACGACCTGACGCCTCGACGACCTGACCCCCTGATGCCCCACCCCGCCCGGCTGAAGGCACCCTTCGTGCCGTTGATCCGAACGAAGGCCACCTTCAGCCAGAACGGGGGGCGGCCGACGATCCGGAGTGAAGGGGCCCTTCGTGCGGCTGATGCGAACGAAGGCCACCTTCAGCCGCGGTGGGTGCGGGGTGGGGCGGTGGGTGCGGGGTGGGGTGTGTTGGTCAGAGCTTGACCATGGGGACGCCGCCGATCAGCATCAGCCGCACCTTGCCCGACGAGCCGAAGTCGACGGTGACCGTGGCGGTGGTGCCGGCACCCTTCGTCTCGAGGACGGTGCCGAGCCCGTACTTGTCGTGGCTGACGCGGTCGCCGACCGCGAGCACCAGGTGGTTGTTGCGGGGCCGTGCGGAACCGAAGCTCGGTGTCGCCTCGGCCCTCTCGCGACCTCCGAAGCCGCCGTACCCGCCGCTGTTGCCGTAACCGCCGTTGCCGTAGCCACCGCCGTAGCCCTGACCACCGCGGAACCGGCCACCACCGATGGCCCCACCCATGCCCGGGCCGGGATCCTCCCGACGCCAGTCGATCAGTTCCTGCGGAATCTCTTGCAGGAAACGCGATTCCGGGTTGGTGATCGGCTGACCCCACGCCGAGCGCAGCACCGCGCGGGTCACGTACAAGCGATGCCGGGCCCGGGTGATGCCGACGTACGCGAGGCGACGTTCCTCGGACAGCTCCGCCGGATCGCCGAGCGCCCGCATGTGCGGGAACTGGCCGTCCTCCCACCCGGTGACGAACACGACGGGGAACTCGAGACCCTTCGCGGTGTGCAGCGTCATCAGCGTCACCACGCCGTCGCCGTTGTCGGGCAACTGATCCGAATCCGCGACCAGCGACACCCGTTCCAGGAACGCGGCCAGCGACCCGGGGTCGGGCTCACCGTCGCCGAGTGCCGGGTCGTCTTCGCCGGCCGCGGCGAGGGCACCTTCGAGCGACTCGTCGATCTCGGTGTCCAGACCGGCCGCGTTGCGGGCGTCGGAACTGAACTCGCGTGCGACGCTGACGAGTTCGTTGAGGTTGTCGAGCCGGGCGCCGTCCTGGGGGTCGCTGCTCGCCTCGAGTTCGGCGCGGTAGCGGGTCTTGTCGAGGACGGACTCGACCACCTCGCCGATGTCGATCAGTCCGGTGTCGTCGGGCTGCATCCCGTCACGGATCTCGTCCATCATGTCGAGGAAGCCGGCGATCGCCTTCTGCGAACGGGTGTTGAGCAGCGGCACCGTGCCGTCGGCGGCGTCGCGCAGGGCGGCCGCGAATCCGATGCCCCGCTGCTCGGAGTGCACCGCGACGCACGCCTCGGCACGGTCGCCGATGCCGCGACGCGGGGTGTTGAGGATGCGCCGCAGGCTCACCGTGTCGTCGGGGTTCTCCAGCACCCGCAGGTACGCGACGACGTCGCGGACCTCCTTGCGCTCGTAGAACCGGACGCCTCCGACCACCTTGTACGGCAACCCGAGCCGGATGAAGATCTCCTCCAGCGCGCGGGACGAGTTGTTGGTGCGGTAGAACACCGCGACGTCGCCGTAGCGCGCGTCGCCGGCGTCGACGAGCCGGTCGATCTCCGACGCGACGAACGACGCCTCGTCGTGCTCGTTGTCGGCGACGTACCCGGTGATGAGGTCGCCCTCGCCGGATTCGGTCCACAGCTTCTTGTCGCGTCGGCCGGTGTTGCGGGCGATCACCGCGTTGGCCGCCGACAGGATGTTCTGGGTGGAGCGGTAGTTCTGTTCGAGCAGGATCGTCCGGGCCTGCGGGTAGTCCCGCTCGAACTCCTCGATGTTGCGGATCGTCGCGCCACGGAAGGCGTAGATGGACTGGTCCGCGTCACCGACGACGCACAGCTCCGACGGCGGGACGGGGCCGGCACCCTCCTCGCCGACGAGGGTGCGCACGAGGACGTATTGGGCGTGGTTGGTGTCCTGGTACTCGTCGACGAGGACGTGCCGGAACCGGCGCCGGTAGTACTCGGCGACCTGCGGGTGGTTCTGGAGCAGCGCGACCGTCTCGCCGATCAGGTCGTCGAAGTCGAGCGCGTTGGCCGCCCGCAGCCGGGCCTGGTAGTGGCCGTACACCCGCGCGACGAGGCGGACGACCTCGTTGGTCTCGAGTTCCGCGTTGGCCGCGGCCTCCTCGGGACCGATCAGCTCGTTCTTCAGGTTCGAGATGTGGGTGGCCAGCAGCCGCGCCGAGTACTTCTTCTGGTCGATCTCGAGATCCTTGGAGATCATCGTCAGCAGCCGGCGCGAGTCGTCGGCGTCGTAGATCGTGAAGTTCGAATTCAGCCCCGGCAGCAGCGCGGCCTGCATGCGCAGGATCCGCACACAGCTCGAGTGGAAGGTTGCGACCCACATGCTGTTGGCGCGGGGTCCGACGAGTTGGGCGACGCGCTCGCGCATCTCGGCGGCCGCCTTGTTCGTGAACGTGATCGCCAGGACCTGCCCGGGAGTGACGTCCCGCTCCGCGAGCAGGTACGCGATGCGGCGGGTCAGCACCGCAGTCTTGCCCGACCCTGCGCCCGCGACGATCAGCAACGGCGATCCCTGGTGCACGACCGCCTCGCGCTGCTGCGGATTCAGTCCGGCCAGGAGGGCGTCGGTCGAGGTGCGGGTACCGGCGTGAGCTGCCGCGGAGAATGTGTTCATCGCCTGTCCACGCTACCGCTGTGCACCGACATCGGGCTGCCCGCCCACGACCCGTGTGCACCCACGACCCGCCGCGCCCGGTCGGGCATGGCAAAATGGGGTCATGCTCAGTGCCGACGCTCGCCACCCCTGGCGATTTTTCTACGGGTACCGGACTCCGGTGCCCGTGGCCTGAACAACCCACGAGCCCCGCGGTCCGCAGCGATCCGGGGCTCTTTTCGTGAGAGGGCCTGGATCGGGTAACGACCCGCGGGACCGAGAACGATCCAGTTTCTGACACGAGGAGAAGACATGGGCGCCCCCATCTCGCCGAACAACAACGCCGAGAACGACACCGACCTGCCGACCAGCGAGGCCGAGATCGACGAGCTCCGCAAGGAGATCGACCGCCTCGACGCGGAGATCCTCGCCGCGATCAAGCGCCGCAGCGAGGTGTCCCAGGTGATCGGCCGCACCCGCATGGCGTCGGGCGGTCCGCGCCTCGTGCACAGCCGTGAGATGAAGGTGCTCGAGCGGTTCAGTGAGCTCGGCCAGGAGGGTCACACCCTGGCGATGCTGCTGCTGCGCCTGGGGCGCGGTCCGCTGGGCCGGTAACTCCGCTCGGGCCTGCGACTCCTCTTCGGCGCCGGTGACGACGAGGCCCCGGCAACCTCGGAGGAACGCAGCGCGATACCCGGACATACCGGGCGATGCTCGCGAGGTATACGGTGACGGTGGCCGCCCGTGCGGCCCCGATCGGCGAGGGAACCCGGTGCGAATCCGGGACTGACGCGCAGCGGTGACGGCCCTGTTCACGTGGGCCGAAGTCCGGATGCTCGCGGATCGGGTCAGGTGAGACTCTCGGCCCCGCGACTGGGCCCTGAACGAGGAGTTCCCGCTTCGTGCGTATTCGTTTCCTCCGCTGTGCCGCCGTGCTCGCCGCAGCTGCCACGCTGCTGCTGACCGGCTGCTCGGGTTCCGCAGCCACCGACGACGAGCCGTCGACGGCCGCGACCGGGTATCCCGTCACGCTCTCGAACTGCGGCCGCACCGTCACCGTCGATGCGCCGCCGCACCGTGTCGTCTCCCTCAACCAGGCGTCGACGGAGATCCTGCTCTCCCTCGGACTCGCGGACCGCATGGTCGGCACCGCGACGTGGACGGATCCGGTCCGTGAGAACCTGGCTGCCGCGAATGCGACGGTGCCGCGGCTCGCCGACAACAAGCCGTCGCTCGAGGTGGTGCTCGACGCCGAGCCGGATTTCGTCACCGCGTCGTTCGGGTCGTCGATCGGCGACGGCGGCAGTGCGGGCCGCGACCAGTTCGAGTCGCTCGGTGTGCCGACCTACCTGTCCCCCACCGACAACGGGTGCGGCGGCGACGTGTCCTCGGCGTCGAACGCGGACGGCGCCCGCACCGAGCCGTTGACCCTCGACAGCGTCTACCGGGAGATCCGCGAACTGGCCGCGATCTTCGACGTCCGCGAGCGCGGTGAGGGGTTCGTCGCCGAGTTGCAGCAGCGGTACGCGACGGCAGCGGACACCGTGGACGCTGCCGGTGTCTCGCTCGCGTTCTGGTTCGCCGACACGAAGACCCCGTACATGGCGGGCTGCTGCGGGTCGTCCGGGATCATCGCGCGCGCGGTCGGCGCCACCAACGTCTTCGCCGACACCACCGACGAGTGGCCGCAGGTCTCCTGGGAGACGGTCGCGGACCGCGATCCGACCGCGCTGGTCCTCGCCGACCTGAGCCGGCGCAGCATCGACGGCGACGCTCTCGACAGCAAGATCGCCTTCCTCGAGTCGAACCCGGTGACGTCACAGCTGCCCGCGGTCCAGCAGAAGCGGTACATCGTCGTGAGCGGGGCGGACATGAACCCCACCATCCGCACCGTCGACGGCGTCGAGAAGGTGGCGGGGGCGCTGCAGCAGTGGAACCTCGTCACCCCGCAGCCGTGACGCCGACGGTCGCCGCGGAACGGGCGACGGCCCCGACCCCGACCCCGACCCCGCGACGCGAGTCGAAGGCCCTGCTTCCGGCGGTGCTGCTCGGTGGACTTGCCGTCCTGGTGGCCTCGATCGCCGTGACCGTCACGATCGGGCCGGCGAACCTGTCGGTCCGCGACGTGTACGCGGTGATCCTCGAGCACTGGGGCATCGGGTCGTCGGGGCTGACCCGGCTGCAGGACGGCATCGTCTGGGAGTTGCGGCTGCCCAGGACCCTGCTCGCGGCGGTGTGCGGCGCCGGGCTGGCGCTGTGCGGGGCGATCATGCAGTCGCTGCTGCGCAATCCGTTGGCCGATCCGTTCGTCCTCGGCATCTCGTCCGGCGCGTCGACCGGGGCGGTGCTGGTGGCGGTGCTCGGCATCGGCGGCGGCGCGATCTCGCTCTCGACGGGCGCGTTCGTGGGTGCGGTCGTGGCCTTCGGCGCGGTCCTCGCCCTGGCGGCGGGGGCCGGCGGCGGCACCGCGAAGGTGCTCCTCGCCGGTGTCGCGGGCACCCAACTGTTCTCGGCGTTGACCTCGTTCGTCGTGATGTCCTCCGCGGACGCCGAGCAGACCCGCGGCGTGCTGTTCTGGCTGCTCGGGTCGCTCAGCGGCGCGGACTGGACCGACGTGGCGCTGTGCGGCGCCGTCACCGTCGTCGGGGTCACGGTGTGCCTGGCGGTGGCGTCGTCGCTGGACGCGATGACGTTCGGCAACTCGTCGGCGGCCTCCCTCGGTGTCCCGGTCGGCACGATCCGCACGCTGCTGCTCACCGTCACGGCGCTGATCACCGCGGCACTGGTCAGTGCCGCGGGTGCGATCGGGTTCGTCGGGCTGGTGCTGCCGCACGCGGCCCGGTTCCTCGTCGGTCCGCGGCACAGCCGGCTGCTGCCCGCGACCGCCCTGATCGGCGCGATCTTCATGGTGTGGGTGGATGCGGTCGCCCGCACCGTGTTCGCGCCGCAGGAGATCCCGGTCGGTGTCGTGACCGCCCTGATCGGTGTGCCGGCCTTCGCGCTCGTCCTCTTCCGGATGGGGAGGACCTCGTGACGCGGTGGGGGCACTGATGCCCCTGCACGCGAAGAACATCACGTGGAGCCGCGGCGGCAACCTGGTCGTCGACGGCGTCACGATCGAACCGCATCGGGGCGAGACGATCGGGCTGCTCGGGCCGAACGGTTCCGGGAAGTCGTCGCTGCTCGGTGTGCTCGCGGGCGTGCACCGCCCCGACGAGGGGCAGGTGCTGCTGGACGGGAGCGACATCCGTGCCCTGCGACGCCGGCAGGTCGCGCGTCGCGTCGCGACCGTCGAACAGCACGCCGACACCGAGATCGACATCACCGTCGCGAATGTCGTTCGCCTCGGCCGGATCCCGCACCGCGGCCCGTTCGGCGGGGACGATACCGCTGACCGCGCCGCGATCGAGCGGGCGCTGGCGCGCACCGGGATGACCGAGCACGCCCACCGCCGCTGGCACACCCTCTCGGGCGGCGAACGTCAGCGGGTGCAGATCGCCCGCGCGCTGGCCCAGGAACCGGACGAGATCCTGCTCGACGAGCCGACCAACCACCTCGACATCGCGCACCAGCTCGACATTCTCGCCCTGGTCGCCGAACTGCCGATGACCAGCTACATCGCCCTGCACGACCTGAACCTGGCCGCGATGTTCTGCGACCGGGTCGTCGTCCTGACGCGCGGCCGCATCGTCGCCGCGGGAACACCGGCCGAGGTGATCACCGAGGAACTGGTCGCGGACGTCTACCGGGTCCGCGCCACGGTCACCGTCGACGACGGCGTCCCGTCGGTCAGCTACCACCGTGCGCTCCGCGCGGTGAGGCCGTGACGCGCCGAGGCTCGGGTGTGGAACCTGGCTCGATTCTCCGGATCCCAATTGCTGATCGCACCCCGGCGCAGCGCGGCCGCTGCCGTTAATGTCGAGACCATGAGCCTCGACATCACCGCGACCTCGGCCTGGCAGAAGCTCCGCGCGCACCACGACCAGATCGCGGACCGGCACCTGCGCGAGCTCTTCGCCGAGGACCCCGAGCGCGGACGCGAGCTCACCGTCACCGCGGGCGACCTGTACATCGACTACAGCAAGCACCGGGTGGACCGGGAGACCCTGGCACTGCTGGTGGATGTCGCGCGCACCGCCGGGGTCGAGGAGCGCCGGGACGCGATGCTGCGCGGCGAGCACGTGAACACCTCGGAGGACCGGGCGGTCCTGCACACCGCGCTGCGGCTGCCCGCCGACGCCGAGCTGCACGTCGACGGACACGACGTCGTCGCGGACGTGCACGAGGTGCTGAACCGGATGGGCGACTTCACCGACCGGCTCCGGTCGGGTGAGTGGCGCGGCGCGACGGGCGAGAGGATCACGACGGTCGTCAACCTGGGCATCGGGGGCTCGGACCTCGGACCCGTGATGGCGTTCCGGGCGCTGCGACACTACGTCGACAGCGGCGTGACGGCCCGGTTCGTCTCCAACATCGACCCCGCCGACCTGGTCGGCAAGCTCGCCGGTCTGGATCCGGCGACCACCCTGTTCATCGTCGCGTCGAAGACGTTCTCCACCCTCGAGACGCTCACGAACGCGACCGCGGCCCGGCGTTGGCTCGTCGCCGCCCTCGGGGAGGACGCCGTCCCGCAGCACTTCGTTGCGGTCTCCACCCACGCCGAGCGGGTCGCCGAGTTCGGCATCGACACGGCGAACATGTTCGGCTTCTGGGACTGGGTCGGCGGCCGCTACTCGGTCGACTCGGCGATCGGGCTGTCGCTGATGTGTGTGATCGGCCGGGAGGCGTTCGGCGAGTTCCTCTCCGGCTTCCACACCATCGACCGGCATTTCGCGGAGCAGCCGCTCGAGTCCAATGCACCGGTGCTGCTCGGCATGATCGGGTTGTGGTACTCGAGCTTCTTCGAGTCGGATTCTCGTGCGGTGCTGCCGTATTCGAACGACCTCGGACGGTTCGCCGCCTATCTGCAGCAGTTGACGATGGAGTCGAACGGCAAGTCGGTGCGCGCCGACGGCTCGCCGGTGACCACCCCGACCGGCGAGATCTTCTGGGGTGAGCCGGGCACGAACGGGCAGCACGCCTTCTACCAGTTGCTGCACCAGGGCACCCGCCTCGCGCCCGCCGATTTCATCGGATTCGCCGAGCCCACCGACGATCTCGCGACGATCGACGGCACCGGTTCGATGCACGACATGCTGATGAGCAACCTGTTCGCGCAGACGAAGGTGCTGGCGTTCGGCAAGACGGCCGAGGAGATCGCCGCCGAGGGTACCGACCCGGAGTTGGTGCCGCACAAGGTGATGCCCGGCAACCGTCCGACGACGACGATCCTCGCGCCGAAGATCACCCCGTCGGTGCTCGGGCAGTTGATCGCCCTCTACGAGCACCAGGTGTTCGTCGAGGGTGTGGTGTTCGGGATCGACTCGTTCGACCAGTGGGGCGTCGAACTCGGCAAGGTGCAGGCCCTCGAGCTCGCACCGGTCCTCACCGCACCGGAAGCGCCTGCCCCTCAGGATGATTCGTCGACGGACACCCTCGTCCGCTGGTACCGCGGCAGGCGCGGCCGGCTGTCCTGATCCGTACTCACGCCACGTGGTCGTACGGCGGCAGGTGCAACCACGCGTCGGTGGTCCGCACACTGCCGTGCCGGTAGGCCACTCGCGCGGCCAGGTCGTTCTCGCCCAGCCACCGCAACGCGGCCACGCCCTGCGCGGCGGCCGCGGCCGCGGCCGAGTACGCCCACAGCCCGTCGTCGGCGACGACGGTGACGCTCTCGAGCCCCGCGTCGGTGACGCGCGGCACGGAGTCCACGTCCGCGGCGTGCACGGCGGGCGCCCGCGCGGTCGCCAGTGCGCTGCCCGAGCGCACCTCGACCTGCGGACTGCGTCCGGTGGCGTCCCGTCCCACCTCCACCTGCCAGCCGCCGATCGGGCAGTGTCCCCACGTCGCGACCAGGTCGTCGATCCGCACGAGGACACCGCACTCGAGGTCGTCGGCGGCGCGGCGGGCCGCGCGGTGGGCGGTGGCGGCCTTCGCGATGCCGGTGACGTCGAGGAAGGCTCCGAACGGCGCGAACACGGTGTCGCCGTCCACCCGGATGTCCTCGAACGTGGGCGGGGTGCGGGCCGGGACGGCACCCGGCGCCGTCTCCTCGATCAGGGGCGACACCGCACCGTCGGTCATCCGGGCCGCCCACAGCGCCGCCCGGATCAGACCGCCGAGCCGTGTACCGACCCGCACCGGCGTGCCCTGGGCCTGGTTGACGGCGTGTATCTCCGCGTCCCCGCGACCGAGGTCGCACACGGCCTGTACCTGGGCCAACGCATCAGCGACGATGTCGGCCGCCTCCGTGAGTGCCGCCCACTCGGTGACGCGTACCTCGACCTCACTCCCCCATGTCGTCCACACTGTGCTCGGGGCCATGATCCTGCGCTCCACGCTGACATCGGTGCCGACCCGGCGGTCGGCTGCTAACGAATCTCCAGTATGCGCCCTGTTTCTGTGGATGGTCTGAGGGATTTTCCGCCGCCGGACAGGGATGCCACGGCCGAGGCGACGAACCGGCCTCGGGACACGGGAAGACGAATCCCGCTCTTGTACAGTCGGCCTCACCACCCCGGGAGCCCCGCCTCTGCGGCACCCGAGCCGCACCAGCCAGCGAGGAGAATCGGACCGGATGAGCGAGCACAGGATTCGTCTCGACGTCGACGAGCAGGGTGTCGCGACCGTCACGCTGGACCGCGCCGAGAAGCACAACGCACTCGACCCGGCGATGTTCGACGCGTTGGTCGAGGTCACCGCGCGGCTCGCCGCCGACCGGAGCGTGCGCGCCGTCGTCCTGCACGGTGCGGGCAGGAGCTTCTGCTCCGGCCTCGACATCACCGGCCTCGGCGAGCGGGACGGCGGTCCGTCGGATCTGCTCGCCCGCGAGGACGGCCACGTCGCCAACCACGCCCAGCGCGTCGCCCACGACTGGTCCCGGGTGCCCGCCCCGGTGATCGCGGCCATCACCGGCAACTGCTTCGGCGGCGGCCTGCAGATCGCGCTCGGCACCGACATCCGATTCGCGACCCCGGACGCGCGGCTGTCGATCATGGAGGTCAAGTGGGGCCTGGTCCCCGACATGGGGATCACGCAGACCCTGCCCCGCCTCGTCGGCATCGACGTCGCGAAGGAGCTGACCTTCACCGGGCGGATCCTCTCCGGCACCGAGGCCGAGGCCATCGGACTGGTCACCCACACGGCCGCCGATCCGCTCGCCGCGGCGCTGGAGTTGGCCCGCGAGATCGCCGGGAAGTCGCCGCACGCGGTCCGGGCGGCCAAGCAGCTCTACGACGACACCTGGACCCGCTCCGACCCGGCGTCGGCATTGCTGCTCGAGAGCGAGCTGCAGGTCGAGCTGATGGGTTCACCCAACCAGATCGAGGCGGTCTCCGCCGGCATGGCCAAGCGGGCACCGGCCTTCGCCGACCCGGACTGATCGTGACCGGGCAACGCCTGACGGTGGTGGACGAGATGTTCCTGCGCAGCCACCACGGGTACGGCACGCCGGTCGTGATGCAGGGCCTGTGGCGCGGCGCGGACGTCGACGCCGCAGACGTGGACCGGGTGCACGACGCGCTGCGCCACGGCATCCTGTCGCGCACCGTGGTTCGGCCCCGGGTGCCCGGCGCGCGGCCGCGCTGGCAGCCCGGCACGGCCGCCTGGCCCGTCGAGTGGGCACCCGCCCCGATCCCCCGGGACGGTGTCGTCGCGTGGGCGGACGAGGTGGCCACCCGCCCGGTGGACCCGGAGTCGGGCGCGGGGTGGCGGCTGGCCGCGGCGCGGATCGACGGCGGCGCGGCGGTGCTCTCGCTGCTGTGCTCCCACGTCGTGACCGACGCACGCGGGCTCGCGACGGTGCTCGCCGCGGCGATGTCGGGGCAGGCGCCGGCGGTCCCGTCCGCGGGTCCGGCGCATCCCGTCCGCGCCGACCTCGCCGACGCCGCCCGGATGCTCACCGCGGTCGGGGCACGCACCGCCCGCGCCGTCGCCGGTTTGGCGCTGCACCCGTCCCGCCGCGCCGAGTTGCGCTCCGCACCTGTGCGCGAGTTCGGTCGCCCTGACGACCGAACTCGTGCACAGGTGCCGGAGGCGCTGATCGTCGACGTCGACGCCGCGCAGTGGGACACCGTCGCGGCGCGGACCGGCGGCACGCCGAACTCGCTGCTCGTCGCGGTCGCGGTCGCCATCGCCGCCGGTGACGACGCACCCCGGCAGGTCTCGGTCCCGGTGGACCGCCGCACCGACACCCGCTCGGCGTCGAACGCCGTCGACATGGCGGAGGTCACCGTGCGCCGCGGCGACTCCCCGGCCACCGTGCGCGCCCTGCTGCGGGACGCCTACGCCCGGCCGCCGATGTCGAGTCCGGCCGGGTTCCCGCCGGAACTGCTGCAGGTGGTCCCCGACCGGGTCGCGTACCGCCTCGCACCGGACCCCGGCGAACGCGACGTGCTGTGCTCGAACATCGGGGCCGTCCCCGCCACCGTGGGCCGGCTGGGCGACGCGCGAGCCGACGCGATCGCGACCCGGGCCGTGCACCCCGGCATCACCGCCCAGCAGCTGGCGTCGTCGCGAAACCGGTTGTCGGCGTATCTGTGTCGGCTCGGCGACCGGTACACGCTCTCGCTCGTCTCGAAGGATCCGGGGCTGCGAGCCCGCACGGACGCGGCGCTGTCCCCGCTCGACGTGCCCGCGCGACACTGGTGACGCGGGCATAGTGTGGAGGCGTCACAGCCGCCGATCCGACCACGAGTGGAGTGCGACGATGAGTGAACAGGACATCCTGGCCCGCATCCGCGAGCTCGTCGAAACCGAACACAGGCTGCGCGCGAGGACCGAGGCAGGCGACCTCGACCCCGACACCGAGCAGGCCACCCTCGCCGCCGTGGAGCAGACCCTCGACCAGTGCTGGGACCTGCTGCGTCAGCGGCGCGCCCGCGCGGACGCCGGCCTGCCCCCCGACGAGGTCCCGGTCAGCTCGGCCGATCAGGTCGAGGGCTATCTCCAGTAGTCCTTTCCCGGCGGCCGCCCGCCCGCCGTTCTACCGTGGGTCCATGACCCTCGCACCGGAGAACGAGGCCGAGTCCGCGTACGACGTCGTCGTGATCGGGGGTGGTCCGGCCGGCGAGATCGCCGCCCAGTACGCCGTCGCCGGATCCGACCGCACGGCCGTGATCGTCGAACACGAACTCCTCGGCGGCGAGTGCTCCTATTGGGCGTGCATGCCGAGCAAGGCCCTGCTGCGTCCGGGCGCGGTGCTCGGCGCCGGGCTCGCGATGCCGGGCGTCCGGGAGTCGCTGGGCGGCGCGGCCCTCGACGTTCCGGCCGTCCTGGGCCGACGCGACTCGTTCACCTCGCACCATGACGACACCGGGCAGGTGCGGTGGGCGACCGGGGTCGGCGTCGACGTGATCCGCGGCTCCGGCCGGCTCACCGGTGAACGCACCGTCGCCGTGGACACCTCCGACGGAACCCGGACGCTGCGGGCGGGGCTGGCCGTGGTCCTGGCGACGGGCTCGACCGCCACCGTCCCGCCGACGCCGGGCCTGCGGGAGGCACTGCCGTGGACGTCGCGGGACGCGACCAACCTGCGCCAGGTCCCCGACCGGGTCGCGATCATCGGGGGTGGTGTCGTCGCGACCGAGGCCGCGACCTGGCTGCTCAGCCTCGGAGCGCGGGAGGTGACCCTGCTGGTCCGCGGCCCCGCGCTGCTCGCGTCGGCCGAACCGTTCGCCGGGGAGGCGGTCGCCGAAGCGCTGAGGTCCCGCGGCGCCACCGTCCGGACCGGAACGACCGTGTCCTCCGTCCGGCGCGACGACGCCACCGACACCGGCATCGGGCGGATCCACGGCGGCCCGGTCACCGTCACCCTCGACGACGGCAGCGACCTGGTTGTCGACGAGGTGGTCGTCGCGGCGGGGCGCCGGCCGGCGACCTCGTCACTCGGCCTCGACACGGTCGGGCTCGACGGCGTGGGCACCGACGACCGACTGACCGTGGTCGGGACGCCGGGCGACTGGCTGTACGCCGTCGGCGACGTCAGCGGCCGCACGCCCCTGACCCACATGGGCAAGTACCACGGGCGGATCTGCGGGGACGTCATCGCCGCGCGCGCCGAGGGCCGGCCCCTCGACGGTGCCCGGTTCTCGGCGAGCGCCGACGCGGCCGCGGTCCCGCAGGTGGTGTTCGCGGCCGCGGAGGTCGCGTCCGTGGGCCGGACCGAGAAGACCGCGCGCGAGGGCGGCTTCGATGTCGAGACGGTCGAGCTCGACATCGAGGTCGCGGGGTCGTCGCTGGCGCGGGACGACTTCGCCGGCCACGCGAAGCTGGTGATCGACCGCGCCGCCGACACCCTGCTCGGTGCGACGTTCGTCGGCACCGACATCGCCGAACTGCTGCACGCCGCGACGGTCGCGGTCGCGGGCGCGGTGCCGATGTCCGCACTGTGGCACGCCGTTCCGGCGTACCCGACCGTGTCCGAGGTGTGGCTGCGACTGCTGGAGGCGCGACGATGACCGACCCACTGGTGATCACCACCGCCGACGGCCCACTACAGGGTCGCGAACAGCACGGACTGCGGTCCTGGCGCGGCATCCCGTACGCCGCACCACCCGTCGGCGCCCTGCGGTGGCGCGCCCCGCAGCCCGTCACACCCTGGACCTCGGTGCGCGACGCCACCGAATTCGGCAGCGCCGCACCCCAGTCCGGCCGCATCGCCCGCTCCGGCGGGACCGGCGAGGACTGCCTCACCCTCAACGTTCTCGCGCCCGCATTCCGCAGCGTGCAACGGCGCCCGGTGATGGTGTTCATCCACGGCGGCGCCTACAACTCCGGGGCCGCGGCGACCCCGCTGTACCGGGGGGACTCACTGGTCCGGCGGGGCGACGTCGTCTACGTGACCATCGGGTACCGCCTCGGCGCGCTCGGCTACCTCGACTTCACCGAACACTCCACTCCCGAAAGACGATTCGACTCCAACCTCGGCCTGCGCGACCAGATCGCGGCCCTCGAATGGGTACGCCGCAACATCGGCGCGTTCGGCGGCGACCCCGACAACGTGACGCTGTTCGGCGAATCGGCGGGCGCCAACGCCGTCACCACACTGATGTGCGTGCCCGCCGCGGCCGGACTGTTCCACCGCGCGATCGCGCAGAGTCCGCCCGCCGCATCGGCGTACGGAACCGAACGGGCCCGGGCGTGGTCGCGTGAATTCCTCGAACTCCTCGGCGGCGGAGACGATCCCGTCCGGGCACTGACCGAGGCGAGCACCGACGCCCTGGTCCGGGCCGGTGACACCCTCGTGGCCCGCGGCGCCGACGAGGCGCCCGGAACCCGCGCGTTCGCACCCGTCGTCGACGGGGACCTGCTGCCCCGGCACCCCCTCGACGCGTTCGCCGCGGGACTCGCCCACCCCGTGCCGCTCGTCATCGGCACCAACGCGCGCGAGGGCACCCTGTTCCCACGCTTCCTCGACATCATCCCGACCGACCCGGTGCGGATCGAGAAGATGTTCGCCGAAACGGATCCGGTGCAGAAGTCCCGGATCCTCGCCGCCTACCCCCGCTACCCGGACCGTCCCGCCGCAGTCCAACTCGGCGGCGACGTCACCTTCTGGGAGCCGTCCATCCTCGTCGCACAGGCCCACACCACGGCCGCACCGACGTACTCCTACCGCTACGACTTCGCACCGAACCTGTTGCGCTGGACCGGATTCGGTGCCACACACGGAACCGAACTGCTGGCCGTATTCGGCGTCGGGGACCGCCCGATCGGCAAGGCCGCAGCGGCTCTCGGCGGCCGCGAGGGCCTGCGCTCGGCGACGAACATCCTGCAGTCCCACTGGCTGCACTTCGCCCGCCACGGACACCCCCGGGAAACCTGGCCGGTCTACAGCCTCGACCGGCGCGAGACCCTGATCATCGACCGGGGCGTCCGCGTCGAACACGACCCCGACGCCGACAAGAGACGCGCATGGATCGGCTACCGGCACCGCCGGTGAGGATCGGCTACCGGGTGGGAGTCGGCGTCGGCGCCAGCGACAACCCGGCGTAGATCTGATCGAGGATCGTCGGCAGCATGGCGATCGCCGTCGCCTTGCCCTCGGGAGACACGGTCAGGTTCGTCCAGATCACCAGCGTCACATCGTTGTCCGGGTCGTACCCGATGAAGGAGTTGAATCCCGGCAGCTCCCCACCGTGGTAGTACATCGCGGCATTCGGCCCGAAACGCTGGAAACTGATGCCGTATCCGTACTGCTGCCCGTCGGGCGTGTCGGGGTTCTCGGGACGCAGGCCGCCGAGCCACTGTTGCTGGTACTCGGAGTCGAACACCTTGCCCGACACCAACGCGCGGATCCACGTCGCCAGGTCGTCCGCCGTGGAGATCGCGCCGCCGGCCGCGGTCGCGTAGGAGGGGTTCTGGTCGGTGTAGTCGTTCGGTCGGAGTGTCCCGGCCCGAGCAGCCGCCTGCAGGTCGTCGGGATACGGCTCGTCGACCAGCGCGTAGGAGGTTCCGCCGTAGAGGTATCCGTGCGAGTGCGGGTCGGGAATCGTCGAGTCCTCGGGGGCGGGCAGGGAGGTCTGCGTCAGCCCGAAGGCGCCGAGCAGTCGATCCCGGAATTGCTCACCGAGCGGGCGACCCCCGACCTTCTCGGCGACCAGCCCCAGGAGCGCGTAGTTGGTATTGCAGTAGTCGTACGCGGCGCCGGGCGCGAACTCCGGCGGGTGAGCGAACGCGATGTCCAGGACCTCGCGGGGCGTCCAGACCTTCGCCGGGTCGGCATCGAGAGCCGCGGCCAGTTCCGGCGCATCCGTGTAGTTGTACAGCCCGCTGCGCATCGTCAACAGCTCGGCGACGGTGATGTTCTCGCCGTTCGGCACGTCCGGCACGTGGTCGGAGACCGGGTCGCCGAATCGGAGCCTGCCGTCCTGCGCCAGCAGGACGATCAGCGCAGCGGTCATGGTCTTGGTGTTCGAGGCGATCCGGAAACGAGTCCGTGCGTCGGGTGGCGTCTGAGCACCCTGTTCGGTGGTGCCCACGACCGCGTCGAAGGTCCCCTGCGGGGTGCGGAGCCGGACCACCGCCCCGGGTACGAGCAGCTCGGTCGCGGCGGCGGTCACCGCTGCCTGGAATGCGGCCGGGTCGACATGCTCGAGCGCCGACTCCGTCGGTGCCCCGATCGTCGCGGACGCTGCGGGCGGCGATCCGGAGGCCGACTCCGACTGCCCGGAGTCGGACGCGCAGCCCGCGAGGGCGACACAGGTCGCGAGCACGACGGCACCGGCGCCGGGCCTCCGGCGACGATGTCCGGTCCTTCGGGCGGGCGCACTCTCGGCTCGCGGGTACCTCGTCGTCACCGTCACCACCTCGGCGCAGGGTTCTACTTGAGCAGCTTCGACATTCGCCGGTCGGCGAGGATCTTGCCGCCGGTCTGGCAGGTCGGGCAGTACTGGAACGAGCGGTCCGTGAACGAGACCTCCCGCACGGTGTCACCGCACACCGGGCACGGCAGTCCGGTGCGGGCGTGGACCCGCATCCCGGATCGCTTCTCCCCCTTGAGCCGGGCGGCATCCTGGCCGACCGACCGGACCACCGCATCGCTCAGCACCGAACGCATCACAGCGTGCAGGTTCGAAACCTGTTCGGGTGTCAGCTTGTTCGCGGTCGCAAACGGCGACAGCCGCGCCTCGTGCAGGATCTCGTCGGAATACGCGTTGCCGATGCCCGCGAGCACAGCCTGATCGGTCAGCGCCGTCTTGATCCGCTGCGAGGACTTCGCCAGCCGCTCCGCGAACACCGGTTCGGGAACGTCGAGCGCGTCCGGTCCGAGTTTGGCGACACCCGGTACCTCCGCCGGTGTGCGCACCAGCCACACCGCGAGGCGCTTCTGCGTCCCCGCCTCGGTGAGGTCGATCGCGGGGGCCGTCCCGTCCGGTGCGAACAGGTGCAGCCGCAACGCCAGCGGCCCCTTACCGGGCTTCGGTGGCGTCGAACTCGGGTTGTCCTGCCACCGCAGCCAGCCGGCGCGGGACAGGTGGGTGATCAGCCACAGCCCGTCCTCCTCTCCGCACCGCAGCCCCAGGTGTTTGCCGAACCGCGCGGCGCCGCTGATGTCGCGGCCCTTCAGGACGCTGACCGGCGGATCGAATGTCTTGAGCACGCTCAGCGCCGCGACGTCCACCCGTCCGATCACCGCGCCGACCGCGTGGTCGCGCAGGAACTGGGCCAGGGCCTCCACCTCGGGCAGTTCGGGCATGCCCACCAGTATTGCGCCTACGGCGCAGTGGTGGGGGGGGGGGGGGGGGGGGGGGCCCCCGCCCCCCCCCCCCCCCCACCACTGCGCGTCAGCGCCTCCGGAGAAGGTAGGTGTCCATGATCCAGCCCTTGCGCTCGCGCAGCTCGGCGCGGGTGCGGACGATGTCCTCGGAGACCGAGCGCAGGTCACCGGCGATCAACGTCTCGTCCGGGGTGCCGAGGTAGGCGCCCCACCAGATGTCCCAGTCGCCGTCGAGGGTGGTGAAGCTGTTCTCCGCGTCGAGCATCACCACGGCGTCCCGGACCCCGTCGGGCAGGCCCTCCTCGCGCAGCCGGCGACCCGTGGTGGTCAGGACCGGTTCCCCGATCCGGTTGAGCACGACCCGGTGCTGCGCGGCCAGCGAGGACACGCTCGTCACACCGGGGATCACCGAGTACTCGAAGTCCACGACACCGCGCCCGAGCACCCGCTCGACGATCCGCAGCGTGCTGTCGTACAACGCCGGATCGCCCCAGACCAGGATCGCTCCGACGCCCTCGACCGCGGCGAACGCCTCCTCGAAGATCCGCGCGCGGCGGTCGTGCCAGTCGTCGACGACACCCTCGTAGTTCGCGGGGGTGCGGTCGCGCGGGGGGTCGACGATGTCGACGATCCGGTAGTTCCCGCGCACGTGCTCGTCGAGGATGGCGGTGCGCAGATCCACGAGATCGTGTTTGCGCTCCCCCTTGCCGATGACGAAGAACACCTCGGCCCGGTTCATCGCCTTGATCGCCTGCACCGTCACCTGGTCGGGGTCGCCGGCACCGATGCCGATCACGAGGAGTTCACGCATGGGCGCAGGCTATCGCCCGTGAGTCCCTCTGGTCCGCCACGGGGCCGGAAGGACTCACGGGGGGCGGAGCCGCCTAGACTCGGGCGCGTGACTCCCCCGATGCCCGCCCCCGTGCACACCCCGTACGAGGACCTGCTCCGGCTGGTCATGGAGACGGGCACCCCGAAGGCGGACCGCACCGGCACCGGCACGCGCAGCGTGTTCGGTCACCAGATGCGCTTCGACCTGAGCGAGGGATTCCCGCTGATCACCACCAAGAAGGTGCACCTGAAGTCCGTCGTGTACGAGCTGCTGTGGTTCCTACGCGGCGACTCGAACGTCACCTGGCTGCGCGACCACGGCGTCACGATCTGGGACGAGTGGGCCGACGCGGACGGCGAGCTGGGGCCGGTCTACGGCGTGCAGTGGCGGTCCTGGCCGACACCGGACGGCGAGCACATCGACCAGATCACCAAGGTCGTCGAGACGCTACGGACGAACCCGGACTCGCGGCGGATGGTCGTCTCGGCGTGGAACGTCGCCGACCTCGACGCGATGGCGCTGCAACCCTGCCACGCGTTCTTCCAGTTCTACGTCGCGGACGGCCGGCTCAGCTGCCAGCTGTACCAGCGCAGCGCCGACCTGTTCCTCGGTGTCCCGTTCAACATCGCCAGCTACGCACTGCTCACGCACATGGTCGCGCAGCAGGCGGGGCTCGAGGTCGGCGAGTTCGTGTGGACGGGCGGCGACTGCCACATCTACGACAACCACGTCGACCAGGTCACCGAGCAGCTCTCCCGCGAGCCCTACCCCTACCCGACGCTGATCCTGCACAAGCGGGACTCGATCTTCGACTACACCTTCGAGGACGTGGAGATCACCGGCTACCGGCACCATCCCGGCATCAAGGCGCCGGTGGCGGTGTGATACTGGGGCTGATCTGGGCCCAGGCCCGCGCCGGCGTCATCGGCCGCGACAACACCATCCCGTGGCGCGTCCCCGAGGACACGGCGCACTTCGTGGACGTCACGACCGGTCACCCCGTGATCATGGGCCGCCGCACCTGGGATTCGCTGCCGCCTCGTTTCCGTCCGCTCGCCGACCGCCGGAACATCGTGGTCACCCGCGACCGGACGTGGTCGGCCGAGGGAGCCGAGGTCGTGCACTCTCTCGACGACGCGCTCGCTCTGGCCGGTGACGCCGAGACGTGGGTGATCGGCGGCGGCGAGATCTACGCGGCCGCACTCGGCCGGGCCGACCGGGTCGTCGTCACCGAGATCGACCTCGACGTCGACGGCGACGCCTACGCACCCTCGCTGGGCGATGCGTGGACACCGGAGTCGATCGGCGACTGGCAGACCTCGCGCCGGGACGGAACCCGGTTCCGATTCGTGAACCACGTCCGCCGCTGACCCGCCGGGTCCCTCCCCCGCATCCTCGCGGGAACCTCCGCGACAAATCTTGACACGGGCGTGTTCAGATTGGTCCACTGCAGGTACGCCGACAAGCGACCCTGCCCACCCAGCCGCGAGGTGACCTTCGATGAACAGCCCCGACCTCCCGGTGTCCGCGCCCACGGACACGGCGGTACCGCCCTGGGATCCGAGCCAACCGCATCACGAGCTGGCCGCCGACGTGCGGTGGTGGACGGGCATGCCGATCGCCTTCGGCCTGTACGGGCGCCTCGCGCTCGATCAGGTGGCGTACCGCGAGGTCGCCGCGGCCGTCGACGCGACCGGGCGCTTCGCCGAGAACTTCACCAACCGGGGCATCCGCAGCTACCTGTGGGGCCCGCTGCTGCTGTTCGGTGACGCCGCCGATCGGCACGCGACCGCGGACCGGCTCGAGACGATGCACGGCCAGGTCCGCGGCCGAGGCAAGGGCCACTTCGAGGGCGAGCGGTACAGCGCGCTCGACCCCGCACTGTGGAAGTGGGTGGGCACGAGCAGCCTGCTCGTCTTCTACACCGGGTACGTCGCAACCTACCGCGAGGACCTCGACGACGAGCAGCGTGAGGTCGTGTACCGCACGGTGCTCGCGATGAGCGACTTCGACCTCACCAGCGACCGTTCCCGGGTCCCACAGACGGTCGCCGAGATGACGGAGTACTACGAGTCGGTGGCAGCCACCGAGCTCGCCGACAACGAATTCCTGCAGTGGGCGAACGCGCAGTTCGACGCGCTGCCGGTACCCACGCTGTTCGGCCCGCACCGGCTGCACCGGGCGATCGCCCCGTTCTGGCGCGCCGTCACCCCGGTCCTGGCTCGGCCCGCCCGGATCTGCTCGGCGGCGGCGGCCCATCCCCGGATGCGGGAGCTGCTCGGGACCGAGTGGAATGCGCGGCGCGCGTGGGAGTTCCGCTGCTACACCGCGGCGCTGCGCGCGGCGCGGCGGGTGCTGCCGAAGTGGATGCTGCTCGAGCCGCTGGCGTACAACCGGTACCGCTACGAGCGCCTGCGCGCGGCGTACACCCGACCACAGCTGGCCTCGTTCGGTCCGGCGTCGACGGCACGTTGACCGACCCGTTCGGCGAGTAGGGGCGCCACCCGGCGCCCGGTGGGCCATACTGCAGGGGCAGGACGTCCGATTCGGTCCTTCCCGGCGAGAGGTACGCCCATGGACAAGAAGTCGCTGACCGCCGTTGCGCGGCAACAGCTCAAGCTCGCCGCCGCCGCCAGCAGCGGCCGCAGCTCGCAGACCATCTACGGCGGCCACCAGCGCAGCCTGCGACAGACCGTGGTCGCACTGACCGCAGGCGAGGAGCTGGCCGAGCACGACTCCCCCGGCGAGGCGACGCTGCTGGTCCTCAGCGGCACACTGACGCTGGTCGCGGGCGAGGACTCGTGGAAGGGCTCGACCGGCGACCTGCTGGTCATTCCGGCGGTCCGGCACCGGGTCGAGGCCGTCGAGGACGTCACCTTCCTGTTGACGGTCGCGAAGTAGCCTCTCGAGGCGGCCGCCCCCGGCGGCGTAGATTCGGTGGCTGTGAGCGAACTGTTCGAACGCGACGGTGTGGTCGGGGACCTGCACCGACCCGACGGCGACCCGACGGCGGCCCTGCTGCTCGCGCACGGGGCCGGCGGAGACCGGAACGCGAAACTCCTCCAGCGGGCGGCGTCGGAGTTCGCGGCACGCGGACTTCTGGTGCTGCGTTACGACCTGCCGTTCCGGCAGCGGCGACCGAAGGGGCCGCCGAGCCCGTCGACCGCCGCGAAGGACCGCGACGGCATCGTCGCCGCGTCCGACGCGATCCATGAATTGTTCACGGGCACATTGCTTCTCGGCGGACACTCGTACGGCGGCAGGCAGACCTCGATGCTCGCGGCCGAACGGCCGGGGGTGTGCGACGGCCTGTTGCTGTTCTCCTATCCGCTGCACCCACCGGGCAAACCGGAGAAGGCGCGCACCGAGCACCTGCCGGACCTGCGCTGCCCGACCGTGTTCGTGCACGGCACCCGCGACCCGTTCGGCAGCCCGGACGAGATGCACGCCGCCGTCGAGCTGATCCCCGCGCCGCACACCCTCGTCCTCGTCGAGGGCAGGGGGCACGACCTGGCTCCCGACAGGAGCCCGGCGGTGCCGCTCGCGGTCGAGGCCGCCACCGCCGCCTTCGCGTTGCGCTGACGGCGCTGGGTCGACGCTGTGGCGAATCACCCCTGCCGGGCGCTGCCCCAGTACGCTCGGTACATGGTCGGGGACCCGGAATTCAACCTGAACGGACTGCTCGACACGGTGCACCGGCGGTTGGGCGAGGACGTGACCTCGCCGAAGAACCTCCGGGACCTCCTCGAGGCGGTCCTCGTCGTCGGGGCCGGCCTCGACCTCGACACCACGCTGCAGCGGATCGTCCGGGCGGCCACGGAACTGCTCGGCGCGCGCTACGGCGCGCTCGGGGTCCGGGCGCCGGGCGGCGGGTTGTCCGAGTTCGTGTACGAGGGCATCGACGCCGACGTCCGAAAAACCATGGGGCACCTGCCGGAGGGCCGCGGGCTGCTCGGCCTGTTGATCAACGATCCACGGCCGGTGCGGATCCGGGAACTCGCGACCCACGCGTCGTCGGTCGGGTTCCCACCGAACCATCCGCCGATGCACAGCTTCCTCGGCATGCCGATCGTGGTGCGCGGTCAGGCGTTCGGCAGCATCTACCTCACCGAGAAGCTCGGTGGCCCCGAGTTCACCGACGAGGACCAGACGATCCTCACGGTGCTCGCCGAGTCCGCCGCGCTGGCTATCGACAACGCAAGCCTGTTCGAGCAGTCCCGCACCCGCGAACGGTGGCTGACGGCGATGTCGTCGATCACCTCACGGCTGCTGATCGGCGGCTCGGTGCCCGAGACCCTCGACCTGCTGGTCCGTCAGGTGCGGGACCTGAGCACGGCCGACGCGGTCACCCTGGTGAACACGGTGGACGGCACGAGCGCCGTGATCGCCAGCACCGACCCGCGGCTGTCTGTCGGGCAGGAGGTCGCGTTCGCGGAACTCAGCGCGGGGGTTGCGCGGTCGGCGACGCTGCCGGTGTCCGGCCCGCAGCACGTGCAGGGTGCGCTGGTCGTCGGGAGCGGCACCGGCGGTTCGGAGTGGGATTCCGACGAGTTGCACCGGATGGCGTCGATGGCCGATCTGGCGGCGGTGGCACTCGAATTCGCCCACCAGCAGAGCCAGCAGCGTCTGCTGGACGTGCTCGCCGACCGCGACCGCATCGCTCGCGACCTGCACGACAACGTCATTCAGCGATTGTTCGCGACCGGCATGAGCCTGCAGTCGGTGACCGCGACGACGCAGGGTCGCACGGCGGAGGTGCTCACCCGGGCGGTGGAGCAGCTGGATCAGACGGTCCGCGAGATCCGCACGACCATCTTCGACCTGCAGTCCGCCGAGTCCACGTCGGCTGCCGGGCTGCGCCGGCGGCTGCTCGACGTGATCGGCGAACTGACCACACACGCGTCCGTCACCCCGTCCGTCCAGTTCGACGGGCCGATCGACACGGTGGTGCCCGACGGCGTCGGCGCGCACGCCGAAGCGGTGCTGCGGGAGGGTCTGAGCAACGCCCGCAGGCACGCGAGTGCCTCCGCGATCGCGGTCTCGGTCACCGCCGGGGACGACTTCGCGATCACGATCGTCGACGACGGGATCGGGATGTCCGGCACCGAGACCCGAAGTGGCCTGGCCAATCTGGAGCGCCGTGCGGCCGCGTGCGGTGGCCGCTGCGACGTGGCCGCACCCGCAGCGGGCGGGACCGCGCTGACCTGGCGGGTGCCGCTGCGCTGACCTGACGCGAACACCCGGCCGGGTTCAGGCGATGGCGGGCAGCGCGACGACCTGTCCGGCGTAGGCCAGTCCGGCGCCGAAGCCGAGGAGCAGCGCGGTGTCCCCCGGCTTCGCCCCACCGGAACGGATGAGCTGTTCCATCGCCATCGGGATCGACGCCGCGCTGGTGTTGCCGGATTCGACGATGTCGCGGGCGACGGCGACGGTGTCGGGCAGGCCGAGCGTGCGGATCAGCGCGTCGGTGATGCGGCTGTTCGCCTGGTGCGGCACGAACGCGTCCAGGTCGTCCGCGGAGACACCGGCCTTCTCCAACGCGTCGCGGCACGCCTTCTCCAGGAACGTCACGGCCCAGCGGAACACCGCCTGGCCGTTCATCCGGATGTACGGCCGTTGGGTGCTGCCGCCGGTCGCCTCGGCCTCCGCGACCTCGGCGAAGTACTGCGCGAAGTCCTTGTCCTGCTTGATCGCCGACGTCTGGGATCCGTCCGAGCCCCACGCCACCGGACCGATGCCCTCGGCCTCGGCGGGACCGACCACGACCGCGCCCGCCCCGTCCGCGAAGATGAACGCGCAGGTCCGGTCGGTGGGATCGAGGAGGTCGGACAGCCGCTCGACACCGATCACGAGGACGTGCCGTGCCTGGCCGGCGCGGACGAGGCTCGCGGCGTTGCCGAGGGCGTAGCAGAAGCCGGCGCACCCGGCGGAGACGTCGTAGGCGGCGGCGTCGTGCATGCCCAGTTCAGTGGCGACGACCGCCCCGGCGGACGGCCCGAGCACCATCTGCGAGGAGGTGGCGAGCACGACCGCGTCGATCTCGTCCGCCACGAGGCCGGCCGCGGTGAGCGCGTCGCGGGCCGCGGCGACGCTCATCGAGACGATGGTCTCGTCCGGTTCGGCCCAGTGCCGCGCCGTGATGCCGGACCGGGTGCGAATCCATTCGTCGGAGGAGTCGATGCGGTCGACGATCTCCGCGTTGGGTACGACGCGTCGGGGCCGGTACGCCCCGAGGCCGAGCAGGGCCGCGTGAGCGACGGGTTTCGCGGTGGCGATGGCGACGGGCATGGCATCCTCTCGATGTGAACCGATCGGTTCAACTGGCTCGATCTAACATGAACCGATCGGTCCACACAAGCCGGGAGGCAGACGCATGACCACGGCACGCCCGCGCGCTCGACTGCTCGCGAGCACCATCACGACGGTGCAGGAGGTCGGAGTGCACGCGGCCGGACTGGCCGAGCTGCTCAAGCGGAGCAACGCGTCGCGCAACTCGCTGTACCAGCACTTCCCGGAGGGGAAGGGACAACTGGTGGAGACGGCCACCCGGATCGTGTCCCGGGTCGTCCATTCGCACCTGAACGTGATGGCCGACAAGCTGGCCACCGCGCCGTCGGCGGACCGGTGGCTCGACGAGCTGTTCGCGTTCTGGCTCGACCCGCTCGAGTCGAGCGAGTACCGGCTCGGGTCGTTCATGATGGCCGCCGCGCTGGACGAGTCGGATCCGGCCGTGCGGGCCGCCGCCGGCCAGGCCTTCGCCGAGTGGACCTCGCGGCTCGCCGCGGGCCTGGTCGCGGCAGGCCTCGACGACACCACCGCACGGAGCGTGGCGGGTCTGCTGCTGTCCGTGATCGAGGGCGCCATCGTGCAGAGTCGGGCGCTCGGCTCGAGCGCGCCCTTCGACGACGCCCGCACCCAGCTCGGGGTACTGCTGCGCCACCACCTCCCCGACCGGTAGCGGTCAGCGGCCCCGTTCGGGCCTGCCCCGCAGTTCGGTGGCCAGCACCGCCGCCTGGGTACGGCGCTGCATCCCGAGCTTCGCCAGCAGCCGGGACACGTAGTTCTTCACCGTCTTCTCCGCAAGGTGCATCCGGGCACCGATCTCCCGGTTCGTCAGGCCCTCCCCGATGAGTTCGAGCACCACCTTCTCCTGGTCGGTCAGTTGGTCGACCAGGCCGTTCTGGCTGCGCTGCGCACGGATCCGGGCGAGCACAGCGGCGGTGTCCCGGTCGCCGAGGAGCGACCCGCCCGCGGCCACGGTGCGGATCGCGGAGATCAGGTCGGTCCCGAGGATCTGCTTGAGCAGGTACCCCGACGCGCCGGCCATCACCGCGTCGAACAGTGCCTCGTCGTCCGAGTAGGACGTCAGCATCAGGCAGCGCAGTCCCGGCATCGCCGACCGCAACTCCCGACACAGCTCCACCCCGGACCCGTCCGGCAACCGGACGTCGAGGACCGCGACATCCGCGCCCGACCCCGGGATGCCCGCGAGCGCCTCCGCGACCGACGACGCCTCCCCCACCACGGTGAAGTCGGCGGCGCCGTCCAGGAGATCCACCAGGCCGCGCCGGACGATCTCGTGGTCGTCCACCAGGAACAGGCGTGTCTGCATCTCCCAATACCAGCACATGGGGACTTTCGGCACTATCGCCCAGGGGCCCGGATCGGCGACTGTCGATTCCGTGACCCGCGAACTGACTCAACTCGAGCTGCTCCGTGAACTCGAGCCCGTCGCCGAGGACAACGTGCACCGGCACCTGTCGATGGCGAAGGAGTGGCATCCGCACGACTACGTGCCGTGGGACGACGGCCGCAACTTCGCCGAACTCGGCGGCGTGGACTGGGAGCCCGGGCAGTCGCAGCTGACGGACGTCGCGAAGGCGGCGATGGTCACCAACCTGCTGACGGAGGACAACCTGCCGTCGTACCACCGGGTGATCGCGGAGAACTTCTCGCGCGACGGCGCGTGGGGCACGTGGGTCGGCCGCTGGACCGCGGAGGAGAACAAGCACTCCGTCGTGATCCGCGACTACCTGGTCGTCACCCGCGGGGTCGACCCGGTGGCACTGGAGAACGCGCGCATGACGCACATGACGCACGGCTTCAACCCGGATCTGCAGGACGGCCTCCTCGACGCCGTCACCTACGTGACCTTCCAGGAGCTGGCGACGCGGGTCTCCCACCGCAACACCGGCAAGGCGTGCGGCGATCCGGTGGCGGACCGGATGCTCGCCCGGGTGGCCGCGGACGAGAACCTGCACATGATGTTCTACCGCAACATAACCGGGGCCGCGCTGGACGTCGCACCCGCTCAGGCGATGCGCGCAATCCTGAAGATCCTCACCCACTTCCAGATGCCGGGCGCGCAGATGCCGGGTTTCCGGCGCAACGCGGTGCTGATCGCCAAGGGCGGCATCTACGACCTGCGCCAGCACCTCGACGACGTCGTGCTTCCGGTGTTGCGCACGTGGAAGATGTTCGACCGCAATGATTTCAGCGGCGAGGCGGAGACGCTGCGCGAGCAGCTGGCGGTGTTCCTCGCCGCACTCGAGGCGGACGCCGTTCGATTCGAGGAGTCCCGCGACCGGGCACTGGCCCGCGCCGCCACCCGCGCACGGAAGGTGACCGCCTGATGACGGATCTGATGGGCGAGCAGCCCGCCACCTACACCCACGCACTGTTCGAGACGGCTCTGGAGATGGCGTCGGCGGCCAAGCGCGGCAACGTGACCCGGTGGGCGGAAGCCAAGTCGGCCCGCCACGACCCGGATGCGCTCGCGTTCCTGAACTCGGTACTGCTCGGGGTCCTGATCGAAAATGACGCCCTCCGGCGCGGCGTGCATCCCACCGACGTGTGGGCGCAGCTGCGCGCGGGAGGACTCGACGAGTTCGGCTGAACCGACAGTCGGCCCCGACCACGGGTCGGGCTCGTCGAACACGGACGAAGGGTCGGTTCCCGGTGGGGGGAAGCCGACCCTTCGTTCCGTGTGCAGAAGTGCCGCTACCCGGCGGACTTCGGTCGGACGATCAGGACCGGGCAGTCGGCGGTGCCCATCAGCGCGGCACTCGTGGAGCCGAGCAACATGCCCTTGAAGCCGCCACGTCCGTGGCTACCGACGACGAGAAGCTGTGCGCGCTCGGAGAATTCGCTGAGCACGCGGACCGGACGGTCCCGGTCGACGATCCGCTGCACCTCGACGTCGGGGTACTGCTCGATCCAGCCGGCCAGCCGCTCGGACAGCACGGCCTCCTCCGCGGCCTGGATGGACCGCCAGTGCGGATCGTCGGCGGTGGCACCCAGGGACGGCTGCACCGACACGTCACTCCACACGTTCACCGCGACCAGCTGTGCGCCGAGGGCGGAGGCCACCTCGAACGCGGTGGCGATCGCCGCCTCGCTGACCTCGGAACCGTCGACACCGACGACGACCGGGCCCTCGGTCGGCGGCCGGCCGTCGAGGGTGCGGCCGCGGACCACGGCGACCGGCGCCGTCGAGTGCGCCGCGACCGCGCGGGCAACGGAACCGAGGAGGGCGCCACTGAACTCACCGAGTCCGCGGCTGCCCAGCACGATCATCGCCGCCGTCGGCGCGTACTGCAGCAGGATCTCCGCGATCCGGCCCTCGTGCAGCTTGGTCTCGATCTCCAGACCACCGACCTCGTCGGCGACCTCGCGGGCGAGGACCTCGGCGCTGTCGAGGTGGGCCCGGCCCGCCTTCTTGAGGTCGTCACCGTAGCCGCGCACCAGATAGGGCTCGGTGTAGTAGTAGGCGGGGACGTGCACGACCGAGACCAGCAGCAACGGGAGCTTGCGGGCCGCGGCGGTACGGGCGGCCCAGACGACTGCCGTCGACGCCGACTCGGACCCGTCCACACCGACCACGACCGGACTGCTTGCACTCATGCTGCTTCCTCACTGGAGATCCGTCACCGACACTGCCGGGGCACCGCGCGCGCCCCGCAACCATTGTCCCGATTGTGCGGCGAAGCCGCAGTGGCGCACTTACGAACGCGCCGGGGTCCGTAAGTGCACCACTGTGGCGGAGCCGCTCATCAGGCGTCGATGATCGCGCGCAGCTTCTCGATCTGCGCGACGCGGCCGGCGGTGTCGGCGGCGAGTGCGCTGACCGTGAGCGTGGTCGCACCGGCCTCCTTGAACGCCGCGACCCGCTCGCGGACGAAGCCCTCGGGCCCGATCAGGGAGATCGAGCGCACCAGTTCGTCGGGGACCGCGGCGGCGGCCTCCTGCTTCTTGCCGTCCAGGTAGAGGTCCTGGATCGCCTTGGCCTCGGCCTCGTAGCCGTAGCGGCAGGCGAGGTCGTTGTAGAAGTTCTTGCCGCGGGCCCCCATGCCGCCGATGTAGAGGGCGAGGTGCGGCTTGATCCAGTCGAGCATGTGGTCCACGTCGTCGCCGATGGCCAGGGCCGGGCCCGCGTAGACCTCGAGCTCACCGAGCGAGGGGTCGCGCTTGGCCTTGCCTTTGTTCACCGACTCGCCCCACACGTCCATCGCCCGCTCGGGGTGGAAGAAGATCGGCTGCCAGCCCTCGGCGATCTCCGCGGTCAACGCGACGTTCTTGGGGCCGATCGCCGCGATGACGATCGGGATGCGTTCGCGCACGGGACGATTGATGAGTTTGAGCGGCTTGCCGAGGCCGGTGCCCTTCTCAGGGGGCAGCGGGATCTGGTAGTACTTGCCGTCGTACTGCACCTTCTCGCGGCGCCAGACCTGGCGGCAGATGTCGACGAGTTCGCGGGTCCGGCCGAGCGGCGCGTCGTAGGGAACACCGTGGAAGCCCTCGATGACCTGGGGCCCGGACGCGCCGAGACCGAGCACGAACCGGCCGTCCGAGACGAAGTCGAGTCCGGCGGCGGTCATCGCCATCAGCGACGGCGTGCGGGTGTAGATCTGGAAGATTCCCGAGGCGAGCTGCAGCGTCGTCGTCTTCGCGGCCAGGTAACCGAGCTGGCTCACGGCGTCGAAGGAATAGGCCTCCGCCATGAACACGATGTCGAGTCCGGCGCGTTCGAGGTCCGCGACCTCCGCGACCGTTTCGGCGAATCCGCCGCTGTACGTGATCTGCGTTCCGATGCGCACCGGACACTCCAATCGACTGTGTGGAACTGCTCGTCTGGACACTACGCAGGGTTGCCGCGAATCCGTAGGACCGAGTCGAGCGCAATCGGGGACCGAACGATGAAGCAGAACCAATGGTGGCGGTGGTCACACCGGGCACACGAGTGTGGTGCACGAAACACAAATTGCACGCGAATGCAAGTTTGCAGGGTTGTGCAACTTCCGTACCGTGGATTGGGTGAGCACCCCACCCGGCCTGCGTGACCAGAAGAAAGCCGCAACCCGCGTCGCGCTGAGCGATGCCGCGATGCGCCTGGCAATGCAGGCCGGTATCGAAGCCGTGACCGCCGAGGCGATCGCGTCCGAGGCGGGGGTCTCCACCCGCACCTTCCACAACTACTTCGCCTCGAAGGAGGACGCCGTCCTGCACCGCCTCGAGGCCGACGTCACCATCTGGGTCGCCCGGCTTGCCGAGCGGCCGCAGGGCGAGCCGATCTGGGATTCCCTCGAGGCGGTCGTGCAGTCGGTGCTCCACGACCCGGTCCGCGACCTCGACGTGATCGTCGCCGAGATGGCGCTCATCGAGTCCAGCCCTGCCCTGCTCGCCCGCAAGCTCCAGCTGGAGGGCCGGGTCGGCCGGATCCTCGGCGAGGCGATCGCCGACCGCACCGGCACCGACATCGACACCGACCTGTACCCGAACCTGCTCCAGATGACGGCGGGTTCCGCGTGCAAAGCGGCGATCGAACTGTGGATCCACGGCGACACCGGCCATTCCAGCCCCTCTTCGATCGTCCACGAGGCCTTCCGGATGCTGCGCGCGGGCATCCCTCAACCGCTTCCCCGCACGGCACCGGCCGCCCACGAACCACCAGTCCCGTAAACCGTCCCGACGAGCACACGCAACACCCCTCACACCCGCAACACGAAGGGTCCTCCATGGCCACCTACCTGTACCGGATCGGCAAGTTCGCCTACCGGCGCAAGGGCACAGTCCTGTCGATCTGGCTGGCTCTGCTCGTCCTGATGGGCGTCGGCGCAGCGACGCTGTCGGGTCCGACGAACGACTCGTTCTCCATCCCCGGGACTCCCGCGCAGAAGGCGCAGGACCTGATGGCCGAACGGTTCCCGTCCGACGGAAGGGATCCGTTCAACTCCATCTCGGCGCGATTCGTCTTCGCCGCACCCGAGGGACAGACCCTCGACACCCCGGAGAACCAGGCCGCGATGGACGAGACGCTCGCCGCGGTCCGCGCCATCGACCTCGTCGAGCCCGCCGCGAAGGTCGACCCGGCCACCGCGACGCCGGACGAGAGCAGCGCGGCACTGGTCAACCCCGTGGTCGCCGATGCCGGCCTGACGCAGATGGTGACGGCCCAGGCCGAGCAGACCGGCAAGCCGCTCGACCAGGCACTGGCCGACGCGGCCGCGCTGTCCCCGCTCGGCGCCGACAAGACCGTCGGATACGTCGAGGTCCCGTTCACGGGCGACTACACCAGTGTCACACCCGAACTGATCGACGAGATCGACGCCGCCGCCCAGGCCGCCCGGGACGCCGGACTCACCGTCGAGGTCAGCGGCACCGCCGCACAGGCCCAGGAAGCGCCCGGCGGCAGCGCAGAGCTGATCGGTATGGCCGTCGCCGCCGTCGTCCTCGTCCTCACCTTCGGCTCGCTCGTCGCGGCGGGTCTGCCGCTGCTGTCGGCGATCATCGGCGTCGGCATCGGCAGCCTCGGCATCACCATCGCAACCGGCTTCACCGAACTGGGCTCGATGACGCCCACCCTGGCCGTGATGATCGGTCTCGCCGTCGCGATCGACTACTCGCTGTTCATCGTGTCGCGGTTCAGGCACGAGGTGAACGTGACCGGCAACCGGGAGGAAGCCGCCGGCCGTGCGGTCGGTACCGCCGGTTCCGCCGTCGTGTTCGCCGGCCTGACCGTCATCATCGCGCTCGTCGCGCTCCGCGTCGTGGGCATCAAGTTCCTCAGCGACATGGGTCTGGCAGCGGCGTTCGCGGTGCTGATCGCGGTCCTCGTCGCACTGACCTTCCTGCCGGCGTTCCTCGGCCTGCTCGGACGCAAGGCTTTCGCCGGCCGGATCCCGTTCGTCAAGGCGACGGACCCGGAAGCCGACGACGCCGCTCCCGGCCCCGCCGCCCGGTACGCCACATGGGTGGCCCGCAAGCCCGCCATCCCGCTGATCGCGGGCGTCGTGATCCTCGGTGCGCTCGCCCTCCCCGCCACGGGCCTGAAGCTGGCCCTGCCCAGCGAGAGCACCGGCGACCCCGCGACCAGCTCACGCCAGGCCTACGACCTGGTGTCCGAGGGGTTCGGACCGGGCCGCAACTCCCCGCTGATCGTGGTCGTCGACGCGAAGGACGCGAGCGTTCCCGCGCAACAGGCGTTCGGTCGCGTGGTCCAGACGATCTCCGAGCAGGACGACGTCGTCAACGCGCAGGTCGTCGGCGTGAACCCTGCCGGTGACACCGCGCAGATCCTGGTCACCCCAGGGAGCGCACCGACGGACGAGCGGACCGTCGACCTGATGCAGTCCATCCGCGACAGCGAAGGCACGCTGCACGACGAGATCGGCGTCAACTACGGCGTCACCGGCCAGACCGCGCTCGAGACCGACATCTCGGACACGCTGCTCGGCGCGCTGGTGCCGTACCTGACCATCGTCGTCGGACTCGCGTTCATCCTGCTGATGCTGGTGTTCCGGTCCATCCTGGTGCCGCTCACCGCGGCGCTCGGCTTCCTGCTCAGCGTCGCCGCCACGTTCGGTGCCACCGTCGCGATCTTCCAGCACGGCTGGGGCGGGTTCATCGCCAACCCGCAGCCCCTGGTCAGCTTCATGCCGATCTTCCTGATCGGTGTGGTGTTCGGTCTCGCGATGGACTACCAGGTGTTCCTGGTGACCCGAATGCGGGAGGAGTACGTGCACGGCGCCTCCGCGAAGGAGGCCATGACCATCGGCTTCCGCCACGGCGCCCGCGTGGTCACGGCCGCGGCCCTGATCATGATGTCGGTCTTCGGTGCGTTCATGCTCGAGGGCAACGCGTTCATCAAGTCGATCGGCTTCGCGCTCGCCGCCGCCGTGTTCTTCGACGCATTCATCGTCCGCATGGTGATCATCCCCGCCGTGATGGCCGTGCTCGGCGACAAGGCGTGGTGGCTGCCGAAGTGGCTGGACAAGATCCTGCCGAACGTCGACATCGAGGGTGAGAAGCTGCGGAAGGAGCTGCCGCAGTCCGAGGCGGCACCCGAACCCGCACCGTCCCACTAGGGACACGACCCAGGACCCGAGCCGGCACCTCCGGTCGCGTCGGTACCACCGACGCGGCCGGAGGTGTTGCCGTGTTCGGGCCAGGTTCCCCGCCTAGGCTTGACCGGCGATCATCCCGATCCCGCGCGGCGAGAGGCAATCGAGCGTGAACAGGCCGAAGCACGAAGCACCGGAGCAGACCGACCCCGGGCAACGCACCAGGAAACTGCGCAGTCCCCTGTTCTGGGCCGCCCCGATCGTGGTGGTCACCGCGCTCATGTCGTTGCTGGCGGCCCTGTACCTCGGCAGCGTCATCGACCCGAAGGGCAGTCTTCGCGACTTCCCGATCGCGGTGGTCAACCAGGACGAGGGCGACGTCGCGCCGGGGTCCGACCAGCGGCAGAACATCGGTGACCAGATCGTGGACGGGCTTGTCGCCGGGGTGCCCGCCGACAAGGTCGACCTCGAGCAGGTCGGTATCGCCGCGGCCACCTCGATGCTCGACTCGGCGGAGGTGTACGGCGCGATCGTCATCCCGTCCGATTTCACGAAACGGCTGATGATCCTTGCGGAAGCGAGTGTCGTTCCGGGCGATGTCGAGAAGCCGGTGATCACCGTCTACACCAATCCGCGGTCGGGCACGTTCGGCACCGCGTTGGTCGAGTCGATCGCGACTCCGGCATTGGCGACCGTGAACGAGCAGGTCGGTGCGCAACTGTCGGATCAGGTGGCGGCGGCCGTCGGTGACACCCCGGTCGTGGGTGCGGCCCGGCTGACGCTGTCGAACCCGATCGAGGTGCTGACGGTGCAGTACAAGCCGCTGCCCGACGGCACCGGAAACGGCCTGTCCGCCTTCTACTATGCACTGCTCGTGATTCTCGCCGGGTTCACCGGCGCGATGATCGTGCACACCCTGATCGACGGGATGCTCGGCTTCACCCCCACCGAGTTCGGTCCCCGCTACGTCCACAATCCGACGGTCGAGATCTCCCGCCTGCAGACGCTGCTCGTGAAGTGGGGGGTGATGGTCGTTCTCGGGTTCCTGGTCTCGGGTCTGTACCTGTGGATCTCGCACCTGCTGTCGATGCCGCTGCCGAATGCGTTGGGGCTGTGGATGTACGGCGCGTTCGCGATCATCGCGGTCGGCGTCACCGCGATGTCGGTGCTGGCGGTCTTCGGCAGCGCGGGGTTGATCATCAACCTGATCGTGTTCATCGTGCTGGGGCTGCCGTCGGCCGGCGGCACCCTGCCGATCGAGGCGACGCCCCCGTTCTTCGGCTGGCTCGCCGGTTTCGAGCCGATGCACCAGGTGTTCCTCGGGGTGCGCAGCCTGCTGTACTTCGGCGACGGTGGGTCGGGGGCGCTCATGCGGTCGGTGACCATGACCGCGATCGGGCTCCTGATCGGCCTCGTCCTCGGTCTCGTCGTCACCCGTCTGTACGACCGCAAGGGTTTTCACCGCGGGGTGGCGGATCAGCCGACACCGGCAGCATCCGAGACGGTCTGACGGTCCCGCCGCAGCGCCCGCGCCGCGACGTCGACGTGACGGTGGCCGGGCCCGAGTGCCGCGAGGATCTTGCGCCAACCGGCGTACGCGGCCAGTGCAGCGGTCCCGCTGCCGGGCACCCCGTACAGCTCTCGGGCGCGGGGATGCAGGAGTTGCCGCACGACGGGAGTGGGTACCCGTCGGACCACCCAGGCGTCGGGCCGGAGGACCTGCTCGCGGTAGTACTCGGCATCGGGGCCGACGCGGAGCTCGGCGCAGGCGCCGGCGAAGTACTCCTCGAACTCGCTCCAGCTGGCCGGCATCGCGCGCGCCGAGATGCCGTAGCGGTGGTACCAGATCGAGCATTCCTGGTAGAGCTGTTCGCGTTCCGCGGCGGAGAGGGGACGGATGAAGGTGTCCACCATCGTCATCAGGGTGTCGACGTAGGTGGCGTGCTGGAAGAAGAACACCTCGGGATTGAGCGCGTGGTACCGGTTGCCGTGGTCGTCTCGCCCCTTGACGTTCTCGTGCCCGTAACGGATCACCGTCGACAGGTCCCGGTCCGCGTAGGCCATTGCGACGAGTTGGGGCACGGTGTGCCGGGCGTGCATCCACACGTGCCGCGGGGTGCGCGAGTGTTCCCGGATACCGCGCGCGATGACGGGGTGCAGCATCTGCAGTGACACCGCGCGCGGCAGGGTGAGCAGGAACCGGCGGTCCCCCAGGAACTTCCAGAGCAGCGTGTCCGGGCCGAGGCCGTCGTCGAGGGCCGCCATCAGATCAGGTTCGAGCCCTTGCCCATCCGCCGTCGAAGGTCACTCATGAGCACGTGGCTGCCGCCGTTGCGGATGAAGCCCGGCAGGAACCGGTTGACGAACGAGACGAAGATGAACAGGTGCTCGAACCGGCGCTGGTCGACCTCCGTCCACTCGTATCCGATCGCTTCCCGGAAGTACGGCGCGAGCGAGCCGATGGTGAGGAACCGCAGCAGGTTTCGGAACGGAGCCCGGATCGGCCACGCGATCATCTTCAGGTCGATCAGGTCCTCGATGAACCGCTTCGTCCGGTCGTCGTACACGACGCGTTCGCACGCGGTGTTCCAGTAGACGTCGAAGTCGGCGCGCGTCGCCGGCCACATGTCCTCGGTGACCTGCAGTGTGGTGCCGAGCGGTGCCGCCCGTCGGTAGAAGGCCTCGAGCTGCTCCGGCGACATCTGCCCGTGCAGCAGCTGGTGGGTGTCCTCGAAACCGATGTAGAGGCAGGCCGCGACCCACATCTGCAGGTCCCGGTTGAAGGCGTTGTACTTGACCGGGCTGTTCTCGTCCGACCGGACCTGACGGTGAGCGCCGTTGACGGCCTCCCGGAAGGCGGCACGTTCGGCCTCGGTGCCGAGGATCGCGACCGCGAGGTACTGGGTGGTGGTGCGCGCCCGCTTCCACGGATGCGACATCAACGCACCCGACTCGACCTTGCTCTCCATGACGCCGTAGGCGACCTCCGGCCACCCGATCTGCATGGCCACGTTCGCGGCCGCGCCGGCGAACGACCAGAAGTCGAGCGCCTCCCGGATGTCCGGATCCTTGCGCGTCCACCGGCGCCCGGCGGATTTCACGGAGATCCGCGTGCGGGCGGTGCTCAGCCGCGGAGCCGCGTCGAGATCGATGTAGTGCTGTGGCATGGTCCCTCCCCCTGAAGAATTGCCGTTAACATATCACCGCCGAGGGAGTCCGTGGAAGGAAATGCACCGAACCCGGCTACACTGCCTAGTGCATCGGGGACGGTGGCCACACGCGCCTCCCCATCGCCCTCGTAGCTCAGGGGATAGAGCACGGCTCTCCTAAAGCCGGTGTCGCAGGTTCGAATCCTGCCGAGGGCACACCCGCGTCCCGGTCGACAAGTGGGGCGCCTGTGCCGAGACAAGTCGCCGACAAGTGCGGCGTCCGATGCTTCGGCCATGACCATCACATCTGCACTGCTCTACCGCCTCAGCGGGTTCGCCCTCGTGGCCGCCCTCGCCTTCAACCTTGCCGGTGGCATGCTCCATCCGGTCGACGAGGACGGCGGCCACAGCATCGGCGCCCTCTCCACCCACTCCGTCCCCTACCCGCAGTACCTGATTCTCGTCGGGTCGATCCTGTTGATGCTCGGCCTGCCCGGGATGTACGCCTGGGTTTCCCGCAAGGCGGGCCTGGCCGGTCTGATCTCCTTCGTCGGATTCTTCGTCGCCTCGACGGTGATGGCGATGGCCCACCTCGCCGTCGAGGCCTTCATCGCGGTGCCCCTCGCCGGGACCCCCGCGGGCGAGGGTGTGCTCTCCGGCACCGACACCATCATCGCGACGACCCCGTTCGCCGCCCTGATGATCGTCGCCGGCCTCGGCCTCATGCTCGGCATGGTCGTGTTCGGGGTCGCGCTCCTGCGGTCCGGTGCCGTTCCGCGCTGGATCTCGGCGGTGATGATCGCGGGAGGCCTGATCCTGCTCGCCCCGATCCCCTACGCTCCGGTGCTCAGCGGCCTCGTCATCGAACTGCCCCGCGGTGTCGCCTTCGCCGCCATCGGGGTGCTCATGATCCGCGCCACCCGCTCCACCCGGAATGTCACCGCCGCCGAACCCGTAGGTACGCCCGAGTCCGTTCGATGAGCTTCTCGGCCTCACCCCGATGGTGCGCCGCCCCGGCCGCATCGCCGAAGAACTCGGCGAGCTCGGCCAGGGCGGCGTCCACCGGTCCGGCGTACACCGATCCGGATTCGGGACCGGCGAAGCGCCCCGTGTACGGTGCGAGCTCGACGCGGCACCGCTCGGCCACCGCCACGTCCCCGAGTCGCACCGCCGCCCTGCCGCGGAGCGTGGTCATCGTCAGCCAGAAGTGGTCGCGGGGCGGGTCGGCGAGGCCGTCCCACAGCCGACGGGCCTGCTCGGGGTCGCCGACGTCCAGCAGTGCGAGCACCACAGCGGGACGCAGCGACTGCGGCCACGCCTTCTCGATCGCGAGGAGCTCCGGGGCGATACCCGCGAGATCTCCGGTCACCACCCCGGCACCGATCCTGCCGATCACCCGCAGCCAGTCGGCGTTGCCCGTACCGGCCTCCGCGAGCCGTGCCGCGGCGGCGTCGTAGCATTCGAGTGCCGAATCGATCTCTCCCGCAATCAGATCCGCCAAGCCGCGAAACGTGTCCAGCGCGCCGAGCATCTGCGACAACTGATTCCCGGCGGCGTACTCCACGGCCTCGGCGACCTGGTCGAGCGCCTCACCGAGGTCGCCGTCGGCCGCGGCGGCCATGAACAGCTGGAAGTGCGCCTGCGCCTGGAATCCCGGGTCGCCGGTCGCGACGGCGAGGAGCTCCTCGGCGATCGCGCGGCGTTCGTCGGCGAAGTCCGGCCCGTACGCGACGTAGCCGTAGGCGTTGAGCGCGCGACGCAGAATCACCGGGTCCCCGGACTCTCTGGCCAGGGCGAGTGCCTCGCGGACCGCAGCCGTCACCGCGTCCGGGTCGTTCTCCTCAAGCTCGAACGCCTTGGCCACCAACAACAGTGCCCGATCCCTGCCCGACAGTCCCGGCCGGGCGAGCATCGTCTCGATCGGCCCGAGTACCGCCTCGTCGACCGCCGAGTCCGTTCGGATGTACCAGGTGACGGGCGCGGTCCACGAGGTGAGCGCGCGGATCAGCACGACCCGGTCCTCCACCCGCGCCGCGACGTCGATCGCGGACTGTCGGTGGCGGCGCGCCGACACGATGTCGCCGGTGCGGGCCAACGCGCCGACGTACGGGATCAGGATGTCCACCAGCGCACGCTCGTCCGCGTCGGCGGAGCGCTCGAGGAGGTCCAGCGCGGCCGCCCACAGTTCCACCGCCTCCCGGTGGGAGAACACCGCATCTGCACGTCTCGCTGCCCGGACGACGTACTCGACGGCCGCCGCCGCCGGCGCCCTGGCAGCGATCGCATGCCGCGCCAGGACGGCCACGTCGTCCGGTGTGCGCTCGGCGAGCACCTCGAGCGCGGCGGCGTGCAGTCGCGTACGCCGGATGCCCGGCAGATCCGCGTAGACGACGTCACGAATCAGTATGTGCGCGAACCGGAGCCGGTCGGGTCCGGACTCGACCAGGACGTTCGCACCGAGCGCCGGTTCGAGCGCGTCGACGAGAGCGTCCTCGGTCAGGTCACCGAGGTCGCGCAGAACGGTCAGGTCGAACTCCCGACCGAGCACCGCTGCCCGCCGCAGGGTCGACACGGTCGGATCGGGCAGGCGTTCGACCCGGCGGCGCAGCAGGTCGCGGACCCCGTCGGGCACCGCACGATCCACCGACGTCTCGCCCTCGGACTGCACGAGTCTCGCGAACTCCTTGACGAACAACGGGTTTCCACCCGACCGCTCCGTCAGGTGTGCGAGCACGGGGGCCGCCAGTGCGCCGAGTCCGGCCTCGCGGACGATCTCGTCGACGCCGGAATTCGAGAGCGGGCCCAGTTCGACGCGTGCGCCGGGCACTCCCGCGGTGGCGGACCACGCCGCCGCGAGTTCCGGTGACCGTTCCCGGAACGTCGCGACCACCAGGATCGGCGCACCCGACGCGTGCACCGCGACGTGCCGCAGCAGTTGCAGGGTCAGTTCGTCCGCGCGATGGGCGTCGTCGAGGGCGATCACCAGCGGCGCCCGCTGCGACACCGCGGACAGGTACGGCGGCAGCCCCTGCGCGAGCCAGAAGGGGCCCGGCATCGTCCCGTCGGCGCCCTCCTCTCCCAGCAGGTTCGCCAGTTGACCGGACGTCGCCGGGTCCATCGGGTGGCGTTCACGCAGGTCGCGCAGGACCTCGCCCCACGGCCAACCGGGCGGGGCACCGTCCACCTCCGGGCAGCGCCCCCACGCCGCGCTCCAGCCGCGACCGGTGAGGGCGGCGACGAGATGGGCGGTCAGGGTGCTCTTGCCCGCTCCGGCCTCACCGCCGAGCCACACGACGCGCAGGCCCGACCTCACCGCGAGGTCGGCCTCCGCCAGCAGGGTGGCCAGCTCCGCGGGGCGCGCGTTCGACGGGCCGTCCGGGCGCTGCGGCTCCGGGATCCGCAGCGCCTGGGGAGCGAGCGCCGGAGCGTGGGTGAGGATGTCGCGTTCGAGCTCCTGCAGCTGCGGTCCGGGATCGACGCCCAACTCGTCGGCGAGATGTCGCCGCGCCGCGCGCAGCGTCGTCAGCGCCTCGGCCTGCCGTCCGGATCGGTACTGGGCCAACGCCAGCAACGCCGTCGCGGTCTCCCGATCGGGGTGGTCGGCGACGTGCCGGCCGAGCAGCGCCACCGCGGACTCCGGATCCCCCTGGGCCAGCCTGCTCTTCGCGCTCTCCTCGATCGCGGTGCGGCGCAGCTCCTGCAGCCGCTCCACCTCGGGTCGCGTCCACGCGGTGTCGGCGAGCTCCTGGAACGGTGGGCCGGTCCACAGGTCCAACGCCCGATCGAAGAACGCGGCCCGCGACGCGGGATCCTGCGTGCCCTGTCCGCGTCCGACGAGTGCCTCGAATTGCCAGGAGTCGACCGCGGTGTCGGGCAGCACCAACGCGTACCCGGGAGTCGCGCTGACCAGTACCCGGGCCGCGGTGCGGGGGCGGCGCGCCGGTTCCAGGATGCGACGCAGGTAGGAGATGTGCACCTGCAGCGCGGCCAGCGCCTTCGGCGGAGCGTCACCCGACCACAGGTCGTCGATCAGCAGATCCGTCGAGACCACCGTGCCGTGCGCGGCGACCAGCCGCGCGAGCACCGCCCGCCGGCTCGGACCACCGAGATCCACTGGCGCACCCGCCACCCGGGCCCGCACCGAACCGAGGACGTGCACCGTCACGTCGGTGCCGGGTTGCTGCGGCGTCACCTCCATCCTGCGGACAGTAGCGAACCCGACCGGCCGGCGGTATGCGGGACGACGCCTCCGGTCATCGTGTTGCCCGACGGGGCAGGTCGGGGCAATATGACGCGGGTGCCCCGACTCGGACCCCGACCCGCGCCGCTCGCGGTCGCCGTCGCCGTGCTGGTCCTCGCGGGCTGTTCGACGCCGGACGCCGACTCGACCACCGCCGGGTCACCGACGCCCAGCGCCGTGCCGAGCGCCTACACCAAGCTGCCGTCCACCGCGGCGATCGGCAACTGCGGTCCCGACAGCGGCACGACGACGACCCCGGGACGCCTGACGATCGCGACCGACGCCCCGGCGTACGCACCGTGGTTCGTCGACGACGACCCGGCGAACGGCAAGGGGTTCGAGGGCGCGGTCGCGCGCGCCGTGTCGGAGCGGCTCGGCTACACACCCGACCAGGTCACGTTCGTCCGGGTGCCGTGGGCGGACGCGATCGCCCCCGGCGCCAAGGACTTCGACTTCGACATCAACCAGGTGACGATCGTCGGCGAGCGCCGGGACGCGGTCGACTTCTCCTCCCCCTACTACGCGGTGACGCAGTCCGTCGTCGCGATGGCGGGCAATCCCGCGGCCTCCGCCCGGAACCTGGACGATCTGACCCGGTTCCGGCTCGGCGCCCAGGCCGAGTCCACCAGCCTCGCGGCCATCACGGCGACGATCCGCCCCACCCAGGGGCCCGTCGCGTTCGAGACCACCGACGACGCGAAAGCCGCGCTGACGCAGGGCCGCATCGACGCCCTCGTGGTCGACATCCCGACGGGGTTCCAGATCACCGAGTCGGACCTGCCGAGCAGCGTTCTGGTCGGCCAGTTCCCCCGCCCCAACACCGTCACCGAGTTCTTCGGGCTGGTGCTCGAGAAGAACAGTCCGCTGACGCCGTGCACGTCCGCGGCGGTGGACTCGCTCTACGCCGACGGCACCCTGGACACGCTGGCGCAGACCTGGCTGATCGACTCGGTCGGCACCCCGATCCTCGAGTAGCGGATCAGGAGTACAGGGACACGAAGGTCCGGAGCGACGATTCGATGTCCCCCTTCAACGCGCGGGCCACGCCCGACCCGATGGGCCCGAACAGCGGCGCCCCACCGAGGTCGATGTCCAGCCCGACCGTGGCGCCGGAGTTGTCCGGCGTCACCGACAGCACGAGGGCGATCTTCACGCCGCCCTTTCCGTCGCCCTTCAACGTCAGTGTGCGCGGTGGGGCGTAGTCGGTGATCGTCCACCGCACCCGGTTGCGCAACCCCTTGACGGTGACCACGGATTCGGCGGTGACGCCGGTGGCGAGTTCGGCGGGGAGCTCACTGCGCCACGCCTCGTGGATCGAGAGCCACCTGTCGAATTCGGCCAGATCACTTGCCTTTTCCCAGGCGGTGTCGGGTGCGAGCGGCACGTCGACGGAGACCTTCAGCTTTGCCATGCGCGAATGGTATCGGCCCGCAATGCGGCCCGTCCCGCACCTCGGAGCGGGGACGCCGAGGTGCGGGACGGGTGTGCGGGACTGGCCTGCACTGCTAGTGCGCGACGGCCTTCTCCACGCCGACACCGGTGAGCGAGCGGACCTCCATCTCGGCCTGCTTCGCCGGATCCTCGAGTTTGCGGCGCCCGACGTAGGTGCCGACGATGCCGAGGACGAAGGCGAGCGGGATGGACACGATGCCCGGGTTGGCCAGCGGGAACCAGGAGAAGTCGCTGTTCGGGAACATCGAGGTCTTCGCGCCGGAGACGGCCGGGGAGAACACGATCAGCACCAGGCAGCTGATCAGGCCGCCGTAGATGCTCCACAGTGCACCGGTGGTGTTGAAGTTCTTCCAGAACAGCGAGTACAGCAGCGTCGGCAGGTTGGCGGACGCTGCGACCGCGAAGGCCAGCGCCACCAGGAAGGCGATGTTCTGACCCATCGCGAGGATGCCGAGCACGATCGCGGCGACACCGATCACGACGACGGTGATCCGGGAGACCTTGACCTGCTGCTCCTCGGAGGCGTTGCCGCGCTTGATGACGCTGGCGTAGATGTCGTGGGCGAACGATGCCGACGCGGTGATCGCCAGGCCGGCGACCACGGCGAGGATCGTCGCGAACGCGACCGCCGAGATGATGGACAGGAACAGCGTGCCGCCGAGTTCGAAGGCGAGCAGCGGTGCGGCGGCGTTCTCCTTGCCGGGGGCGGCGAGGATCTTGTCGGGGCCGACCATCCGGGCGGCACCGTAGCCGAGCACCAGCGTGAACAGGTAGAAGGCACCGATCAGGCCGATCGCCCAGGTCACCGAGCGGCGGGCCTCCTTCGCGGTGGGCACCGTGTAGAAGCGCATCAGCACGTGCGGCAGACCGGCGGTACCGAGGACGAGCGCGATGCCGAGGGAGACGAAGTCCAGCCGCGACATCGAGCTGATGCCGTACTTGGCACCGGGGGCGAGCACGTCGCGGCCGGCGACGGCCTCGTTGGTCGAGTCGGTGACCATGCTCTGGGCGTCCGCGAGCAGCTGCGAGAAGTTGCCGCGCACGGCGAACAGCACCAGGAAGAACATGATGCCCGCGCCGGTGATCAGGAGCACGGCCTTGACCATCTGCACGTAGGTGGTGCCCTTCATGCCACCGATCAGCACATACACGATCATCAGGACGCCGACGACGGCGACGACGACGGCCTGCCCGGCCTTGTCGTGGATGTCGAGCAGCAGCGCGACGAGGCCGCCGGCGCCGGCCATCTGCGCGAGCAGGTAGAACAGCGACACGACGAGGGTGGACAGCGCGGCGGCCATCCGGACGGGACGCTGTTTGAGCCGGAAGCTGAGGACGTCGGCCATCGTGAAGCGGCCGGTGTTGCGCAGCAGTTCGGCGACGAGCAGCAGCGCGACCAGCCAGGCGACGAGGAAGCCGATCGAGTACAGGAATCCGTCGTAGCCGTAGACGGCGATGGCGCCGGCGATGCCGAGGAACGACGCGGCGGACAGGTAGTCGCCGGCGATCGCGAAACCGTTCTGTGGGCCGGAGAACTGGCCGCCGCCGGTGTAGAAGTCGGACGCCTTCTTCGTGGTCCGGCTCGCCCGGATCACGATGCCCATCGTGATCACCACGAACGCGACGAAGATGGCGATGTTCAGTGCCGGGTTGCCGACACCGGAGCTGCCCTGCGCGAGGATCGTCATGTCTCTAGCCCTCCAGCTCGTCGCGGATCGCGGCCGCGCGGGGGTCGAGTTCACGGTTCGCGAACTTCACGTACAGCGCGGTGATGAGGAACGTCGTCACGAACTGCCCCAACCCGAGGACGACGCCGAGGTTGATGTTGCCGATCACCTTGGTCGCCATGAAGTCGGAGGCGTAGGTGGCCAGCAGGACGTACACGGCGTACCAGGTCAGGAAGACGGCCGTCATCGGAAAGACGAAGCGGCGCAGCCTGCGTCGCAGATCCTGGAACTCAGGGCTCGCCTGCATCTCGATGAAGGCCTGGGCGTCCGGAGTGCGCCGTGTGGGCGTCGCCTCCGAACCCAGATCTGCTGTGGTCACTTCGAACTCCTCGGTCGGGTGAGGCCAGTGTGAGAACTGGCAGGCCACAGACGTTAATGAGAGCCACATCACAGCGGAATGCTGTGTCGCCAGTCACACGACGAGCCGCCGGATCACGCGCCGGGCGGTCGTTCGGGCGCGACGAACGGCACCGGCCGGCCCGCGGAAACAGCCCCGACACGCGGCGCGCGGGCACATCGCCCGCCGCGCGCCGAACGGCGCCGTGCGATGTGACAGCCACCACACGGATTGACTTCGGAGACCCGAACATTTTTACTGAGCGTGCCCACAAAGAAAGGGCAGCCTTAGCTACATCCTGTGAGTTTCCCGATAGAACACCGGGAACCGACAGGCTCGTCCGACAGAGCGGCGTCCGGGGCAGCGAACGCCGAAATCCGCACCGCATGCGGATAGCAGTTCGCGCATCGTCACACCACAGGACCGGTTCTCCAATGCATTCCACCTCCCCCCTCACCGACGACCAGTTCGATTCGCCCACGCAGGCCTCGCCCGTCGCGCCGATCGATGCGCACCGGATCCGCGTGGACGCCGTCAGATGGGGCCCGATGCACACGCACCCGCCTCACAGACCACGGACACGATCTCTGCGGGTGCCGCCGGGCGAGCCGGAACGCGCAGTCACCCTGCACGACTCATGGCTGGTCGTGCTCGGGGTCGCCACCCTCGCGACGTCGGCCGTCGCGGTGGCACTCTGGATCTCCGCACACGTCGAGGTCGACCCCGCCCTCCACATCGCCGCACTGTTCGTGCACCTGGCGTCCCTGGTTCTGGGATTCGGCGGTGTACTGATCGCGGACTACCTTGTGCTGGTGTGGATTTCCGGTCGATCCACACTCACGGACGCCATTCGTGGCGCCGAGCGACTGCACCTGCCCATCTGGACCGGCCTCGCCGGGCTCGTCGCGAGCGGCGCGCTCCTCGAACCCGATCTGGCGTCGACGATCACCCGGATCAAGCTGGTCCTCGTCGCCGTTCTGACCGTGAACGGGGTTCAGGCGATGGTCCTGAACAAGCGCATCGCCACCGACGACTCGACCCGTCTGCCCGGACACCTGACGTTGTGGGGAGGCGCAACGGCGTTGATCTCCCAGGCGTGCTGGTGGGGCGCGGTCTGGATCGGCTTCTGGAACGCCGAGCACTGACACCACTGCACTTCGAGAAAGGCATCACCATGACCCTCCGAACTCGCACGGCGTGGGTGGCACTGGTCGGCACCGCTCTGACCGCGGCGACCGCCTGTGGATCGTCCCAGACACCCGACTCCCGGAGTCCGGCCGACAACCGATACGTTTCCACGACTCTGGTCGCCGACAACGACACCTACGACGCACCGACCGTCCTGCCTGGCATGGTCAACGCCTGGGGAGTCGCGATCCGCCCACAGGGCGCGGGCGGGCACTTCTGGATCGGCGCGGGCGGAACGTCGTTCGAGTTCGTCGGCGACGTCTCCGCCTCCCCCGATCCCGCGTTGCAGACGTTGCACCAGGACGGACTGCGCGAGGTCACCGTACCCGGCGCGGACGCCGACACGACCGACGCCGGCGTCGGCAAGATCACCGGCGTCGCGTTCAATCCGGCACCGCTGACATCGGACAGTTTCGTCGTCACCGGACAACCCGTCGACACGAACGGCAGTCGGCAGATGCTGTCGGGGTCTTCGCGATTCGTCTTCGCCACCGACTCGGGTCGCATCTCGGGATGGACCGAGCAGGGCGCCGACGGCGCGATCGTGCGTCACGACGGGCCGGCCGTGCAGATGTTCGACGGCGGGCCCGACGGGATGAGCTTCTTCGGCCTGGCCCTCGCTCCCGGACGCGACGACACGCTGTGGGCGGCGGACTTCGGTGCCGATCCGCAGATCCGGCAGTTCGACAAGATGTGGCGTCCCGTCCCGACGCAGGGATTCGCGAACCCCTTCGCGACGGGCGACCCGATCGATCCGGCGAATCCGTCTCTCGGCAAGCGAGCACGCCCGGGCGACGCAGCACCGTTCAACATCACCACGGTCGGCGACCGCGTGTTCGTCACCTATGCCGTCACCAAGGCCCCCGAGGGTTCCACCGACCCCACTGAATTCGATGCGGGAGAAGAGGACTCACTCGACGCGGAGCAGGAGGCCGCCACCGGCGACCGGCCGGACCGCGGCAGGGTCGCGGAGTTCGACGCGTCCGGCAACCTGGTTCGAGTGCTCGACGACGCGGGCCGTCTCAACGCGCCCTGGGGTGTCGCCGTCGCACCCGCCGACTTCGGCGCGTTCAGCGGCAGCCTCCTGGTCGGCAACTTCGGCGGCGCGGGCCGCATCGCCGCGTTCGACGACGCCACGGGTGCCTTCATCGACTACCTCCACGACGAGTCCGGTGTCGTCCTCGGAGTCGAGGGCCTGTGGGGACTGCTGTTCGGCAACGGCGAGAGCCTCGGTGACAGCGATTCGCTGTACTACACCGCGGGACCGGCCGACGAGACGGACGGCGTCTTCGGGCGCCTCCGCGTCGCGAACTGACCCGAGAACGCCGCGATGACCACGGGCCTCGGACTGAGCATCCGAACCGCCACCGCCACCGCCGCTGTCAGGTTCCACGACGCGACGACGCTGTCCTCGTACCGGTCCACACTCACGTTCGAGGACTCCTCGACCGTACGACTGGGTGACCATCCGGGGCCCGGGGTGATCGCCGGATTCGCGGACCGCGTCGACGACATTCTCGTCGCGGGCGACGGGCACCACTACACCGGTCGCGATCTCGTCGCCGCCGCCGCGCACTGCCTGATCGCCGCGGCGAACGTGCCGCCCGGCAGCGCGATGGTGCTCACGTATCCGGCCGTCCATTCCCCACGCACCGTGGACCTGCTCCGGTCCGCGCTGGACCGGGCCGGCCTCCCCGGGGTGGGCCTGGTCGCCGAACCCGTCGCGGCCGTTGCCTGGCTCGAGTCCGAGCACGGCCCCCTCGGTGACGGTCTCGCGCTGGTGTGCGACGTCGGAGCGGGCAGCCTGGATCTCACCGTGGTCGCGGTCGGGGCCGTCGGCGGCCCCGACCCGATCCTGGGTCGGTCGTTGCGCTCCGCCGGGTTCGGTGCCGTGCCCGCAGCCGGGCACGAGGCGGCGCCGGTGCTGGATCTCGTCGACGAGTGCCTCGCGGTCGCGGGGGTGGCTCGGGGCGACCTCGATGTCGTCGTCCTGACCGGTGCTGCGTCAGCCGGATTCGAGGACGTCCTGGCTCGACTCCGCCGACCCGTGGTGCTCGATCACGACCCCGGGAGCGTGACCGCCCGGGGCGCCGCCACCCTCGCCGCCGTTCCCCGGACGACGTCGACCGTCACTGCGTCCGGGAACCGCCGGCCCCGGCGCGTCGCGCTCGCCGCCGCGGCAACCGTCGCCGTGGCGGCACTGGCCGCGGTACCACTGCTGGTGCACGACACCGGATCCACCGACACGACCGCGGACGGTCCCGCCGACACCCGCACCGTCCGCGTCGTCGAACGCCTGGAGCCGCCGCACCTTCCCTCGGGCAGGGCCCTTCCCGGCAACGCCGACTCGACATCGACACCGCAGTTCCGGACTCCGATGCCAGCCGCGTCGGAACCCGTCCGGCACACCCGCGTTCCGGATGTCGCGTCGCCCGCGACGGTGCCCGCTCCGATGCCGTCGGCTGCACCGCACGTGGTGACTGTCGGTGTCCCGGACATCGCTGTCGTCGCGTCCGCGACCTGGCCGGCGTTCGACACCGGAACGGTTCCCGACGAGGCCGCGGTGCCCACGCCGGCGCAGTCGACGACACCGACCGGACCGACCGCGGAGCCGACCACCGCTTCCGCCCCCGAGACCCCCACGACGTCGGCGCCACCGCCCGAACCCACTCCTGCCGAGGAAGCCGCGGTACTCGGCGACCCACCGCACGAACCTGATCCGAGCGACGTCGACGGTGCGCAGCCGTGACCCGGCGCCTTCTCAGGACAGGTCCCGCTCCCGGTCGCGGCCGACGCCGAGGCGTTCGGGGGCGTGCATGCGGGTGAACGTCCGCCCCACGTCGGCGGGGATGCGGCTGTGGGTCGCGCGGCTCACCGCCACCATCACCAGGAACGCCAGGGGCACCGTCACCGCGGCCGGGTAGCCGATCAGCACCTGCGCCCAGCCGTTCCACGGGCCCGGGCCGATGCCGCCCATCGCGGTCGCGAGCGCGGCCGCACCCGAGGTCAGCCCGCCGACGACCAGCCCGGCGGCGGCCCCGGGCGCGGTGAGGCCGCGCCACCAGATGCCGAGCACCAGCAGCGGGCACAGGGTCGACGCGGCGACCGAGAAGACCAGCCCGACCGTGCGGGACAGGTCGAGCGAGACGACGCCGATCGCCAACGCCAGGGCCGCGGCGCCCGCGACCACCGCGGCCACCCGGAAGTCGCGGACCCGGCCGCGGAGCACGTCGGTGCTGAGCACGCCGGCGACGCTGACGAGCAGTCCCGACGAGGTCGCCAGGAACGCGGCGATCGCCCCGGCCGCGACGAGGGCGGCGAGCATCTGCCCGCCGAGCCCGGAGACCACCGATCCGGGGAGCAGCAGCACCGCGGCGTCGGACGTGCCGGTGATCAGCAGCTGCGGCACCCACAGCCGGGCGAACACACCGAGCAGCGTCGGGAACAGGTAGAAGCCGCCGACGAGACCGATCACGGCCAGCGCCGTCCGGCGCCCGGCCCGGCCGTCCGGATTGGTGTAGAAGCGCACCAGCACGTGCGGTAAGCCCATGGTGCCGAGGAAGATTCCCACGATCAGCGAGTACACCTGGAACAGGGGGTGGGCGCCGCCCAGACCCCACCCTGGTTCGAGCCACTGCGAGCCGTTCGGCGGGGCGCCCGCGACCACGGGTACCGGGGCGCCGGCGTCGAGCACCAGCGCCGTGCCCGCACCCAGTTCGTGCTCCCCCACCGCCAGCACCACCTGCCCGTTCACCGGTCGCCCGTCGACGGTCCCGGACACCGTCGCGGACAGCGGCTGCGCGACCTGCACTACGACGTCGGTGGTGATGTCGACGGTGGTCCGCTCACCGACGGTGGGCGGTGCGGCGGTGCCGAGTTCGCGTGCCTGTCCGGTGAAGGCGACCGCGAGCACCAGCGCCGGGACCGCGACCGCGGTCAGTTTGAGCCAGTACTGGAACGCCTGCACGAAAGTGATCGAGCGCATCCCGCCGCCGACGACGTTGGCGATCACGATCACCGCGACGACCACCGCACCGACCCAGATCGGCCACCCGAGCAGGATCCCCAGAGCCAGTCCCGCGCCCTGGAACTGCGGCACCATGTACAGGACGCAGATCACCGCCACCACGATCATCGCCATGGTGCGCAGTCGCCTGCTGCCGAGCCGGAACTCGGCGAAGTCGGGCACCGTGTAGGCGCCCGACCGCCGCAGCGGCGCCGCGACGAACAGCAGCAGTCCCAGGTAGCCCGCGGTGAACCCGACCGGATACCACAGGGCGTCCGCGCCGTACTTCGCGATCAGGCCGGCGACACCGAGAAACGATGCGGCCGAGAGGTACTCACCGGAGATCGCGGCGGCGTTCCACCGCGGCCCGACGCTGCGGGAGGCGACGAGGAAGTCGGAGGTGGTGCGCGCCAGGCGGACCCCGTAGGCACCGATCGCGACGGTCGCCGCGGCGGCCGCGGCGAGCGCGGCGACGGTCAGCGGGGAGATCGCCTGTCCGGACACGTCTTTGCTCCCGGCGCTCAGTCGTCGGCCAGGTCGACGAATTCCTGCTCGGTGCGCTCGGCGAGGCGGACGAAGAGCCGGCCCGCGAAGTACAGCGCGGGGTAGGCCGCCACCCCGAGCAGCAGCCACGGCAGCCGCACACCGAACACGGCGACCTCACCGATCGACGGAAATGCCACCAACAGCAACGGCGCCGCAGCGACGATCAGCACGACAACCGCCGTGAAGCGCAGTGCGAGGCCGAGTTGCGCGCGCACCAACGCCCGGACCATCGCCTCGCCGACCTCGGTCTGCTCCTGGACCTCGACCCGCGTGCGCACCGTCCGGGCCCCACGCCGGTGCGCCAGCACGACCCGTTCCCGCGGTCGGGCCGGACCCGGCCTGCCCGCGCCGGTCACCTGGTGGTCCAGCTCTGCCGCGGGACGCGGACGAGTCGGTCCTTGAGTTCACGGGTGTGCCTGCGGCTGACGGGCAGTTCGACGACCGGGGCGTGGTCACCGGTGCGCAGACACACCACGGTTCCGGTTCCCACGCTGCGGATCCCGGTGACCAGCGGCAGCGCCACCAGGTACGAGCGGTGCACCCGCAGGAACCCCGCGGGCTGCCAGCGCGACTCGAGCGAGGAGATGGGGATCCGCACCAGATGCGACCCGGTCGCGGTGTGCAGGCGGGTGTAGTCGCCCTCCGCCTCCACCCAGGCGACGTCGGAGCGGTGCACCAGCGTGGTGACGCCGCCGAGTTCGACGGGGATCACCTCGTCGGCGGGGATCGGCGACGGCTCGGCCACGGCCGGCTCGGGGGCGCGACCGGATCTACGGGCGGCGCGGATTCGCCGCACCGACTCCGCGAGGCGCTCGTCCCGCAACGGCTTGAGCAGGTAGTCGACGGCGCCGAGGTCGAAGGCGTCGACCGCGCGGTCGTCGTGCGCGGTCACGAACACCACCGTCGGGGGTGTCGCGAACGCCGACAGCACGCCGGCGAGCTCGAGTCCGTCGAGACCGGGCATGTTGATGTCGAGGAAGACGGCGTCGATGGCCGCGGCCGCGTCCGCGTCGGGCGCCGTGGTCGCGCCGAGACGGTCCTTGATCACCCGCAGCGCCGTGGTCGCGTCCCCGGCGGTGAGGATCTCGCCGACGTCGTCCTGGCCGCCGAGCAGGAACACGAGTTCGTCGAGCGCCGGACGTTCGTCGTCCACCGCCAGCACGGTCAGCGGGGCGTCGGGTGCCCCTGAGGAAATCTGCGTCACAACGACATCTATGTTGCCACGCCCGGGCTCGCCGGAAGGCTCAAGCCCGAATCCCGGGACGGAACTTCGGTACTCGCATGCTCACCTTGGTTCCGGCGCCCGGCGCGGTCTCGACGACGAGGCCGTAGTCGTCGCCGAACGCGGCACGCAGCCGGTCGTCGACATTGGCCAGCCCGACGTGGGCCGCCTCCCGCGTGCTCGGCCCACCGGCGTCCTCGGCGATCGCGTCCAGCGACCCGGACCGCAACAGGTCCGGGTCCATGCCCACGCCGTCGTCCTCGACGCTGATCACGCAGTCGGCACCCTCGTCCGCGGCGACGATGGTGACCGTGCCGCTGGCCTGCCCGGCGAGACCGTGCCGCACCGCGTTCTCCACCAGAGGCTGCAGTGCCAGGAACGGAAGCACCACGCCGAGCACCTCGGGCGACACCTGCAGCCGCACCTCGAGGGCGCTGCCGAACCGGGCCCGCTCCAAGGTCAGGTACCGGTCGATGTTGCGCAGCTCGTCGGACAGCACCGTGTACTCGCCCGCGGACCGGAACGAGTAGCGGGTGAAGTCGGCGAACTCGAGGATCAGTTCACGGGCCCGATCCGGGTCGGTGCGGACGAACGAGGCGACGGTGTTGAGTGCGTTGTAGATGAAGTGCGGACTGATCTGGGCCCGTAGTGCCCGCACCTCGGCGCGGTCGAGGCGGGCGCGGGACGCGTCGAGCTCGGCGAGTTCGATCTGGCTGCAGGCGTAGCGCGCGACCTCGGTGATCGCGCCGAGCATCCCCGGCCCCGGCTCGACCCGGGTGACGACGCCCATCACGCCGACCACCCCGACGTCGTCGACGACGAGCGGCTGCACGACCAGGGCGCGGACATCGGGGGCCGGGTGCGCGATCAGCTCACGCCTGCCGCTCTCCGCCGCGGCGACGGCAGCGGCCGAGAACCGCGGGGCGAGATCGTCGTGCGGCCCGTGCCAGGACAGCAGCTCACCCGCGGCGTCGGCCAGGACGAGCGCGTCGGCGGAGGTCAGCAACTGCAGGTGCGGCGCCGCCTCCGCCGCCGAGGTGGAGTCGAGACCACGCCGCAGCGGACGGGCGGCGAGCGACGCGGTGTGCAACGTCGCGTGCACCGCCCGCTCCTCCGGGGTCGTGAGGGTGCGGGGGCTGCGGGCGCGCAGCACCACGATGCCGAGACCGACCACCGCGACGAGCAACACCACGATGACGAGCGCCGTCGCGGTCATCGGCGATCCGGCCCGTCTGCGTCGAGCCGGGCGACCAGCCTCGGCGGCGCCACCGCCCGGTAGGCGTCCTCGACGATGTCCTCGATGTCCCGCCAATCACGTTGCGAGGGGCCACCGTTCGGCCCGACGTCGAGACGGACGCCGATCCAGCCGCGCGTCCCGACGTAGGGCGGAACGAAGAACCGCTCGGTGTCGCGGGCCACCCAGTCCTGCTGCGCACCGGCGGGAGCGGCCGCCCAGAACGACACCCGGTCATCGTGGTGGTGGTCGGCGTAGGTGGCGAACTGCGGCGACTTCCGGACGAACCACGCCGGCTCGCCGTGGCTGATCCGTTCGGTGGCCTCGGGCAGGGCCAGGCACAGTGCCCGGAGCCGGTCGAGCGGGCGCAGCGCGGTCATGGTCCCACGCTACGACAGCCCCACCCCTCCGGCCGAAGGCCACCTTCATGCGCACCACCCGCACGAAGGTCACCTTCAGCCCACCACCCGCCGACCCACCCCTCCGGCCGAAGGCCACCTTCATGCGCACCACCCGCACGAAGGCCACCTTCAGCCGGTCGAAGTGAACTGGTCCCCGGAAGTTGGACTGCGAAATTCGGTTCCGACTTCCGGGGAGTGGTGTCATGGATGCACGAAGTTCGTTGTCCGAGGGGCAGC
>NZ_JBIAOU010000005.1:208985-271950 GCF_042879035.1 Rhodococcus sp. NPDC003318 | reverse complement strand
CGCTGCCCCTCGGACAACGAACTTCGTGCATCCATGACACCACTCCCCGGAAGTCGGAACCGAATTTCGCAGTCCAACTTCCGGGGACCAGTTCACGTGCCCCTGATCCGAACGAATGCCACCTTCAGCCGCGTTCGAGGGCGGCGGGGAGCGACAGCCGACCTGTCCGGCCGATACCTGTGACTTGCCTTCTCACACCCATACTTGAACAGTGTTCAAGTATGGGTGTGAGAAGCGACGTCACGTTGCGGACCGCGAGAGTGCTGATCATCGGCAGCGGGTTCGCCGGGCTGGGGATGGCGGCCGCGCTGCACCGATCCGGCGAGCACGACCTCGTGATCCTCGAGCAGGCCGCCGAGGTCGGCGGGACCTGGCGCGACAACACCTACCCGGGCGCGGCCTGCGACGTCGCGTCGGCCCTGTACTCCTACTCGTTCGCGCCCTGGCGGAGGGGGACGGCCGCCCGCGCGGGACAGCCGGAGCTGCTGGACTACCTGCGTTCGGTCGCCGAACCCGTCCGCGACCGGATCGAGTTCGGTGCCCGCGTCGTCGCCGGCCACTGGGACGAGGCGGCCGCGATGTGGCAGGTCGCCACCGCCGACGGACGCCGGTACGCGGCACGGTTCCTCGTCGTCGCGACCGGAGCGCTGAATCTGCCTCGCATTCCCCGTATCCCGGGTGCGGAGACCTTCGCCGGCCCGGTGTTCCACACCGCCGAGTGGGACCATTCCGCCGAACTCGACGGCAAGCGGGTCGCGGTGATCGGGACCGGAGCGTCCGCCGTCCAGGTGGTGCCCGAGATCGCCGCGCGGGCCCGCGAACTGCACCTCTACCAGCGGACCCCGGCCTGGGTGCTGCCCGCTCGTTCGCAGCGTCCGCCGCGGCTGCCCCGGGTGTCCCGCCGCATCGAGTACTGGCGTGGTGAAGCACTGGTGCCCGCCCTCACCGGGCCGGCGGCCGCCGCGGCTCCGCTGCGCCGCCGGGCGCTGCGGCACCTGCACCGCCAGGTCGACGACCCCGCGCTGCGCCGGGCACTGACCCCCGATCACCGCATCGGCTGCAAGCGGATCCTGTACTCCGACAGCTATTTTCCTGCGCTCACCCGTCCGGGCTCGGAGGTCGTCACCGTGCCGATCGAGCGGATCGTGCCCGGCGGCGTGGTGACCGCGGACGGCGTCACCCGGGGCGTGGACGTGATCGTCCACGCCACCGGCTTCCGCGTCGCCGGTGCGCTCGGCGCGATGCCGCTGGCCGGGCGGGGCGGTGTCACGCTGCAGGAGTTGTGGCAGCGCGGCGGCATCCGCACACATCTCGGAGTCACCGTCGCGGGGCTGCCCAACGCGTTCCTGCTGTCCGGCCCGAACACCGGGCTCGGGCACAACTCGGTGCTCTACATGATCGAGTCGCAGATCCGGTACGTGCTCGACGCCATCGGAGTCGTGGAGCGGTCCGGGGCCGACGTCCTGGAGGTGCGGCAGGACGTTCAGGACGCGTCGTACCGGCAGACGCAGCGCAGACTGCGGCGCGCGGTGTGGAGCACCGGCGGGTGCGCGAGCTGGTACCTGGACGGCGCCGGAGGCAACCACGCGCTGTGGCCCGGATTCTCCTGGCGCTACCGGCTGCGCACCCGCCGGGTCCGCCTGCACGAGTACGAGTTCGTCCGGGGAGACATACCCTGGGGTTGAGTGAGAGCCGCTGACGGGGAGCACGGGCGTGGACGGGATTCGCGGGTTCGGTGCCGTGTTGGGTGCCGTGATCGCGCTCGGCTCGACGCAGGTCGCCTGCACGGCACCGGCACCCGACACCGCCACCGCCGGTCTGCCGGCCACCACCGGCGTGACCGTCTCCACCGTGCTGGACGGACTGGCCAGGCCGTGGGAGGTCGCGGTGTCGCCCGACGGCGCGATCCTCACCGGGGAACGCGCCGGCCGGTTCGTCGTCGCCCGCGCCGACGGCAGCGCGGGCGAGGTGGCGGCCGATCTGGCCGACCTGCACGTCCACGGCGAGACGGGGCTGATGGGCATCGCGTTCTCGCGGGATTTCGCCGTCGACCGGACCCTGTACACCTGCCAGGGTCACGTCGGCCCGCTGGGCGACCGCGACATCCGGGTGGTGGCGTGGACCGTCGATCCGGGGTGGACGGCGCTGACCCGCCGCGCGGAGGTGCTCACCGGCATCCCGGCCGGCAGCAGTGGCAGGCACGGCGGTTGCCGACTGCTCGCCCACCCCGACGGCACGCTGTTCGTCGGAACCGGTGACGGCACGTCGCGGACCGCGCCGCAGGATCCGACGTCGCCGGCGGGCAAGGTGCTGCACGTCAACGTCGACGGCACCCCCGCCGCGGGCAACCCCGACCCCGGGAGCCCGGTGTTCACCTTCGGCCACCGCAACGTGCAGGGGCTGGCGCTGCAGCCCGGCACCGGACGGCTGTACGGGATCGAGCAGGGCACCCGAGTCGACGACGAGGTGAACCTGCTGACCGCGGGCGGCAACTACGGCTACCGGCCCGATCGCAATCCGCTCCGCTACGACGAATCCGTGCCGATGACGGACCCGGACCGCGTGCCCGGTGCGATTGCGGCGGTGTGGTCGTCGGGCGCACCGACGATCGCGACGCCCGGCGGCACCTTCCTCTCGGGCGCACCGTGGGGCGAACTGGACGGGGCACTCGTGGTGACCAGCCAGCAGGCGGAGAAGCTGGTGGTGCTGCGACTGTCCGAGGACGGCACCGCCGTCACCGACGAGACCTCGATGCTGGACGAACAGTTCGGCCGGTTGCGTTCGGCGACCCTGGCGCCGGACGGCACACTGCTCCTCACCACCGACAACGGGTCGGGCGACCGGATCCTGCGGGTGACGCCCGGCGCGTGAGCGCGCTCAGCGGGGCGCGCCGATGTTCATCTCGTCGGGATGCATGCCCAGTCGGGTGCCGTTCGCGAGGGTGTCGATCTCGCTGACGTCGAGGTCGTCGAGTTCGAAGTCGAAGACGTCGATGTTCTGCGCGATCCGGTGGTCGTGCACCGACTTCGGGATGACGATCAGTCCGCTGCGGAGATGCCAGCGGATCAGCACCTGCGCCGCGGACCTGCTGTGCCGGTCCGCGATCCGCGTGATGATCGGATCGGTGAGGAGCGTGTTCGGCTTCGAGTTCGGTCCCCAGCCCGAATTGCTCGTGCCGCCCAGCGGGCTCCACGACTCCACCGCGATCCCGTGCTGCTGTGCGAAGGCGCGTATCTCGGTCTGCGGCAGGTGCGGATGCAGCTCGACCTGGTCGACGGCCGGGAGCAGGCCGCCGCGGTCGACCAGCAACTGCAGGTGGTGCGGCTCGAAGTTGCAGACACCGATCGCCTTGGCCCGACCCGACTCCGCGATCGCCTCCAGGGCGTCCCAGGTGCGGAGCAGGCGGTCGCGATCCTGCAGCGGCCAGTGGACGAGGTACAGGTCGACGTAGTCGGTGCCGAGCTTGCCGAGACTGGTGTCGAACGCCTGCAGGGCGCCCTCGTAGCCGTGATCGGCGTTCCACAGCTTCGTGGTGAGGAAGATGTCCTCCCGTGGGACCGCGGACGCCGCGACGGCGCGCCCGACACCGTCCTCGTTCCCGTAGGCGGCGGCGGTGTCGATGTGCCGGTACCCGGCCTCGTCGAGTGCATACCGCACCGCGTGTTCGGTCTCGTCGCCCGAGGCCTGCCACACTCCCAGGCCGAGCTGCGGGATGGTCGTTCCGGAATTCAGCGTGATGTCGGGGGTAGTCATTGCTCCAGGCTAAACACGCGTCCCCCACATCGAACGGGACTTCACGGGCGTGTTTCGCCGCTTCCGGGACTCCCCGTCGCACGCACTGCTGGACGCGGGGTGGTCCGTGTCGGGTGCTCGCCCTCGTCCGAGCCCGCTACGTGAGCATCGCGGCGCCGAGCACGGATTCGGGAACCCCGAACCCCTCGACGAGCGTGAGAACGTGCGGGCGCAGCGACCGGCAGCGCTCGTTGACGCCGCGGGTGACGGCCTTCGCTCGCTCCACCGACAGGTGCCGGTGCTCGATGAACCACGCCTTGTCGTTCTCGATCACGGTGAGCGCGTAGAGGTCGCAGAGGTCGCTCAGCAGGCGGCGCGCCTGCTCGTCCGCGCAGGACTCGATACCGGCGACGAACGCCTCGAGCACCACCCGGTCGACGTGCGCCTCCGCGGCGTGCAGGACGTGGTCCTGCACGAAGTTGAACGCGTCGAACGGATCGTCCTCGCGTCTGCTCGCGCCCTGCAGGCGACGGGCGGCGGTGGAGAGCAGGTACTCCTCCCGATCGCCGAACATCGTCAACTGCGTGCCGCGGTTGAACAGGCTGCCGTCCTCCTCGTTGTCCTGCCGGGTGTCGAGGATGGTCTGGATGATCTGCTGCGCGGCCGTGCGCTTCTTGACGATGTCCGAGACGGTGGTGGCCGCGAACCGCATCCACTCGACGGGGCTCATGCCCTGCACTTCGTCCGCGTACGCGGTGAGCAGTTCCTTCGCGACGAGTTGCGTCAGGACGTGGTTGTCTCCCTCGAAGGTGGTGAAGACGTCGGTGTCCGCCCTGAGCGCGACGAGCCGGTTCTCGGTGAGATATCCTGCGCCACCGCAGGCTTCGCGGCACTCCTGGATCGCGCGCGTCGCGTGCCGGGTGTTCGCGGCCTTGAGTCCCGCGGCGCGGGCCTCGAGCTCACGCTGGTCGCGGTGGTCGACGTTCTCGGCGGTCTGGATGTCGTGGAGCCGGCCGACCAGTTCGTTCTGCGCGAACGCCAGTGCATACGAGGTCGCGATCAGGGGCAGCAGTCGCCGCTGGTGGACGAGGTAGTCCATGATCAGCACCTCGCCGGGCGCCGTCGCGTCGCCCTTCGGTGCCGGACGGTCGAACTGCTTGCGTTGCAGAGCGTACCGGGCCGCGATGCTCAGTGCGACGCGCGTCGCCGCACCGGCCGCCCCACCGACCGTGACGCGACCGCGAACCAGGGTGCCCACCATCGTGAAGAAGCGCCGCCCCGGGCTGTCGATCGGGGACGAGTAGCTGCCGTCCTCGGCGACGTCGGCGTACCGGTTCAGCAGGTTCACCCGCGGGACGCGCACGTGGTCGAACACGATGCGGCCGTTGTCGACACCGGGCAGCCCGCCCTTGACACCGCAGTCCGAGGTCGTGACGCCGGGCAGGTCCGCGCCGTCCTCGTCCCGGATCGGAACCAGGAAACAGTGCACTCCCTTCGATTCCGGTTCCTCTCCAGGACCCGCGGTGATCAGCTGCGCGAACACCGCGGCCATCCGGGCGTGTTCGGCGGCGCCGCCGATGTAGTCCTTGCGGGCAGGCGGCACCGGGGTGTCGATCACGAACTCACCGGTCGCGGCGTCGTAGGTCGCGGTGGTCTGCAGCGACTGCACGTCGCTGCCGTGCCCGGTCTCGGTCATCGCGAAACAGCCGAGCACGTCCAGGTCGATGGTCGGGCGTACGTACCGCTCGTGATGGCGTGCGGTGCCCAGGTTCTCGATCGCGCCGCCGAACAGGCCCCACTGCACACCGGCCTTGACCATCAACGACAGGTCCGACATCGCGAGCATCTCGATGCTGGTCACCGCTGCGCCGACGTCGCCCGTGCCGCCGTGCTCGGCGGCGAAACCGTTGGCGGCGTAGCCGGACTCCGCCAGCAGTCGCAGCTGGGCGAGCGTCTTCGCCCTGGCTTCTCTCAGGTCCGGCGTGTGGTGGGGTGCGAACTCGTCGCGGAGCAGGGCGTCGCGTACTCCGTCGCGGACCTCCCGCCAACGTCCGTCCAGAGTGATGCGAACGTGGTCGGCCGTGGTCGGGTCCGGCGGGGTCTGTTGCACCGTGGTCTGCTGCACTGTGGTCGCCATGACCCGAACCTACTGATTTCTCGCCGCCCGCGCGGGGTGGACGGTGACCTCCTGCGCCTTCACCGCGAACCACACCCGATGCCCGGGCGCGAGGTCGAGTTCGGCGGCGGCCGCGGGCGTGACGTCCGCGGCCGGCCCCACCGACCCGTCCGGGTTGTCCTCGGCGCGCACCCGGACGGCCGCTCCGTGCGCCTCGAGTTCGGAGACCGTGACGGCGAAGACATTGCGGGGGCTGGCGTGCGGCCGGTCGGCGTGCACGGACACCGCCGCGGGCCGGAACAGCGCGACCGCGGGCGAGCCCGCCTCCGCGCCGGACCCGATCCCGGACACGGCTGCACCCCACGGTGTTTCGAGACCGTCCGGGGACGTGGCGGTCCCGGCGAGGAGGTTGACGCCGGCGATCCGGGCCGCGAACGCGCTGCGCGGATGCGTCAGAACCTCACGGACGGTGCCCGATTCGACCACGACGCCCGCCTCGACGACAATCACCCGGTCGGCGAGGGCGAGGGCGTCGAGCAGGTCGTGGGTGACGATCACCGCGGTCCGTGCCTGCTCGCGCAGCACCCGGCGCAGCAGCCGTCGCAGCGTCGGCGCGACGGCGACGTCGAGCGCGGCCATCGGTTCGTCGAGCAGCAGCAGCCGGGGCTCGGCGGCCAACGCGCGGGCGATCGCGATCCGCTGGGCCTGACCGCCCGACAACTGGGACGGGCGCCGCGCGGCGAGATCCTCGGCGTCCACCTGCCGCAGCCAGTGCGCGGCGATCTCCCGCGACTGCGCCCGCGACATCCCGCGGCTGCGCGGCGCGAACGCGACGTTCGCGGCGGCCGTCAGGTGCGGGAAGAGCAGGGCCTGCTGCGACAGCAGAGCCACGCCCCGGTCGTGCGGCGGGACGAACACACCCGCAGCGGTGTCGACGAGGGTGCGGTCACCGAGCGTGACGGTCCCGTCGTCCGGCCGCAGCAGTCCGGCGATCATGCCGAGCAACGTCGACTTGCCCGCCCCGTTCGGTCCCAGCACCGCCAGCACCTCGCCGTCGCCGAGCGCGACGTCGAACCGTGCCCCGCGGTGCCCGAGGCCGGCCCGCACCGTCAACGCGCTCACAGCTTCTCCGTCGTTCGCTCGCTCACAGCGCCCCCACCCGGTGCCGGTGGGTCGCCAGCACGATCACCGCGGCCACCACGATCAGCAGCAACGACAACGCGACCGCCGCCTGCGGGTCGGTCTCGCGCTGCAGGTAGATCTCCAGCGGGAGGGTGCGGGTGACGCCCTGCAGCGACCCGGCGAAGGTGATGGTCGCGCCGAACTCGCCGAGCGCGCGGGCGAAGGCGAGGACGGCGCCGGACGCCAGGCCCGGAAGCACCAGCGGGAGCGTCACCCGCCGCAGCACCGTCGTCGGCCGGGCACCCAGGGTCGCGGCGACCTCCTCGTAGCGCCGTCCCGCCACGAGGAGTGCCCCTTCGAGGCTGACGACCAGGAACGGCAGCGACACGAACGTCTGGGCCAGCACCACAGCGGTGGTGGAGAACGCGATTCGGATCCCGAAGGCCTCGAGCGGCTCGCCGAGCAGACCGTTGCGGCCGAACGTGTACAGCAGCGCGATGCCGCCGACCACGGGTGGCATCACCAGCGGCAGCAACACCAGCGAGCGCAGCATCGAGCGGCCGCGGAAACGTCCACGCGCCAGCACCAGTGCCATCGGGACACCGAGGAGGATGCAGGCCACGGTGCTCGCGCTCGCCGTCTTCAGGCTCAGTGCCAGTGCGGTGCGAGCGGATTCGGAGGTGATCAGGGAAACGAAGTTGCCCCAGTCGATTTCGAGGAGGACGGCGACGAGGGGGAGGACGAGGAACGCGGCCCCGACAGCGGCGGGCAGGTACGTCCAGCCGGGCAGGCCGACGCGCACCCGCCCGTCCGGATCCCCACCCGCCCGCGAGGTCACGGTGCCGCGAATCCCGCCTCGGCCAGCACCTTCCGGCCCTCGGGTCCGGTGACCAGTGCGACGAACGCCTCGGCCGCCTCGGGGTTGCCCGCGTCGGTGAGCGCGGCGATCGGGTAGGTGTTCACGGCCCCGGCGGACTCGGGGAACGGGACCGCGGTGACCTTGTCGCCCGCGGTCGCCGCGTCGGTGACGTACACCAGGCCGGCGTCCGCCTGCCCCGAGGTGACCTTGCCGAGCACGTCGGTGACCGACGACTCCTCACTGACCGGAGACAGCGTGACGTTCGTCGCCGCCTCGACCTTCGCGGTCGCCGCGCCGCACGGCACCTGCGGCGCACACACCACGACCTGGACGTCCGGCTTGGCCAGGTCCGCGAAAGACGTGATCTGTGCGGGGTTTCCGGGCGGCGTCACGATCGTCAGGGTGTTGGTGGCGAAGTTCACCGGGGTGCCGGCGACCAGGTCCTGCGCCTTCGTCATGTTGGCGGTGTCGGCGGAGGCGAACACGTCGGCCGGCGCGCCCTGCTGGAGCTGCGCGACCAGGTCGGACGACCCGGCGAAGTTGAACGTCACCGAGGTGCCGGGATGCGCGTCCTCGAACATGTCGCCGAGTTCGGTGAACGTCGACTTCAGCGAGGCGGCCGCGAACACCGTCAGGTCACCCGAGACGGCGGCCGAGTCGGCGGCGCTGGTCGGGGTGGCGTCCTCGTCGGTGGACGAGCTCGAGCATCCGGCGATGGCTGCGGTGGCGGCGACCGCGGCGAACAGTGTTGCGAGGGTCCTGCTGTGCTTCACGAAGTTCCTTCGGGTGTTTCGACGATGACGGTGGTGGCCTTGACCATGGCGACCGCGACGGAGCCGGGTTCGAGGCCGAGCTCACGCACGGAGGCCGAGCTCATCAGGGAGACGACGGTGAACGGGCCGCACTGCATCTGCACCTCGGCCATCACCGTGTCGGTGGTGACCTTGGTGACCAGACCGACGAAGCGATTGCGCGCCGAGCTGGCGGATCCGATCGGGTCGGCCGGGGGAGTGGCCTGCCGAGTGGCGAACTCCGCGAGGACCTTCCCGTCGACGACCTTGCGGCCCGAAGCGTCCTTGTCGGCGGGCAGGGCGCCGCTGTCGATCCAGCGGCGGACGGTGTCGTCGCTGACGCCGAGCAGATCCGCAGCATCCTTGATGCGTAGCGACGGCATCGATCTCTCTTTCGCAGAATCGGTCTCCGGTAGGCCAGAAGATCGTATCAGCGGAGAGATGAGGTCAATATTGGCGCATCAGCGGATCTGCGGCCGGGGCCGGATCAGTACACGTCGCGCACGTACCGCTTCTCCGCCGCGAGCGCCTTCACGTACGCCTCCGCGCTGCGCGGCGCGAGGCGGCCGTGCTGCGCGACGATGCCGCACAGCGCCTGGTCGACGTCCTTGGCCATCCGGTTCGCGTCACCGCACACGTAGAAGTGCGCACCCTCCTGCAGCCACTGCCACAGTTGCGCACCGCGTTCGCGCATCCGGTCCTGGACGTAGATCTTCTTGCTCTGATCGCGGGAGAACGCCAGATCGAGTTCGGTGAGGAAGCCGTCGCCGCGGAGTTCCTCGATCTCGTCGCGGTAGTAGAAGTCGGTGCCCGCATGCTGCTCACCGAAGAACAGCCAGTTCGGTCCCGTGTGGCCGAGCGCCCGCCGTTCGTGCATGAAGGCGCGGAACGGGGCGACGCCGGTGCCCGGCCCGATCATGATCATCGGTGTGTCCGCGTCGGCCGGGGGCCGGAAGTGCCGCGACTTCTGCACGAAGATGCCGATGTCGTCGTCCTCGGCGTGGTCGGCGAGGTACGTCGAGCAGACGCCGCGCCGCGGGATGCCGTGAATGTTGTACCGGACGGCCGAGACCGTCAACTGGACCTCGCGGGGATTCTCCTTCGGGCTCGACGAGATCGAGTACAGCCGGGGCTGAAGGGGTTTGAGGACGGCCAGCCACTCGTTCGCGGAAGCGCGGAACGGGGCGTGGGTGAGCAGGTCGAGCGACTGCCTGCCCCACGACCAGTCGTCGAGGCGTCCCTTGTTCTCCGGCTTCATCAGCTCCGCGAGCTGCGCGTCGCCGGTGCGCTCGTGCGCGAACCGGAGCAGATCGCCGGTGATGCGGGTGATCTCCAGACGCTCGAGAAGTGCGGTGCGCAGCGGCATCGCGCCGTGATCGGCGACGTCGACGGTCGCGTCACCGTCGAGACCGGTGGCGCCGAGCCACTCGTCGACGAACGGGCGGCTGTTGCGCGGCCACACCCCGAGCGCATCACCGGCCTCGTAGTCGAGGGTGTCCTCCGGCAGGTGGAACCCGAACTGGCGCACGTCCTTCGACGATCCGGGCCGGCTCAGCACGGTGTTGCGGACCAGCTTGGTCACGAGCGGCGACTTGCGTCCGTAGCGAGCCTGCGGCGCTGCCGGTTCGGTGGCCGTCGCCCGGGCCGGGAACGACGTCGTGGACGACCCGGGCGCGGTCGTCGCCGGAGCAGGCGGCGCGGGCGTCGGCGGTGCGTCGTCCGGGGCGCCGGTCAATGCCGTCGTGACCGCGTCCAGCCACCCGGCCGCGGCAGCGTCGAAGTCCGGTTCGCAGTCCACCCGGTCGACGATGCGCGTGGCGCCGAGCTCGGCGAGCCGGGCGTCGAGTTTGCGTCCGTGACCGCAGAAGTCGTCGTAGTTGGAGTCGCCGAACGCGAGGACGGCGAAGCGGGTGCCGGTCAGCTGCGGCGCGTCCGCAGCGGACAGGGCGCTCCACAGGCCGCTCCCGTTGTCCGGTGGATCTCCGTCACCGGTGGTGCTCGTGATCACCAGCAGCTCACGTGTGCCCGCGAGATCCGTGGCGGAGAACCCGTCCATGTCGTGCAGGGTGACCGGCACACCGGCATCCGAGAGCGACGCCGCGCAGCCGGACGCGAACTCCTCCACGGTGCCGGTCTGCGACGCCCACAGCACGGTGACCGGTGCCCGGCCGGGGGCCGGGGAGTCGAGCGGCGACGCCGGTTTCGTCGTCGACACCGTGGTGCGGGAGAACAATCCGGCGAGCAGCCCGTCCACCCACGCGCGGGCGGCCGGATCGAACGGCGCCGAATCCGGCAACACCGGAACCCCCGAGCCGGCGGCGTCGGCGCGCAGCGCGGTCAGCATCCCGGCGAGGTAGCGTCGCCCGACGGGGTCGAAGTCGATCGGAGCCTGGTCGGACAGGCCCAGGATGTCGGCGAGGGTGTCGACCCGAGTCACACGGTTCTCCTCCGTCGAAAGCGGTGCGGCAGTGTCGAAAGCCGTTGCGGCGGCGACAGACGGTGCGGTCCCGTCGTCGGCGGGCGGTTCCCCGTCGGTGACGACCTTCGCGAGGGTGACCGCGCAGGCCTTGAACTCCGGCTGCTGGGACGCCGGGTCGATCGCGTCGTTGGTGACCGCGTTGATCGCCAGGTACTCACCGAACACGTCGTTCCAGTGGAACGGGGCGAAGCAGTCCCCGGGACGCACCCGGTCGCTGACCACGGCGGGAAGCACCGCCCGCCCGCGCCGCGACGCCACCTCGACCCGGTCCTTCGCGGTGACACCCAGACGCGCAGCGTCGTCGGGGTGGATCTCGACGAACGGGCCGGGGTTGAGCTTGTTCAGCTTCGCGACCTTGCCGGTCTTGGTCATCGTGTGCCACTGGTGCGCCAGCCGACCGGTGTTCAGCAGGAACGGGAAGTCGTCGTCGGGTATCTCGGCCGGCAGCATGTGCGGGCGCGCGAAGAAGGCGGCACGCCCGCTCGGGGTCGGGAACGCCAACCGCGGCGTGGTGCCGTCCTCGCGGACCAGAAGATGCTGGCTCACACCGTCGTTGAGGTAGCGGATCGGGTGCCGTCCGGTGTCGGGGTCGCGGTCGGAGTCGGCATCCGGGGGGCACGGCCACTGGATCGGCGTCTGCCGCAGCCGCTCGTAGCTGACGCCGCGCAGGTCGTATCCCGTTCGCGGATTGGCGAACTGCTTGATCTCCTCGAACACCTCCTCCGCGCAGGAGTAGGTGAACGCCTCGGCGTAGCCCATCTCGCAGGCGATCCGGGCGATGATCTGCCAGTCCGGCAGCGCCTGCCCGACCGGGTCGAGGGCCCGCTGGAACAGGGTGACGTTGCGTTCGGAGTTGATCATCACCCCGTCCGACTCGGTCCACAGCGCGGCGGGCAACAGGATGTCGGCGTACTCGTTGGTCTCGGTGTCCCGGAAGGCGTCCTGCGTGATCACCAGCTCGGCCTTCTCCAGCCCGGCGAGCACGGTCCGGCGGTTCGCCACCGTCGCAACGGGATTGGTGCAAATGATCCAGCAGGCCTTGATGTCGCCGTCGGCCATGCGGGAGAACATGTCGATGGTGCCGCCGCCGACGTCGGTGCGCAGCGTCCCGCGCGGAATGCCCCAGCGGTCCTCGACGAAGTCGCGGTCCGCCTCGGACGTGATCGCCCGCTGCCCGGGCAGTCCCGGACCCATGTAGCCCATTTCGCGGCCACCCATCGCGTTCGGCTGCCCGGTGAGCGAGAACGGGCCGCTGCCGGGCTTGCAGATCGCGCCCGTCGCCAGGTGCAGGTTGCAGATCGCGTTGGTGTTCCAGGTGCCGTGGGTGCTCTGGTTCAGGCCCATCGTCCAGCAGCTCGTCCAGTCGGAGGCCTCGCCGATCCACCGCGCCGCGGTACGGATGTCCGCCTCGGGGATACCGGTGATCTCGGCGACCTTCCCCGGCGTGTAGTCGGCGAGGAAGTCGGGCATGGCGTTCCAGCCCTCGGTGAACTCGGCGATGAACTCCGGATCGGTGTGCCCGTTCTCCACGATCAGGTGCAGCAGCCCGTTGAGCAGCGCCAGGTCGGTGCCGGGCGCGATCTGCATGAAGAGGTCGGCCTTGTCGGCGGTCGCGTTGCGCCGGGGGTCGACGACGATCAGCTTCGCGCCGGCCTTGACGCGGTCCATCATCCGCAGGAACAGGATCGGATGGCAGTCGGCCATGTTGGCGCCGATCACGAAGAAGACGTCGGCGTGGTCGAAATCCTGGTACGAGCCGGGCGGGCCGTCCGCGCCGAGGGACTGCTTGTAGCCGGTGCCCGCGCTGGCCATGCACAGCCGCGAGTTCGACTCGATCTGATTGGTGCCGATGAACCCTTTGGCCAGCTTGTTCGACAGGTACTGGGCCTCGAGGGACATCTGCCCCGACACGTACAGCGCCACGGCGTCCGGACCGTGCTCGTCGACGATCGCCCGCAGTCGGGTGGCCGTCTCGGTGATGGCGGCGTCCATCACGGTGGCCTCGACCGGTGCGCCGCGCTGCGGCCGCAGGTAGGCGGACTCCATGCGTCCCGACCCGGCGAGCATGTCGGCGGTGGTCGAGCCCTTCGTGCACAGGCGACCGAAGTTCGTCGGGTGATCGGTGCGTCCGGTGGACTTGGCGGCGCGGCGCCGTCCGGTCTCCGGGTCCGTGGTGATGTCGAGCACCAGACCGCAACCCACCCCGCAGTAGGCGCACAGCGTGTCGACGCTGTCGGCATCGCGGCATGCGCTCACGGAGCTCTCCTTCTGTCGACCGAACCAACCAGACCGAGTTTCGGGTGCGGATGTTTCCGGAGTCTTCGGCTGATATTTCGTACATGTGAACCGTTCGCCGAACGGCCGTCGCCCGATCCCCCCGCTGACGGAAGGTGGCCTTCGTCTCGCTCATCGAGATGAAGGTCACCTTCAGCCGGGGAGTGGGAGGGGAGGCGGAAGAGCTGGGTTCGGAATGTAGACTCAGCATCGTGACCACGCTCTCGGACACGGTGACCCTGCTCGGCGAACGCTGGGCGCTGCTCGTCGTGCGCGAGGTGTCGCTCGGACTGCGGCGCTTCGACGAACTCCGCTCCGCGACCGGAGCCCCGCGCACCGTGCTGTCCGACCGACTGCGACGGCTCGTCGAGGCGGGGGTGCTCGGCACCCGCGAGTACCGCGTCCCGGGAAGTCGGGCGCGGCTCGAGTACACGCTCACCGCCGCCGGGCTCGACCTGCTTCCCGTGCTCGCCGCGCTGACCGACTGGGGGGAGCGGCACCTCGACACGGCGTCGGTCCCCGATGTCGCCTACCGGCACGGCGGCTGCGGTGGCCGGGTCGAGGCCCGGCTGGTCTGCGAGTGCGGATCGGAAGTGGTTCCCGGACAACGACTTCTCGCCCAGGTCAACCGCTGACCGACCACACCACCACAGGAAGAAGGACACTCATGGCCCTCGCCTCCACCACCGACTCCGACTTCGCCGCCGATGTCCTCGGCTCCGACCTGCCGGTTCTCGTCGACTTCACCGCCGCCTCGTGCGGGCCGTGCCGGATGGTCGCGCCCGTGCTCGACCAGATCGCCGGCGACCTCGACGGACGCCTGCGCATCCTGACGCTCGACGTCGCGGCGAACCCCGTCACCACCGGTGAGTACCAGGTGATGGGCACGCCGACGCTGGCGTTGTTCGTCGGCGGCGAGCGGGTCGTGCGACTGGCCGGGGCGAAGTCCCGCGCCGCGATCCTGCGGGAGATCGAGCCGCACCTGCCGAACTGACGCGTCACCGCGGATCGTCGCGGGCGACCGGGACCAACTGCAGGTGCCGCAGCGGGATCGGCGTCTCCAACGCGATCGACGTCGAGGAGCGCAGGACGTGCCTGCCGTCGACGATCTCGTTGATCACGCGCTGCAGATCGGCGTGGGTGCGGGCCACCACCCGCACCAGGAGGTCGCCCGCGCCGGTCGTGGTGTGCGCCTCGAGCACCTCGGGGATCGCCGACAGATGCTCGATCACGGCACTGTGGCCCTGACCCTGCACGATCTCGAGCGTCGCGAACGCCGACACCGGGAACCCGAGCGCGGCGGCGTCCAGGGTGGGGGAACGGTCGGCGATCACCCCGCACCGTTCGAGGCGGTCCAGCCGGGCCTGGACGGTGCCGCGCGCGACACCGAGACGCCGCGACGCCTCGAGCACCCCGACGCGGGGCTCGGTGTGCAGCAGGGCCAGCAGGGCCGCGTCGAGACGGTCGATGGACATGGCTGCCTCCTGGTCGATCTGTCCAGTGAAACCGCGTCGATGCCCAGCATTCTGTACAGGGTGACCACCGTCAACGCCGACTGTTGCGCACTCCGGCGCCCGGGCCGACAGTGAGGCATGACCACCGCACGCCTCACCTCCCACGAACGTGCCGCGCACCTGCGTGCCGGACAGCTGCGGCGACTCGTCGGACTCGTCGACCACGACGACGCAGCCGACCCGTTCCCCGTCGTCGGGATGGACGCAGTCGAGTTCGTGTGCGGCAACGCCACCCAGGCCTGTCACTACTTCACCTCGGCGTGGGGGATGACACTCGTCGCGCACGCCGGCCCCGAGACCGGGCAACGCGACCACCGGTCGTTCGTCCTCGAATCCGGGTCGGTCCGATTCGTGCTCACCGGCGCCGTCGACCCCACCAGCGCGCTCGCCGACCACCACCGCCGGCACGGTGACGGCGTCGTCGACCTGGCCCTCGAGGTCCTCGACGTCGACCGCTGCGTCGCGCACGCCCGCGCCCACGGCGCCGTCGTCCTCGACGAACCCCACGACGTCACCGACGAGTCCGGCACAGTCCGGCTCGCCGCGCTCGCCACCTACGGCAGCACCCGGCACACGCTCGTCGACCGGTCCGGGTACCGCGGGGTGTACCTGCCCGGCTTCGAGCCCCGCTGTTCGGGATTCGTGCCCCGGCCCGGCGCGGAGGACCGGGTGTTCGCCGCCCTCGACCATGCCGTGGGCAACGTCGAGATGGGCCGGATGGACCACTGGGTGCGGTTCTACAACGAGGTCATGGGTTTCACGAACCTCGCCGAGTTCGTCGGCGACGACATCGCGACCCAGTACTCCGCCCTGATGAGCAAGGTCGTCGCGAACGGCAACCACCGCGTCAAGTTCCCCCTCAACGAACCGGCGGTCGGACGCAAACGGTCGCAGATCGACGAGTACCTCGACTACTACGGCGAACCCGGCTGCCAGCACCTCGCGCTCGCCACCGACGACATCCTGCGCGCCGTCGACCGACTACGCGCCGAAGGCGTCGAGTTCCTGCCGACGCCCGACGCGTACTACGACGACCCGCAGCTCCGCGCCCGGATCGGCCGGGTCCGGGTCCCGATCGACGAGCTGAAGGCGCGCGGCATCCTCGTCGACCGCGACGAGGACGGTTACCTGCTGCAGATCTTCACCAAACCCCTCGGTGACCGGCCGACGGTGTTCTTCGAACTGATCGAACGGCACGGTTCGCTCGGCTTCGGCAAGGGCAACTTCAAGGCCCTGTTCGAGTCCATCGAACGCGAGCAGGAGGCACGCGGGAACCTGTGAAGCGGTGATTCGCAACTCATTCGCTATTTCGCCGTGACTCGTGTCGCTGGCGTGGCAGGCGTCAGTGGTGTTTCATCGGTGAACTATGAGCGCAGTCAACCGAATCGCCCGAATTGCCACCGTCGCCGCCGGAACCGTCGCCGTCCTGGCCACGTCGGCCGCGATCGCCTCCGCCGCTCCCGCGGTGCCCGGTTCGGAGAGGTTCACCCCGTTGGTCGACGGCTCGCACACCGAGTTCCTGGTCAACCCGGTGATCACCCAGGACGACCTGCTCTACACGCACAAGGACTTCACCACCATTCCCGGCGTGCGCGCACACAGCATCGACGGCCGCAACTACTCCTTCTACCGCGTCGTCGACGGCGTCCGCATCAGCATGGCCCGCATCAACGAGGTGTGCCTGCCGACCGGCGTCTGCCACGGACTGATCGTCGACGCACCCAGCCCCTTCATCTGATCCACCGCCGCCCGCACGCCCCCGGGCCCGGGACGACACGCATCGTCCCGGGCCCGGTGTGTCACCGGGTGGCCGCAGCCTGTCCCAACACCCTGTCGTTGCCGGGTTCGCGGGAACTGGGACACTGGAGGCCGTGACTGCCACCCCCGGCGCCTCGGCGCAGCCTGCCACTCGATCCGCAGAACTCTTCGAGCGCGCCGCCGCCGTCACCCCCGGCGGCGTGAACTCCCCGGTCCGGGCATTCGGCTCGGTCGGCGGCACCCCCCGGTTCATCGCCCAGGCCCACGGCTGCACCCTCACCGACGTCGACGGCAACGACTACGTCGACCTCGTCTGTTCGTGGGGTCCGATGATCCTCGGGCACGCGCATCCCGCTGTCGTCGAGGCGGTGCAGCGGGCGGCCGTCGGCGGCCTGTCGTTCGGCGCCCCCACCGAGGGCGAGGTCGAGCTCGCCGAACTGATCGTCGACCGCACCTCCGTCGAGCAGGTGCGCCTGGTCAACTCGGGCACCGAGGCGACGATGAGCGCGGTCCGGCTCGCCCGCGGGTTCACCGGCCGCACCAAGATCGTCAAGTTCGCCGGCTGCTACCACGGCCACGTCGACGCGTTGCTCGCCGAGGCGGGCTCCGGCCTGGCCACCTTCGGGCTGCCGACCTCGCCCGGCGTCACCGGCGCCCAGTCGTCCGACACCATCGTGCTGCCCTACAACGACCTCGCCGCCGTCGAGCAGGCCTTCGCCGCGCACCCCGGCGAGATCGCATGCGTCATCACCGAGGCCGCCGCGGGCAACATGGGCGCCGTCCCGCCGCTGCCCGGCTTCAACGAGGGTCTGCGGTCCCTCTGCACCGCGAACGGCGCGCTGCTGATCATGGACGAGGTGATGACCGGATTCCGCGTCAGCCGGTCCGGCTGGTACGGCCTCGACGGCGTCGCCGGTGACCTCACGACCTTCGGCAAGGTGATGAGCGGCGGGCTGCCCGCCGCCGCGTTCGGTGGCCGCGCCGACGTCATGAACCACCTCGCACCGGCCGGCCCGGTGTACCAGGCGGGCACCCTGTCCGGGAACCCGGTCGCCGTCGCCGCCGGCCTCGCCAGCCTGAAAGCCGCAGATCAGAGCGTCTACGACGCGCTCGAACGCAACGCCGCCACCCTCGGTCGGCTGCTCGGTGACGCACTCCACGCTGCAGGTGTGCGGCACCAAGTGCAATTTGCAGGCACCATGGTGAGCGTGTTCTTCGCCGACCGACCCGTGACCAGCTACGCGGAGGCGAAGGCGAGCGAGACGTGGCGGTACCCCGCCTTCTTCCACACGCTGCTCTCCCGCGGCGTGTACGCACCCCCGAGCGCGTACGAGGCCTGGTTCGTCTCGTCCGCGCTCGACGAGGGCGCCTTCGACCGCATCGCCGCCGCCGTCCCCGCGGCGGCCGCCGCGGCCGCCGCGGCGACCCCCGGCACCTAGATCCACCCCGACCACCCGACACCCACCATCCAGCTCCCGGAGCAGACCACCGTGACAAGCCCCCAGCAGACGCCGTCCGCAGACCCCGCCGAGTCCCGCACGATCGTGCACGTCCTGCGGCACGGTGAGGTGCACAACCCGAAGGGCATCCTGTACGGGCGGCTCCCCGGCTACCGGCTGTCGGTGACCGGTCAGGCGCAGGCCCGCACGGTCGCATCGGTGCTGTCCGCGCACGACATCACCCACGTCGTCGCGTCGCCGCTGCAGCGGGCGCAGGAGACCGCGTCGCCGATCGCGGACGCGCACGGCCTGACCCTGGCGACCGACGACAACCTGATCGAGGCCGCGAACGACTTCGAGGGCCTGAAGGTCTCCGTCGGCGACGGTGCGCTGCGCCGTCCGCGGCACTGGTGGAAGCTGCGCGACCCGTTCACCCCGTCGTGGGGCGAGCCGTACCTGCAGATCGCGCACCGGATGCTGGCCGCCGTCAACGCGGCGCGCGTCGCGGCCGTCGGGCACGAGGCCGTGTGCGTCAGCCACCAGCTGCCCGTGTGGACGCTGCGCCGCTTCCTGCAGGGTGAGCGGCTCTGGCACGACCCCCGGCACCGGCAGTGCGGCCTGGCGTCGCTGACCTCGCTGGTGTACGAGGGCGACACCCTCGTCGACATCGTCTACTCGGAGCCCGCAGGCGCGTCGGATCCGAGGGTGACCGGGGCATGAGTGCGGCTTCGCCGCCTGTGCGCGTTGTCGGTGGCACCGGCCACCGACGGCGCGCACAGGTCCTTGTTGCCCTGGTGCTGAGCGTGCTGCTCGGCGGGCTGGCCAGCGCCTGCGCCACCGGCGACGACGCCGTCGCACAGGGCGGCACCTTCGACTTCGTCTCGCCCGGCGGCCAGACGTCGATCTACTACGACCCGCCCGCCGACCGCGGCACCATCGGCAACCTCACCGGCGAGGACCTGATGGAGGAGGGTAAGACCGTCTCGCTGTCCGACTTCGAGGACCAGGTCGTCGTGATCAACCTGTGGGGCCAGTGGTGCGGACCGTGCCGCGGCGAGGTCGACGACCTCGAGAAGGTGTACGAGGCCACCCGCGACCAGGGCGTCGCGTTCCTCGGCATCAACGTCCGGGACCCGCAGCGGGACAAGGCACAGGACTTCGTCACCAACAACAACGTCGGATACCCGTCGATCTGGGACCCGTCGATGCGCAGTCTCACCGCACTCGGCGGCAACTACCCGACCAGCGTCATCCCGTCCACCATCGTCCTGGACCGTCAGCACCGCGTCGCGGCGGTGTACCTGACCGCACTGCTCGTCGACGACCTGCAGCCCGCGGTCGAGAGGATCGCGGCCGAGCAGTGAACACAGCAGTACTGGCCCAGAGCATCGGCGTGCATGCGCAGAGCGTCGGCGTGCATGCGCAGGGTATCGGCGCCACCTTCCAGTCCACCGCGGCCACCGGGCCGCTGATCCTCGCGTTCGCCGTGTGCATCCTCGCGGGCCTGGTGTCGTTCGCGTCGCCGTGCGTCGTGCCACTGGTGCCGGGCTACCTGTCGTACCTGGCCGGTGTGGTCGGTGCCGACGCGCCGCCGGTGACGGTCGAGCAGGCGAGTGTGCGCACCGAGACGCGCGCCGCGCGAGTGCGGGTGGCGGGCGCGGCCGGACTCTTCGTGGCCGGGTTCACCGTGGTGTTCGTGCTGGCCACGATGACGGTGTTCGGGGCGATGTCCGCGCTGTCGGTGAACCGGGAGATGTTCCAGCGGATCGGTGGCGTCGTGACGATCGCGATGGGCCTGGTGTTCATCGGCCTGATCCCGGCGTTGCAGCGCGACGTGCGGTTCGAGCCGCGCCGGATCTCCGGCCTCGTCGGCGCACCGCTGCTCGGCGGCGTGTTCGCGCTCGGCTGGACGCCGTGCCTCGGGCCGACGCTGACCGGTGTGCTCACCGTCGCGGCGGGTACCGAGGGCACCACCGCGGCCCGCGGACTGGTGCTGATGGTCGCCTACTGCGTCGGCCTCGGACTGCCGTTCGTGCTGCTGGCCTTCGGGTCGGCGAGCGCCCTGCGTGGGGTCGGATGGTTGCGGCGCAACGCGCGCGTCATCCAGATCTTCGGTGGCGTGATGCTGGTCGCGGTCGGTGTCGCGCTGGTCACGGGGGCGTGGGATGTGTTCGTCGGTTGGGTTCGTGACGCGTTCGTGTCGGAAGTGACTCTGCCCATATGAGAGGCACGGAAGGTGGCGGCGCCGACATGACGGTCGACGAGAAGGACAGGACCGAGGACGACGCGGGTGCGGCGGTACCCCGGCAGTCGGTGGCGGGCCGGGCGGCGGCGCTGGTCCGCAACACCTGGCGCGGGCTGACGTCGATGCGGACCGCGCTGGTGCTGCTGTTCCTGCTGGCGCTGGCCGCGATCCCGGGCGCGTTGTTGCCGCAGCGCAGCCTCAACGCGGGCAAGGTCGACGAGTACATCGCGAACCGACCCACGCTCGGGCCGTGGATGGACCGCCTCGAGCTGTTCGACGTGTTCGGCAGCTTCTGGTTCACCGCCATCTACGTGCTGCTGTTCGTGTCGCTGATCGGCTGCATCATCCCGCGCTGCTGGGACCACTTCCAGGCGCTGCGCACCCAGCCGGTCGCCGCGCCGCGCCGGCTGTCCCGGCTGCCGCACCACACCGACGCCGTCGTCGACGCCACCCCGGACGCCGTCGCGGCCGGTGCCGTCGCCCGGCTGCGCGGCTGGAAGACGATCACCCGCACCGGGGACGACCTGCGTTCCGGACGGCCCGGCGAGATCACGGTGTCCGCCGAGAAGGGCTACCTGCGCGAGGCGGGCAACCTGGTGTTCCACCTGTCGCTGGTGGGTCTGCTCGCGGCGATCGCGATCGGCAAGCTGTTCAGCTACGAGGGCAACGTCATCGTCATCGCCGACGGCGGCCCGGGCATCTGCACCACCTCGCCGGCGGTGTTCGACTCGTTCCGCGCCGGCAACTCCGAGGACGGCACCGGGATGACGCCGCTGTGTGTGAAGGTCAACGACTTCACCGCCGACTACCTCGACAACGGTCAGGCGGAGATGTTCACGTCGAACATCGAGTACCAGGCCGGCGACGACCTCGAGTCCAACACGTGGCGCGACGCGCAGCTGCAGGTCAACCACCCGCTGCGGGTCGCGGGCGACCGCGTCTACCTGCAGGGCCACGGCTACGCGCCGACGTTCACGGTGACCTTCCCGAACGGGGAGTCGCGCACCGAGACGTTGCAGTGGCGGCCCGACGACGCGACCACCTTCCTGTCCAGCGGCGCGATGCGCTTCGACCCGCCGGGCGGCATGTACCCGGACGAGACGGAGCGCAGGCAGAACCAGATCGGCATCGAGGGACTGTTCGCGCCGACGGCGTTCTTCCACGGCGACCTGCTCTCGTCGAGTTTCCCGGCGCTCACCGATCCCGCGGTCGCGATCGACGTCTACAAGGGCGACACCGGGCTCGACACCGGCAACCCGCAGTCGATCTTCTCGCTGAGCAAGGAACTGGTGAACCAGGGCCGGATGGTGAAGGAGACCCGGGTCAACCTGACGCCGGGCGAGTCGACGACGCTCTCGGACGGCACCGTCGTCCGCTTCGACGGCGCGAAGGACTTCGTGAACCTGCAGGTCTCGCACGATCCGGCGCAGCAGTGGGTGCTTGTCTTCGCGATCACGATGATGGCGGGACTGCTGGTGTCGCTCGTGGTCAAGCGGCGTCGCATCTGGGTGCGGGTGTATCCCGAGTCAGCCGATCGCGGGACCGGGTCCGATACATTGGACCGGCAGCCACGACGTACCGTAGTAGAGCTGGGTGGACTCGCCCGCACCGACCAGGCCGGCTGGGGCGACGAGTTCGATCGGCTCGCCGCCCGCCTGCTCGAGGACCTCGGGCGCACGCCGGACACACCGCAGAATCGCGCCTGACGCGCAGGAGAGAGAAGCATGCCGATCAACGAGAACCTGGCGCAGTACAGCGACCTGGCGTTCGAGTCCGCGTTCGCGATCTTCGTGTTGGCGTTCGTGCTGCTCATCGCGCAGTACGCGACCACCCGCGCGCAGGCGGTGCAGGATCGCGAGGCGCGCGAACTCGTCACGGCCGGTGCGCCCTCCGGGGCGACGGCGGGGCCGGCGCCGTCGCAGCCGGTCCCCGGCAGGGTCACCGATCGGCGGGACAAGCCGTGGTCCGAGCGGCTCGGCAACATGGCGATGTCGGTGCTGGTCGTCGGTGTCGCGCTGCAGTTGGCGTCGATCGTCCTGCGCGGCTTCGCGACCGAACGCTTCCCGCTCGGCAACATGTACGAGTTCGTCAGCATGGCGGTCGCGGCGGCGACGGCGATGGGCCTGGTCCTGCTGCGCAAGCAGCAGTACCGCTCGCTGTGGGCGTTCCTGCTGATCCCGGTGCTGATCCTGATGTTCCTGGCGGCGACCGTGCTGTACGCCGACGCGGCACCGGTCGTCCCGGCGCTGCGCTCGTACTGGCTGCCCATCCACGTCACGATCGTCAGTGTCGGCAGCGGCATCTTCCTCGTCTCGGGTGTCGCCAGCCTGCTGTTCCTGCTGCGCATCCGGCAGCCGAAGGGCGAGGAGTCGAGCGGTGTCCTCGGCAAGGTCGCGGTGCGTCTGCCCGACGCCCAGACGCTCGACCGCCTCGCCTACAAGACGACGATCATCGCGTTCCCACTGTTCGGTGCCGGCATCATCCTCGGCGCGATCTGGGCGGAGGCGGCGTGGGGTCGCTTCTGGGGCTGGGACCCGAAGGAGACCGTCTCCTTCATCGCGTGGGTGATCTACGCCGCGTACCTGCACGCTCGCGCGACGTCGGGCTGGCGCGACACCCGGGCCGCGTGGATCAACGTCGCGGGCTTCGTCGCCATGCTGTTCAACCTGTTCATCATCAACATGGTCGTGTCGGGTCTGCACTCGTACGCGGGCCTGACCTGACGGTTCCACTTCGTGTCCACGAAATGAGTCACGATTGGACACCGGATAACGCAACAGGTCACGGAACCGTGGCGGAGTTGTGACCACTTAGCCCCCGTCAGCGGCTGCAATGAAGCGGTTCGGTACCGGATGATCGACACATGCGGACGGTGAGGGGGCGACGGCTCTGGATTTGGTCTGTGATCGCGCTGGCCGCTGTGCTGGTGCTCGGCGTCGCGGTCGTCGGCGGTGGCTTCACGAAACCGAAGAACGACGCGCAGTCCGTCCTCGCCCGGTACGTCGAGGCCCTCGGCGACGGTGACGTCGACGAGGCGGCCGCACTCACCTCCTACCCGGAAGCCGCGAAATCGACCATTGCGCAGGCCTTCGACGCCCTCGCGCCGGAGAGTGTGGACGTCGACGTCACCCAGATCATCGACCTCGACGCCGATTCGGGGATGTTCAGCGCCGTCGCGACCTGGGACCTCGGCAAGGACCGGACCTGGACCTACAACGTCAACGGCTGGGTGCGGAACCTGTCCGTCGGCTGGCGGGTGTCGTGGAATCCGGCGACGTTCATGCCCGGTCTCGGCAACGGCCGCACCGTCCGTCTCGACCGCACCGACGCCGCCCCGCCGACGGTTTTCGACGTCGGGGGAGCCCCGATGATGACGGAACAGACCATCAACGCGATCCGCCTCGACCCGAGCCGGACCGGTGATCCGGTGGGGAGCACCGTCGCCCTGGCGAAGGCCATCGAACCGGTCGCCCCCCTGATCACCGCCGAATCGCTGCAGCAGGAACTTGCCGCCGCGAACGGGCAGGCGATCACCGCGGTCAACCTCCGCGACGCAGACTTCGCGGTGCTCGAGGACTCACTGCGCGCCGTGCCCGGCGTGGTCGTCGAGGGTCAGCCGCGGCTGATCACGATCGACCGGCGCGTCTACGGGCCTGTGGTCGACGCGATGCGGACGGTGTGGCAGTCGAACCGGGACGCGAGCCAGGGCTGGGCGATCAACGCCGTCGAACCGAACGGCCAGACCGTGCGGCTGACCGGCTACCAGGGCCCGCCCGGCCCCGACATCCGGTCGTCGGTGGACCCGCATCTGCAGTTGGCTGCGGAGGACGCGGCGGTCAGCGTCGGAACGCCCGCCGCGATCGTCGCGATCCAGCCGTCGACCGGCGCGATCCTCGCGGTCGCGCAGAACAACCAGGCCACCGACGTCGGCCCGATCGCCTTCACCGGCCTGTACCCGTCGGGGTCGACGCTCGATCTGGTTCGCCTGGCCGCGTCGGCGCAGAACGTCGACCTGCAGCAGGCCGCGAAGCAACTCGGGCTCGGCGTCAAGTACACGATTCCGGGCCTGGATCAGCAGACGGCGTCGTTCGGTGGCGGTCCGAACCTGATGCGGGGGTCGCAGGAGAAGCAGTCCGACGACGATCAGGTGGCGGTCAGTCCGTTCGGGATGGCGCTGGTCGCGGCGTCCGTCGCGCGCGGCGCCCCGACGGTCCCGGTGATCGCGGCGGGTCAGCCGGCGACCACCGACGAAACGGTTCCCCAGCTGCCCGGTGCCGTCACCGAACAGCTGCGCGGCATCATGCGCGACACCGTCCACCGGGAGCCCGCCAACCTGCTCGCCGGCTACGGGGACGTGGTCGGCGCGACCGGAGCCCACGACGACGACCGCTGGTTCTACGGATACCGGGGCGATCTGGCCTTCGCGGTGTTCGTGCAGGATGCCGACGGTGGAGACCTCGCCGTCAAGGTGACCGATCGGCTGTTCAAGGCGCTGGGCAAGCCAACGGAGTGAGCCCGGCCGTCGGTGGGGTCACCCCGGGGTCAGTCCTGCGGATCTCCCGGCGCACCGTCCTGGGTACCACCGGTCCGCCGGTGATTCTGCCGATCGACCTGCCACAGGAATTCGGGGTCGTCGTCCGGTCCCATCACGCGACCTCCGGTCGCCTCGGAGTCGGGTCCGAAAGCCTTCCACAGCAGCACCGCGACAGTCACCAGTCCGATGAGCGCCAACAGGTAGATCACGACGCACCTCCTCACCCACAAGGCTAGTCGCAGTTGCCCACTCGGAGCCCCGGGTCCGCGCACTTGCCACGGCTGAAGGCGCCCTTCGTGCGGTCAGACCGCACGAAGGGCGCCTTCAGCCGGAGGAGAGGGGGTATCAGACGGCGACGACGATCGCCGATCCGTGGCCGAACAGGCCCTGGTTGGCGGTGATGCCGACGCGCGCGCCCTCGACCTGACGGCCGTCGGCCTGCCCGCGCAGCTGCCAGGTGAGTTCGCAGACCTGCGCGAGGGCCTGCGCGGGGACGGCCTCGCCGAAGCAGGCCAGACCGCCGGACGGGTTGACGGGGATGCGGCCGCCGATGGTGGTGTCCCCGGCGCGCAGCAGCTGCTCGGCCTCCCCGCGCGGGCACAGCGACAGGTCCTCGATCCAGTCCAGTTCCAGGGCCGTCGACAGGTCGTACACCTCGGCGACGTCGACGTCCTCCGGCGATATACCCGCCTCCTCGTAGGCGGCGTCGCCGATCGACTCCTTGAAGGTGCGCGCCGGGGCGGGCACCGCGGACGCCGACTCGGTGGAGAAGTTCGGCATGTCCATGATCGTCTGCGGGAACGTCGGGGTGACGGTGGAGATCGCCCTGATCTTCACCGGGTCGACGATGCCCTTGCGGCGGGCGTACTCCATCGACGTCAGCACGATCGCGGCGCCGCCGTCGGAGGTGGCGCAGATGTCGAGCAGGTGCAGCGGGTCCGCGACCACCGGCGACGCCAGCACGTCGTCCGCGGCGACCTCCTTGCGGTAGCGCGCGTACGGGTTGTTCACCCCGTGCCGGGCGTTCTTGACCTTCACCGCCGCGAAGTCCTCGGGGGTGGCGCCGTACAGGTCGATGCGGCGGCGCGCGCCCAGCGCGAAGTACGCCGGGTTGGTCATGCCCATCAGCCGGAACCGCAGCCAGTCGGGGTCGTCCCAGCGCTCACCGGCGTTCGGGGCGAGGAAGCCCTTCGGGGTGGTGTCCGCGCCGACCACGAGCGCGACCTCGGACAGCCCGGCGAGGATGCGGGCGCGGGCGGTGTCGAGGGCCTGGGCGCCCGTCGCGCACGCCGCGTACGACGTCGCGACCCGGGCGCCGTTCCAGCCGAGGGCCTGCGCGAACGTGGCACCGGCGACGTAGCCGCCGTACCCGTTTCGGACGGTCTCGCCGCCGACGATCAGGTCGACGTCGCGCCAGTCCACGCCGGAGTCGGCGAGGGCGGCGCGGGCGGCGGCGACGCCGTACCGGACGAAGGAGTGGCCCCACTTGCCCCAGGCGTGCATGCCGACGCCCAGGACCGCCACGTCGTGGTTGCTCATGCCGGTGCCCCGTTCTGTGCGGTGACCGGCTTCCAGCGCCAGACGGTGCGGTCGCCGGTCTCGTCGGTGTAGAGGGTCTCGACGACGAGCTCCACGTCGCTGCCCACCTTCAGGTCCGCGACGCCGTACCCGTCGGCGACCTGGCCGAGGACGACGAGGCCCTCCGGCAGCTCGACCGCGGCGAGGGCGAACGGTACGTACGGGTCGCCGACGGCGATGTACGGGGCGGGCGGCTGGTACTGCGCGTCGGTGTACGACCAGACGGTGCCGCGGCGGGACAGTTCGACGTCGTCGAACTCCTCGCCGGCGCAGGCCGGGTTCTTGCAGAAGGTGGTCTCGCGGGGAAAGGAGATCGTGCCGCAGGACCGGCACGAGGTCCCGATCAGGGCCGGCTCGGGGCCGGTGGTGAACCAGCCGTCGACGGCGGGTGTCGCGTTGCTCATCACGTCCTCTTCTGTCGGGCGAACCCGAGTCCGGGCCACCACGAATAGGTAGAACGTGTTGCAGTATTACACGAAAGATGCTGGTTTCGGGGCGGAGTTCCCACTCAGCGGTCGGCGTCCTCTCGCGGTACGGTCGGAGCCATGGCTGCCGCCCGCGGTTCCCGGGACGCCACCTCGGTCGAGGTCGGCGACAAGGAGATTCGCGTCTCGCACCCGGAACGGGTGTACTTCCCCGAGACGGGTGCGACGAAGCTCGATCTCGTCGAGTACTACCTCGCCGTCGGCGACGGCATCGTCCGGGCGCTGCGGGAACGGCCGTGCATGCTGCACCGGTTCCCGGACGGGACGGCAGGGGAGAAGGTGCACCAGAAGCGGGTGCCGCGCGGGGCGCCGGACTGGCTGCACACCGTGCGCGTGCACTTCCCCCGATACAACCGGGACGCCGACGAACTGTGCGTCACCGAACTCGCCGAGGTGATCTGGGCCGTGCAGATGTCCACCGTCGAGTTCCATCCGTGGAACTCGCGGCGCGCGGACGTCGAGAAGCCCGACGAGTGGCGGATCGACCTCGACCCGATGCCGGACTGCGGGTGGGACCGGGTGCGCCGGGTCGCGGGGGTCGCGCACGAGATCCTCGACGAGCTCGGTGCGGTGGGCTGGCCGAAGACGTCGGGGGGCCGCGGAATGCACATCTACGTGCGGATACCGCCCGACCACGGATTCTCGGACGTGAGGCGGGCGGCGTTGGCGTTCGCGCGGGAGGTCGAGCGGCGCGCACCCGACGACGCGACGACGACGTGGTGGCGCAGGGAACGCGACCCGGCCGCGCTGTTCGTGGACTACAACCAGAACGCCCGCGACCACACGATGGCGGCGGCGTACTCGGTGCGCGGGGTGCCGGACGCGCGGGTGTCGGCCCCGATCCGATGGGACGAGATCGACGATGCGAAGCCGGCGGACTTCACGCTCGCGTCGATGCCCGCCCGGTTCGCGCAGCTGGGCGACCTGCACGCGGGCATCGACGACGCGCCCTTCGATCTGGCGCCGCTGCTGGAGTGGGCCGAGCGCGACGACCGGGAGGGTGTCGCCCCGCCCCCGGAGGACTGAGCCCCGGAGGATCGAGCCCCGGAGGATCGAGCCCCGGAGGGACGGGCCCCGAAGGGGCGACGCTCCGGACAGGGACCGCTGTCAGCGGACGGTGGCCTCGGTGGTCAGCGACTGCAGGAGGGCCATGACCTCGGACTCGCGGAATCGACGGTGGCCGCCCGGGGTGCGCAGGGAGCCGAGACGTCCGGCGTGTGCCCACCGCGTGACCGTCTTGGGGTCGACATGGAAGAGGGCAGCCACCTGACCAGGGGTCAGCAGTGCTTCCTGGGTGGCGTGGAACGCGGGGACGCTCATCGAAAATCCTCCGTGAGGCTCGTCGGACGGACAGTGCGCACATGGTGGCATCCGAACCCCTGGGTACTCGAACTGTCTAAATTCAGTAAAGGGGAGGTAATTCGCAAATCGGATAAGTCCGGCGGGTCGGTGAGCCGTTCGGGCAGGCCGGTAACCTGGGAGGGTGACTGACTCGACCCCCGCCTCCACCCCGTCGAACGCGAAGGGCAAGCTCGCCCGCGATCTGGCCCTCTACACCGTCGCGCGGCTCGGTCTGGTCGTGGTCATCGCCGCCCTGATCCTGGGCGGCAGCATGCTGGTCGACGTCGACGTGCCGCTGCTCGTCGCCCTCATCTTCGCCGTCCTCATCGCGTTGCCGCTCTCGCTGGTGCTGTTCAAGGGCATGCGCACGCGGGTCAACGAGGGGATCGCCCAGGTCGACGAACAACGCCGCCTCGACCGCGAGGATCTGCGGTCGAAGCTGCGCGGCGACAAGTAGCCACCCGTGACCCCGACCGTCGTCGACCGCAGCGGCCCGCGGGACTGGGTCGACACCGCGGTCCGGCTGATCGACGCCGACACCCAACGCAGCGCCGACACCCACCTCCTGCGGTATCCGCTGCCGCCGGACTGGCCCGTGACGCTCTACCTCAAGGACGAGTCGACCCACGTCACCGGCAGCCTCAAGCACCGGCTGGCGCGGTCACTGTTCCTGTACGCGATCTGCAACGGCTGGGTCACCGAGAACACCACGGTCATCGAGGCGTCGTCGGGGTCGACCGCCGTCAGCGAGGCGTACTTCGCGAAACTGCTCGGCCTGGAGTTCGTCGCGGTGATGCCGCGCAGCACCAGTCCCGCGAAGATCGCGCTGATCGAGGCGCAGGGCGGGCGCTGCCACTTCGTGGACCGCCCGGCGGAGATCTACACCGAGGCCCAGCGGCTCGCCGCGGAGGTCGACGGACACTACATGGACCAGTTCACGCACGCCGAGCGTGCGACGGACTGGCGGGGCAACAACAACATCGCCGAGAGCATCTTCGACCAGATGCGGCTCGAGCGGCACCCGATCCCCGACTGGGTGGTCGTCGGGGCGGGCACCGGCGGCACGTCCGCGACCATCGGCCGCTACGTCCGGTACCGCAGGCACGCCACCCGGCTGCTGGTCGTCGACCCCGAGAACTCGGCGTTCATCGGCGGCTACGAGACCGGCTCGTCCGACTACCGGACCGCGATGCCGTCCCGGATCGAGGGCATCGGCCGGCCGCGGGTGGAGCCGTCGTTCGTCGGGCAGGTGGTGGACCGGATGGTGACGGTTCCCGACGCCGCGTCGATCGCCGCCGCCCGCCACGCCAGCGCCGCGCTGGGCCGGCGCGTCGGCGGGTCCACCGGCACCAACCTGTGGGGTGCGTTCTCGGTGCTCGCCGAGATGCTCGACACCGGACGCGCGGGCAGCGTCGTCACCCTGATCTGCGACGGCGGCGAACGCTACTCGGGCACCTACTTCGACGACGACTGGGTCCGCGGCCAGGGCCTCGACCTCGCCGGCCCGGCGGCGATCCTCGACACCTTCGCCGGAACCGGCCGCTGGACGGCGTGACGCGTCAGGTGACGTGTGCGTGGGCCTGGTCGTCGGTGTCGGCGAACTGGGTGCGGTAGAGCTGCTCGTACCGGCCTCCGGCCGCGAGGAGCTCGGTGTGCGTGCCGCGTTCGACGACCCGACCCTCCTCGACGACCAGGATCTGGTCCGCGGCCCGGATCGTCGACAGCCGGTGCGCGATCACCACGGACGTCCGCCCGGCCAGCGCCTCACCGAGCGCCGCCTGCACCGCCGCCTCCGACGTCGAGTCCAGGTGGGCGGTCGCCTCGTCCAGGATCACCACTCGCGGGTGTGCGAGCAGCAGTCGCGCGATGGTCAGCCGCTGCCGCTCGCCGCCGGAGAGCCGGTAGCCGCGCTCGCCGACCACGGTGTCGAGGCCGTCGGGCAGCGATCGGATCAGTTCGGTGAGCCGCGCCCGGCCGATCACCTCCCACAGGTCGTCCTCCGACGCCTCCGGGCGGGCGAGCAGCAAGTTCGCCCGGATCGAGTCGTGGAAGAGGTGGCCGTCCTGGGTGACCATGCCGACGGTGGCGCGGATCGAGTCGGCGGACAGGTCGCGGACGTCGACCCCGCCGAGCCGGACCGCTCCCTCGTCGGTGTCGTACAGCCGCGGAACGAGCTGCGCGATGGTCGATTTGCCGGCGCCGGACGAGCCGACGAGGGCGACCATCCGGCCGGGCTCGGCGCGGAACGACACCTCGTGGAGGACGTCGACGCCGCCGCGGGTGTCGAGTGTCGCGACCTCTTCGAGCGAGGCCAGCGAGACCTTGTCTGCGGACGGGTACGCGAACCGCACGCGGTCGAACTCGACGGAGACCGGGCCGTCCGGGACCGGCCGCGGGTGTTCCGGTTCGGTGATCAGCGGCGGCAGGTCGAGCACCTCGAAGACCCGCTCGAAGCTGACCAGCGCGCTCATCACCTCGACCCGCGCGGACGCGAGCGCGGTCAGCGGCGCGTACAGGCGGGTCAGCAGCAGGGCCAGTGCCACCACGGAGCCGGGCTCGAGCGTGCCCTGCAGGGCGTACCAGCCGCCGAGCCCGTAGACCAGTGCCAGCGCCAGCGCCGACACCAGGGTCAGCGACGTGACGAAGGCGCTCTGCGTCATCGCGGTGCGGACCCCGATGTCCCGGACGCGGTGCGCGCGGACCTCGAACTCCGCGGATTCCTCACGCGGACGGCCGAACAGCTTGACCAGGGTCGCACCGGGGGCGGAGAAGCGTTCCGTCATCTGGGTGCTCATGGCGGCGTTGTGGTTCGCGGCCTCGCGCTGCAGGGCGGCCATTCGCGCGCCGATCCGGCGGGCGGGCAGCACGAACACGGGCAGCAGCAGCAGCGCGAGAACCGTGATCTGCCAGGAGATTCCGAGCATCACGACGAGGGTGAGCGCCAGCGTCACCAGGTTCGCGACCACCCCGGACAGGGTGTCGCTGAACGCGCGCTGGGCACCGATGACGTCGTTGTTGAGGCGGCTCACGAGGGCGCCGGTGCGGGTGCGGGTGAAGAACGCGATCGGCATCTTCTGCACGTGATCGAACACCGCGGTGCGCAGGTCGAGGATCAGGCCCTCGCCGATTCCGGACGACAGGTAGCGGTTGTACAACCCGAGCGCGGCCTCGACGACGGCGATGATCGCGATCGTCACCGCCAACCACACCACGACGCCGGCGTCGGTGCCCTCGACGATCGCGTCGACCACCCGGCCGGCGAGAACGGGTGTCGCCACCGCGAGCGCCGCGCTGGCGACGCTGACGACCAGGAACAGCGCGATCTTGCGGCGGTGGGGCGTCGCGAACCCCAGGATGCGCCGGACCGTGGCCATCGAGAACGGACGCCGGTCGTTCTGCGCGGTCATCATCCGGTACATCGAGTTCCAGGCGACCGATTCCATGCTCATGGTCGAACCTCGCTCACAACAGTCCCCTCGTGTCGATCGGTGTAACGCTACGACCGGCCTCCGACATACCGGGGCGGCGTGACACGACCGTAGAACCCCGAGTGGACCTCAGGTCCGGGCGGACCCCTCAGGAGCAGCGCGCGGGGGCGTCTTCCGCGAACGGTTCGTCGTCGGGCAGCAGGTAGGTGACCAGCAGCACGACGGGGTCCGAGCCCAGGTTGAGTCCGACGTGGTCGCTGCCGGGATCCTCGCTGACCCACGATCCCGGGCCGGACACCACCCGCGAGCAGTCGGCCAGCACCCGCGTCAGGGTTCCGGAGACGACGATTCCCTGGACGTGGCCGTTGTGGTGGTGCCAGCCGGTGCTGCCGCCCGGCGCGATGACGAGGCGGCGCAGGGAGCCCTCGGTCTCGTCGGGCAGCGGCGGATGGCCCGCTGGCGGCGGGGGCAGCAGTGACGGCGCCAGCTCGAGTTCGGCGAGGTCGTCCGCGGTCACCCCCTGGGACGGGGTCGCGGACGCGGGCGCCGCGAGGGCCGCGGTGACGGCGACGACGAGTCCCATGGTGGCCGTGCCGGCCAGGACGCCGGTGGCGGCGAGTCGGGTCAGTGGGGTGCGCATGTCGGAGTCCGTTCGGTGTGTGGCGAGTGGGTCGGTTCCCTCGGGGCCGGAACGATCACCCCGGAACGCGGTGCTCCGTCCTCATCGTCGCGCACCCCGGCGGCCGCTGCAGCGGGAACGCGGCAATCCGGACAACCCACCTGCGTCGTTGTGGCCATGCCTGGAACGTGTTCTCGCTAGGGTCGGGGCATGCGCAGCCGCAGAGTCCTCACCCTGTCCGCTGTCGGAGCCGCCGTGGTCGCCCTGACCGTGGCCTTGGGCGCCGGGCAGGCCACCGCGGGCCCGGCCGTGTCCGCCGACCCGGCGCGGGTCGACACCGAACGTGAGGCGGTGGCCCGCGCCTACATCGACGCCCTCGTCTCGCACGACGCGTCCGCGGTGCGGTTCGCGCCCGACGCCACCCGCGTCGAGGCGGGCCTGAAGACCGGCTGGTCGGGCGAGCAGATGCGCCGCGACCTCGAGCACGGCCCGCAGTACCGCGTCATCCAGGGCATCCGGGACCTGGAGATGTCCGAGGACGGCGACGTGGTGTCCACCCGCTACCTGCTCGACTCCGGGGTCGCGGGCGTGAAGCTGCTGACGGTGGAGATCACCGAGACCTTCGAGATCCCGGACGGCGCCATTCACGCGATCGTCGCGCACATCACGCCGAGGTTCGGGGCGTGACCGGTTTCCCTGCCGACCCGCTCGTGCCGATCAGCCCTTGCTGATCAGCTGCGACGCCACCGCGGTGCCCGCGGCCACGACGCCGACGGACGGCCAGGCGCCGATCTTCTTCGCCAGCGGGTGGGACGCGCCGAACGCCCCGACATAGGTGGCGACGAGGGCGGCGGTGCGGGCGGGTCCGCTCGTACGCGCCCAGTTCGTCCCGCACACGGCCCCGACGACACCGAGGACGGCGCCGCCGAGCGGGCGGATGCCGGTCTGCCGGGCGACGGCGTATCCGCCGACCAATCCGCCTGCGGCGAGCGCGGATACGGCTGTCTTCGGCAGTGCCATGAGGGTGCTCCTTCGGTGTCGGTTCGGGCCGCGATCCACCGTAGACCCACCCTCGTTGTCAAGGTGGGTTGACACAGCGGTTCTGTCAATTAATGTTGACAACATGACCGAGGCGACGAATCTGGCGGCAGCGGCGGGCAGCCCGGACCCCAAAGTGGGGCTGCGAGCCGTCCTCGCGCTGCGCCGGCTGCTCGAGCGACTCGAGGCGGTGCAGGTCCAGAACGCCCGCGACCAGGGCTGGTCCTGGCAGGCGATCGCCGACTCGCTCGAGGTCAGCAGGCAGGCCGTGCACCAGAAACACAACCGGAGAGGGCGGAACTGACCATGTTCGAACGATTCACCACGGCGGCGCGAGCCGCGGTCGTCGCGGCTCAGACCGAGGCGCGGGACCTGAGGTCGCCGAGGATCGGAGCGGTGCACGTCCTGCTCGGAGTGCTTGTCGTCGAGGCGGACTCGCCGCTCGGGCGGGTGTGCGCGGACAGCGGGCTGACCGCGGACGGTGTCCGGGCCGAACTCGCAGACGGCGCGGCCGGTCGCCCGCTGGGTGAGGAGGACGCGGAAGCGCTGCGGTCCATCGGTATCGACCTGGACGCCGTGCGCGACAGCATCGAGGCGAACTTCGGGGCCGACGCGCTCGACGCCCGCGACGAGGATGAGCGGAAGGGATGGTTCACGCGCCGGTCCGGTCACATCCCGTTCACCGCGGAGGGCAAGAAGGCGATCGAGCTGGCGTTGCGAGAGGCATTGGCGCGCAAGGACCGCGAGATCCGGGCCGAGCACCTCGCCCTGGGCCTGCTGCGCGGCGCCGCGCCCGACGTCGTCGCGGTGATCGCGCCCCACATCGCGCCCGCGGACCTGCGGCGCGAGGTACTCGTCCTTCTCGACCGCGCCGCCTGAGCGGGTTCGCCGGAAGCGTGTTCACCACCGGCGGCGTCAACACTCGCGGCGCATCGCGAGGCGGGGCCACGCGTCGAGGCCGTGCTCGGCCTCGCGGGCCCGCACAGCACGCAGTCCGGGGCCGACCTCGGTGTCCGGGATCGGTTCGAAGCCCAGGCGCCGGTAGTAGGGCGCGTTCCACGGCACCTCGGCGAACGTGGTCAGTGTCAGCCACCGGTGGCCACCGCGGGACGCCCACACCGACACCTCCTCGATCAGCGCGGCACCGATGCGGCGACCGGACCACTGCGGGTCGATCGACACCTGGTCGAGGTGCGCGCAGCCGTCCACGACGTCGGCGCACGCGTATCCGACCGGGCGTCCGGCGTCGTCGACGGCGACCCAGAGCCGGGCGTCGCGCAGGTACCGCTCGAGGTCGGCGACGGTCGGCGGGGCGTCGTCGGCGACGGCCGTCATCCCCAGTGCGCGGAACGGTTTTCCCGCCGCGACCTCGATCGCGGGCAGCAGCGGCAGGTCGGCGGCGGTGGCGATACGGATCACACCCCATGTGTAGCGCGTGTGCCAGCATGGACGCATGAGCTTTCTGTTGCGTCTGGTGATCAACGCGATCGCGATCTGGCTGGCGTCCGAATGGGTCGACGGCATCGACGTCGCCACGAAGGACGACGTCAACCAGGTCCTCGTGGTGCTGTTCATCGCCCTGGTGTTCACCGTGGTGAACGCCTTCGTCAAACCGCTCGTGCAGCTGCTGTCGCTGCCCCTGCTCATCCTGACGCTCGGCCTGTTCACCCTGGTGATCAACGCGCTGATGCTGCTGCTGACGTCGTGGATCACCGAGTCGACCGGCCTCGGCATCTCCGTCGACGGGTTCTGGACCGCGGTCTGGGGCGCCCTGATCATCTCGCTCGTCAACTTCGTGCTCAGCGCTCTGGTACCGAACTCCAAGCGCTGAGTCAGCCGATTCCGAGGGCGAGTCCGGTCGCGGCGCCCCACACCAGCATCGCGGCGCCCGTGGCGGCCAGGGCCGGGATCAGGGCCAGGCCCTGCTGACCGGACCGGACCGGGCCGTTCGCCTTGACCGCGAGCGGCAGGGCCAGCAGCCCGAGCAGCGCCCACGGGGTCCGCGCGACGAGCACCAGCGTCACCACGAACGGCACCGTCAGCAGCGCCAGGTGCAGGGTGCGGGTGCCCGCGTCGCCGAGCCGCACGGCGAGCGTGATCTTGCCGGACTCGGTGTCGGTCGGGATGTCGCGCAGGTTGTTCGCCACCAGCACCGCCGACGAGAACGACCCGACCGCGACGGCCGTGACCAGGCCCACCCAGTCGACCCGTTCGGCCTGCACGAACTGCGTGCCGAGGACGGCGACCAGACCGAAGAACACGAACACGGCGACCTCGCCGAAGCCGCTGTAGCCGTACGGCTTCGACCCGCCGGTGTAGTACCAGGCGCCGATGATGCACAGCGCGCCGACCACGATCAGCCACCACGCCGACGTCACCGCCAGTACGACACCCGCGACCGCCGCGATCCCGAAGCAGGTGAACGCGGCCGCCTTCACCGACGCCGGGGACGCCAATTTCGACCCGACCAGCCGCACCGGACCGACCCGCTCGTCGTCGGTGCCGCGGATGCCGTCCGAGTAGTCGTTGGCGAAGTTGACGCCGACGATCAGGGCCATCGACACCACCAACGCCAGCAACGCCTTCCACCACACCGCGCCGTCGAGGGACGCCGCGGCGCCGGTCCCGGCGAGCACCGGGGCGATCGCGTTCGGCAGGGTGCGCGGTCGGGCGCCTTCGATCCACTCGGAAACAGAAGCCATGCCCCGATCCTTTCACCACCGGGCGGCCGGACCGTCCACCACCGGCGGCACGGCGAGTGCGGGCCCGGGGCCTACCATGGTCGCCGGTGCACCCCGATTCGAACTACCTCGCCCCGGCCGCGTCCCCCGGCGTCGAGGTCGCGCTGCTCGGCGAGGTCGCGACGCGACGCGGCGGTGACCTGGTCCCGCTGCCGGGGACGCGCGCCCGCAGCCTGCTCGTCGCGCTGGCCCGCACGCCCGGGCGGATGCGCAGCGCGCAGGCGCTGATCGAGGACGTGTGGGGTGACGCGCCGCCGAAGTCGCCGATGAACGCCCTGCACACCCAGATCTCCCGGCTGCGGGCGGCGCTGCCCGACGGCGTCCTCGAGAGCGGACCGGCCGGCTACCGGCTGGACCTGTCCCGGGCGCAGGTGGACCTGACGTTGGCGCGCGCGCTCGAGCAGCACGCGCAGCAGCAGCATGCCGACGGCGATCACCTCGGGGCGGTGGCGACGGTGCGGCGGGCGCGTGACCTGTGGCGGGGTGAACCGGCCGCCGACCTGCCGCCGGGTGACCTGGCCCGGGAGCTCGCCGAGGACGCGTCGTCCCGGTCGGCCGCGCTGGACGCGGTCGAGATCGCCGCGCTGGTGGCGGCGGGGGAGTTGCGGCAGGCGTTGCCGCTGGCCCGGACGTCGGCCGCGCGGGCCCCGCTCGACGAGCAGGCGCACGGCCAGCTGATGCTGGTGCTGTACGGGCTGGGGCTCGGCAACGAGGCGCTCGAGGTCTTCGCGGGTCTGCGGGAGCGGCTCGCGGACCGGCTCGGCACCGACCCGTCACCGCGGCTGGTGGAGCTGAACGCGGCGGTGCTCACCGCGGCGCCGCTGCCCGTTGCCCGGCCCGCCGTGACGTACGGGCCGGAAACCGTTGCCGTGCAGTCGGGTCCGACCTCGGTCGGACTGCGCGCCGCTCCCAACGTGTTGCTGGGGCGGGACTCCGACCTGGCCGGGATCGAGCGACTGCTCGCCACGACGCGGGTCGTCACCGTCCTCGGCCCCGGCGGCACCGGCAAGACCCGCATCGCACACGAGGTGGGACTGCGCGCCGCCCAACGGGTTCCGGTCGCCCTGGTCGAACTGGCGTCGCTGCGCAACGGTGCGGACGTGATCGCGGCGATCAGCAGCACGCTCGGCATCGGTGAGGTCGAACTCGCGCCGGGCACGACCTTGACCCGGGCCCGGATCCACGACGCCCGCGACCGGCTGCAGGAGGCGCTGTCGGCGCGTCCGTCGCTGCTGATCCTCGACAACTGCGAACACCTCGTCGACGACGTCGCGGAGGTCGTCGCGGACCTGGTCGCGGCGAGCGATCAGCTGACGGTGCTCGCGACCAGCCGGGCACCGATGGCGATCACCGCGGAGGCGGTCTATCCGCTGCCGCCGCTGACCGTCGACGAGAGCGGTTCCCCGGCAACGGAACTGTTCCGGGCGCGGGCGCAGGCGGTGCGCCCCTCGGTGCGACTGGAGCCGTCGGCGGTGGCCCGGCTGTGCCGGACGCTGGACGGGCTGCCGCTGGCGATCGAACTTGCCGCCGCGCGGGTGCGGACGATGAGCGTCGAGGAGATCAACGACCGCCTGACGGACCGGTTCGCGTTGCTGCGGTCCGGCGACCGGACGTCGCCGCAGCGGCACCGCACCCTGCACGCCGTCATCGAGTGGAGCTGGAACCTCCTCGAACCCTACCAGCGGGCGGCGCTGCGCCGACTGTGCCGCTTCCCGGCCGGCTTCACCCTCGACGCGGCCGTGGCCGTCGCCGAGTGGGACGGGGTGGCCGACGCGGCGGACGCGGTCGAGGGGCTGGTCACCCAGTCGATGCTCACGGTGGTCGAGGACCAGGTCGGCCTGCGGTATCTCATGCTCGAGACCGTCCGCGAGTTCGGCGAGGAGCAGCTGGCCCTGGCCGGTGCCGACGAGGAGACCGCCGTGACGGAGCGGACCTTCGACTGGGCGCAGCGGTTCTGCCTGGGCGCCGTTCGGCGATTCCTCGACGGCGACCAGACCACGGTCACACATGTGGCAGACACCGAGCACGACAACCTGCTCGCCGTGTTGCGGCAGGCGCACGGCGTCGGTCGCGAGGACGTGGCGCTGACCCTGTTCCCGGTGCTCGCCGTGCTGTGGACGTTCCGCGGCACGCACTCCGAGGTGGTCGCCTGGGCGCCGCGGATCCTCGACATCGACCCGCGCGGCGCGGCGGCGCGGGCGGTCCCGGGCAACGTGCTGGCGCTGACGTACGTCCTCCTCGCCGGAGTGTTGGCGTTCGGCGGCGTCAGCCGTTCGCTGGCCCTCGCGCGAGTCCGGCTTCGTGAGATCATCCGGGTCCGAAACGATTTCGATCCGGTGATGGCGACGGGCGCGACGCTGATGGTGCTTCCGGCGACCGGTCGCGGTGTGCCGCGGACGCTCGCCGTCGCGGTCCGTCACCCCGACCGCGCGTCCCGCTGCGCTGCGCTGATCGTGCGGGCGAATCTGCGCGAGAACGGTGGTGACCTCTACGGCTCCGGCGTCGACGCCCGGATCGCGCTCGAACTGGCCGAGGCGGCCGGGGAGTCGTGGACGGTGTCGATGGTGTGCCAGCACCTCGGCAGTCTCGCCGCCCAGTCCGCGCGGTACGAGGAGGCGGTGCGGTACTACCGGCGGGGCGCCGCGCTGATGCAGGAGCTGCACGTGCTCGAGGAGACTGCGGCCATGCACAGCTACATCGCCGCGGCGCTGGTCGGACTGGGCCGTCTGGACGAGGCACACCGCGAACTGGAGTCGGCGGGTCCGCTGGTCGAGGTCCCGGACGGTCCCGGGCGGCGTGACGGGGCGCAGAGCGCGGCCGCCGTCGCGGGGAGCCGAGCCGAGGTGGACCTGGCGTCCGGTGACGTCGAGGCAGGGTTGCGCGGGTACCGGTCGGCGCTGGGGCTCGTCGGGTGGCCGGAGCCGGGGGTCGAGGACAACCCGGATCCGTTCGGGCTCCTGGTGCTGTCGGCCGCTGTCGATGCCCACGTCCTCGCCGGGCGAGCCCCCGAGGCCGCGACGATCGTCGACTGGTTCACCGCACGGATGCTCGAGCAGCTCGGGCCCGGCGGGCATCGCGACCATCCGCAGACCGGCGCCGTCGCGTGCGCGGTCGGCAGCTTCGACATCGCGACCGGTGTCGACGACGGCGTGCGGTTGCTGGCGCTGGCCACGAGAGTGTCGCCGCGACAGGACTTCCCGTCGATGCGGGTGGACCGCCACCTCGACCTGGCGCGTCGCACCCTCGGCGACGCCCGCGTCGAGGACGCGCTCGCTGCGGTGGCCGGCATCCCCCGCCGCCGGGCCCGGGCCCTGATCCTGGAGGCGCTGCGCGCCCGTGAGTAGTTCCGGCCCCCTGGGGGACCGGAAGGACTCACGGGCGGCGGAGCCGCGTCAGGTCTTGCGCATGTAGGTGCGGACGGCGATCGGCGCGAAGATCGCGACGACTGCGGCGGCGCCGACCAGTGACCACACGAGTGGCATGCCGACGTGCCCGTCGTTCACCAGCTCGCGGACCGCGGTCACCAGGTGCGAGACCGGGTTGACGTTCACGAACGCCTGCATCCACCCCGGCATGGTGTGGGCGGGGACGAACGCGTTGGACATGAAGGTCAGCGGGAACAGTACGAGCATCGAGACGCCCTGCACGGTCGAGGCCTTGCTCATCACCACGCCCATCAATGCGAAGATCCAGCTGATCGCGAAGGCGCACACCATCACCAGCAGGCCGGCGGCGACGACGCCGACGATGCCGCCGCCGGGGCGGTACCCCATCGCGTAGCCCATCACGAACGTGATCGTGGTGGCGATCGCGTACCGCACGACATCCGAGAGCAGTGCCCCGGCAAGGGGTGAGATACGGGCGATGGGAAGGGATTTGAACCGGTCGAAGACGCCCTTGTCCATGTCCTCGCGCAGCTGGGTGCCGGTGACGACGGACGCCGTGATGACGGTCTGCACCAGGATGCCGGGGATGATGATCGGCAGGTACGACGCGACGTCACCCGAGATGGCGCCGCCGAAGATGTACGTGAACATCACCGTGAAGATCACCGGCTGGATCACCACGTCGAACAGTTGCTCGGGATTGTGCTTGACCTTGACCAGACCGCGGTAGGCCATCGTCAGGGACTGGGTGAGGGTCTCGCGCAGTCCGATCGAGCGGGCCGCGGGAACCGGCGCGGTGGGGGTGCGGGTGATGGTGTCGACTGCGGTGGTCATGCCGCGCTCCTGTCCGTGTCGTCGGTGCTGTCGTCGGCGCCGTGGCCGGTGATGGTGAGGAACACCTCGTCGAGGCTGGGCTTGCTGACGGTGATCTCGTCTACCCGGATCCCGTTGTCACGCAACCGGATCAGCAACTCGGGTGTGACCGAGGTGTCGGTCAGCGGCGCGGTGAGGCGCGCGGCCTCCGGGCTGACCGCGACCTCGGTGCCGAGCGCCTCGGCGAGCAGCGTCCGGGTCGCGTCGAGGTCGCCGCGGTCGACGAGGGTCAGCTGCAGCGACGACGTCCCGACGGATGCCTTGAGTTCGTCGGCGGTGCCGTCGGCGATCACCCGTCCGCGGTCGATGACGGCGATCCGGTCGGCGAGCTGATCGGCCTCGTCGAGGTACTGCGTCGTCAGCAGCACGGTGGAGCCCTCGGCGACCAGGCGCCGGATGGTGTCCCACATCTGCGCGCGGGTACGCGGGTCGAGGCCGGTGGTCGGCTCGTCGAGGAACAGCAGCGGGGGATGGGAGATCAGGCTGGCCGCCAGGTCCAGACGTCGGCGCATGCCGCCGGAGAAGTTCTTCAGGGCCCTGTTCGCGGCCTCGGTGAGCGCGAACTCCTCGAGTAGTTCGGTGGTCTTGCGGCGGGCGTCCGCGCGGCTCAGTCCGAGCAGCCGGGAGAAGATCATCAGGTTCTCGGTGGCGGTAAGGTCCTCGTCGACCGACGCGTACTGGCCGGTGACGCCGACCAGCGACCGGACGGCGGTCGGCTCGGCGACGACGTCGTACCCGAAGACCCGGGCGTGACCGGCGTCGGGGCGCAGCAGGGTGGCGAGCATGCGGATGGTGGTGGTCTTGCCCGCCCCGTTGGGGCCGAGGACGCCGTAGACGGTGCCGGTGGGGACGGTGAGGCTGACGCCGTCGACCGCGGTGAAGTCGCCGAAGCGCTTCACCAGCCCCTCCGCCTCGATGGCGGGGGGAGTCGAGAGGTTCATGAGGAGTCCTTTCGGATCGGCCGGTGTTGGTCCCCACCCTCCGACGGCCCGCTTGCACGCCCCTTGCGTCGCCCTTGCGTCGGAGCAGCGGACCCCGACCACCGGCTGATCGACGTTCTGGTTGCCACCGTGCTCCATCGCGCGGCACTGACCGGTTCAGCGCCGTCATGTGTGCCCGACGCCTGAACGTGTGGGATTCCTCCCGTGATCCGGGAGGAATCCCACACTTCACCGGGTGAAGCGGGCGGTGAGGTCGCGGCGGTCCACCTTGCCGGGGCCGCGCAGCGGCAGGGCGTCCAGCAGGTGCAGCTCACGCGGCGCCGCCGTGGGGTCGAGGGTGCGGATCACGTGCTCGCGCAGCGACTCGAGGCTCGGCGCCGTGACGCCGACCGGCACCACCGCGGCCACGACGCGCTGCCCGAGCCGGTCGTCGGGCACCGCGAACACCGCGACCTCCGCGACGTCGGGGTGGGTGACCAGCGCGGCCTCGACCACCTGCGGGACGACGGTGAGCCCGCCGGTGGAGATGGCCTCGTCGAGCCGGCCGAGGATCCGCAGCACCTCGCCCTCGACGAAGCCGGCGTCGTCGGTGCGGAACCAGCCGGGCTCGGCGAACGCCGGATGATCCGGCAGGCCGCGATACCCGGACGCCAGCACCGGGCCGCCGAGCAGCACCCGCGAATCGGCGTCGACCCGCACCCGCACCCCACTCAGGGCGACGCCGTCGTACACGCAGCCGCCGCAGGTCTCGCTCATCCCGTAGGTCCGCACCACCGTGATCCCCGCAGCCCGGGCCCGGGCCAGGACGGGAGCCGGGGTCGCGGCACCGCCGAGCAGGACGGCGTCGAGGTCCGCGAGCGCTGCGGTGGCCTCCGGGTGGTCGAGCGCCTTGATCAGCTGCGTCGGCACCATCGACGAGTAGCGGCGCGGCCCCGACATCCGGGCGACGGCGCCCGGCAGCGCGGCGGGGTCGAAACCGACGCCGATGTCGACGATCACCGGATCGGTGCCCGCGAGCACGGCGCGGGCGAGGACCTGCAGGCCCGCGATGTGGTGCGCGGGCAGCGTCAGCAGCCACGATCCCGGACCGCCGATGCGGTCGTGCGTGGCGGTGCCGCTGGCCCGCAGCGCCGCCGCCGACAACTGCGCACCCTTGGGGACGCCGGTCGTGCCCGAGGTCGCGACGACCAGCGCGACCTCGTCGTCGATCGGTTCGCCTGGACGCAGCGCATCGGAGAGCCGGGCGATCTCGCGGTCGTCGCCGGCCGGCACCGGCAGCAGTGCGGGTCCGTCACCGGCCAGTGCTCGTTGCAGGGCGGGGAGTACGTCCGCGACCGCCGGACCGGTCGCAACGGTCAGGGTCTGCAGCACGGAACTCACCCGGCCCATGCTGCCACCACGGACCGCGGCGGCGTCCTCCGGACCTCAGGCGTCCGGCGTCTCGGTGTCCGCCAGCGACCACCCGGCGCTCTCGAGGTGTCCCCGAACCCGCACGATGTCGGATTCGAGCGGCATCTCGTCGGTGACCTTCGTGATGAGGACCGCGATGTCGACCCGGTCGATGGCGTCGGTCGGGTACTCGACGAGGGCGGCGGTCACCGCAAGGACCTCCTCGTCGGTGAGGCGGCGTCGCAGCAGGGCGATCAGCGGGACGTAGTCCTGCTCGGGCACACCGTTGGGATACCCGGCCCGAAGCCAGCCGAGTATCGAGGTGAGAAGCGGTGTCAGGCTCACGGGCATACCGTCGGCGCTACGGCTCGGAGCCGGGGTCCGCGACGCCGGCGTGGTCGGCGAGCGACCAACCGGCGGAGACGAGGACCGCCTCGACCCGCGTGATGTCCTCGGCGGACGGCTCGGCGTCGGTGACCTCCCCGATCAGATCGCCGATCCGGTCGCGGGCGATCGTCGCATCCTCTTCCTGGCCGGCGGCATCGGTGAGCGCGACCGCGACGTCCTTGATCTCCTCCGGGGTCAGCCTGCGATGCAGCAGGGCCACCAGCGGGATGCGGTCCTTCGGTGGCACGCCTTCCGGGTATCCGGCGCGCAACCACTCCAGCACCGACTGGGGGAAAGTCGATTTCGTGGGGGTCACAGACACACTGCCTCTCGAACGCCTGGTCTCTCGACGCTAGAACAGGTGGATCCCGAACGTGTGGTCGAGGAAATCGGACATGATGAACAGGATCCCGGTGGCGATCGCGATCACCACGATCGCGAAGCAGACCGCTGCCGCGATGACGGCGAGCGGCCCCCGGCGAGTGGTGCTCACCTGCTCGGCCACGCGGCCCGTCGGCGCGGCGCCGGACCCGTCGGGAATACCCGATCCGAGCAGTCGTAAACCGCACGCGAACAGCGCGGGCAGCCCGGCTCCGAGCACGAGTCCGACCAGGATCACCTGCCACAGGGATTCGGCGGTCTTGGTCAACAGATCCATCGGTGTCTTCCGTCTGTCAGGCCGACACGTTGTCGGCAGGTGCCGACGTGTCGGGCTTCGGGGTGGGCGGGCCGGGGATCTGCTCCACGAGTTCGGCGTCCAGCGCGGTGAGCTCGGCGAGGGTGGCGTCGGCCGCGACCAGTTCGGACGGCGAGGCGTCGGGCTCGAGACGTCCGGTCCATTCGGCGTTGACGTTGCGGTGGTCGACCGGCTGACGACGCGACCGCACGTACATCAGCCCGGCCAGCGCGAGCAGGATCGCGAACACCACCAGCACACCGGCGAGACCACCGACCAGATGGGCGATTCCCCAGCAGATCGCGCCCGCGAGCGCCGCGGACGGCAGCGTGATCAGCCAGGCGACGCCCATCCGGCCCGCGACTCCCCAGCGCACCTCGGCGCCGCGACGGCCGATTCCGGTGCCCATGATCGACCCCGTCGCGACGTGCGTCGTGGACAGCGGCAGGCCGAGATGGCTGGACGTCAGAATGATCGCGGCCGACGACGCCTCCGCGGCCATACCCTGCGGCGCGGCGATCTCGACCAGACCCTTGCCGAGGGTGCGGATCACGCGCCAGCCACCGAGGTAGGTGCCGAGCGCGATGGCGACGGCGCAGCCGAGCTTGACCCAGAACGGCATCGGCGCGTCGGCGCTGATCGTGCCGTGTGCGACCAGCGCCAAGAAGATCACGCCCATCGTCTTCTGCGCGTCGTTGGTGCCGTGCGCGAGGGAGACCAGTGACGCCGACCCGACCTGCCCGAGCCGGAATCCCCGCTCCTTGGTGCCCTCGTCGACGCTGTGGGTGATTCGGTAGATCAGCCACGTGCCGCAGGCCGCGACGAGGCCGGCGACGACCGGGGCCAGCAGCGCGGGCACGATGACCTTGCTCAGGACGCCACCCCACTCGACACCGTTCATGCCGATACCTGCGACGGCGGCGCCGATCAGACCACCGAACAGGGCGTGCGAGGAACTCGACGGAATCCCGAACAGCCACGTCAGCAGATTCCAGAGGATGCCGCCGACCAGACCGGCGAACACGATCAGCAGCAGATCCTCGCCGCCGGTCGAGCTGAGATTGACCACGCCCTTGGCGACGGTGGCGGCGACTTCGACGGAGAGGAACGCGCCGACCAGGTTCAGGGTTGCGGACAGCGCCACCGCGACCTTCGGTCGGAGAGCCCCGGTCGCGATGGAAGTTGCCATCGCGTTCCCGGTGTCGTGGAAGCCGTTGGTGAAGTCGAACCCTAGGGCTGTGACGACCACGACGAGAAGAACGATGAGTTCCGCGTTCACGATCCCCAATCCTCCGTTACGACGGCGTAAATGTCGAGTTGACAGCGGGTGTTCCCAGGATGTCCGGAGCATGGCCGGGAGATGTACTCGGACCGGCCCTTTCGCTCGTCCCGGACGCGTCCACGCCGCCTCGTCCCGGCGCTCGGCCCCCGGCGCTGTGGGCTAACTCACGCGCGGTCTCACTGACCGGGAACCGGCGGATTCGTGCTGTGACGGCTGGTTAGCGTCCCCGCATCGAGTGACGCAGAACACTCTTCGCCTCACCCCGACACCACCCCACGTGAATTCCCACCCCACCCCCCGTACGAAACGGAGACCCCGACCGTGAACCCACGCACGACCGCGAGACTCGTCGCGGCCCTGGCCCTGTCGGCCACCCTCGTCTCCGCCTGCGCCACCGACCGCGGCGGTGACGCCGGGGTGCCGGTCTCGGGCGCAGCCGGCGCTGCGACGTCCGCCGCGACCGCGGACACCGAGTTCGGCACCCTCGCGTCGCCCTGCGGGACCGGTGACGCGTCGGGCGCCACCGACCAGGGCGTCAGCGACACCGAGATCAGGATCGGCTACGGCGACGACCGCGGCTACGCGCAGAGCCCCGGGCTGAACAAGGAGATGTCCGACGCCGTCGCCGCGATGATCGACTGGTGCAACGAGCAGGGCGGCATCAACGGCCGCACGATCGTCGGCACCGACTACGACGCGGCGATGACGCAGGCCAACACCGTCATGCAGGAGGCGTGCCGTTCCGAGTTCATGATGGTCGGCCACGGCTTCGCGATGGACCAGACAGCCGAGCAGACCCGGGTGGCGTGCAACATGGCCGCCGTCCCCGGCTTCACCGTCTCGCCCGACGCCGCGAACGGTCCGATGACCTACCAGGGCGTGCCGTTCCCGGTGGACTACGCCAACGGCGCCGCCTGGTTCCAGATGGCCCAGATGCACCCCGACCTGCTGGGCGACTTCGACCTCGTCGGCTCGACCATGCCGACGATCATCACGTCGCTGGCCAAGACCCGCTCCATCGCCGAGGCCGCCGGCTTCACGCTCAAGGACTGCGGCGTCACCATCAACTACCAGGGTGAGCCGAGCTACGTCCCGTTTGCCGAGAAGTACAAGCAGTGCGGCGTCAAGGGCCTGTGGACCTCGCGGTCGCCGGTGCCGAACGAGTTCAACTTCTTCAAGGCGATCGACCAGGTCGGCCTGGATCCGATCATCTTCGGCGAGGCCACCTGGTACGGGAACTCGGCGCAGCAGTTCAACGCCGGCAGCGGCATCCTGAACAACCTCAACGCCGACATGACCTTCCAGATGCTGGAGAACGCCGACAAGGTGCCGGCGGTCGCGAAGTACAAGGAGCTCGTGGAGGCGAAGGGCGGCAAGACCGCGCTGCTCGGCATGCAGTCCACGTCGTCCTTCCTGCTGTGGGCGACCGCGGCCAAGGAATGCGGCTCCGACCTGACCCGGCAGTGCATGGTCGACGAACTGGCGAGCATCCACGAGTGGGACGGCGGCGGACTGCACGCGGTCACCGACCCCGGCAAGAACATGCCTGCCGAGTGCGGCCTGATGGTCGCGCTCGAGGGTGCCGAGTACACGCAGGTGTTCCCGGAGCAGTCCGCGGAGTTCGAGTGCAACGACAAGTACCTGGTCAAGACCGATCCGTCGACGTGGGGTACCGAGCTCGGACCGGACCGCATCTCCACCAAGTACCTCGGACCGAACGTGATCACGCCGCAGGCCTGAGCGCGGCTTCGCCGCAGTGGTGCACTTTCGGACGGCGGAGCCTCCGAAAGTGCACCACTGAGGCTCCGCCTCATACACAGAGGGTTCTCACATGGACACATTCGTGACGTTCACGATCCTGGGCCTCGTGCTCGGGTCCGTCTACGCGATCGCCGCCTCCGGGCTGGTGCTCACCTACAACACCTCCGGAATCTTCAACTTCGCGCACGGTGCACAGGCCATGCTCGGCGCGTTCGTCTACTGGCAGCTCAGCGTGGGGTGGGGAGTGCCGACCCCGATCGCCCTGCTCCTCGTGCTCGGCGTCTTCGGGCCGCTGATGGGCCTGGGCCTGTACGTCCTGATCATGCGGGGACTGCGGGACACCGCCGAGGTGACCAAGATCGTGGTCACCGTCTCGATCATGCTCGGCATGCTGTTCCTGTCCCAGTGGTTCTGGCATCCGGAGGACCCGCGGACCCTGCGGATGTTCTTCGGCGACGACGCCGCGTTCTCGTTCTTCGGCGCCACCGTCCACGTCCACGAGCTGCTCTGCCTGATCGCCGCCGTCGCGATCGCCGTCGGCCTGCGACTGCTGTTCACCCGCACCCGGATGGGCGCGACGATGCGCGGTGTCGTCGACGACCCCGACCTGCTGCGCCTGAGCGGGCACAACCCGGAGCGCATCGCCGGCTTCTCCTGGGCGCTGAGCTCGATGCTCGCGGTGCTCGCCGGCATCCTGATCACCCCGATCAGCGGCGGCACCCTCGAGGCGAACCTGCTGACGCTGTTGGTGATCGACGCGTTCGCGGCCGCGATGTTCGGTCGGCTGCGCAGCATCCCGCGCACGTTCGTGGGCGCGCTCGTGCTCGGACTGGCCGGCACCTACCTGCTCGGCTACGCCCCCGCGACGTGGACGTGGACGTCGAACCTGCGCGTCTCGCTGCCGATGATCGCGCTGTTCGTGGTGCTGATCGTGCTCCCGCAGGACCGCCTGCGCGGTGCGGCGGTGCGCACCCGCGAGCGCTACCACGTGCCGTCCGTCCGCAAGGCCGTCGGCTGGGCGGTCGCGCTGGTGGTGATCGTGTACCTGATCCGGCTGCTGATGGTCGAGTCCGCGATCACCACGCTGACCATCGGCGTCTGCTTCGCGATCGTCGCGCTCTCGCTCACCCTCCTCACCGGGTACGCCGGCGAGATGAACCTCGCCCCGCTGTCCTTCGGCGCGATCGCGACGATCGTGGTGTACCACGTCGGGATCACCGGAACGGGTCTGGCGCAACGACTCACGATCGTCGGGGTGATCCTCGGCGTGATCGTCGCCGCGCTCGTCGGCGGGTTGGTGGCGCTGCCTGCGCTGCGGTTGCGGGGGCTCTACCTCGCACTCGCGACGATGGCGTTCGGCGTGTTCCTGTCCAACATGGTGCTCCGCGACACCACCGAACACGAACTGTTCGGGCTGCGGTTCTCGATCTTCACCGGCGGCACCCTGGTGATCCCGCCGCTGCGGGTCGGTCCGCTGGACCTGGCCGACCCGACCACCTTCCTGATGACCGTCACCGCTGTGTTCGCGGTGCTCGGTGTCGCGCTGGTGGCCCTGCGCAACAGCGGCTACGGCCGACGGCTGACCGCGATGAAGGACAGCCCGGCGGCGTCGGCGATGCTCGGGCAGAGCCTGGTCAAGCTGAAGCTGAGTGTGTTCGTGCTGTCGGCGGGCATCGCAGGTCTGGGCGGCATCCTGATGTCGTCGGCGATGGGTTCGGTCTCCGGGGAGTCGTTCACGATCGTCATCAGCCTGACGCTGCTCATGCTCACCGTGGTCGCGGGCATCGGCTACGTCAGCGGTGCCTTCTTCGGCGGCGTGATGGCCGGCGTCGGCTTCTCGGTCATCATGGTCTCCTTCACCAACCTCGCGAAGGCCCAGCCCGACCTCGAGGGCCTGTACCTGCTGCTCGGCAACATCGCGGCGGTCAGCCCGGCGCTGATCGGTATCGGCGTGGGTCACAACCCGTCCGGCAGTGTGCACCAGGTGGTCGAGAGCTATCGCACGCTGCGGGGCGCCAAGCCGGTGCTGATCGGCGGGGCCGCGGTCGTCGCGGTCGCGTACGTGCTGGCGCTGACCGGGATCCTCGACAACTGGTGGTTCGCCTCGATCACCATCGTCACGGTCTTCCTGCTGCCCGTGATCGGCGAGATGCTCATGCCGACAGCGGTTCTCGGGTCCGAGGAGGCCGCTCGCCGGCGTCCGGTCGACCCCGAGGTCGTGGGGATCGACGAGCCGTACGGCGAGGGCGTCATCGCGCGCGTCGACCGGGAACTCGGACTACCCGCCTCGCTCCGGCCGGCCGCACCCGCGACCCCGGCGGCGGGCCGGTGCGCCCGGCCCGATGCCGAGATCCCGAGCCCCACCGACACCGAGCCCGACAAGGAGCTGACGACCCATGCCGTCTCCTGACGCGACCCCGCTTCCCGGAACTCCGCTCGACGTGACGCCGCTCCTCGAAACACGCGGTGTCACCGTGCGATTCGGTGGCCACGTGGCGGTCGACGACGTCAGCCTCACCGTCCACGCCGGCACCGTCACCGGCCTGATCGGACCCAACGGTGCCGGCAAGACCACCCTGTTCAACACCGTCACCGGACTGCAGAAGCCGACTGCGGGACGGGTGCTGATCGACGGGCAGGACGTCACCCGCACGGCCCCCTACAAGCGCGCCCGTACCGGGCTGGCCCGGACGTTCCAGCGAATGGAGCTGTTCCTGTCGTTGTCGGTGCGGGACAACCTGCGCGTCGCCGGCGACATCCACGGCAACGGGACGCGGGGCGCCGGGACGCGTCGGCGGCGCGAACTCGAGGCCGAGACGGACCGGCTCCTCGCGCTGACCGGGCTGACGGACGTCGCGCACATGGACGTCTCGGACATCCCCACCGGCCGCGCCCGGGTCGTTGAGGTGGCCCGCGCGCTGATGACGGCGCCCCGGGTGTTGCTGCTCGACGAGCCCGCGTCCGGGCAGACGGAGCAGGAGACCGCGGACTTCGCCGAGTTGCTGGTGCGGCTGGCGGGGGAGGGACTCGGTATCTGTCTCGTCGAGCACGACCTGCCGCTCGTCATGCGGGTGTGTTCGCGGATCCACGTCCTCGACTTCGGATCGCTGATCGCGTCGGGGACCCCGGTCGAGATCCGGAACGACCCGGCGGTCGTCGCGGCCTACATCGGAACGGAGGAGGTGGCATGACCGCATCCACGGAAATCGCGGCGGATGTCGTTGCGACGGAGCCGCTGCTGGAGCTGGCGGGCGTGCGCGCCGGGTACGGCGCCATCGAGGTGCTGCACGGTGTCGACCTGCAGCTCCAGCCGGGCGCCGTCGTCGCGCTCCTCGGGCCCAACGGCGGCGGCAAGACGTCGACGCTGAAGATCTGCTCCGGCATCCTCCCGGTCACCGCGGGGGAGTTCCGGCTCGCGGGCCGGTGCGTCAACGGCGTCGACGCGGCCGCGCTGGCGCGGCTCGGGATCTGCACGATCCCCGAGGGGCGCGGGGTGTTCGCCAACCTCACCGTCCGGGAGAACCTCTGGGTGGCCACCGGAACCGGAGCCGCACTCGAGGATCTCGAACAGGTTGCGTACGAACGTTTCCCGATCCTCGGAAAGCGGCGGGGGCAGCTCGCCGGGTCGATGTCCGGCGGCGAGCAGCAGATGCTCGCGCTGTCGCGGGCGCTCGGCACCGCGCCGACCGTACTGCTCCTCGACGAGCTGTCGATGGGCCTGGCGCCCCGCGTCGTGACCGAGATGTACGACATCGTCGGGCAGCTCGCGGCAGAGGGACTGTCCATCCTCGTCGCCGAACAATTCGCGCGGGCCGTGCTGCCGATCGCCACCTCGGCGGCGCTGATGCTGCAGGGCCGGGTGGTCAGGACCGGAAACCCCGCCGACATCGACAGTGAACTATCGACCAGCTACCTAGGAGGATGACCATGACCGCACTCACGCAGGACCGTCGCGACCAGTTCACGAAGGACGTGTCCGATCTGAAGTTGAAGACCGACACAGGAGGAGCGGACGGCAGGGTCAGGATCGCGGGACTGGTGCTGATGGTGGTCGGCGCGGTGGCGGCGTTCGTCGTCTACTTCGCGTCGCTGTCCCTGGCCGACCTGCGGAACATCGCGTCGTACCAGATCCTGGCCACCGCGCTGCTCGCGCTGACCGTCATCGGCACCGCGCTCTACCTGGCCGGCGCGGTCGCGCGCGTGCTGCGACTGTGGCTGCTGCGTCAGCTCTACGAGAGCCACGAGCAGGCCGAGCGCATCGCCGGGGCCGTGCGCGGGAGGTAGGTCCGGGCGACGACGGCAGCCCGGACAACAGCGGGCGAACCCCGGGTGAACGGGTGTGCGGCGGTGGGGATCTGCGGTTAGCATCGGCCCCGACCGGCGTACGCCGGAACCCGGGGAAGGGCGGTGCCGTCGTGGTCGGTGCTCGGACAGCGGCGTCGCGGTGGGCCGCCGCGGACCACCCCTTCGTGTACGAGATCAACACGTGGCCCTGGCTGGCCGGGCTGAGCGAGGGCAGCGGCCGCCGGATCGATCTGGCCTCGGTGCCCGACGCCGAGTGGGATGCGATCGCCGCCGCCGGGTACGACGCGGTGTGGCTGATGGGGGTGTGGGAGCGCAGCCCCGCCGGTGTCGCCGTCGCGCTGGCGAACCCCGGCCTGGTCGACGATTTCCGGGCGGCTCTGCCGGATTACGTGCCGGGCGACGTGGTCGGCTCGCCCTACTGTGTGCGCGACTACCGGGTGGATCCAATTCTCGGCGGCCCGGCCGGGCTCGCCGCCGCCCGCGCCGCGCTCGCCCGGCGGGGCGTCGGGCTGGTCCTGGACTTCGTCCCCAACCACGTCGCCCCCGACCATCCGTGGACCCGGTCGCATCCGGAGTACTTCGTCCGTGGCACCGCCGACGACCTCGGCGCCGAGCCGGCCGCCTTCCTCGAGGTGGCCGGCTCGGTCCTTGCCCGGGGTCGTGACCCCTACTTCCCGCCGTGGCCGGATGTCGTTCAGCTGGATGCGTTCTCGCCGGCGCTGCGCTCGGCGGTCGTGGACACGCTGCGGTCCGTGGCCGATCGGTGCGACGGCGTGCGGTGCGACATGGCGATGCTGATGACCAACGACACCTTCGCCCGCACCTGGGGCTCGCGCGTCGGGGACCCGCCGGGCGACGAGTACTGGACCACCGTGATCGCCGCGGTCCACGCGACGCATCCCGGGTTCACCTTCATCGCCGAGGCGTACTGGGACCTCGAATGGTCCTTGCAGCAGCAGGGATTCGACTTCTGCTACGACAAGCGGCTCTACGACCGGCTGCGCAGCGGTGACGCGGCGGCCGTGCGTGCGCACCTCCGCGGCGATCCGGTGTACCAGCGCCGGCTGGTGCGGTTCGTGGAGAACCACGACGAACCGCGCGCGGCGTCGGTGTTCGGCCGGGAGAAGCAGAAGGCGGTCACGGTCGCCGCGCTCACCCAGCCGGGGGCGCGGCTGGTGCACCACGGCCAGCCGGCGGGCCGCACCGTCCGCCTGCCGGTGTTCCTGGGCCGGTTCCCGACCGAGGAGACCGACGCCGACCTGGCCGCGTTCCACCGGGTACTGCTCGAGGCGCTGGCCGACAGCGCGTTCCGGACCGGCACCCACCGGCTCTGCGAGCTGTCCGGGTGGCCCGGCAACGAGACCGTCGCCGACCTCGCGGCGTGGTGCTGGGACGGTGACCGGCGGTGGGTGGTCGTCGTCAATCTCGGCGACCGGGAGGCCTGTGCACACGTCCGGGTCCCGTGGACCGACGTGCGCGGACGCGGGTTCCGTCTGGTCGACCCGACCCGTGATCTCGCCTACGAGCGGTCCGGCGACGACCTGAGCGACGGTCTGTACGTCGAACTGGGTCCGTGGCAGTGGCATCTGTTCCGCGTCGACGAGGAGTGACATGACACCGGCACCCGACCAGTCCGCGGGCAGCGCCCGCACCGCCGAGCACGCCCGGCTCGCCGAGGCGACCGGACGCGCGGAAGACGCACTGTTCGAGGCGAACCCGTGGTACGAGTGGGGTCCCTACCTCGCCGAGCGAGCCTGGGGCACCGTCCGCGAGGACTACAGCGGCAGCGGTGACGCGTGGGACTTCTTCCCGCACGACCACGCCCGGTCCCGCGCCTACCGGTGGAACGAGGACGGGATGGCCGGGCTCTCCGACGTCCGCCACGAACTGTGCCTGGCGCTGGCGTTGTGGAACGGGAACGACCCGATCCTCAAGGAGCGGATGTTCGGTCTGACCGGCCCGCAGGGCAATCACGGCGAGGACGTCAAGGAGTACTGGTGGTATCGGGAGGCGCTGCCCAGTCACGCGCTGCTGCAGTGGCGGTACCACTACCCGCAGGGGGCGTACCCGTACCAATGGCTGATCGACGAGAACGCGCGCCGCGGACGCGACGACGCCGAATTCGAACTGCTCGACACGGGCGTCTTCGACGAGGACCGCTACTGGGTCGTCGACGTCACCTACGCCAAGGCCACGCCCACCGACATCCGGGCGCTGATCACGGTCACCAATCGCGGTCCCGAGGACGCCGAGATCGACGTCCTGCCGACGATGTGGTTCCGCAACACCTGGCGGTGGTCCGAGGGCGTCGACATCCCGGTCCTGCGCCTCGACGGCGACGCGATCACCGTCGCGGACCACCGGCTGGCCGGGTACCGGCTGCAGGCCGCCGCGGCCGGTGACGCGAGCGTCCCGCGAGCGGTGTTCTGCGACAACGACACCAACACCGCGCGCCTCTTCGGCGCCGAGCCTGTCACCGCGTACCCGAAGGACGGCATCGGCGACCACGTCGTGCACGGGGCCGCGACCGTCAATCCCGCACAGCGGGGCACCAAGGCGGCGTGGTGGTACCACCTGCGGGTCCCGGCGGGCGGCACCGCCACGGTGCGGCTGCGGCTCAGCGGTCCGGACACCGGCGCCGGGCCCGGATGGGCCGAGGAGTCCGACGCCGTTCTCGCGCAGCGGCGCCGCGACGTCGACGAGTTCTACCGCGCGCTGGCACCCGCCGACCTCGACACCGACCGGATGCAGGTCCTGCGGCAGTCGTGCGCGGGACTGATCTGGAGCAAGCAGATCTACCCGTACGACGTCACCCGCTGGCTCGACGGCGATCCCCGGCAGCCCGCACCGCCGGACGGGCGTCGCCGCGGACGCAACACCGACTGGCGGCACCTCGAGTCGTACGACGTGCTGGCGATGCCGGACGTGTGGGAGTACCCGTGGTTCGCGGCGTGGGACCTGGCGTTCCACACCATCCCGTGGGCGCACCTCGACCCGGCGTTCGCGAAGTACCAGCTCCTCGTGCTGCTTCGGGAGCGGTTCCTGCATCCGAACGGGGCACTGCCCGCCTACGAATGGAGCTTCGACGACGTCAACCCGCCGGTCCACGCGCTCGCGGCGCTGCGGGTGTTCGCGATCGACGGGAGCCGTGACGTCGAGTTCCTCGAACGCGTCTTCCAGAAGCTGCTGATGAACTTCACCTGGTGGCTCAACCGTCAGGACCCCGACGGCAACAACATCTTCGCCGGGGGCTTCCTCGGGCTGGACAACATCAGCCCGATCGACCGGTCGCACCTGCCCGAGGGGGTCCGGCTCGAGCAGGCCGACGCCACCGGCTGGATGGCGTTCTACGCGGCCGCGATGCTCGAGATGGCGCTGGTCCTCGCCGACCGCAACCCGGTCTACGAGGACATGGTGATCACGTTCCTGGAACACTTCGTGCGGATCACGACCGCGCTCGACACGTCGGGACTGTACGACGCGGACGACGGCTTCTTCTACGACCGGCTCACCGATGCGTCCGGCCGGTCCGCCACGATCCGGGTGCAGACCCTGGTCGGTGTGATCCCCGCCCTGGTCGCGGTGACCCTCCCGGAGCGGGATCCGCAGCGGGTGAGCCGGCTGCAGCAGCGCCTCGCGCACCGGTTGCGGGACATCACCGGCGGGACCGACCAGTCGTGGCGGGTGCGCGCCGACCCGCGCACGGGGCAACGACGCGCACTGCTGTCCGTCCTGGGGGAGGACCAGCTCCGCAACGTCCTGACCACACTGCTCGACGGCGACGCGATGCTGTCGCCGCACGGATTGCGGTCGCTGTCACGGCGTTTCACCGATCCGTACAGTGTCGCGTCGGTGCCCGGGGCGACCATCGAGTACAGCCCCGCCGAGTCGCGCACCGCGATGTACGGCGGCAACTCCAACTGGCGTGGCCCGGTGTGGCTTCCGATCAACTACCTCGCCATCCGGGCACTGCTGCAGTACGCGACGTTCTACGGCGACGACTTCACGATCGAGTACCCCACCGGGTCCGGGGTCCGGCACACCCTGCGCGCGATCGCCGACGATCTCGCGGACCGCCTCGTCGGCATCTGGACACCGGGCCCGGACGGTCGCCGACCGGTCGACGGGGGCACCGACCGGTTCCACCGCGACCCCGTCTGGCACGAGAACCTGACGTTCCACGAGTACTTCCACGGCGACAACGGCGCCGGACTGGGAGCGGCCCACCAGACCGGGTGGACCGCCGTCGTGGCGGACCTGATCCTCGACCCGCCCGGCGGCACCGGGCCGGGCTCGGTCACTTCCTGATTCGTCCCGTCGCGACCACGTCCACGATCACCGACCCTCCGGGCGTGGTGACGAGCACCGACCCGATCGGGGCGGTTCCCGGGCCGGAGGCCCTGTTCATCCGCCACGGGTGAGGTCCGCGGCCCGGCGGTGCGGAAGGGTCGTCGGCGGGTCCACCTCAGCACCGGGTGGTCGAACCGGAGGGCGTCGACGATGGTCCGGAACCGTGTACTCGGGCTGCGACGGGAGTCGTGGGGTTTCGCGATCGGCTCCACGCTGTTCGCCGTCGGCGCCGTCCCCGGCTACGCGCAGGCGGTCGGGGTACGTGCCGACAACCTCACCTACTTCGTCGGGTCGCTGTTCTTCACCGCGGCCGCGGCGATCCAGTTGTGGCTCAGCGGCAGGCGCAGGCCGCGCGGCGGCGCCCACCGGGTGGAGCAGTGCGACTGGTACTCGGCGGCGATCCAGTTCGGCGGCACCCTGCTGTTCAACGTGAGCACCGGCGCCGCCCTCGTCGTGTCGCTGACCGTCGACGAGGAGCGTCGATGGGTGTGGCGACCGGACATGTTCGGGTCCGTCGCGTTCCTGGTGTCGAGCGCACTCGCCGTGGTCGCGACGACCGAGACCGACCGGTTGTGGGATCCGCGGGCGCGGAACTGGCTCAGCACCTGGCTCAACGCGGTGGGGTCGGTGGCGTTCGGGGTGTCCGCGGTCGCCGCGTACGTGGTGCCGAGCACGGGCGAGCTGCGCAACGCGGCGATGGCGAATCTCGGCACCTTCGTCGGCGCGCTGTGCTTCCTGGCCGCGGCCCTGCTGACCCTGCCGCCAGCCGACGATCCGGACCGGCTCACCCGCGGTGGGTGATCCGCGGAAGCGGACATCGTGCTGTTGTGATCGGAGAACCGGGCCGCACCGACATCCGGCGCGCGACCCACCACACGCGAGGGGATGCGACATGGCCGACACAGCCGGGGACCCGAGTGCACCGCTGACCTCCGACGAACGCGCCGAACTCGAACGGCTGCGACGCGAGGTCACCGAGCTGCGCGCCGCGGCGCCACCACCCGCGGCCGCCGCACCGCCGGGTCCGCCGCGGGCCGGTCACCCGGCACTGCGCTGGACCGCGGTCGGGCTGCTGCTGGTGATCGTCGCGGTCGTCGCGTACGCCGGAGTCGCGGCCCGCTTCACCCGCAGCCAGATCCTCGACACCGACCGCTACGTGCAGACCGTCACCCCGCTGGCGTCGGAACCGGCGTTGCAGGCCGCGCTCGCCGATCAGATCACCGACCAGATCATGACCCGCGTCGACGTCGAGCAGATGACCGCCGACGCGCTCGGCGCGCTCACCGAGGTCGCGCCGCGGGTCCCGCAGGCCGTCGTGGGGCTCGCCCCGGTGATCGCCGGGCAGGCGCAGTCGTTCGTGCACAATGCCGCGTCGAAACTCGTCTCGTCCGAACAGTTCCAGACGCTGTGGATCGAAGCGAACCGGCAGGCGCACGAGGAACTCGTGTCGGTCGCCACCGGGGAGAACTCGGGCAACATCAAGGTCGACGACCGCGGACAGGTGAGCATCTCCCTCGCCGCGATCATCGACACCGTCAAGGCGGACCTCGCCGCCCGCGGATTCCGGTTCGTCGAGCGGATTCCCGACGTCGACGCGACCTTCGTGATCTTCCAGTCCGCGGACCTGGTCAAGGCGCAGCGGGCCGTCAACGCGCTCGACAAGGCCAGCGCGATCCTGCCGTGGGTGTTGCTGCTCGTCTCGCTGCTGGCGATCTGGGCGGCGCCGCGCGGCGGACGCCGGCGGGCCCTGTGCCTGGTCGGCGTCGCGATCGCCGTCGCCATGGCCCTGCTCGCCGTCTCGATCAGCATCGGCCGGGCGGTCTACCTCGGTGCCGTTCCCCCCGACGTGCTGACGTCGGACGCCGCGGCGGTGCTGTTCGACACGATCGTCGCGCCGCTGCGCACCACGGTGCGTGCCGTCTTCGTCGTCGGACTCCTGATCGCCGTCGTCGGCTACCTGACCGGCTCGTCGGCGTCCGCCACGGCGATCCGCGGTGGGTACAGCCGCACGATGGACCGGCTGCGGGCACCCGCCACCGACCGCGAACCCCGCGCCGTCGAGACGTACGCGGCGTCGTACCGCATCCCGCTGCGCGTCGTGATCATCGGCATTGCCATTGCCGTGCTGGTGTTCTGGCGGTACCCGTCCGGGATCGTCGTGATCGTCACGATCCTGATCGCGGTCCTCGCGCTGCTCGCCGTCGAGGTCCTGGCGCGGCCCGCGCTGGCCGCGCGCCGCTCCGTGACCGCACCGGCGGAACCGACGCCGTCACCCTGACCGGCACCACCCGAGTGTGGCGTCCGGTCGACGTGACCGGACGCCACACTCGGGTGGGTCGTCAGCGGAGATCGCGGCGCAGCGGGTGGTCGGAGGGAACCTGCACCAGCACGATGGGCACGCCGTCGGGGTCCGCGATCCACATCTCGTGCAGACCCCACGGTTCCTGCCGCGGCTCGCGGACGATCGACACACCCGCCGAGGCCAGCTCGGCCTGCGCGTCCTCGAGGTCGCGGACCTGCAACCAGATCGCGCCCTCGAAGGTGGACTCGACGTCGGACCCGCCGTGCCCGGCGATCTCGATCAGGTTCTGGCCCGCGAAGAACACGGTTCCCGCGCCGTACTCCCGGGCGATCGCGAGCCCGAGTGCGTCGCGGTAGAACGCGAGGGTCGTCTGATAATCCTTGGGGCGCAGGATGGTCCGGCTGCTCAGGATCTCCATGGTCAGTCCTCCTCGGCGGGACGCGATTCGTGGCCGGGGCGGCCGTGGGTGCGACGGGCTTCCTTCATCTCGGCTTCGTAGACGTGACGCCGACCGCCCAGGACGGTGTCGCGTGCGGTGCGCTCCCACCGGCGGAACGCCGACCAGTAGCCGTCGTCGAACTCCTCGACCACCTGGAACGTCCACCGACCCGGCACGACGTTGCGGCCGACCAGGTCGGTGTCGATCGTGGCGGCGAGGTCGGCGCGTCCGGCGGAGCGCAGCGCGTCGACGGCCTCGCCGAGTTGCAGGTCGGCGTGCCCGATCAGCTGGTGGAAGTCGTAGAGGTGGCCGCGAGCACGCTCGACCGTCTCGAGCGCCTCGGACAGCTTGCCGACGGCCGCGACCTCCGCGTCGGTGACGCCGTCCGGCCGGCAGTGCTCGGGCGCCGGGTGTTCGCGAGGATCGTCCGGATCGTCGGTCATGGGGTCAGTGTGCCCGAGTCGGGCGCCGGCGGTGGTGCGGTCGGCGGGTGTCGCGACCGCGGTGAGCTGTCACGACGGAAACGCCCCACACCGCACCGGGGAGATGCGGGGTGGGGCGTCCGTTCGGAACTGCGCGCCGGTCAGAAGTACCAGGGGTAGGGCGACCAGTCGGGGTCGCGCTTCTCGAGGAACGAGTCGCGGCCCTCGACGGCCTCGTCGGTCATGTACGCCATCCGGGTCGCCTCCCCGGCGAACAGCTGCTGGCCGACCAGACCGTCGTCCTGCAGGTTGAACGCGTACTTGAGCATTCGCTGCGCCTGCGGCGACTTGCCGTTGATCTTCGCGGCCCACTCGAGTGCGACGTTCTCGAGCTCGGCGTGGTCGACGACGCGGTTCACGGCGCCCATGTGGTGCATCTCCTCGGCGGTGTAGGTGTCGCCGAGGAAGAAGATCTCGCGGGCGAACTTCTGGCCCACCATCTTCGCCAGGTACGCGCTGCCGTAGCCGCCGTCGAAGCTGCCCACGTCCGCGTCGGTCTGCTTGAAGCGGGCGTGCTCGCGGGAGGCGAGCGTGAGGTCGCAGGTGACGTGCAGGCTGTGGCCGCCGCCGGCCGCCCACCCGTTGACCAGGGCGATGACGACCTTCGGCATGAACCGGATCAGCCGCTGCACCTCGAGGATGTGCAGGCGGCCCGCGCGGGCCTTGTCGACGGTGTCCGCCGTCTCACCGGACGCGTACTGGTAGCCGCTGCGGCCGCGGATCCGCTGGTCGCCGCCGGAGCAGAAGGCCCAGCCGCCGTCCTTGGGGCTCGGGCCGTTGCCGGTAAGGAGCACCGCGCCGACGTCCGAGGTCATCCGCGCGTGGTCGAGCGTGCGGTACAGCTCGTCGACGGTGTGGGGGCGGAAGGCATTGCGCACCTCCGGCCGGTCGAACGCGACGCGGACGGTGCCCTGCGTGACGTGCCGGTGGTAGGTGATGTCGGTGAGGTTCTCGAACCCCGGGACGGGACGCCACAACTGCGGAGTGAAGGTCACGGGAAGCAAGGATAGGCCGGGGCGGCGGGCCGCTGGTCGGCACTGCGGCGGGCCGCTGGTCGGCACGGCGGCGGGCCGCTGGTCGGCACGGCGGCGGGCCGCTGGTCGGCACTGCGGCGGGCCGCGGGGATACCGTGCATTCCATGAGCGAGCACACCGAGCGTGACGGCGACTACGAGCATCACGGTGGGTTCCCGGTGTACCGGGCCGATCCGGACAACGGCGGACCGCACTTCGGCCGGCTCGTCGACGCGCTGCGAACCGTGCAGGATGTGGCGGTGTCGACGGCGCCACCGCCGGACGTGATCGAGCGTGCCGCCGAGCAGGCCGAGGCTCTCGCCGCGCTGCTGGCGCCGTACGGGGCGAAGGAGGGCGACTCCCCGGCCGGTCGGTCGCTGGGGTTGCCCGGTCGCGGCAGCCTGCTGTTGCCGCCGTGGCAGATCGACAGGTTCGGCGCCGACGGCGTCCGGTCGAAGGGCGTCTTCCGCCGCTACCACATGGGCGGCAACGGAGCCGTGCACGGCGGGGTCCTGCCGCTGCTGTTCGACGACCTGTTCGGCACGGTCGTCCACGCCGCGGGCCGGCCGATCAGCCGCACCGGCTACCTCCACGTCAACTACCGCAGGATCACCCCGTTCGACAGGCCGCTGGTCGTCGAGGGGAGGGTCGACCGCGTGGAGGGCCGCAAGACGTTCGTGTCCGCGCGGCTCACCGAACCGGACGGCACGCTGCTCGCCGACGCCGACGCGTTGATGATCGTGCTGCTGCCCGGTCAGCCCTGACGGCGGCGCAGGTGACGTCACCACCGTCGGTCGATCCGGCCCACAGTCAGGACGCGTACCGGTTCCGGTTCGACTGGGGCCGTGAGGGTGCTGCGGCGGTTGTGCCCGGCTGCGATGTCGCGGTCGTCGTGGACGTGCTGTCGTTCACCACGACCCTGACCGTCGCGATCGACGCCGGCGCGGCCGTGTACCCCTACCCGTGGGACCCGGAGGCCGCCGCCGACCACGCCGCGCGCCTGGACGCGACGCTCGCGGTCGGCCGGTCGAAGGCCGGCCCGGGGCAGCCGAGCCTGTCGCCGGCCAGCATCCGCGCGGCCGGGACGCTGGAGCGTCTCGTGCTGCCGTCGCCGAACGGTTCGGCGCTGTCGTTCGCGCTCGCGGAGGCCGGGGTCGCGGTGGTGGGGGCGTGTCTGCGCAACGCGTCCGCGGTCGCGCGGTGGATCGTCGCCCGTGCGGGCGGACCGGTCGCGGTGATCGCGGCGGGGGAGCGGTGGCCGGACGGCACCCTGCGGCCCGCGGCGGAGGACCTGTGGGGCGCGGGCGCGGTGCTGGGCGCCCTGGCGGCGGCCGATCCGGCGGGGGCGTCACCGGAGGCGCTCACGGCCGCGGCGGCGTTCGCGGCCGTGGCTCCGTCGATCGGCGGCCGTCTCCGGGACTGCGCGAGCGGCCGGGAACTCGTCGCCAAGGGTTTCGCCGGGGACGTCGAGGTCTCGGCCGAACTCGACACCACCACCACGGTTCCGCTGTTGCGGGGCCTCGCGTTCGAGGACGCGCCGACCCGAGGTGAGGACCGGTGACCGACGGAGTCGTCGCGGCGGTGCCGGTGGACGAGGTGCTCGCGTCCGCGACGGTGGTGAGTCTGCCGATGCGGGTTCGCTTCCGGGGCATCACGGTTCGTGAGGTGTTGCTGCTGCGTGGTCCGGCGGGCTGGGGCGAGTTCGCGCCGTTCCCCGAGTACGGCGACGTGGAGTCGGCGGCGTGGTTGCGGTCGGCGATCGAGAGCGCGTGGCTCGGGCCGCCGCCGGCGGTGCGGTCGTCGATCCCCGTCAACGCGACGGTGCCCGCGGTCGCGCCGGCGCAGGTGCCGGAGATCCTCGCCCGGTTCCCCGGCGCCCGCACCGCGAAGGTGAAGGTCGCGGAGAAGGGGCAGACCCTCGCGGACGACGTGGCCCGCGTCGCCGCGGTCCGTGAGCACGTCGACCAGGTACGCGTCGACGCCAACGGTGGGTGGACGGTCGACGAGGCGGTGACGGCGCTGTCGGCGCTGACCGCGGGCGGCGAGCTGCAGTACGCCGAACAGCCGTGCGCGACGGTGCCGGAGCTCGTCGAGGTGCGTCGGCGCCTCGCCGCGTCCGGGACGGTGGTGCCGATCGCCGCCGACGAGAGCATCCGGCGCGCCGACGACCCGATGCGGGTCGTGCGGGCCGGGGCGGCGGATGTCGCGGTGGTCAAGGTGGCGCCGCTCGGGGGGACGCGCGCGCTGCTGGCGCTGGCGGACGAACTGTCCGGGCACGGGGTGCCGGTGGTCGTGTCGAGTGCGCTGGACTCAGCGGTCGGGATCGGTGCGGGCCTGGCCGCCGCGGCCGCGCTGCCGCGCCTGGACCTGGCGTGCGGGCTGGGGACCGGCGGGTTCTTCGTCGACGACGTCGCGGCGCCGAGTGTGATGTCCGCCGGTGAACTGCCGGTCGCCGAGGTGTCGCCGGATCCGGAGCGTCTGACCGCGCTGGCCGCCTCACCCGACCGGACGTCCTGGTGGCTGGAGCGGTTGACCCGGTGTCATGCCCTGCTGTGAGTGCGCTGCCCGGTAGCTGGCAGGCTGGAGGTGGTCGGTGCGGCTCGGTGCTGGTGTGATGGTGGTGACTGGAGTTGATGGTGGGGTCGGCTCGTCGTATAGGGTCGGCGCGACATTCACGTCAACATCGGAGGCATTGAAAGTGGTTGCAGCACTGAACGAAACCCTGCTCGACCCGGCGCGGCTGCCCGCAGTCGTCGCGGACGTGCAGGCGCTCATCGACGCCGAGGTCTCGGACAAGTCCGGTGCCTCGGGTCTGGCCCTCAAGGGCGGCTACGGCGCCGTGAAGAAGGTCGGTCCGTCGATCGTTCCGGATGCGGTCGAGGGTCTGCTGCCGAGCTTCGTCTCCCGTCTCGAGCCGTTCTGGCAGGACTACGGCACCACCGGTGGCGCGGGCTTCGGCGACTTCCTCAGCGCGCGCAGCGACGAGGTCTCGAACGCCCTGCTCGGCGTGACCGACGACAAGATCGAGGGCACCAGCAAGGCCGCGGTCAAGAAGGTCTACTCCTCGCTGCGCCCGTCCGCGCAGAAGCATGTCGTCGCCGCCCTGCCGCGACTGGGTGCGCTGGTCCAGAAGCACGCGGGGTAGCGGCTTCGCCGCAGTGGTGGGGGGTGGGGGGGGGGGGGCGCCCCCCCCCCCCCCCCACCCCCCCGGCCGCGGGGGTGCCGGGGCCGGCCCACGGCGCCCGCGCGGCCAGCGGTCGGGCCGCCCCGCCGGAGGGGACAACAG
>NZ_JBIAOU010000005.1:135445-208975 GCF_042879035.1 Rhodococcus sp. NPDC003318 | reverse complement strand
CGGCTGGGCCCGACGAATCCCGCGCGGTCCGACACCCCCGCGCCGCCGCCGCTGGGTTGACCCCCGGGCGTTGTTGCCCACTGGGCTGGGGTGGGGTGGGGGGGGGGGGCCCCCCCCACCCCCCACCACTGCGCGAAGCGCAGCTAGCCGGCGGCGTGGCCGAAGCGCCAGAAGCCGGTGAACGCGACCTCCGGCTTCGGCATCCCGCGATCGTTCACCAGGTTGCGGCGGACGCCGGCCGCCAGCGCCTGCTCGCCCGCCACGAACGCGTAGTCGGGCAGGTCGGCGAGCTTCGCCGACCGCACCGCCTCCAGCGCCAGCGTCCCGGGCCGGTCGTGCGGATCGGCGCGGGGCAACCAGTGCACCGTCATCCCGTCCGGCACGCGCAGTTCCTGGGCGTCGTCGGACTGCGGAATCTCCAGGAACACCTCTCCGCACGCGTCGTCCGGTGAGGACCGCAGGATCCCCGCGATCGCGGGCAGGGCGCTCTCGTCGCCGGCCAGCAGCAGGCGGCGGGCCTCCGGGGCGGGGTTGTGGATCAGCCCCTCGTCGAGCAGCGCCACCTCCTCGCCCGGCGTCGCCGACTGCGCCCACGTCGATGCCGGTCCCGCGTCGTCGCCGCTGCCGTGGCACACGAAGTCGATGTCGATCTCGGGGGTGTCGCCGTACCGGGCGTCCGTGGCCGGCCGGTACGACCGGACCGTGTAGTTGCGGATCACCGGCCGGCTCGCCTTCGACATCGCCAGGTACTGGGCGTACCACAGCTTGCTCGTCGTGGTCGGCAGTCGCAGCTCGGATTGTCCGGGCTCGCGCAGGAACAGTCGGAACCACTGGTCGAAGCCCAGCGGGGTGTAGGAGTTCAGGTCCTGCCCGCCGATCGTCACCCGGACGAAGTGGGGGCTGATCTGCTTGCTGCCGAGGACCCGCGCGTGCAGGAATTCGCGGTGCTCGGGTTTGACGTACTTGCTGCGCTTGGCCATCGCCACGTCCTCTGGGTCTCGGTTAGCTCAGGCAATCCTAAGACACCCGGCGGGTCATTCGGGCCGTCCCGGACGCTCGATCACCCGAACCTGCGGCGTCAACCCCCACTCGGTGCGGCCCAGTCTGCTCAGCGGCGCGATCGCCGCGAACGCCGGCAGCCCGTCCTCCGCGAGCACCTCCGAACGCACCGCGACCGCGCGGACCGTGCCCATCACCACGAAGCTGTCACCGACCTCGATCACCCGGTGCAGGCCGCACTCGATCGCGATCGGCGACTCGGCCACGCGGGGCGGCGCCACCAGCGCGCTCGGCTCCCGGGTCAGCCCGACCGCGTCGAACTCGTCGACGTCCGGCGGGAACGTCGCCGAGGTGGCGTTCACGCGCTCGGCCAGCGACTCCGACGCCAGGTTCACCACGAACTCGCCGGTCGCCTCGATGTTCTCCAGGCTGTCCTTGCGGGTCACCGAGGTGAACTGGACGATCGCCGGGGTCACCGAGGCGACCGTGAAGAAGCTGTACGGCGCGAGGTTCGCCACGCCGTCCGCCGAGACCGTCGAGACCCACGCGATGGGCCGCGGGACCACCGACGCCGTCAACAGGGCATACATCCGATGTGCCGAGATCTCGTCGGCATCGAAGAGCGTGCGCATCAGCCCATGGTGCCAAGCGCGCCCGTCCGCCCCCTGAACCGGTCCGCCGTGTTCGTCTGACACCCTGGACACGTGAATCCGTCCACCGCCCAGGCCACCGCTGTCGTCGACGAACTGATCCGCGGCGGGGTCCGTGACGTCGTGCTCTGCCCGGGTTCGCGCAACGCCCCGCTGGCCTTCGCGCTGCAGGCCGCCGACGCCGCCGGACGGGTGCGGCTGCACCTGCGGATCGACGAGCGCACCGCCGGATTCCTGGCGCTCGGACTGGCCGTCTCGTCCGGTCGGCCGGTGCCGATCGTGATGACCTCCGGGACCGCCGTCGCGAACCTCGGCCCGGCCGTGCTCGAGGCCAACTACGCCCGGGTTCCGCTCGTGGTGCTGTCCGCGAACCGGCCCTACGAGATGCTCGGCACCGGCGCCAACCAGACCGTCGAACAGCTCGGCCTGTTCGGCACGCAGGTCCGCGCCACGATCAGCCTCGGGCTCGCCGAGGAGGGCAGCACCGAGGGGCCGCTTCGCGGGCTCCACTCCAGCGACCAGAACAGCCAGTGGCGGTCGGCGGTGTGCCGGGTGCTCGCCGCCGCCCGCGGCACCCGCTCCGGCAACGCCGGACCCGTCCACTTCGACATCCCACTGCGCGAACCCCTCGTCCCGGACGTCCACCCCCAGGGTCCCGCGCCGGAGGGCAGGCCCGGCGGCGCCTCCTGGACCACCACCGTGCACGCCACCCTCGACGTGCCGCTCGAGATCGACCTCACTCCCGACACCGTCGTGATCTCCGGCCACGGGTCGGCGCACCGCCCCGAACTCGTCGGGCTGCCCACGGTCGCCGAACCGACCGCACCGCTGCACGGGCTGCCGCTGCATCCGCTCGCGTTGCCGCAGCTCAATCCGCGGCAGGCGATCATCACCGGTCGCCCGACCCTGCACCGGCCGGTGTCGAAGCTGCTCGCCGACCCGCGGGTGTCGGTGTTCGCGCTGACCACCGGCCCCCGCTGGCCCGACGTCTCCGGCAACGTGGTCGCCACCGGCACCCGCGCCGTCGTGCGCGGCGCCCCGACGCAGGCCTGGACCGAGCGGTGCAGGCACCTCACCGAGCACGCGGACAAGGCGGTGCGGCAACAGCTGTCCACGCACCCGCGACCGACCGGACTGCACGTCGCCGCAGCCGTCGTCGACGCCCTGCACGACGGCGACCAGCTGCTGCTCGGCGCGTCCAACCCGGTCCGCGACGCCGCCCTCGTCGGATACCCGCGGCCCGGCGTCCGGGTGCTGTCGAACCGCGGCGTCGCCGGTATCGACGGCACCGTCTCCGCCGCGGTCGGCGCGGCCCTGGCCGCCGACGCCGCGGGCGCGGGCCGCACCGTCGCACTGATGGGCGACCTGACGTTCCTGCACGACGCATCCGGGCTGCTGATCGGTACCGGGGAGCCGCGACCGAAGGACCTGACGATCGTCGTCGCCAACGATGACGGCGGCGGCATCTTCGAACTCCTCGAACAGGGCGATCCGCAGTACGCGGGCGTCTTCGAGCGAATCTTCGGCACCCCGCACGGTATGGACCTGTCGGCACTGTGCGCCGCCTACCGCGTCGCGCACCGCGCCGTCACCCCCGACGAGCTGACCGCGGAGCTCGCGCAGCCGTTCGGCGGCGGCGTCCGGGTGCTCGAGGTCGCCACCGACCGCTCCGGGCTGCGGGAACTGCACGCCGCGATCCGGGCGCAACTGTGACCGAGACGGCGACGCGGCGGACGATCCGCGCGGTGCTCGTCGTCGCGGCCGGGATCTCGCTGCTCGCGGTCCTGCTCGTCCTCGCCGCCTGGCGCAACGACCACACCATCAACTCCGACAAGGGTGTGGCCACCGCGGAGGTCCTGTCGGCGGGTGCCCTCCGGTCGGCGGTCAGCTTCGTGACCCCGGACGGCGTCACCCACACCCCGCGGCTGGGCGTCCTGTACCCGACCAACCTGACCGCCGGTCAGCGCATCGACGTCGAGTACGCTCGCTCCGACCCCGACCTGGTGCGCGTCTCGGGCCGGGACGTGCGGGTGGCACTGGTCCCGGCCGGGTCGGTGATCGTGGTGACGTGGCTGATCGTCGGGCCGGTCCTGTGGTTCCTGCGCCGGCGCCGACCGGACTGACTGGCACACACCGGTCGCCGGGAGTTCGTGTCGGCTTCACCCGCTGCGCCCGCGCCCGTCGCGGGCGCGGCCCACACTGGTGGACGTGCGCATAGCCGTTGTCGCCGAATCGTTCCTGCCGAACGTGAACGGGGTCAGCCACTCGGTGGTCCGGGTGGTCGAGCATCTGCGTCGGTGCGGGCACCCCGTCCTGATCGTGGCCCCCGGAGTCCCGGGCGGACGCGCCCACAGCGGTCCACGCGCCGCGACCGAGCACGCCGGGGTGCCCGTGCACCGGGTCCCCGCGGTGCAGGTGCCGCGGATCAGTTCGCTGCCCGTCGGCATCCCGCAGCCCTCGATGCTGACGGCGATGCGCGAATTCGCCCCCGACGTCGTGCACCTGGCGTCGCCGTTCCTGCTCGGCGCCGGGGGACTGGCCGCCGCCCATCGGATCGGCGTCCCCGCCGTCGCGGTCTACCAGACCGACGTCGCCGGGTTCGCCCGCAGCTACGGGCTCGGGTTGACCAGCCGCGCCGCGTGGCGCTGGACGCGGCGCGTGCACCGCGGCGCGGCCCGCACCCTGGCTCCCTCGACCGCGGCGGCGGACGACCTGATCGCGCAGGGCGTGCCGCGGGTGTACCTGTGGGGGCGCGGCGTGGACGCGGTCCGGTTCGCCCCGACCCGACGCGACCGTGCGCTGCGGTCGAGCTGGGACCCGGGCGGGACGCGGACGATCGTCGGCTACGTCGGAAGGCTCGCGCCCGAGAAGCACGTCGAGCGGTTGGCGGTCCTCGCCGAGGACCCCTCGGTGCAACTGGTGGTGGTCGGGGACGGCCCGGAGCGGGACCGGCTGACCCGGATGATGCCGTCGGCGGTGTTCACCGGCCACCTCGGCGGCGACGACCTCGCCCGCGCCTACGCCGGCCTCGACGTCTTCGTGCACCCGGGCGAACACGAGACGTTCTGCCAGGCCGTCCAGGAGGCACTCGCCAGCGGCGTCCCGGTGATCGGGCCCGACGCCGGTGGTCCCCGCGACCTCGTCGAGCACTGCCGCAACGGCTACCTGCTGCCCGTCGACCGGTTCACCGAACTGCTCCCCAGCGCCGTGGCCGCACTGCGCGACCCGCTGCTGCGCACCCGGTTCGGGGAGGCGGCCCGCCGGTCGGTGCTGCGCCGCACCTGGCCCGCCGTGTGCGGCGAACTGCTCGGGCACTACGCGCAGGTGATGGACCCGCCGCGCATCACGGAGCGCCGGACCGCGTGAGCAGTCGCGCCTGTACGGTTGGCGGTGTGGCAGCAACCAATGGCTCGCGGGCCTCGCTGGAGAAGGAACCGCACGAGGTCGCGTCGATGTTCGACGGCGTCGCGCGGCGGTACGACCTGACGAACACCGTCCTGTCGTTCGGGCAGGACCGGCAGTGGCGCAAGGCGACCCGCGCGGCGCTCGACCTGAAGCCGGGGGAGCGGGTCCTCGACCTCGCGGCCGGCACCGGGGTGTCGACCGTCGAGCTCGGACGTTCCGGCGCCTGGGTCGTCGCCACCGACTTCTCGAAGGGCATGCTGCATGCCGGTGCCTCCCGCCGGGTGCCCATGGTCGCGGGCGACGCGATGGCCCTGCCCTACGCCGACGCCGTGTTCGACGCCGCCACCATCTCCTTCGGTCTGCGCAACGTCTCGGACTTCGAGGCCGGTCTGCGCGAGATCGCCCGGGTCACCAAGCCGGGCGGCCGCCTCGTGGTCAGCGAATTCTCCACCCCGACCTTCGGTCCGTTCCGCACCCTCTACATGGAGTACCTGATGCGGGCCCTGCCCCGGGTGGCGCGGGCCGTCAGCTCCAACCCGGACGCCTACGTCTACCTCGCCGAGTCGATCCGTGCCTGGCCTCCGCAGGAGGAGCTGGCCCGGACCATCGAGGCCGCGGGCTGGCGAGACGTCCAGTGGCGCAACTTGACCGGCGGAATCGTCGCACTGCATCGCGCCCGTCGGTAATACTCGGGCGGGTGGGGCCGCCTTGGGGGGAAGGACGGGAGTGTCGCGATGATGAAGCAGTCCGCCGGTAGCGGGGCGCAGGGGAATCTGCCTCAGGAACTGACCAGTTTCGTCGGACGTCGCCGCGAACTCATCGAAGCGCGCCGCCTGCTGTCGGTGTCGCGGCTCGTCACGCTCACCGGCATCGGTGGGGTCGGGAAGACGCGGCTGGCGCTGCGGGTCGCCGACGACGCACGGCGCACGTTCGCCGACGGCGTGTGGCTCGTCGAACTGGGCGAACTGCACGACCCCGATCTCGTCCCGGACACGGTCGCCGCCGCGCTCGGACTGCGTGAGCAGCCCGGGCTGCCGCCGCTGACCCTGCTCACCGAGCACCTGGCGTCGCGGAACCTGCTGCTGCTGCTCGACAACTGCGAACACCTCGTCGACGCCGTCGCCGACCTCGCCGGAGCGCTGCTGCGGACCTGCCCCGACCTGCGGGTCCTCGCGACCAGCCGGGAACCGCTCGCGATCGGGGCCGAGGCGGTGCTGCGGGTGCCGTCGCTGACCGTCCCCGACCCCGAACGGCCACCCCGACTGCAGGGGCTGCCCCACTACGAGGCGATCTCCCTGTTCGTCGAGCGCGCCGCGGCCGCCGTCCCGGGCTTCGCGCTGTCCGAGGCGAACCACGTCGTCGTCGCCGCGATCTGTCACCGGCTGGACGGCCTGCCGCTGCCGATCGAACTGGCCGCGGTGCGGCTGCGCGCGATGTCGCCCGAGCAGATTCTCGACCGGCTCACCGACCGCTGCCAGCTGTTGACGAAGGGCAGTCGCGGCGCCCCGACCCGGCAGCAGTCCCTGCGGATGAGCATCGACTGGAGCCACGAACTGTGCAGCGAGGTCGAACAGACGCTCTGGCACCGGCTGTCGGTGTTCGCGGGGAGTGTCGAACTCGACGCCGCGGAGGGTGTGTGCGGCGGCGACCTGTCGTCGATGGACCTGCTCGACGGGCTCGCGTCGCTCGTCGACAAGTCGATCCTGATCCGCGAGGAGGCGGCGGGCACGGTCCGGTACCGGATGCTCGAGACTCTCCGCGAGTACGGTCACGAGAAACTGCGTGACGCCGGGACGTACACCGACCAGCAGCGCAGGCACCGGGACTGGTACGAGGCATTGGCGAGGTCCGCCGAGGCCGAATGGATCGGACCGGACCAGGTCGAGTGGATCCGGCGCCTCGACCGCGAACAACCCAACCTCAGGGACGCGACGAGCTTCTGCGTCACCGAACCAGGCGAGGTGGACGCCGGGCTGAGGATGGCCGCCGCGCTGTATCCGTACTGGTTGTGCCGCGGCATGTCCAGCGAGGGCAGGCACTGGCTGGACCGGGTCCTCGACCGCGACCCCGACCGCCCCGACCTCGACCGGGTCAGGGCGCTGTACGTGGACAGTGTCCTCGCGGGCACGCAGGGCGACCTGCCGCGGGCCCAGGCCCTGGTGTCGCGGTGCCAGGCGGTGGCGGACGCGCTCGGCGATCCGCGCGCCGAGTTGCTGGCGAACCTGGCGTCGGCGTCCGTGGCGCTGTTCGCGGGCCGTCTCGCCGAGGCCATCGCGGGCTTCGACGTCGTCATCGCCCGCTTCCGGGAGGAGGGTGACCTGCTGCGCCTGACCACCGCGCTGGTCGGGTGTGCGGTCGCGGCGGGTGTCGTCGGCGAGGAGGACAAGGCGATCGCGTGCCACGAGGAGGTCCTCGACATCACCGAGGAGCACGGGGAGTCGGCGATCCGTGAGTACTCGCTGCTCGCGGTGGCGCTCCATCGGTGGTCGGACGAGCCCGACACGGCGACCGATCTGGTCGAACAGGGACTGCGCCTGAGTCGGGTCGTCGACGACCCCCTCGGCTGCAGCTCCTGCGTCGAGGTACTCGCCTGGATCGCCGCCGCCGACGGCCGGTACCGCCGCGCCGCGGTGCTGATGGGGGCGGCGCAGGCGCGGTCGCAGGCCGTGGGCAGTCCGACGGTGCTCGTGCCCAACGTGCTGATCCACCACGAGGAGGCGGAGAAGCGGACCCGCGACGCGCTGGCCGACTCGGTGTTCGAGTCGGCCCTGCGGCAGGGGCGGTCGATGACGTGTGACGAGGTGGTCGCGTACGCGCTCGGCGAGCAGCAGGCCGCCGCGCTGCCGCCGGTGGAGGTTGTCGCCCTGACCCGGCGCGAACAGCAGGTCGCGGAGCTGGTCGCGCAGGGGCTGACGAACAAGGCGATCGCCGCGAAGCTGGTGATCTCGCAGCGGACCGCGCAGGGGCACGTCGAGCACGTACTCGCGAAACTGGGCTTCAACTCCCGCACGCAGATCGCCGCGTGGGTGGTGGAGCAGGCCCAGGTCGGGCCGGGTTCCGGCACCGTCGGGGCACCTGCGAACTGACTCGCGATTTCCTGTGAACGCAGGTACCTGGAAACCCGAAAACAGGTACCCGTCCGGGTAGTTCGACCGTCGTGGACTTCCGCTCGACCAGGCACCGTGATGGACGTCTCAACCAGCATCGTCGCCGGGGCGCAGGCAGTTCCGGCGACACCACGGCAGCCAGTGCCCCGAAGTCGAGGTCCCCGATGTACGAGTTCGCAGTACCTTCGTCGCCCACCGACGTCCAACCGCCGTCCCACGACATCCGATGGCGGCGGGTCCGCGTCGATCGTTCCCCCGTCTCCTACGCGGTGGGTGGTCATGGGCGGCCGGTGGTGTTCCTGCACGGCTGGGGGATCGGCCCCGCCTCCTACCAGGCGGCCATCCGGGAACTCGCCCACCGCGGGGTGCGGGTGTACGCGCCGGCCATGCCCGGTCTCGGCGGTACCCCGGAACTGCCCACGGGGGAGCGGAACCTGGACGGGTACGCGCGCTGGGTCGGCCGGTTCATCGACGAGGTCGGCATCCGCGGGCCGGTGACGATCGTCGGGCACTCGTTCGGCGGTGGTGTCGCCACTCGCGCCGCGCACGACCTGCCCGACCACGTCGAGGAACTCGTCCTCGTCAACTCCGTTGGCGGCGCCGTCTGGTCGTCCCAGTCCGGGATCGAACGGCACATCGGCGAGCGGCCGCTGTGGGACTGGGTGCTGCAACTGCAGGCCGACGCCATCGGCTCCCGGTCGATCGGTCAGGTCCTCGGTGCGGTCGCCGGGGTGGCGCTGCCGAACGTTCTGCGCGCACCGATGGCGGTGTGGCGCTCCGCGCACCTGGCCCGCACCGCGGACCTGCGGCCCGAACTGTCCCGGCTCGCCGAACGCGGGTTGCCGGTGACGCTGCTGTGGGGCACCAGCGACACCGTGATCCCGGTGGCCAGCTTCGAATCGATCCGGACCGCACTCGGCGATCCGAACGTCGTGATGGTGCCCGGCAACCACTGCTGGCCCATCGGTGAGCCGGGGCAGTTCGCCGAGGCGATGACCCGGATCCTGGTCCGCGAGCAGGAATCGGTGTCGGCATGAGCGTGGAGGCGATCACCCGGCCGCTCGAGGCCGAGCCGCACCCCGTCGCTCCGCTCGCCCCGCCGACGTTCATGCTGCGGTCCTGCGGGCCCTGCACCACCCTGTCCGGGCCCGACGCCTGGGTCTGCCCGACGTGCGGCGGCCCCCTCGACTCGGTGCCGTCGACCGGTCGCGGCACCGTGCTGTCCTGGGCGCAACTCGACCCCGCGACGGCGGCGGCCCCGCACGCGCAGCCCGGGCTCGACCCCCTGACCATCGCGATCGTCGAGCTCGACGAGGGGCCTTGGATCTACGCGACGATCGAGGGCGACGAGCCCGGCCCGGCCCGGGGTCGGGCGCGGGTGGCCTTCCTCCGGGAGCCGGTGGTCGGGCGGTTCCCGGCGTTCGGGCTCTCGTGAATGCGCGGTCGTCGCGGATCAGCTGAACGGCGGCCGGGAGTCCACGCGCAGCGACGTCGCCCCGGCCGCACGCCAGGCTCGGGCGGTCAGGTCGGTGTCCGCGTCGGTGACGAGGTTGCCCATCACCCGGACCGCGACCGTCATCAGCGCCCGTGACCGCATGGCGACCGGACCGCTCACGGGCAGCGTCCGCGGCACCGTCAGCAGGCCCGCCAGACGGCGGGCGACGGAGAAGGCACGTCCGTAGCGCTGACGCAGCAGCGCGGGCCACAGGTCGGTCAGGTCGCCCGCCGACAGGGCGTCCGCCACCATCCGGCCCGTTTCGAGGCCGTAGTCGATGCCCTCCCCGTTGAGCGGGTTCACGCAGGCCGCGGCGTCGCCGATCAACGCCCAGTTCCGGCCGGCCACCCCCGACACCGCACCGCCCATCGGAAGCAGCGCCGACGCCACCGACCGGATCGGGCCGTCCAGCTCCCAGTCGGTGCGACGCGCGCTCGCGTACAGCTCGATCAGCGGCCGCAGCGCCCCCGGTGCCGGGCGGGCGGCGGTCGCGAGCGTCCCGACCCCGATGTTGACGCGTCCCCCGCCCAGCGGAAACACCCAGCCGTACCCGGACTGCACCGTGCCCGCGGCGTCACGCAGCTCGAGATGCGAGGTGATCCACTCGTCGTCGGAGCGTCCCGAGTCGACGTAGGCGCGGGCCGCGACGCCGTACGCGGTGTCGCGGTGCCACTGCCTGCCCAGCTGCTTGCCGAGGGTCGAGCGCACGCCGTCGGCGACGATCAGGTGGTCGCACCGCACGGTCCGGGGTCCGTCCGCGGTGGCCAGCGTCACCGCGCGGACCGCGTCGCCGTCGCGGTCGACGCCGACGGCCTTCGCGCCCTGCACCATCGCCGCACCCGCGTCGACGGCGACGCGCCGGATCCGGTCGTCGAGTTCGGTGCGCGGCACCGCGCTGCCGGTGACGGGAAACGACCCCTCGGGCCACGGCATGTGCAGCTCCCGGCCGAAACCCGTCAGGCGCAGACCGCGATTGACCGGGCGGCCGGACAACCAGTCGCCGAGGCCCAGGTGCCGCAGCTCCGTGATCGCCCGGGGGGTCAGACCGTCACCGCACGTCTTGTCACGGGGGAACGTGGCGGCATCGGCGAGGACCACGTCGCGGCCCTCCCGGGCCGCCCACGCCGCGGCGGCTGCCCCCGCCGGACCTGCCCCGACGACCAGCACCTCGGCTCGCTCGGGGACCGTCACCGGATCGCTCGAGACGAATGTGGGCGAGTCGGGCTCGGAAGGCGAAGGGACCACGGCAGTATCTTGTCAGTCCCGTCACGAAACGTGTCCGGCCGCCCGACTCGATCCCGGTCAGCCGTCGCGGCGACGGATTCACTACCGTGAACCGGACAGCGGTCGCGTGGCGCGGCTGCGACCGTTCGGTGTCGTTGTTGTCGGGTGTTGCCGGGTGTCTCGGAGAACAGGATGGGTACTGAGATCGTGAGCACGAGCGAAGTGGCGAACACCGTCGTCGCCGGTGTGGATCTGGGCGACCAGGCGCTGGCCGACGTGGTGCGGACGGGGCTGGCCGACGTCGAGGCGTTGCTGGTCAGTGAGCTGTCCGACGGCGAGGACTTCCTCACGGAGGCGGCGCTGCACCTGGCCAAGGCCGGCGGCAAGCGGTTCCGTCCGCTGTTCACGGTCCTCACCGCGCAGCTGGGGCCCCGCGGCACCGACCCTGCGGTCGTCACCGCGGCGACGGTCGTCGAACTGGTGCACCTGGCGACGCTGTACCACGACGACGTGATGGACGAGGCGTCGATGCGGCGCGGCGCGCCCAGCGCGAACTCCCGCTGGGGCAACAGCATCGCGATCCTCGCCGGCGACTACCTGTTCGCGCACGCCTCCCGGTTGGTCTCGACACTGGGCCCGGACGCGGTCCGGATCATCGCCGAGACGTTCGCGGCGCTGGTCACCGGGCAGATGCGCGAGACGATCGGGGCGCAAGAGGAGCAGGACCCGGTCGAGCACTACCTGAAGGTGGTGTGGGAGAAGACCGGGTCGCTGATCGCCGCGTGCGGACGGTTCGGTGGCACCTTCTCCGGCGCGTCCCCCGACGACGTCGTGCGGCTCGAGCGGCTCGGTGACGCGGTCGGGACGGCGTTCCAGATCTCCGACGACATCATCGACATCTCGTCGGTGTCCGCGCAGTCCGGCAAGACACCCGGCACCGACCTGCGGGAGGGGGTGCACACCCTGCCGGTCCTGTACGCGCTGCGGGACGAGGGTGCGGACGCGGACCGCCTGCGGGTGCTGCTCGACGGACCGGTCACCGACGACGACGAGGTGGCCGAGGCTCTGGTCCTGCTGGAGCGGTCGGCGGGGATGGTCGCGGCGAAGGCGAAGCTCGCGGAGTCCGCGCGGTCCGCTCACGCCCAGCTGGCCGAGCTGCCGCAGGGACCGGCGAACGAGGCGTTGCGCCGGCTCGTCGACTACACCGTCGAACGCGTCGGCTGAGAGGTGTCCGGGTGGGACCCGATCGGGAACCCTGCCAGGCATTTCTTCGTTCACCTCTGAGGACCAGTGAGAGAAGGGACGGCCGTGCACCGGTATTCGAACGGGATCAAGACCTTCGTGTTGCTCGTCGGAATGTCGGCCCTGATCGTCTTCATCGGTGCGCTGTTCCGGAACCCGACGATCCTGGTGTTCTCGGTGGTACTCGCCGTGGGCGTGAACGCCTACGCGTACTTCAACAGCGACAAGCTGGCGCTGCGGGCGATGCACGCACAGCCGATCACCGAGGTGGAGGCACCGGTCATCTACCGGATCGTGCGTGAGCTCGCCACCGCCGCGCACCAGCCGATGCCGCGGCTGTACATCAGCCCGACCGCGGCACCGAACGCGTTCGCGACGGGACGCAATCCGCGCAACGCCGCGGTCTGCTGCACGTCGGGCATCCTGCAGATCCTCGACGAAAGGGAGCTGCGGGCGGTGCTCGGGCACGAGCTGTCGCACGTGTACAACCGCGACATCCTGATCTCGTCGGTGGCCGGGGCGATGGCCGCGGTGATCTCCGGGTTGGCGAACATGGCGATGTTCGCGGGGATGTTCGGTGGTCGCGGCGAGGACCGACCCAACCCCCTGGCGATGCTGCTGGTCTCCCTGCTCGGGCCGATCGCGGCGTCGGTGGTGAAGATGGCGGTCTCGCGGTCCCGCGAGTACCAGGCGGACCAGTCCGGCGCCGAACTGACCGGGGATCCGCTCGCGCTGGCCTCGGCGCTGCGCAAGCTCGAGCGCGGGACGCAGGCCGCTCCGCTGGCCCCGGAACCGAAGATCGCCGCGCAGTCGCACATGATGATCGCCAACCCGTTCCGGGCGGGCGACAAGATGAGCCGGATCTTCTCGACGCACCCGCCGATGGCGGACCGCATCGCGCGCCTCGAGAACATGGCCGGACGCCGTTTGCCGGACTGAGCCCGCCCCCGTGGCGTAGGTTCACGTCCCAGACGACACGAGGCGGTGGGGCGGATGGCTCGTACGGTGCCTGCCTCGGTCCTGGCAGTCGTCGCGGGGATCGTCCTGTCCCTCGCGGCGCCGTCGGCCGCGGCCGCGGCCGAATCCGGTGTCACCGTCCAGCCCCTCTGGTTCGACACCACCGTCGGCCCGGACGGCTCGCAGCACTGCACCGTCGAGGGCGACCTGTACGTTCCGGCCGGGGTGTCCGCGGACCACCCGGCGCCCGCGGTCCTCACCACACACGGATTCGGCCAGGACAAGAACGCCAGGCGCCCGGCCGCCGAGTTCCTCGCCGCCCGGGGCTACGTGGTCCTCGCGTACTCGGGTCTCGGCTTCGGCGGATCCGGCTGCAAGGTGACCCTGGACAGTCCCGACGCCGATGGCCGGGCCGCATCCGACCTCGTCGGGTACCTCGGCGGTACCGACGGGGTCGCGTACCTCGACGCGGCGCGGACGCGTCCGGCGCCCGTTCTCGACCTCGTCGTCCGGGACGCCGTCGCCCACGACGGGCAGGCGCACGCTGATGACCCGCGGGTCGGCATGGTCGGCGGCTCCTACGGTGGCGCGGTGCAGTTCGCGGCTGCCGCCGTGGACCCGCGAATCGACGCGATCGTGCCGATGATCACCTGGAACGACCTGAGCTACTCGCTGGCACCGAACAGCACCGGTGCCATCACCGGCGTCAGCAGCACGGTTCCCGGTGCGACCAAGGCGTCGTGGACGACCGTCTTCACCTCGGCCGGGCTGATCGCGCCGGGCCAGGCCGGCTATCGGGGCGACCCGACGAAGCTGCTGGGCTGCCCCAACTTCGACGACCGGACCTGCGGTGCACTGGTGACCTCACTGACCCAGGGCTTCCCGGATCCGCTGGCCGTGCAGTTCCTGCGATCGGTGTCGGTTGCGTCCTACGTGGACCGCGTCCGGATTCCGGTGCTGCTGATACAGGGCGAAGAGGACACCCTGTTCAACCTGAACGAGGCGCGGGCCACGTTCGACGCGCTGCAGGCGCAGGGCACCGAGGTCGCGATGATCTGGCAGAAGAACGGCCACTCGACCGGCGCGGCAGGTCCGGGGCTGCGGGCGATCTCGAATCCCGACCCGGCTTCGCAGTACACGACCGCGCGTTACCTCGACTGGTTCGACCACCACCTGAAGGGGGCGCCGGTCGGCACCGGACCCACCTTCGCGTACTTCCGGGACTGGACGGCCGCCCCCGCCGACGACGCGAGCGGGTACGTGGCGGCGCCCTCGCCGGACGTGGGGGAGCCGCGGTCGCTGTACCTGTCCGCCGACGGCCGACTGGTCGCCGCGCCCGGCGCGATCGGTCCCGGAACACAGACGTTCTCCACGCCGGCCGCCGGCGTCGCCGCCGGGTCGACACCGTCGAACGTCCGCGTCGATCCCGGGCCCCGCCCCGAGAACCAGCCGCCCGGTGCCGCCGTCGGCTGGACGTCGGAGGCGGTCGACGCTCCGACGGACGTCGTGGGCGCGCCCACTCTGACCGTCCGGGTGGCGACGCCGACGCCGGTCACCGGCGACCTCGATGCCGTCGTGGTCTTCGCCAAGCTCTACGACGTGGCGCCCGACGGCACCGCCACGCTGATCAACGGGCAGGTCGCACCGGTACGGATCGTCGACCCGGGCGCCCTGACCGAGGTGACGTTGCCCGTGATCGTGCACCGGTTCGACACCGGCCACAGCGTGCGGGTCGTGCTCGCCGGCAGTGACTCCAACTTCCGCGGCGGCCTCGTACCGCGCGAGGTGAGCATCGTCACGGGTGATCCGGTGCAGCGGTTGGTGTTGCCGATCGTCGGGGGCTGACTCGGCCCGGAGCGATCTCGGGCATTCTCGGACGCATGAATTCCCAGGCCGGCGTGGATTCGCCGTAGCCCCAGGCGACGCCGACGGTGACGCACCGCACCTCGTCGACCGCCCTGTCCTCCGCCGATCGGCTGCTGATCAGCCTGCTCGTCGTCGCCTCGTTCGTGGTGATCCTGAACGAGACCGTCATGGGCGTCGCGCTGCCGCGCCTGAGGACGGACCTGAACGTCACCGCGGGCACCGCCCAGTGGCCGACCACCGCGTTCCTGCTCACCACGGCGACCGTCATCCCCGCGACCGGCCATCTGCTGCAACGATTCTCGATCCGGGTGATTTTCGTCACCGCGATGTCGCTGTCAGTCTCGGCACGCTCCTCGCGGCGACCGCGCCCGGCTTCGAGGTGCTGCTGGCGGCCCGGGGTGGTCGCGTCGACGTTCGTACGGCAGGGTCCCGGCACCGCACGCGGAATCGGTGCCGACCGGCGCCTGACCCGGCTCCGGAAAGCAGGACGCGCCGGTCACCCCGTCGGGGTGGCCGGCGCGTCCGCCGTGTCGCTACCGGTAGTTGACGAACTGGAGCGCGATGCCGAAGTCCTCGCCCTTGAGCAGGGCGATGACGGCTTGGAGGTCGTCGCGCTTCTTGCTGCTCACCCGCAGCTCGTCACCCTGGATCTGCGCCTTGACGCCCTTCGGGCCCTCGTCGCGGATCTTCTTGGAGATTTTCTTCGCGTTCTCGGTGCTGATGCCCTGCACCAGTGACCCGCTGAGCTTGTAGACCTTGCCCGACTGCGCAGGTTCGCCCGCGTCGAAGGCCTTGAGCGAGATGTCGCGGCGGATCAGCTTCTCCTTGAACACGTCGAGAGCCGCCTTGAGCCGCTCCTCGGTTTCGGCGGTCAGGGTGATCGACTCCTCGCCGGACCACTCGATGGCCGCGCCGGTGCCCCGGAAGTCGAAGCGCGTGTTCAGCTCCTTCTCGGCCTGGTGCAGCGCGTTGTCCACTTCCTGCCGGTCCACCTTGCTCACCACATCGAAGGACGAATCCGCCACGTCTTTCTCCCTACCTCGTCGGTCTCGACCCCGTCCGGGGGCTCGAGAACCCACGATAACCACACGGTTTGCATTTACCCGCCCGGGTAGATGTATTCTTCTCAAGCGCCAGGGAGACGCCGGCAGGTCCGCAAGGATCCACCGGAGTTTCCCGGGATGACACCAGGCAGGTTGCCCGAGCGGCCAATGGGAGCGGACTGTAAATCCGTCGGCTTACGCCTACGTAGGTTCGAATCCTACACCTGCCACACCTGGGTCCCAGTGAGTTCACGCTTGCTGGGACCTGGTGGTTGGACAGTATGAGAATGGGTCCTGACCAGGCGGTTTGGAACTCCGGACACAGACTGTGTAACCTCTTGGAGGCTTCAACGCACGGAACACGTGCTGCGAAGCATGCCCCCTTAGCTCAGTCGGCAGAGCGTTTCCATGGTAAGGAAAAGGTCAACGGTTCGATTCCGTTAGGGGGCTCGCTGGATGGGTGCCGCGTACATGTGTCGCACGTACAATGGCACCGATGCATCGAGGCGGTGTAGCTCAGTCGGTAGAGCAAACGACTCATAATCGTTGTGTCGCCGGTTCAAGTCCGGCCATCGCTACAAACCATGACAGATGGCTCTGATCGACCGTGATCAGGGTTGAAGTGACCAGATAAGTTTCCTGAAAGAAGGCGTACCCGTGGCCTCCTCCACCGACGTTCGTCCCAAGATCACCTTGGCCTGCGAGGTATGCAAGCACCGGAACTACATCACGAAGAAGAACCGGCGCAACGATCCCGATCGCCTCGAGATCAAGAAGTTCTGCCCGAACTGCGGAACACACCAGGCGCATCGCGAATCCAAGTAGCATCCAACGCGTGCCCCGCAGACTTGCGGGGCACGCGTTTTTTCGTGTGTCGAGCAGGGCCGGCCGGGGAGACCCGTGACCGGCCCATTGCCGCGTCCAGTGCAGAGAAGGTCGTGTTGCGTGAAACTGAATGCTGATCTCGTTGGCCTGCATCACAGGTTCAGCGACTACTACGAGGTCGGCCGCGAGAAGGTGCGCGAGTACGCGCGTGCGGTCAAGAACGACGACCCGGTCTTCCGCGACGATGCGGCCGCGGCCGAGCTCGGGTACGACGCTCTCATCGCGCCGCTGACGTTCATCTCGGTGTTCGGCTTCCTGGCGCAGGAGGAGTTCTTCGACACACTCGGTCTGGAGCTCGACCTGAGCAACATCCTGCACACCGACCAGCGCCTGGTGTTCCACCGCCCGATGAAGGTCGGCGACAGGCTGTACTGCGACGTCTTCGTCGACTCGTTCCGGGTGATGGGTGGCAGCGACATCATCGTCACCCGCAACGACATCACGGACCAGGACGGCGGGCCGGTGCTCACCACCTACACCACGCTGATGGGCCGGCACGTCGAGGGGGGCGAATAGATGGCGCTGCGCAAGTTCGAGGACGTCGTCGTGGGGGAGGAGCTGCCCGAGCGGGTCGTGCCGCTGACGCGTTCCGACCTCGTCCAGTACGCCGGTGTCGCCGGCGACCCGAACCCGATTCACTGGGACGACGAGGTCGCGCGATCAGTGGGTTTGCCAATGGCGGTCGCGCACGGCATGCTGACGATGGGTGTCGGAGCCGGGTACATCACGTCCTGGCTCGGAGACCCGGGAGCGGTACTCGAGTACAACGTCCGTTTCACCAGCCCGGTGTACGTGCCGAACAACGGCACCGGTACCGAGATCGAGCTGACTGGTAAGGTACGCTCGGTCGACGATGCGGCCCGCAGTGCGGTGATCGCCATCGTGGCTAAGGTGGACGGCAAGAAGATTTTCGGTCGAGCCACCGCAACCGTCCGACTCGGTTGAGTTCCAGCCGATTGGGTTTGTTAGACCACCGTGCAGTACACTGAGATTTCTGGGATTGTTCAGCGCTGCGCGCTGCCCTTCGGCTAGAGCCGAGCTTGGGTGGCGCGCGTGTTGTGTGGTCACAGAGTGGTCGATCAGAGCGTGACGTGTTCACGACCGAGGTCGACCAGAGGGGCGTAGCTCAATTGGCAGAGCAGCGGTCTCCAAAACCGCAGGTTGCAGGTTCAAGTCCTGTCGCCCCTGCCCCGGATGTCAGCGACTGAGAGGAACGACGGTGAGCGAGGATCGCGGAAAGGCCGAGCAGTCGGCGGGGTCCTTGGGCACCGACGGCGACGGCACCGCGAACGACGCTGCCTCCTCCTCTCGGCCGACTGGCAAGCGTCCGGGCCGCCGTACCCGCGCCGCAGGCGCGACCGGCGATGTTTCCGCCGCGACCACGGTCGCCGCGACCGCAGGCACTCCCGCGAAGTCCGCCGAGAAGGCGAAGGCGGAGAAGCCGCGCAAGGACAATTTCTTCAAGCGACTGCGGCGATACCTCCGCGAGGTCATCGCCGAGCTGCGCAAGGTGATCTGGCCGAACCGCAAGCAGATGGTCACCTACACCACCGTCGTCCTCGTCTTCGTGGCGTTCATGGTGGCGTTCATCAGTGGATTGGATCTGGCGTTCATCAAGGGCGTCACCTGGTTGTTCGGCTGATCCGGACACCGACATGCAATGAGAGGAAGCGAGTGCGCCAGTGAGCACCCCCGAGAACGACGCAATTGAGGCCGTGGCCGGAGAGCCCATTGCCGATGACGCGGTCGCAGTGGAGGCCGCTGACGGCGTGGTCGCCGACGAGACCGAGCAGGTCGACGTGACCGATACCGACGACGCGACCGACGCCGACGAGGCGGAGGTTTCCGACGGTGCCGCTGCGGACGTCGCCGAGGAGCCGGTCGATCCCGTCGCGGAGATGAAGGCCGCGCTGCGGCGTGCGCCCGGCGACTGGTACGTCATCCACTCGTACGCCGGCTACGAGAACAAGGTGAAGGCCAACCTCGAGACCCGCGTCCAGAATCTGGACGTCGGCGACTACATCTTCCAGGTCGAGGTCCCGACCGAAGAGGTCACCGAGATCAAGAACGGCCAGCGCAAGCAGGTCAACCGCAAGGTGCTGCCCGGCTACATCCTGGTCCGGATGGAACTCAACGACGAGTCGTGGGGCGCCGTCCGCAACACCCCGGGCGTCACCGGTTTCGTCGGTGCCACCTCGCGGCCGTCGCCGCTGACGATCAACGAGGTCGTCAAGTTCCTGATGCCGCAGCAGGGTGCGAAGAAGCCCGCCGCCGCGGCAGCCGTCACCGGCGAGACCGTGACCGAGACCGTCGCCAAGCCGCTGATCGAGGTCGACTTCGAGGTCGGCGAGTCGGTGACCGTCATGGACGGACCGTTCGCGACGCTGCCCGCCAGCATCAGCGAGGTCAACGCCGAACAGCAGAAGCTCAAGGTCCTGGTTTCGATCTTCGGTCGTGAGACGCCGGTCGAACTCTCGTTCAACCAGGTCTCGAAGATCTAGGCCCGCACGGTCCACAGGTCCGCGCGGCCCCCACACTTGCACTGCAGCAAGAAACACACCCGCAAGAAATAGGAACGAAGATGCCCCCCAAGAAGAAGAAGCTCGCAGGGCTGATCAAGCTTCAGATCCAGGCCGGTCAGGCGAACCCTGCCCCGCCGGTGGGTCCCGCGCTCGGTCAGCACGGCGTGAACATCATGGAGTTCTGCAAGGCCTACAACGCGGCGACCGAGTCGCAGCGCGGCAACGTGATCCCCGTGGAGATCTCCGTCTACGAGGACCGGACCTTCGACTTCAAGTTGAAGACCCCGCCGGCCGCCAAGCTGCTGCTCAAGGCCGCTGGTGTGCCGAAGGGCTCCGGCGAGCCGCACAAGACCAAGGTCGCGACCGTGACCATGGATCAGGTGCGCGAGATCGCCAAGACCAAGCAGGAAGACCTCAACGCCAACGACATCGACGCCGCCGCGAAGATCATCGCCGGCACCGCCCGTTCCATGGGCATCCTCGTCGAGGGCTGAGCGACTTCTCGTCGCAGAGAACGCGTGGGAGGGCCGGCCAGGCCCGCAACCACACTGAACCAATTCGCCGTGGGTGAGAGCACCCGGGCGAGAAGTTAGGACAGAAGACATGGCAAAGCGCAGCAAGGCGTACCTCGCCGCCGCTGAAAAGGTCGACTCGAGCAAGCTCTACAGCCCGCTGCAGGCTGCGAAGCTCGCCAAGGAGACCTCCTCGCCGAAGATGGACGCGACCGTCGAGGTCGCCGTTCGCCTCGGCGTCGATCCCCGCAAGGCGGACCAGATGGTCCGCGGCACCGTCAACCTCCCGCACGGCACCGGTAAGACGGCCCGTGTGATCGTGTTCGCCGCCGGCGAGAAGGCCGCCGAGGCCGAGGCCGCAGGCGCGGACGCCGTCGGTGCCGAGGACCTGATCGAGCGGATCCAGGGCGGCTGGCTCGACTTCGACGCCGCGATCGCGACCCCGGACCAGATGGCCAAGGTCGGCCGCATCGCCCGTGTCCTCGGACCGCGTGGCCTGATGCCGAACCCGAAGACGGGCACCGTCACCACCGACGTGGCGAAGGCTGTTGCGGACATCAAGGGCGGCAAGATCAACTTCCGCGTCGACAAGCAGGCCAACCTGCACTTCGTCATCGGCAAGGCCTCGTTCGACGACGCCAAGCTGGTGGAGAACTACGGCGCCGCGCTCGACGAGATCCTGCGTGCGAAGCCGTCGTCGGCCAAGGGCCGTTACGTCAAGAAGGTCACGGTTTCGACCACCACCGGACCGGGCATCCCGGTGGACCCGAACCGCACCCGCAACCTCCTCGAGGATGCAGAGGCGTAAGGCGCTCACAGGCACCACACACGGCGGCGGCCGGGACGGAATGCACCGTCCCGGCTGCCGCCGTTTTGGTGTTCACCGACAGGTCCTGTACTGTCTCGGGGAGAGTTCGAACTATTTCGAGTTCACCCCAACAAGTTCTACCCAAGACCGTTGGTCACCGGTGTCCGCCTGTCGGCGGAAGTCGGTTGAAGGTCCGGATCATGTCCGGCGGCCCACGCAGGAGGACGAGGCTAGGGGAGAGTTCGGTCCGGCGTGAGCTGGGCCCGCACCTCCTCGTGTACGCCCCGTGTGCCCTGCACCGGGGCGTTTTGTCGTGTTGCGGCGCCTTCGGTTGGGCGAAGCGCTGTTTCGTCCAGGTAGATGCACCGACACGATGTCACGAGAGGAGGCGAAGTATGGCAAAGCCCGAGAAAGTCACCGCGGTCGCGGAGATCACTGAGCAGTTCAAGGGTTCGACTGCCGCCGTGGTCACGGAGTTCCGTGGTCTGTCGGTGACCAGTCTGACGCAGCTGCGTCGCGCGCTCGGAGAAGGCGCTACCTACTCCGTCGCCAAGAACACCCTGGTCAAGCGTGCCGCCGCAGAGGCGGGCGTCGAGGGCCTTGACGACCTGTTCGTCGGACCGACCGCCATTGCATTCATCAAGGGCGAGCCGGTCGACGCCGCGAAGGCACTGAAGAACTTCGCGAAGGACAACAAGGCGCTCGTCATCAAGGGCGGCTACATGGACGGCGCTGCGCTGTCCGTGGACGAGGTCAACAGGATCGCGGACCTCGAGTCCCGCGAGGTCCTGCTGGCCAAGATGGCCGGCGCGATGAAGGGCAACTTGGCAAAGGCCGCAGGCCTGTTCAACGCCCCCGCGTCGCAGGTGGCCCGTCTGGCCGCCGCGCTGCAGGAGAAGAAGGCCGCGGAAGGTTCCGCAGCCGAAAGCTGATCCGCACGAGACGTCGGGCTCGCGGGGTCAACCGCGGTTCGGGTCTTGCGTATCACGTAACACCACCCATCCCACCTCGTCGCGGATCAGCGACATGGGACTTACAGGAAGGACGCCATCATGGCGAAGCTCACCACCGAAGAGTTGCTGGACCAGTTCAAGGAGCTCACCCTCCTCGAGCTCTCGGAGTTCGTGAAGGCCTTCGAGGAGACCTTCGAGGTCACCGCTGCCGCTCCGGTCGCCGTTGCCGCCGCCGGTGCCCCGGCCGCCGCCGCCGAGGCCGCTGAGGAGCAGGACGAGTTCGACGTCATCCTCGAGGGTGCCGGCGACAAGAAGATCCAGGTCATCAAGGTCGTCCGTGAGGTCGTCTCCGGCCTGGGTCTGAAGGAGGCCAAGGACCTCGTCGAGGGCGCGCCGAAGCCGATCCTGGAGAAGGTCGCCAAGGACGCCGCCGAGGCTGCCAAGGAGAAGCTGGTCGCTGCCGGCGCGACGGTCACCGTCAAGTAAGACGCTCGTCGTGTGACGCTTCGGCGTACGCAGTCGAAAGAGGGTCGTTCCCCATCGGGGAGCGGCCCTCTTCGTCGTATCCGGGGGCATCCGGGGGCGGGCACGGTGCGCCCCGACGGCGGTTCGCCCGGGCGCGAAATGCAGGGGGCGCGGGTTCTCCGGTGGGTCGTTCGGTTGTCTTGCGAACCGTACTTACTCGTGAGTAGGATCTGGAGTCACGGGTACCACATCGATGAGATAGAGTGACCAAACCCACAGTGGGGGCCAACCTGTCGAATGCGTGGAGGTAAGTGGTGGGAGTTGAGGTTTCAGTCGAGGGGCTCACGAAGTCGTTCGGCTCGCAGAAAATTTGGCAGGACGTCACTCTGACGCTGCCTGCCGGGGAGGTCAGCGCGCTGCTCGGTCCGTCCGGAACCGGCAAGTCGGTGTTCCTCAAGTCCCTGATCGGCCTGCTGCGGCCGGAACAGGGCTCGATCGTCATCGACGGCACGGACATCCTGCAGTGTTCCTCGAAGGAGCTCTACGAGATCCGCCAGATGTTCGGTGTCCTGTTCCAGGACGGTGCGCTGTTCGGTTCGATGAACCTGTACGACAACGTGGCCTTCCCGCTGCGAGAACACACCAAGAAGTCCGAGTCCGACATCCGCAAGATCGTGATGGAGAAGCTCGAGCTCAACGGTCTCCTCGGCGCCGAGAACAAGCTGCCCGGCGAGATCTCCGGCGGTATGCGCAAGCGCGCGGGCCTGGCTCGCGCACTGGTGCTCGACCCCGAGATCATCCTCGTCGACGAGCCGGACTCCGGCCTCGACCCCGTCCGCACCACGTACCTGAGCCAGCTGCTGATCGACATCAACGCGCAGATCGACGCGACGATCCTGATCGTGACGCACAACATCAACCTGGCCCGCACCGTGCCCGACAACCTCGGCATGCTCTTCCGCAAGCAGCTGGTCATGTTCGGTCCCCGCGAGGTCCTGCTGACCAGCGAGGAACCGGTCGTCAAGCAGTTCCTCAACGGCAGCAAGATCGGTCCGATCGGCATGTCCGAGGAGAAGGACGAGTCGCAGATGGCGGCGGAGCTGGCGATGAAGGAGGCCGGTCACCACGACGGCTCCCAGGAGGTGTCCGGTGTCGTCCCGCAGATGCAGGCGACCCCCGGCATGCCGGTCCGGCAGGCCGTTCACCGCAGGCAGGATCGGGTCCGGTCGATCCTGCACACCCTGCCGCCGGAGGCGCAGCAGTCCATTCTGGCCAGCTTCGGCGACGGCGACGCCGGCAACCAGGTGATTCCCGCCTACAGTGATACGGCGTACAGCGGTTCGGGAGCCTACAGCGACGGCGCCTACAACGATTCCGGCACGGAGTCCTCGTCCTGGGGCCACGGGTAGAGCTCGCGTGGGGAGTTCGAAGAGCACGCTGCTGAGCCCGATCTCGGCGGCGCTGACCCAAGCGGGTCTGATCGTCCAACTGTTCGTCGACGTTGTCCGCAACCTCTTTCGCAAGCCGTTCCAGTTCCGCGAGTTCATCGAGCAGGCGTGGTTCATCGCGAGCGTCACGATCCTGCCGACCGCGCTCGTCGCGATCCCGTTCGGCGCGGTGGTCTCGTTGCAGACCGGGTCGCTGATCAAACAGCTCGGTGCGGAGGCGTTCACCGGTGCGGCCAGCGTGCTGGCCGTGATCCAACAGGGCAGTCCGATCGTGACAGCCCTGCTGATCGCGGGCGCGGCGGGTTCGGCGGTGACGGCAGACCTCGGGTCGCGGACGATTCGCGAGGAGATCGACGCGATGGAGGTGCTGGGCATCAACCCGATCCAGCGTCTCGTCGTCCCCCGCGTTCTGGCGATGGTGCTCGTCGCGCTCCTGCTCAACGGACTCGTCTCGGTGGTCGGCATCGCCGGCGGCTACTTCTTCAACGTCATCCTCCAGGGCGGCACCCCCGGTGCCTACCTGGCGTCGTTCTCGGCCCTGGCCCAGTTGCCGGACCTGTACATCGCGGAGGCGAAGGCGGCGATCTTCGGTGTCATCGCCGGCGTCGTCGCCGCGTACAAGGGTCTGCACCCGAACCCGGGACCGAAGGGTGTCGGCGAGGCCGTCAACCAGACGGTCGTCATCACGTTCCTGTTGCTCTTCTTCGCGAACCTGATCCTGACGATGGTGTATCTGCAGATCGTTCCGGCGAAGGGGGCCTAGTTCGATGACCATCGCCAAGGGACGCGGGGACCGCGCCCTGATGCAGGTGCGCCGGGCCGGACGGGCTCCGTTGCACATGCTCGATCGCGCGGGCGACCAGATGTCGTTCTACGCCCGCGCGATCGGCTGGATTCCGCGCACCGTCACGCACTACAGCCGGGAGGTGCTGCGGCTGCTCGCCGAGGTCACCTTCGGCAGCGGAGCCCTCGCCGTCATCGGCGGCACGATCGGCGTGATCGTGATGATGTCGGGCTTCACCGGTGTCGTCGTCGGCCTGCAGGGCTACGCCGCGCTCGACCAACTGGGCAGCTCGGTGCTGACGGGCTTCCTGTCCGCCTACGTCAACACCCGCGAGATCGCGCCGATCGTGGCGGCCCTCGCGTTGTCGGCGACCGTGGGCTGTGGCTTCACCGCCCAGCTCGGTGCGATGCGGATCTCCGAGGAGATCGACGCCCTCGAGGTGATGGCCGTGCCGTCGGTGCCGTTCCTGGTGACCACCCGCATGGTCGCCGGGTTCATCGCGGTCATCCCGCTGTACATCGTCGGTCTGCTGGCGTCCTACTTCGCGTCCCGGCTGATCAGCACGCTGTTCAACGGTCAGTCCAGCGGCTCCTACGACCACTATTTCAACCTGTTCCTGCCTCCGGCGGACGTGCTGTGGTCGTTCGGCAAGGTACTGGTCTTCGCGTTCGTGCTGATCATGATCCACTGCTACTACGGCTACACCGCCTCCGGCGGTCCGGCGGGCGTCGGGGTCGCGGTGGGGCGTGCGGTGCGGACCGCGATCGTCACCATCGCCGTGCTCGACTTCTTCCTCAGCCTCGCGATCTGGGGAACGACGACCACGGTGCGGGTGGCGGGATGAGCAACGACGGCTCGGTCCTTCGCCGACGGGTGCTCGGCCTGGTCTTCTTCCTGGTGCTGGTGCTGTTCGTGGCGTTCACCATCGGGATGTACAACAAGTCCTTCAAGAAGGTCGTCAGCGTCAGTCTGGTCACCGACACGGTCGGCAATTCGCTGCCCGCCCACGCGGACGTGAAGGTGCGCGGACTCATCGTCGGTGAGGTCCGCTCGTCGTCGACGGAACAGGGCACGGTGACCTCGGTCCTGGCCATCGACCCCGACAAGGCGGAGCTGATTCCGGCCGACACGACCGCGCGACTGCTCCCGAAGACGCTGTTCGGCGAGCGGTACGTGTCGCTGATCGTGCCGCCGGAGACCACCGCGCCCCCGATCACAGAGGGCGACACGATCCACCAGGACACGAGCGGCAACGCGATCGAGGTGGGTGAACTCCTCGATGGCCTGCTGCCGCTGCTGCAGGCGGTGCCGCCGCAGGACCTGGCGAACACACTCGGTGCGCTGAACCAGGCCCTGACCGGCCGTGGCGCCGAGATCGGTCTCAGCCTCGAGCGGCTCGAGACGATCTTCGCCGGTGTCAACACCGAGCTGCCGAATCTCGAGCGCGGCCTCGAGGGGCTGGCCGACTTCTCCGAGACCTACTCGCAGGCGGCTCCGGACCTGATCAACGCCCTCGACAGCCTGCGCACCACCGGTGCGACCGTGGTGCAGCAGCAGAACGAGATCCGCACCCTGATGTCGTCGGTGACCGGGACGTCGGGCAGCACCGCCGACTTCCTGTCGGCCAACCGTGACGCGCTGATCTCGATCGCGGCCGATTCGCGCGCCACTCTCGAGGTGCTCGCGGCGGCCTCGCCGACGTTCGGGTGCACGTTCTCGCAGTTCGTGCCGATCGTGAACAACGCGTCCGGGATCCTCGGACTGAACCCCGACGGCAGCCTCCAGGACCACCCCGGGGCCCGCGCCGCGACGGTGTTCGTCAACCCCAAGGGCGCGTACCTGCCGAACCAGGACGAGCCGCGACTGTTCGACAACCGCGGCGCCAAGTGCTACACGCCCGCTGCGCCGGGGGACAAGTTCCCGCAGTACCCGGGTGGCTCCTACAACGACGGCGCCTACCAGGTGCCGTCGCGGAACCCGGGCCCGTCGTACGTGCCGTCGCCGGCCGCCCCGCAGTACGCACCCGTCCCCGGCGCGGTGAACACGCCGGCCCGGTACACCGGGTCGACGCTCGAACAGGACACGCTCGCCGTCATCTACGGGCAGGGCACCGGCACGCTGCCGGAGGACGTGCCGGGCTGGGCGACCCTGCTGGGTGCACCGGCCCTGCGGGGGACGGAGGTGAGCGTGCGATGAAGGCGCAGTTGCGTGGTCTGTCCGGACCGCTGACGAAGCTCGTCGTCTTCGCCGTCGTCACGGTGCTGGCGACGGTGACGCTCGCGCTGACGATCGCGAACACGAGCGGAGGTGCCGGAACGAAGTTCAACGCCGTGTTCTCCGACGTGACGTCCCTGAACAAGGGCGACGAGGTGCGGATCGCGGGTGTTCGAGTCGGGCAGGTCGACAAGATCTCGATCGTCAACGACCGGGAGGCCGAGGTCGAGTTCTCGCTGACCGACCGCGACTGGCTGCCCGCGGGGTCGACGGCCACCATCCGTTACCGGAACCTCGTCGGGCAGCGCTACATCGCGCTCGAGGAGGGGAGCGGCCGACAGGGGATGAAACTGACCGAGGGCCAGACGATCGATCTCGCCCACACCCGACCCGCGGTCAACCTGACCACGTTGTTCAACGGTTTCCGGCCGCTGTTCCAGACGCTCAGCGCCGACGACGTGAACAAGCTGTCGTACCAGATCATCCAGGTGTTCCAGGGAGAGGGCGGCACGATTTCGGAGCTCGTGCGCAACACGGCGTCGCTGACCAACACGATCGCCGACAAGGACCGGGTGATCGGGGACGTGATCGACAATCTCAACGTCGTCCTCGACACCGTCAACGAGCACGACGAGGAGCTCAGCGCACTGATCGTGAACACGGAGGAACTGGTCACGGGGCTGGCGAACGACCGCGGCGTGGTCGGCGACGCCGTCACGTCACTTGCCGGGCTGACCGACGCGACGGCCGACCTGCTCGAACCGACGCGACCGTCGATCCAGGGTTCGGTGTCGGCGTTGGACACCCTCGCCGGGACCCTCAACGAGCAGAGCGACCAGGTGAACGCGGTCCTGGTGAACCTGCCGGTCAAGCTCGAGAAGCTGAGCCGGATCGCCAGCTTCGGCTCGTGGTTCCAGTTCTACCTGTGCGGCATCGACGTCGTCGCCGGGCCGGGCGAGTCGAAGTACCTGAACCTGCCGACGGGTCTGCCGACGATCAACCAGCCGATCTACACCAACTCGGCACCGCGGTGCTCGGCGGACGGGGCGGGCCAGTGACCGCGAGGCGCCGCAGCCCGGCGACCACCGGAGCGCTCGGCATCATGCTGGTGCTGCTGGCGACGATGTCGGCCTTCTACCTCGACGACCTGCCGATCCTCGGTGCGGGCGCGACCTACAGTGCCGAGTTCAGCGAGGCCGCGGGCCTCAAACCGGACAACGAGGTGCGGATCGCCGGGGTGAAGGTCGGCAAGGTCACCGACGTCACCCTCGACGGCGACCGGGTCGAGGTCTCGTTCAAGGTGAAGGACGCCTGGGTCGGCGACCAGACCACCGCGTCCATCCAGATCAAGACGATCCTCGGGCAGAAGTACCTGGCTCTGGACCCGCGCGGCTCGTCGACCCTGAAGGCGAAGGACCCGATCCCGCTGGAGCGGACCACGTCGCCGTACGACGTCATCGACGCGTTCTCCAGCGCGGCCACCACGCTCGAGCAGATCGACACCCCGCAGCTGGCGCAGAGCATGCAGACGCTGTCGGACGCGTTCGAGGGCACGCCCGCGGACATCCGGGCGTCCCTCGACGGCGTGTCGCGGCTGTCGCAGACCATCGAGACCCGTGACGCCGAGTTGACGCAACTGTTCGCGGCGACGGCGAAGACGTCGCAGGTGCTGGCGGACCGCAACACCGAGTTCACCCGGCTGATCTCCAGCGCGGGTCTGCTGCTCGGCGAGCTCAACACCCGCCAGCAGGCCATCTCGCAGCTGTTGGCCGGGACCCAGCGGCTGTCCCAGCAGCTGACGGGGCTGGTCCGGGACAACGAGGCGCAGATCGGTCCGGCACTCGAGCAGCTGCGCGGTGTCGTGCAGATCCTGCAGGACAACAACACCAACCTCGACGAGGCCATCAAGCTGTACGCGCCGTTCACGCGCCTGTACGCGAACATCGTCGGCAACGGGCGTTGGTTCGACCAGGTCGTCGTCAACCTGACGCCGCCCGCGCTCCCGCTGATCCCGGGGTACCGCGATCCGGTGCGCACGCTGGGGGGCAGCTGATGACAGGTATCACGTCGGGCCGCATGCCGAAGTTCAGCCGCGCACAGATCCTCACGACGGTCGCCGTCGTCGTCGCAGTCCTCGTGATCGCGGTCGGCGGCGGGTGGCTCTACGCCCGCGCGGGGACGACCGAGATCACCGCGTACTTCGACAAGTCGGTCGGCATCTACCCCGGCTCGGACGTCCGGGTGCTGGGCGTCAAGGTCGGCGAGGTAGAGGAGGTCACCCCGCAGGGCGACCGGGTCCAGGTCGTGATGCGCGTCGACCGCGGCGTGGACGTCCCCGCCGACGCGAAGGCCGCGCAGGTCACCCCGTCGGTCGTCTCGGACCGCTACATCCAGTTGGCACCGGCCTACTCCGAGGGTCCGGTGATGGAGTCGGGTGCGACGATCCCGCGGGAGCGCACCGCGACCCCGGTCGAGGTGGACCAGCTGTACTCGAGCATCGAGGAACTGTCCGAGGCGCTGGGGCCGAACGGGGCGAACAAGGACGGCGCGCTGTCCGATCTCGTCGACACCGCCGCGCGGAACCTGGACGGCAACGGTGAAGCACTGGGCACCACGATCAACGAATTGTCCAAGGCTGCAGCCACTCTCAACTACTACCGCGGCGATCTGTTCGAGACGGTGAGGAACCTGCAGACGTTCGTCAGTGCCCTCGCCGCGAACGACGCGCAGGTGCGGCAGTTCAACACACAGCTCGCCGATCTCAGCGGCTTCCTCAGCAGCGAACGCGAGGACCTCGGCGCGGCGCTGAACCAGCTGTCGGTCACGCTCGGCGACGTCGCGGTGTTCGTCCGGGACAACAAGGACCTGGTCGCGAGCAACGCGGAGGGACTGGTGCAGGTGACGCAGACACTCGCCGACAACCGGCAGGACCTGGTCGACGCGCTGACCACCCTGCCGCTGGCGATCAGCAACGTCGTCAACTCGTACGACGCGGAGTCGGGCACGTTGGCGTCGCGCCTGAACCTACCCGAGACGCAGGACCCGTACGGCACCCTGTGCAAGCTGATGGACCTCGGCAAACTGATGCCCGGCGACCCGCAGTTCGAGGCGTTGAGCCGGCAGATGCGGCCGGTGATCGAGAACTGCAACGTCATCACGGACCAGATCACCGCGGGCGTGAAGACGCCGACGCTGAACCTGCCGTTCGGCATCCTGTCCGGCGACAACCTGCAGCGGCCGTCGCAGCCGGGGACGGTGCCGGGCACCGTCTCACCGCGACTGGGCAACTCGCAGGCGCCGGGCCTGAGCGACCAGAACATTCCCCGGGGTGGGCAGTGATGCGGGTGGGAGCTGTTCGGTCGTGGGCAGGCGCGCAGGGGAGGACTGTGAAGCGGACGGTTGCGATCGGGGCGGGCACCTGCGCGGTGGCGCTCGTGGTGTCGGGCTGCGGGTCGGGCGGCATCTACGACATCCCGCTGCCCGGCGGCGCGGAGATCGGTGAGAACCCGATGCACCTGACCGTGCAGTTCGACGACGTCCTCGACCTGGTGCCGCAGTCGACGGTGAAGGTGGACGGCGTCCCGGTCGGACGGGTCGAGAACATCGGGGTCCCGGACGACGGGTGGACCGCCGACGTGAACGTGGTCGTCGACTCGGCGGTGGACCTCCCCGCGAACGCGGTGGCCAGCGTGCAGCAGACCAGCCTGCTGGGAGAGAAGTTCATCGAGCTCACGGCGCCCGAGGTGGATCCCTCGGTGGCGCGACTCGAGGACGGCGACACCATCCCGGTCGACCGGACGCGCCACGCCACCGACATCGAGCAGGTGCTCGGCGCGCTGTCGTTGCTGCTCAACGGCGGCGGGGTGGCGCAGCTGCAACCGATCATCCACGAGCTGACCGTGGTCTTCGACGGTCGCGAGGACCGGGTGCGGTCGCTCCTGGACCAGGCGAACACCCTGATCGACGGGTTGAACAGGCAGCGTGACGACATCACCCGGGCGCTCGACGGGCTGGACACGCTCACTGGTCGGACGGTCGCTCAGACCGATCAGATCGACCGGATCCTCGCGGAGATCCCGCCCGCGGTGGAGGTGCTCGCGGACCAGCAACCCCAGTTCGTGCAGATGCTCGGTCAGCTGGACCGGCTCGGGCAGGTCGGCACCGACGTGCTGACGCAGTCGAGGGACAACCTGATCGCGGACCTGCGCGCGTTGCGTCCGACGTTGCAGGCTCTCGCCGATTCCGACGACGACCTGGTCGCGGTTCTTCCGCTGGTCCCGACCTTCCCGTTCCCGGACGGTGCGGAGAAGGTGATCCATGGCAACTCGATGAACCTCTTCCTGTCGCTCGACATGCGGCTCGGTCAGCAGTTGGAGGCGCTGGGGGTCGGGATGCCGGATCCGGTGTACGTACCGCCGCCGCCGGGATACAACGGCTACGTGCCGAACGTGGATCCGTCCAATCCGTATTACAACGGCAACGGACCCAGGCCGGGATGGCCGACTGTGTCGCTGCTGCCGCTGCCGCCGATCGTGCCCGCACCCGCTCCGGCGCCGGGGCAGTCGCCGGCGCCCGGAACCGAGCCGGTCAGCGGCACCGCCGCGGCTCCCGTCAGCGGCGCCGGCGCGCAGAATCCGCTCGGTGGTCTGCTCGAGCAGTTGGGGGTGGGTGGCCGATGAGGTCCAGACTCGTTCGGATCCAGCTGGTCGCGTTCATCGCGGTGGCCCTGGTCGGCCTGGTGTACGTCGGTGCGAAGTACGTGCGGCTGGACAACCTCCTCGGGTTCGGGCAGTACACGGTGAAGGCCGATTTCGCCGATTCGGGTGGCATCTTCACCAACGCGGAGGTCACGTACCGGGGCGTTCCGGTCGGTCGGGTCGGCGAGCTGCACCTGACGGACGACGGGGTCGAGGTGGACCTGCTGCTCAGCAGCAGTGCGCCGGAGGTGCCCGCGTCGGCGCGGGCGGTGGTGGCGAACCGGTCGGCGATCGGCGAGCAGTACGTCGATCTCCAGCCGACGACGGACGAGGGTCCGTACCTCGAGGACGGGTCGGTGATCACCCGGCAGGACACGTCGATCCCGGTTCCGGTCGAGCAGGTGCTGTCGAGTGTGAACTCGCTGGTTCGCTCGGTTCCGCTGGACGCGTTGAACGTCACGGTCACCGAACTCGGGACGGCGTTCGACGGGCGCGGCGACGACCTGCAGGTGCTGGTCGACTCGCTGAACTCGTTGACGGAGGCGGGCATCGAGAACCTGCCGCAGACGCTGCAGTTGATCCGCGACAGCAGAACGGTGCTCGACACCCAGTCGGAGCAGTCGTCGGCGATCCGCCAGTTCAGTGCGGACGTGGACCTGATCGCGGCGCAGTTGCGCGACAGCGACCCGGATCTGCGGCGGTTGATCGTGACGGGTACCGCCGCGAGCAACGAAGTCGGTTCGCTGATCGACACGTCCGGGCCCGCGTTGACCGCCGACCTGCACAACCTGTCGTTGGTCGCCGCGGACCTCGGACCCCGCTCGATCGCCCTGAACACGTTGCTGACGTTCCTGCCTGCCCTGGCGGCCGGCGCGAGCACCGGCGCCCCCGGCGACGGCACGTTGCACCAGGGGATCGTGCTCGAGGTGAACCAGCCTCCGCCGTGCACCCAGGGTTACGAGGGCAGCCAGGCGATCGTGGACCGGATGCAGCAGGAGAATCCGGACTTCGACCCGACAGTCGACGACTTCCCGCTGAACACGCAGGCCAACTGCACCACTCCGCTCGGCAGCATCACCGGCGTCCGGTCCGCCAACCGGATCGTGTACGCGGATCCGAACACGCCGCAGCCGTGGGACGAGAAGCCGAAGGTGGCGCCGGTGGCGCTGAATCTGAATCCGATCGCGACTCAGCTCGCGGCCCTGATGGGGATCACGTTGAAGTAGGGGCGTGGTCCGATGCCGCGGTGGCCGTTCGTGGTGGCCGCGGCGGGCGGAAGTTACTTTCAAGTAGGGTGGAGGTGTGATGCGTAGCACGACACTGCTCAGGTCCGCCCTCGCGGTGGTGAGTCTTCTCGCCGTGGTGGCGCTGGGATCCGCCGTCTGGTTCGGATACGGCTGGGCGCACGCCCTGTTCGTCGACAAGCCGACCGCCGCGGCCAGGGACGACGCGCTCACCGGCGCCCGGCAGGCCGCGATCAACCTGAACACGGTCGACTCGGCGGACCTCGACGAGACGTTCGCGCGGATGGAGTCGTCGATCACGGGCGACGAGATGGTCAAGTCGCTGAACGACACCCGGGCCCAGATGGCCGAGCAGGTTCAGCAGACCGGGGCCACGAGTGAGGCGCAGATCATCGATGCCGCCCTCACGGACTTCAGCCGTGACGAGGGGTCGGCCACCGCGCTCGTGGTTCTGTCCACCACGACGACCTGGCCGGATCAGGACCCGCGGAAGGTGAAGGTGACGATGCGCATCGGCCTGACCGAGGTCGACGGGGACTGGAAGGCGTCCCAGGTCGCGAACGTCGGCGCACCGCTCGCGATGGATGCCGGGACCGCGGCGACCGCGGGTGGATCACCGGCAGCGGGCGCACCCGAGAACCCCGCCGCCACTCCCGCGCCCGCTCCCGATGCGGGCACCGGCGGGCAGTAGCCCGGCCCCGACCAGCCGTCCCGACGTCCCTCCTCGAGGAGTAGTTCCCGTGCCGCCGATCCGTCGTACCAGCCCCAACCCGCAACCGAAGGGTCGCCGACCGAAGATCGCCGGCACCGAGTCACCCCGTCGCGCCGCCGACCCGTCGGCCGACCGGAAACCGGTCGAGCCGCGGTCCGTGGAGACTCCGAAGCCGGTCGAGCCGCGGTCCGTGGAGACTCCGAAGCCGGTCGACCTGTCGAAGCCGGGGGCCGAGGCGACGTCGGTGGCCGAGGCGGTGCCCGCGCCGGAGGTCGTCGCCGCACAGGCCACCGGTGCGGCGGAGACCGGTGCCGGGGAGGCAGGTACCGGGGAGGCAGGTGCCGGGGAGACCGCTGCCGGGGAGACCGGTGCCGGGGAGGCAGGCGCTGGGAAGAACGGTGCGGAGGAGGCGGGGGCGCGAGACGCCGCCGAGGAACTCGCACCGGCTCCGGCCCGGCCGGTGAACCGGACCAGCGCGCTGCGCCCTCGGGCGCGCATCGACGTGTTCGAGGAGGCGGACGGTCGCGGCGGCCGAGTCGGTGTCAACGGCTGGCGAGCGGTGGTCGTGGTCGGCGCCGTCGCCTTCGCGCTCGCGCTGTTCGCGGTGGTCGCGGCGGTGAAGCCGGGTGCGGACGTCCCCAACCGGGCCTGGGTGGACACCGCGGACACGACGCAGGCGGCGGCGGCGGCGCGCACGGCGATCGAGACGCTGTACACCTACAAGTACGACACGGTCGACGAGGACTTCGACAGGGCCCGCGCGGTGCTCACCGACGACATGCGGGCCAAGTTCGACGAGACGGCTCAGGTCACGCGCGATGCGGTGGTCCAGACCAAGACCGAGACGAACGCCGAGGTCACCGACATCGGGGTGAAGCTGCTCGACGGCTCGCACGCCGAGCTGGTGGGCAGCATGAACGTCAGCGCGAGCAACGACGGCGTCGCCCAGGGCAGTGCCGAGGGACCGCTGTCGGTGACGATGGCGAAGGTCGGCGACACCTGGCTGCTGTCCGACATTCGGGACCGCTGACGGCTTTCCGGCACCCAAACCGGGCATCGGTCTTGACGCGGACGGCGCGAGGCGTCACTCTATTGGGCGAGACGTGCGAGTGATCGCGGGTCGGGGTGGGCACGCGTCGGCGCAAATGGAGGCATCGGACGCGGAAGCCGCTTCGGAACGTGTCACTGCCGCCAACCTCCTCGTGACCGCCACAACGCTGTTGTCGGGTGCGTCGCGTTCTCGGGGCCCAGCCTCCGGGTGATGGTCTTACGACCTGCCCGGTTGTATTCTGCGCCGGTTTCCGGTACCTTTGGACGTTGCGCTGGCTGCCTCCTGTCCACCACCTCGACCTCGCTGCATCGAAGTTTTCGCTTCTTGCGTGGAGTTGACGGGTTCGTTCGGGTTGTGACCAGCGAATTCGCCCCACAGAAGAAGCAGATACAGCGGCGGTCGCACGCAAGCGAGCGGCCCGCGTGAGGTGCTGGAAGGACGCATCTTGGCAGTCTCTAGCCAGACCAAGGCCGGAATCCCCGGAGCCCCGAAGAGGGTTTCGTTCGCGAAAATTCGCGAACCCCTCGAAGTCCCGGGTCTACTTGATCTTCAGACCGATTCCTTCGAGTGGTTGATCGGTTCGCCGGCATCCCGCGAGCGGGCCAAGGCCCGCGGCGACGAGGGTGCGACCGGCGGCCTGGAGGACATTCTCACCGAGCTGTCCCCGATCGAGGACTTCTCGGGCTCGATGTCCCTGTCCTTCTCCGATCCGCGCTTCGACGAGGTCAAGGCCTCCGTCGAGGAGTGCAAGGACAAGGACATGACGTACGCGGCGCCGCTGTTCGTCACCGCCGAGTTCATCAACAACAACACCGGCGAGATCAAGAGTCAGACGGTCTTCATGGGTGACTTCCCGATGATGACCGACAAGGGCACCTTCATCATCAACGGCACCGAGCGCGTCGTCGTCTCGCAGCTCGTCCGCTCGCCGGGCGTGTACTTCGACGAGTCGATCGACAAGGCCACCGAGAAGACGCTGCACAGCGTCAAGGTGATCCCGGGCCGCGGTGCGTGGCTCGAGTTCGACGTCGACAAGCGCGACACCGTCGGCGTCCGCATCGACCGCAAGCGTCGCCAGCCGGTCACCGTGCTGCTCAAGGCCCTCGGCTGGACCACCGAGCAGATCGCCGAGCGCTTCGGCTTCTCCGAGATCATGATGTCCACGCTGGAGAAGGACAACACCGCGGGGACCGACGAGGCGCTGCTCGACATCTACCGCAAGTTGCGTCCGGGCGAGCCGCCGACCAAGGAGTCCGCGCAGACCCTGCTGGAGAACCTCTTCTTCAAGGAGAAGCGCTACGACCTCGCGCGGGTCGGTCGCTACAAGATCAACAAGAAGCTGGGCGTCAACACCGGGCAGCCGATCACCGCGTCGACCCTCACCGAGGAAGACATCGTCGCGACGATCGAGTACCTGGTGCGTCTGCACGCGGGCGACACCACGATGACCGTCCCCGGCGGCGTCGAGGTGCCGGTCGAGGTCGACGACATCGACCACTTCGGTAACCGTCGTCTGCGCACCGTGGGCGAGCTGATCCAGAACCAGATCCGGGTCGGCCTGTCCCGCATGGAGCGCGTCGTCCGCGAGCGGATGACCACCCAGGACGTCGAGGCGATCACGCCGCAGACCCTGATCAACATCCGTCCCGTCGTGGCCGCGATCAAGGAGTTCTTCGGAACCTCCCAGCTGTCGCAGTTCATGGACCAGAACAACCCGCTGTCGGGCCTGACCCACAAGCGTCGTCTGTCGGCGCTGGGCCCCGGCGGTCTGTCCCGTGAGCGCGCCGGCCTCGAGGTGCGAGACGTCCACTCGTCGCACTACGGCCGCATGTGCCCGATCGAGACCCCCGAGGGTCCGAACATCGGTCTGATCGGTTCGCTGTCGGTGTACGCGCGGGTCAACCCGTTCGGCTTCATCGAGACCCCGTACCGCAAGGTCGTCGACGGCCAGGTCACCGACGAGGTGCACTACCTGACCGCGGACGAGGAGGACCGCCACGTCGTGGCGCAGGCCAACTCGCCGATCGACTCCTCCGGCCAGTTCATCGAGGACCGCGTCCTGGTCCGCCGTAAGGGTGGCGAGGTCGAGTACGTCGCGTCGTCGGACGTCGACTACATGGACGTCTCGCCGCGGCAGATGGTCTCCGTCGCGACCGCGATGATCCCGTTCCTCGAGCACGACGACGCCAACCGCGCCCTGATGGGTGCGAACATGCAGCGTCAGGCCGTGCCGCTGGTCCGTTCCGAGTCGCCGCTGGTCGGCACCGGTATGGAGCTGCGTGCCGCGGTCGACGCCGGCGACGTCATCGTCACCGAGAAGACCGGTGTCATCGAGGAGGTCTCCGCGGACTACGTCACGGTCATGGCCGACGACGGCAGCCGCAAGACCTACCGCCTGAACAAGTTCGCGCGCTCGAACCAGGGCACCTGCTCCAACCAGCGTCCGATCGTGGACGAGGGTCAGCGGGTCGAGGCCGGTCAGGTCCTCGCCGACGGTCCCTGCACCGAGAACGGTGAGATGGCGCTCGGCAAGAACCTGCTCGTGGCGATCATGCCGTGGGAGGGCCACAACTACGAGGACGCGATCATCCTGTCGCAGCGCCTCGTGGAGGAGGACGTCCTCACCTCGATCCACATCGAGGAGCACGAGATCGACGCCCGCGACACCAAGCTCGGTGCCGAGGAGATCACCCGGGACATCCCGAACGTCTCCGACGAGGTCCTCGCCGACCTCGACGAGCGCGGCATCGTGCGCATCGGTGCCGAGGTCCGTGACGGCGACATCCTCGTCGGCAAGGTCACCCCGAAGGGCGAGACGGAGCTGACCCCGGAGGAGCGGCTGCTGCGCGCGATCTTCGGTGAGAAGGCCCGCGAGGTCCGCGACACCTCCCTGAAGGTGCCGCACGGTGAGACCGGCAAGGTCATCGGCGTCCGCGTGTTCTCGCGCGAGGACGACGACGATCTGCCCCCCGGTGTCAACGAGCTGGTCCGCGTGTACGTGGCGCAGAAGCGCAAGATCCAGGACGGCGACAAGCTCGCCGGCCGGCACGGCAACAAGGGCGTCATCGGCAAGATCCTCCCGCAGGAGGACATGCCGTTCCTGTCCGACGGCACGCCGGTCGACATCATCCTGAACACGCACGGTGTTCCGCGTCGTATGAACATCGGTCAGGTCCTCGAGACCCACCTCGGGTGGATCGGCAAGACCGGCTGGAACGTGCAGATCGCCGGCGACGGCAGCCGTCCGGACTGGGCGCAGAACCTGCCGGAGGAGATGCTCTCCGCCCCGGCCGACTCGAACATCGCGACCCCGGTGTTCGACGGTGCCAAGGAGGACGAGCTGACCGGTCTGCTCGGCTCGACGCTGCCGAACCGCGACGGCGAGCAGATGGTCGGCTCCGACGGCAAGGCCACACTGTTCGACGGCCGCTCCGGCGAGCCGTTCCCGTACCCGGTCTCGGTCGGCTACATGTACATCATCAAGCTGCACCACCTGGTCGACGACAAGATCCACGCGCGTTCGACCGGTCCGTACTCGATGATCACGCAGCAGCCGCTCGGTGGTAAGGCCCAGTTCGGTGGCCAGCGGTTCGGTGAGATGGAGTGCTGGGCGATGCAGGCCTACGGCGCGGCGTACACGCTGCAGGAGCTGCTCACCATCAAGTCGGACGACGTGGTCGGCCGCGTGAAGGTGTACGAGGCCATCGTCAAGGGCGAGAACATCCCCGAGCCCGGTATCCCCGAATCGTTCAAGGTTCTCCTCAAGGAGCTCCAGTCGCTGTGCCTGAACGTGGAGGTGCTGTCCAGCGACGGCGCCGCCATCGAGATGCGCGACGGCGACGACGAGGACCTGGAGCGGGCGGCCGCGAACCTGGGCATCAACCTGTCCCGGAACGAAGCCGCGACGGTCGACGACCTCGCAAACTAGGAGCCGACCCGGTGGGCGGCGGCAGTGTCACCGCCCACCGGGGCCCGGCAGCAATAGCGAACTAGCAGCACATTCAACCCGAACAGGGGAAAGGAAGTTACGTGCTCGACGTCAACTTCTTCGATGAACTCCGTATCGGCCTGGCCACCGCGGAGGACATCCGGCAGTGGTCCTTCGGCGAGGTCAAGAAGCCGGAGACCATCAACTACCGCACGCTCAAGCCCGAGAAGGACGGCCTCTTCTGCGAGAAGATCTTCGGCCCCACCCGGGACTGGGAGTGCTACTGCGGCAAGTACAAGCGCGTCCGCTTCAAGGGCATCATCTGTGAGCGCTGCGGCGTCGAGGTGACCCGCGCGAAGGTGCGTCGTGAGCGGATGGGCCACATCGAGCTCGCCGCTCCCGTCACCCACATCTGGTACTTCAAGGGTGTCCCGAGCCGGCTCGGCTACCTGCTGGACCTGGCGCCGAAGGATCTCGAGAAGATCATCTACTTCGCCGCGTACGTGATCGTCGGCGTCGACGACGAGCTGCGTCACAACGAGCTGTCCACGCTCGAGGCGGAGATGGAGGTCGAGAAGAAGACCGTCGCCGACCAGCGTGACGCCGACCTCGAGGCCCGCGCGCAGAAGCTCGAGGCCGACATCGCCGAGCTCGAGGCCGAGGGCGCCAAGTCCGACGTGCGTCGCAAGGTCAAGGACGGCGGCGAGCGGGAGATGCGTCAGCTCCGCGACCGCGCCCAGCGTGAGCTGGACCGTCTCGAGGAGATCTGGAACACCTTCACGAAGCTGGCTCCCAAGCAGCTGATCGTCGACGAGTCGCTGTACCGCGAACTGGTCGACCGCTACGGCGAGTACTTCACCGGCGCGATGGGCGCGGAGTCCATCAAGAAGCTGATGGAGAACTTCGACATCGACGCCGAGGCCGAGAGCCTCCGCGAGACCATCCGCAGCGGCAAGGGCCAGAAGAAGCTGCGTGCGCTCAAGCGGCTCAAGGTCGTCGCGGCGTTCCAGCAGTCCGGCAACTCGCCCATGGGCATGGTCCTCGACGCCGTCCCGGTGATCCCGCCGGAGCTGCGTCCGATGGTGCAGCTCGACGGTGGCCGCTTCGCGACCTCCGACCTCAACGACCTGTACCGCCGCGTCATCAACCGCAACAACCGCCTCAAGCGCCTGATCGACCTCGGTGCTCCCGAGATCATCGTCAACAACGAGAAGCGGATGCTGCAGGAGTCCGTGGACGCGCTGTTCGACAACGGCCGTCGCGGCCGGCCGGTGACGGGGCCGGGCAACCGCCCGCTCAAGTCGCTGTCCGATCTGCTCAAGGGCAAGCAGGGCCGGTTCCGTCAGAACCTGCTCGGCAAGCGCGTCGACTACTCGGGCCGTTCGGTCATCGTCGTCGGTCCGCAGCTCAAGCTGCACCAGTGCGGTCTGCCGAAGCTGATGGCGCTCGAGCTGTTCAAGCCGTTCGTGATGAAGCGTCTGGTGGACCTGAACCACGCGCAGAACATCAAGTCCGCCAAGCGGATGGTCGAGCGGCAGCGGGCCCAGGTGTGGGACGTCCTCGAAGAGGTCATCGCCGAGCACCCCGTGCTGCTCAACCGTGCTCCCACGCTGCACCGCCTCGGCATCCAGGCGTTCGAGCCGCAGCTCGTCGAGGGCAAGGCCATCCAGCTGCACCCGCTCGTGTGTGAGGCGTTCAACGCCGACTTCGACGGTGACCAGATGGCCGTGCACCTGCCGCTGTCGGCGGAGGCGCAGGCCGAGGCCCGCATCCTGATGCTGTCGTCGAACAACATCCTCTCGCCCGCGTCGGGTCGCCCGCTGGCCATGCCGCGTCTGGACATGGTCACCGGCCTGTTCCACCTGACGCGTCTGGACGAGGGCGCCGTCGGCGAGCTCACCGCGGCCACCGCGGACGCTCCCGAGCAGGGTGTGTACTCGTCGCCGGCCGAGGCGCAGATGGCCGTCGACCGCGGCGCGCTGTCGGTGCAGTCGAAGATCAAGGTGCGGCTGACCACGCAGCGTCCGTCCGCCGAGCGCGAAGCCGAGCTGTTCGGCGACGAGGGCTGGAACTACGGTGACGGCTGGGTCGCCGAGACCACCCTCGGTCGCGTGCTGTTCAACGAGCTGCTCCCGGCGGACTACCCGTTCGTCAACGAGCAGATGCCGAAGAAGCGTCAGGCGACGATCATCAACGATCTCGCCGAGCGCTACCCGATGATCGTGGTCGCGCAGACCGTCGACAAGCTCAAGGACGCCGGTTTCTACTGGGCCACCCGTTCGGGTGTCACCGTGTCGATCTCGGACGTTCTGGTGCCGCCGGAGAAGCCCCAGATCATGGAGGCGTTCGAGGCGCAGGCCGATCAGATCGAGAAGAAGTACCAGCGCGGCGCGCTCAACCACGCCGAGCGCAACAGTGCTCTCGTCAAGATCTGGTCCGAGGCGACCGACGAGGTCGGCAAGGCCATGGAGGCGCACTTCCCCGACAACAACCCGATCCCGATGATCGTGAAGTCCGGCGCGGCCGGCAACATGACGCAGGTTCGGTCGCTTGCCGGCATGAAGGGCCTGGTGACGAACCCGAAGGGTGAGTTCATCCCGCGTCCGATCAAGTCCTCCTTCAAGGAGGGCCTGACCGTTCTCGAGTACTTCATCAACACGCACGGTGCCCGTAAGGGTCTGGCCGACACCGCTCTCCGCACCGCCGACTCGGGTTACCTGACCCGCCGTCTGGTGGACGTCTCGCAGGACGTCATCGTCCGCGAGGTCGACTGTGGCACCGAGCGCGGCATCATCACCACCATCTCGGAGAAGCAGAACGACGGTTCGGTCATCCGCGACGCGCACGTCGAGACCTCGACGTACGCCCGCACCCTGGCCGCGGACGCGGTCGACGAGAACGGCAACGTGATCGTCGAGCGTGGCCACGACCTGGGCGACCCGGCGATCGACGCGCTGCTCGCCGCCGGCGTCACCGAGGTGAAGGTGCGCTCCGTGCTCACCTGCACCACCGGCACCGGCGTCTGCGCGACCTGCTACGGCCGCTCGATGGCGACCGGCAAGCTCGTCGACATCGGCGAGGCCGTCGGTATCGTCGCCGCCCAGTCGATCGGTGAGCCCGGTACGCAGCTGACGATGCGTACGTTCCACCAGGGTGGTGCGGCCGGCGCGGCCGACATCACCGGTGGTCTGCCGCGTGTCCAGGAGCTGTTCGAGGCCCGCGTCCCGAAGGGCAAGGCCCCGATCGCCGACGTCACCGGCCGCGTGCAGCTCGAGGACGGCGACCGCTTCTACAAGATCACCATCGTCCCGGACGACGGCGGCGAAGAGGTCGTGTACGACAAGCTGTCGAAGCGTCAGCGTCTGCGCGTGTTCAAGCACGACGACGGTTCCGAGCGCCTGCTGGCGGACGGTGACCACGTCGAGGTCGGTCAGCAGCTCATGGAGGGTGCTGCCGATCCGCACGAGGTGCTGCGTGTCATGGGCCCCCGTCAGGTGCAGATCCACCTCGTCAACGAGGTCCAGGAGGTGTACCGGAGCCAGGGTGTGTCGATCCACGACAAGCACATCGAGGTCATCGTGCGCCAGATGCTGCGTCGCGTCACGATCATCGACTCGGGTGCGACGGAGTTCCTGCCCGGTTCGCTGGTCGAGCGCGCCGAGTTCGAGGCGAGCAACCGCCGCGTCGTCGCCGAGGGCGGCGAGCCCGCGTCGGGTCGCCCGGTGCTGATGGGTATCACGAAGGCGTCGCTCGCGACCGATTCGTGGCTGTCGGCGGCGTCCTTCCAGGAGACCACTCGCGTGCTGACCGACGCGGCGATCAACTGCCGCTCGGACAAGCTGATCGGTCTCAAGGAGAACGTCATCATCGGTAAGCTCATCCCGGCCGGCACCGGCATCAACCGGTACCGGAACATCCAGGTGCAGCCGACCGAGGAGGCGCGCGCCGCGGCGTACGCCGTACCGTCCTACGACGACCAGTACTACAGCCCGGAAGGCTTCGGCCAGGGCACCGGTGCTGCGGTTCCGCTGGACGACTACGGATTCAGCACCGACTACCGGTAGGCGCTCCGCGTTCCACCCGAACGGCCCCGCACTCCTCGTGAGTGCGGGGCCGTTCGGCGTTGGGCGCTACGCGAAGCGCAGGTCGCGGGTCCGGTACGGACGTCGGGAGGGGCGGCGCCTGGCCTCTCTCGCCCTCGCCCGGGTGGCACGGGCCGCGGCCCGGTCCCGGTCGCGGGCGGTCGTCTGCACCGCCGCCGCGTAGAAGTCCATCGTCCGGTCACCGACGAGACCGAGGATCATGACGACGGCCAGTACGGCACCTGTGACGACGAGGACGGTCATTCGGATCATCTCCCTTCGGCTTTCGCAGTGCGACGGGGCGGGCACGGCGCTCAGACCGACGTCGCCGCCGACTGGCCCACGGGAATGCCGGTGACCGCGTACACGGCGCCGTCGTGGTAGTCGGTGACGTACAGCGTGTCGCCCGAGAGCAGCACCGACCGCGGGGGTATCCCGTTCGATCCGTCCGTGTCGGTCTCGAAAGTGCCGACAACGGTGAGGGAGGTGGTGTCGAGCACCGTGACGGTTCGGCCGTCGCCCCCGCTGACGTACGCCAGGCTCCCGTCGGCGCTCAGCGTCAGGCCCTGCGCGTCGCCGGTCAGTTGGGCGGTCGCAATCTCTTCGCCGTACGTGGCGCTCGCCGGATCGATGTCGATCACCGCGACAGCGCCGTATCCACCGGTGATGCGCCAGGTTCCGCCGGTGCTGTCGGTGACGTACTGGCCACCACCGCCGCCGGCGCCGCGTTCCACCGTACTGACGTGGTAGGTGACGTACAGCCGCGTCCTCTCCGCGTCGACTGTTGCATTGCGGGTGATGTCGGCGTATGCGCCACTCATTGCCGTGTGGTCCCAATGGGGTCCGAGCGCGGTGGTAGCGATCGTGGTCATGGTTTCGGTGTCGATCACGCTGATTGTCGCTGGGTCCGCGGTCGTCGTGGGCCCGCTCGTGCCGTACAGATATCGACCGTCTGTGCTGATGTCGAGATCGGTGAAATACCCGAGTGATTGCGACGAAACGAGACTGTTCGTCGCGGTGTCGAACACTGATAGGTTGCCGTCGTCTCCACTGGTGTACAGGCGACCCCCATCGGGGCTGACGACCATCTCCTGCGCCGGGACCATCTCCGCATACTCGCCGAAGGGAACGGAGATCGCGCCGACCACGGCATTCGTCGCGGTGTCGATCACCAACAGGGCGCTGCTCCACTGGCTGTAGACGTATACCCGGTCGCCGTCCGGGGCGGCCGCGATCGACGTCGACCACCAGTCGACCGCGATCGGCTCCCCGAGGAACTCGCCTGTGTGCCCGTCGATCACTCGCACGAAGCCTTCCACGCCGACTACATAGACATTGCCGCCGACGAGAGTCGCGTCGATCGGACCTGCCAGGGTGATGGCCGTGGATTCGAGGTCGAAGTCTCCCGGTGGCTGGGACGCCAGGATCGGAACGGTGACAACGAGATTCGTCGGGTTCAGGCCGTCGCTGGCGGTGAGGGTGAACTGGGCGGCATCCTGGTCGGACGTCAGGGCCAGGTCGCGGGCCGCGGCGGTCGGGGTGTAGGTGAGCGTCCCGATGCCGTCGGAGACGACGGTCCCGGACCCCGGCGCCGTGACGGTGAAGGTCACCGGGTCGCCGTCCGGGTCGCTGGTTCGCAGGGTGACGACGACGGCGCCGTCCGACGCACGTGGATCGTCGACCGTCCATGTTGCGGTGGGGGCGGAGTTCACGTGGGTCAGGGCGGCCGTCCGCACTCGGGCGTCGGCCGCGTCGGTGATCAGCAGTCGCGAGCCATCTGCGCTGATGGCGATGCTGTGCGCGCCGGCTTCGGCGGGCGAGTCGATTCCGATGTCGGACACCACGGTTCGGGTCGCGGTGTCGATCACCTGCAACCTGTCCGAGTCGGTGGCCACGTACACGGTGCTGCCGTCCGGGGCTACCCGCACGGCCGTGGGGCGTGTGCCGACCGCGACGGTGCCGATGACGCTGTTCGTAGCGGTGTCGATCGCGGAGACGGTGTTGCTGCCGCGGTTGGTCACGTACACGCGGGTGCCGTCGGGGCTGACGGCGACCGCTCCCGGGGTGTTGCCGATTCCGGTGCGGATGGTGGCGACGACTTTGTTGGTGCTGGTGTCGATGACCGAGACGCTGGCGGGGGAGAGCAGGCTGCCCGCGTTGGTGACATAGGCGCGGTTGGTCTTGGGGTTGACGGCGACGGCGTTGGGTGTGGCGCCGGTGCTGATGGTGGCGACGACCTTGTTGGTGCTGGTGTCGATGACCGAGACGGTGTTGCTGCCGCTGTTGGTGACGTAGGCGCGGGTACCTGCCGGGTTGACGGCCACCGCGGTCGGTGAGGTGCCGATGCCGGAGCTGATGGTGGCGACGACCTTGTTGGTGGAGGTGTCGATCACCGACACCGTGCGGCTGCCGCTGTTCGTGACGTACACCCGGGTGCCCGCCGGGTTCGCCGCGACCCCTGTCGGTGAGGTCCCGACGGGCACCGTCGCGACGACGGTGTTGTCGGCGCCGAGCACGGACACGCTCTTCGATCCCTGGTTCGCCACGTACGCCGTGGTGCCGACGAGCGCGGCACCTGCGGGGCTCGTACCGACGGCGGTGGACTGTGTGACCTGCATGCGTGCCGCCGACACCGGGACCTGCACGGTCACCGGTGTGCCGGTCTGCCCCGAGGTCACGGTGATGGTGAACGAGTCGTAGTCGGCGACCGGGTCGAGTGCCGCCGTCTGCCGTGCGGCCTGGGTGGGGGTGTAGGTGAAACCGCCGGTCGCCTGATCGACGGTGACCGAGCCGCGGTCGGGTGTATCGGTGACGGTGTAGGCGAGCCCGCTCCCGGACGCGTTGACCGCGCCGAGCACCGTTCCGGTGTTGCGGTCGGGCACTCCGACGACCGGCTCGGTCGTGGCGGTGGATGCGGCGAGCGTGCTGACGGACATGGGTGCGGCGAATGTGTCGCCGGAGAGTGCGGCGAACGCCGTGTTCGGCTCGCTGCTCGTCACCCTGGCACCGGCCATGGTCCCGGTCGTGTCGACGAGGGTGGCCTTCTCCTGCCGACGGCACCACGCGGCGGCCAGCGCCCAGAATGCCGGGGACTCGATCGGCTGGAACGGGTCGGTGGACACCAGCGGACGCAGTCCGATGGCGCCGAGCACGTTGGACACCACGCTGGAGACCTTCTCCACCGCTCCGGACGCGCTCGGAAGCGACGAGGTGAGTGCCTGCATGCGGGCTTCGGTGCCCTCGCGCGCCTGCGGTGTCGGAGCACTCGCGCTCGTCCACGTCGACGGGTCGACGAGCGTCGTGCCGAGAGCAGCGCCGCGAAGGTCCGTGAATGCGGTCGCGCCGGGCGATCCCGGAAGTGTTGCGGTTACCGGCGATGCGGGAGGCACCCCCGGTGTGTTCGGGGTGATTCCCTGGGTGGCGGCGTCCGCCGTGGCACCGACCGCGGCGGGTGCCGTGCCGGTCCCGTCCGGCGCCCGGGCCGGTGTGCGGCCTTGGTCGGCGTTCGACGTCGACGCGTCGGTGGCACTGCGCCCCGCCGTGTCCGCGGACCGGACGATCGGCGAGGTGGCGGCGTCGGCGTCGGCGTCGGACGCAGCGCCGCCGGTCGAATCGGAGGTGGGGGAACCCGCGGAGTCGGCGGTCGTGGAGTCCCGTTCCACCGACCCGGTGCCGTAGGTGGTCGTACCCGGATCCTGCGTGCCGCCGACCGACGACTCGTCGGATGTCGTCGAGTTGCCGGTTGCCGCTCCGTCGCTCCCGGAGCCACCGGGCGTGGAGCCGCCCGTGACCGGTCCGGTGTCGGTGCCCGACGAATCCGTGCCCGACGATGGCGTGTCCGACGATTGCGTGTCGGACGAGGGAGCGTCCTCGGTGGACGAGTCCGATCCGTTGGTGCCCGCGCCGCTCGTGCCGGAGCCACTGCCGCCCGACCCGCCGCCCCTTGTGTCGCTGGTCCTGTCGCTGCTGGTCCTGTCGCTCTTGGTCGTGTCGCTCTTGGTCGTGTCGCTCTTGGTCGTGTCGCCGCTGTTCGAGTTGCCGCGGTCGCGACGGGGCGTGCGGTCGGACGGCCCCCTGTCCGAATCCCCGCTGTCCGAATCCCCGCTGTCCGACGTGCCGCCGGTCGAGCTGACGCTCGACGAGGTGTCTCTGTCCGCGGTGTCGGCCGTCGCCACCCCTGCCGGTGCGGTCACCGCAAGTCCGATGCCCAGCGCGACCGCCAGTTCGCCGATGTATCCGAGGTGCTTGTCGTTGCTCACGATCGGTCCCGTCCGTCGTCGGCGCCGGGAGGTCCCGCTCCCTGTTCCGCGGGGCACCGCGTCGTCGTCTCGACAACCAGCGTGCTCGGGTGCGCGGTTGCGGGACCATCCCACGATTCTGGGATCGCGAGCGGCCGCGACGGGGGTACCCTTGCATGGTGACGGGAGGTGCGTCGTCGCATGTCAGCGACGCCATCGAACGGCTGCGTCATCGCGATCTGACGTGGGTGGACTTCAGTGCGGCCGCCGCGGACACCCTCTCCGACGCCATCTCCTTCGACGCGTACTGCACCCACACCATCGACCCCGGCACGATTCTGTTCACCGGCAGTGTCACGTGCGGCGTGCAGTGTTCGGGGACGTGGCTCGCCCACCACGAGTACGAAATCGACGACGTCAACAAGTGGGCGGACCTCGCGCGCAGCGGGAAGACCGTCGGCTCGACGAGCATCGACACCGGCGGCGACCTGTCCCGGTCGGAGCGGTATCGCTCGCACGAGGGGTACGGATTCGGCGACGAGCTGCGCGTGTCCCTGGTCGTCGGCGGAATCTACTGGGGTGCAGCGGCGTTCCTGCGCCATGCCGGCCGGCCACCGTTCACCGAGGACGACGTCCGGGTCCTGGGATCGCTGGCGCCGTCGCTGGCGGCGGGGCTGCGCCGGACGGTGCTCGGAGAACCGGTGTCGTTCGCCCCGACCGGGTTGGAGTGGGGACCGGGCGTGGTGGTCTTCGACGAGGACGACCGTCCGGAGTCGATCTCGCCGGCGGCCGAGCACTGGATCGGCGAGTTCGTCGAGGAACCGCCTCCCGCGCGGCCGGTCGAATCGAAGGTGGTGCAGGCGATCGCCGCCCGTGCGCGCGCGATTCCGCTCGGCACCGATCCGCTCGAGCTCGCGGCCCGCGTCCGAATCCGGACTCGTGGTGGTCAGTGGCTGCTCGTCTACGGCACCCGCTTGGTCGGCAATCGTGGGTCGCTGCGCACCGCGGTGATCATCCATCCGGCAACCCCGCAGGACGTGGCTCCGGTGGTCGCGCTGTCGTACGGGCTCACCGAGCGGGAGAACGAGGTGGCGATGCACTGCGCCCAGGGCCGCGACACCCGCGGGATCGCCCGCGTCCTCGACATGTCTCCGTTCACCGTCCAGGACCACCTCAAATCCATCTTCGCGAAGACGGGTGTCCACAGCCGAGGCGAGCTGGTCGGCCGGATCTTTCTCGACCACTACGCCACGCGGTGGGAGACGCCGGCGCGTCAGCCGCCCGGCCTCCACGTGCTCGAGACGGGGCGAGCCGAGCTCGGGTGACGCGTCTATCGTGGGGGACAAACCGGACATCGGTTCGGGTCGGACACGCGGAGGCGGACATGGCAGGCAGGAACGTGGACCGGGTCAAGGCGCAGGCCGCGCTGGAAACGGTGCGGGAGAGTCCGGGTATCGCGGCGATCGTCGCGGCTCCCGTGGTGATCGGATTCGGCGTGTTGTGGTGGGCGATCGGCTTCTGGCCGTCCCTGCTGCTCGTGCTCCTCGTGGGTGCGGTCGTGCTGGGGGTGCGCAAGTTCCGTCAGTGACCTGACCGGCCGCGAGGGCCTCGGTGTCGCCCCCATCACATCCTCTGTGACGCAGCTCGCATTACGCGAGTATTGTCATCGAGAACATGTTCTAGTTTGGAGGGGGTCGACAGTGGCGTTCGTGATCACTCAGCCTTGTTGCAACGATGCCAGTTGCACCGAGGTGTGCCCGGTGGACTGCATTCATCCGACGCCGGACGAGCGGGCGTTCGGGACCACCGAGATGCTCTACATCGATCCGGAGACCTGCATCGACTGCGGGTTGTGTGTGGACGCCTGCCCGGTGGACGCCATCTTCCGCGACGACGACCTCTCCGACACGATGGCCCGGTACGCGTCGATCAATGCCGACTGGTTCGCCGAGGGCGACGTCGAGGGTGTCGCCCCGGGCCGGCCGCTCAAGTTCCCGAAGACCGACCAGGATCCGTTCCGCGTCGCGATCGTCGGGTCCGGACCCTCCGGTTTCTACGCCGCGCGGGAACTGCTGGCATTCAAACGATCCGGTGTCGAGGTCGACATGTTCGACCGGCTCCCGACGCCGTGGGGGCTGGTGCGCACCGGCGTCGCACCCGACCACCCGGAGACGAAGGCGGTCACCGAACTCTTCGCCGAGGTCTCCCGCCGGCCCGGCTTCCGTCTCCACCTCAACGTCGAGGTCGGCAAGCACATCACCCACGCCGAACTCCTCGAACATCACCACGCCGTGATCTACGCGGTCGGCGCGCCGAGCGATCGCCACCTCGGTATCCCGGGGGAGGAATTGCCGGGCAGCTTCGCCGCCACCGAGTTCGTGGCCTGGTACAACGGCCACCCCGATCACGCCGGACGCTCCTTCGACCTGTCGGGTCGTCGCGCCGTCGTCGTCGGTAACGGCAACGTCGCCCTGGACGTGGCCCGGCTGCTCGTCGTCGACCCGGACATGCTGGCGAAGACCGACATGGCCGACCACGCGGTCGACGCGTTGCGCGCCGGCGGGATCGAGGAGGTCGTCCTCCTCGGCCGCCGCGGCCCCGCACAGGCCGCGTTCACCAACCCGGAACTGCTCGCGCTCGGATACCTGCCGGGTGTCGACATCGTCGTCGACCCCGCCGATCTCGAACTCGACGAGGTCAGTGCCGCGGAGGTCGCGGCCGATCCCGTGAAGAAGCTCGAGCTCGAGATCCTGCGCGAGTTCGCGGCCCGCCCCGTGGCCGGGCACCCGAAGCGAATCGTGTTGCGGTTCCTGGTGTCACCGGTCGAGGTGCAGGGAACCGAGCACGTCACCGGGCTGCTCGTCGCCCACAACGAGCTCGTCGCGGACGAGTCGGGAGTGCTACGGGCGCGCAGCACCGGCCGCACCGACCTGCTCGAGACCGGCCTGGTGCTGCGTTCGGTCGGCTACCGCGGGCTGCCCGTTCCCGACCTGCCGTTCGACGAGACGCGGGGCACCCTGTCGAACATCGGGGGCCGGATCACCGAGCTCGGCTCGGACACCCCGGTGCCCGGCAGCTACACCGCCGGCTGGATCAAGCGGGGTCCCACGGGTGTGATCGGCACCAACCGCCAGTGCGCCCACGACACCATCGCGCTGATCCTCGAGGACCTCGCCGCCGACCGGCTCAGCGCGCCGAAGGGCGACCGGGACGCGCTGGTCTCGCTGCTCGCGGAGCGTGCTCCCGACGAGGTCGACTGGGCCGGGTGGAAGGCGATCGACGCGCGTGAGCGGGAGCTCGGCAAGGCGGCGGGCCGGCCCCGCGTCAAGCTGCTCGACATCGGTGAGATGGTCGCAATCGCCAAGGGCTGAGCCGGGATCCGGGCTTCGGGCCGGTGAGTGCGGTCAGCGCGGAATGTGGAATGCGGTCAGTGTCGTGCGCGCCGCGTGGATCCCGGCCCAGTTGTCGTCGAACGTCAGGGTGGCGAGCGCCGACGTGGGGAACTTGTCGGAGATCCGGGCGGCGAACCGCGACTGCGGATCGAGTGCCGTCGCGGCGCCGGGGATGCCGGGGTCGTGGCCGATCACGAGCAACGTCCGGGCGTCGGGCTTCGTTCCGGCGATCTCGTGCAGTACCTGCGCGGGGGTCGCCCCGTAGAGCAGATCGCTGAACTCGGTCGGGGCGTCGATGCCGGTGGCGTCGAGGGTCAGCCGGGTGCGCGTCGACGTCGAGCACAGCACCGCGTCGACGGGAGGCTGCGTGCGGCGGATCCAGTCGCCGGCGAGCGCGGCCTCACGCAGGCCGCGTCGGGCGAGGGGCCGGTCGTGATCCGCGACGTTGTCGGGGTACGCGGACTTGCCGTGCCGCATCAGGATCAGGATCCGGGGGGCCGCTGCCATGGTCGGAGCGTAGCCGCCACGGGAAACGACAGGGTGTACGGCAGGCAATATTCGGTTGCCCGTCGCCGGGATCGCGTGGTCCGATCGAGAGGTGGTCGCAGCGGACGAGCGGGCGGGGTGGGGACGCTCGCAAACAATCGCATTTGAGCAATAGTTGCGTCATCGTTAGTATCGCGCGGTGACCACGACCCCAGACCAGCTGTTCCGGGTGTTGACCGACTTCATCACCCGGCTCCTGTGCATCGGGGAGGGAGAGGCGATAGACCGCCTGGTCGGACTGGATCTGTCCTTCTCCCAGGTGCGCACGCTGTTCACCCTCGCGCAGTGCGACGAGCCGGTCGCGATCCACGAGATCGCGTCGCGTCTGCATCTCTCCGTCGCGGCGGCGGGACGCAATGTCGAGCAACTGCTCCAGCAGGGGTTGCTCGATCGGCGTGAGGATCCGGGCGACCGTCGCGTGCGGCGGATCTCCTTGTCGGGGGCGGGGCATACCCTCGTCGCCGGACACATCGAAGCCCAGCGGGAGGAGGTTCGGTCGTTCACCGAACGGCTCCCGCAATCCGACCGCAACCAGCTCTTCGATTCGCTGCAGACCGTGCTCGCCGGAGATGCCCTGCGAGCCCAACGACATCACTCTCAGGAGACCCCATGACGACGCCGACACCGCCGGGAACCCCCGCGGACTCGGACAAGATCGACAGCGCAGTACTCAAGATCGCGGGCGTGGTGGTGCTCGGCGCCATCATGTCGATCCTCGACGTCACCGTCGTGTCCGTCGCGCTGCCGACGTTCATGCAGGAGTTCGACGCCACCTACGCGACCGTCGCATGGACGATGACCGCGTACACCCTCGCGTTGGCGGCCGTCATCCCGGCCACCGGCTGGGCTGCGGACCGCTTCGGGACCAAGCGCCTCTACATGGCGGCACTCGTGCTGTTCGTGGCCGGCTCCGTGCTGTGCTCGATGGCGTGGAGCATCGAGTCCCTCATCGCGTTCCGCGTCTTCCAGGGCCTCGGTGGCGGCATGCTGATGCCGCTCGGAATGACGATCATGACCAAGGCCGCCGGTCCGCACCGGGTCGGTCGCGTGATGGCCGTGCTCGGTATCCCCATGCTGCTCGGTCCGATCGGTGGCCCGATTCTCGGCGGCTGGCTGATCGAGGCGGCCTCCTGGCACTGGATCTTCCTGATCAACCTGCCGATCGGCATCGTCGCACTGATCGCCGCGTACCTGGCGCTGCCCGCCGACAAGCCTCAGCCGTCCGAGTCGTTCGACTTCGTCGGCATGCTGTTGCTCTCGCCCGGTCTGGCGCTGTTCCTGTTCGGTGTCTCCTCGATCTCCGAGGGCGGCGGCGGTCTCACGACGCGGGTCGTGGTGTCGTGCACGATCGGCCTTGTGCTCGTGCTCGCGTTCGTGTTCCACGCACTGCGTCGTGCCGATCACCCGTTGATCGATCTGCACCTGTTCAAGAACCGCAACCTGACCGTCGCGGTGATCACGTCCAGTCTGTTCGTGATCGCGTTCATGGGCGCCGGACTGCTCTTCCCCAGCTACTTCCTGCAGGTGCGCGGCGAGACGACGCTGGCCGCCGGACTGCTGCTCGCACCGCAGGGTCTGGGTGCGATGGTCACGATGCCGATCGCGGGCAACCTCGTCGACCGGATCGGTCCCGGCAAGATCGTCATCGGCGGTGTCGTGCTGATGTCCGCAGGCATGCTGGTGTTCACCCAGCTCGGTGCGGACACCCCGTACCCGCTGCTGCTCGGTGCGCTGTTCGTCATGGGTCTCGGCATGGGCTTCTCGATGATGCCGATCATGACGGCGGCGATGCAGACGCTCACCGACCAGACGATCGCGCGCGGGTCGACGCTCATGAACATCGTCCAGCAGGTCGCGGGCTCCGTCGGCACCGCGACGATGTCGGTGGTGCTGACCAACCAGATGAAGGATCGTCCCGAGGCGGCGGTCGTCGCCGCCGCCCAGCACGACCCGTCGATCGCCGCGCAGGTGCCGCCGAATGTGATGGAGCAGGGACTGTCCGCGGCCGCGGATGCGTTCGGCAACACCTTCATGGTCGCGCTGGTGCTGCTGCTGCTCACGCTCATCCCGGCGTTCTTCCTGCCGCGGACCAGGCCGGTTCTCTCCGAGGCGGGGGAGTCCGCCCCGGTGATGCTGCACTGACGAACGCTCGCCACCCCGCGGTCCGGCCGCGGATCCACACGGTCGCCGCAATGCTCCCGACGGGAGGGTTGCGGCGACCGTCGCGTATGTCGGGTGTGGCGGCGCGAGCATGTCGGTGGTCGGCGCTAACGTCGAATGCGACGGATCCGATGTGGGAAGTGGAGACGGAAGAAGGCGCATCATGGCGACCGACACCACGCCGACAGGCATCGACCACGACCGCACCCCCGCCGGCGGCACCGACTGGCGGTTCTACGCCGTTGTCGGCACCTCCGTTCAGGGGGGTCACACGCTCGCTCGGTTCGGTCCGGAGCGAACCGCGCTCGCCGCACTGCGGGTGGCGGTGCAGGCCGTCAACCACACCGCCTACTCGATGCTCGAGCAGGGTGTGCCGGGCGACCCCTGCGCCGATCCGCCGTTGCTGGAACGGCTTCCGATCACCGAATTCAACATCGAGCGCCGGCACCCCGGCAGCGCGGCACCGGACTCGACGTGGCGCCTGAGCGGTGGTCGGCACCAGCACGGGGCGCGGCGCGTGCGCGTCGCCTGACCGACCACGACCCGATCGGCGGGGTCAGGAGCGCCGTCGGCCGTAGGTGAAGTACGCGATCGGCCCGATGAAGTTCACGAACGAGGCGGCGGCCCAGACCTTCTTGGGTCCGCGCAGTTGTGCGGCGTCCCGGTGGCGGAGGTCGCGCAGTGCGGCGGCGGTCAGCGTGATCTGGACGAGCGCCGCGATCACGATCGGCAGGCGGAGTCGGGGGTCGAGTGGTCTGCGATGTGAGCTCATGTCACGAGTATCGGCGACGGCTGTGCCGCCCCGCGTGAGGTCCGCGCCGTGTCCGACGAATTCGGCTGCGATCCCTGTCGTGTGCACCGGAACATGTTCTATATTTGCGGCGAATTCATTGGTTGTGGAAGTCACCTGGAGTCCCTGACATGTTCGAGTGGTCCGACACCGACCTGATGTTCCGCGACGCGCTCCGCGGCTTCATCGACAAGGAGATCGCCCCGCACGTCGACAAGCTCGAAAGTGGTGAGCTGCCGCCGTACGACATCATCCGGAAGCTGTACACCACCTTCGGGATCGCCGACCTGGCACGCGAAGGGCTCGAGAAGGAGCTCGCGCGGGACGAGGCGCGCGAGCGGGGCGAGACCGTCCCCGAGTCGTCCCGGAAGTCGGGTGCACTGGCGGGTGCGGGTGGCATGGGCGCGATCCTCAACAGCGAGATCGCGGGCGTGAGCCTGGGTCTCGTCGCGTCGCTGGGCGTGAGCCTCGGGCTCGCCGCGGGCACGATCCGCAGCCGGGGCACTCTCGCCCAGAAGAAGCGCTGGCTGCCCGGGCTGGTCACGATGGAGACGGTCGGAGCCTGGGCGATCACCGAGCCCGACTCCGGCTCGGACGCGTTCGGCGGCATGAAGTCGTACGTGCGCCGCGACGGGGAGGACTACATCCTCAACGGGCAGAAGACGTTCATCACGAACGGCCCGTACGCGGACGTCGTCATCGTCTACGCAAAGCTCGACGAGGGCGATTCGTCGGTCGACCGCCGCGACCGCACGGTGCTCGGGTTCGTACTCGACCGGGGCATGGAGGGCTTCACCCAGGGCGCGCCGTTCAAGAAGATGGGCATGAACTCCTCGCCGACCGGGGAACTGTTCTTCGACAACGTGCGGATCACCAAGGACCGGCTGCTCGGCGAGACCGAGAACCCGGCCAAGGGTGACGGCAGGGAGAGCGCCAAGGAATCGTTCGCCGCCGAGCGCATCGGCATCGCCTACCTGGCGCTCGGCATCATCAACGAGTGCCTGCGCCTGTGCGTCGACTACGCGAAGAACCGGAAGCTGTGGGGCAAGGAGATCGCGCAGTTCCAGCTCATCCAGCTCAAGCTGGCGGAGATGGAGGTGGCGCGGATCAACGTGCAGAACATGGTGTTCAGCTCGCTGGAGCGGGCCGCCGCCGGCAAGCCGGTGTCGCTGGCGGAGGCGTCGGCGATGAAGCTGTACTCGTCGCGGGCGGCGACCGAGGTCGCGATGGAGGCCGTTCAGTTGTTCGGCGGCAACGGGTACATGCGGGAGTACAAGGTCGAGCAGCTCGCCCGCGACGCGAAGTCGCTGATGATCTACGCCGGTAGCAACGAGATCCAGGTGACCCACATCGCCAGGGGCCTGCTCGCCTGACCCACCTCCCCTCGGCTGAAGGCGCCTTCGGCTCCTTCAGCGGGACGAAGGTGGCCTTCGGCTCTTTCAACGGGACGAAGGTGGCCTTCGGCTCTTTCAACGGGACGAAGGTGGCCTTCGGCTCTTTCAACGGGACGAGGGGCGCCTTCAGCTGAGGCGGTAGAAGCGCCAGAACCCGAAGTTCTCGATCGGGAGGATCTCGAATCCGGTGAACCCGGCCTCGGTGGCGTAGTGGCGCAGGGTGTCCGGCCGCATCACGGTTCCGGTGCCCGCGCTCGGCGGGTGGCTCATGCCGTCGGGGAGGCAGACGAACAGGCTGAAGCCGTACATCAGGCGTTCGGTCTCGTCGCCGGGTGCGGCGAACTCGGGTGCCACCGCCTCGTCCATGATCACCGCGCACCCTCCGGGACGCAGCGACCGCCGTGCGGCGTCGAGAACGGCGACCGGATTCGGCATGTCGTGCACGCATTCGAACGCGAACACCACGTCGAACGTGTCGGCGGGTAGCTGGGCCGCGTCGCCGGCGTGGAACCTCGCCCGGTCGGCGGCCGCCGCGGCCGCGTTGGCGGTGGCCATCTCGACGGACGGCTCGTCGATGTCGTAGCCGTCGACGGTCGCGTCCGGGTAGGCGCGCGCCAGTGCGATGGACGACCAGCCGCCGCCGCACCCGATGTCGGCGATCCGGGCGTGCGGTGCTCGCAGCAGTGCGTCCAGGTCGGGCACCGACGCCAACGCCGGAGCCAGCTCGCGTTCGTACCACGGCCGGTTCATGTCGGCCTGCGATTCGCGGGCGTCGGAACCGAATTCGGCCCAGCTCACGCCCCCGCCGGTCCGGTACGCGTCGAGCAGCGCGGGAAGCTGACCGGCCGCGCCGGCGAACATTCGGGCCAGCGGCGCGAGATAGGCCAGGCTCGCGGTGTCGGTCAGCACCTCCGCGGCGGCGGGGGAGAGTGCGAACCGCCGGCTGTCCGGGTCGCCGGTGTCGTCGACGTCCAGGATCCCGGTCACGGCCTGCTGTTCGAGCCACTCCTGGGCGTAGCGGCGGTGGGTGCCGGTGCGGGCGGCGAGCTCGCCCGCCGTGGCCGCCCCGTCCGACGCCAGGCTCCGGTACCACCCGAGCCGGTCGCCGAGATGTATCGCGAGCAGGTCGACCGCGGCCAGGCTCGCGTCGAGTATTCGTTGGGCCAGCGCGTCGACGGGGCTGAGGGTGGTGGACACGGCCGTCCTCCTTCGATCACGGATCGGATGTGTCCATCGTCGCCCCGGATCCGGCCGGGCGACAGGGTTTCAGGCGTCGACGTGCGGACCGGACAGCTTCTCGACCTTGTCGCGCAGGGTCGCCTCCGTCTGGGCGATGGCGGTGCCGACGATCGGTTCGACGATCTTCGCCAGTGCCCGGCCCAGCAGTCCGCCGGGCAACGTGTAGTCGAAGTCGACGGCGAGTTCGGTGCCGCCGTCCGGAGTCTGGGTGAATCGCCAGGTGGACGAGCTCTCGATGCCGTCGATCGAGTCGAGGACGATCACCCTGTCCCGCTCCCACTCGGTGATCCGGACCCGGGAGTGCAGCGCTTTCGGGCCCAGTTGCAGGGTGACGTCGAAGATTGCGCCGAGCCCCTGCGACTGCCGGCCCACGGGGTCGAACCGGGTCACGCCGAACATCCAGTCCGGGACGTTGCGGTAGTCGTCGACGTAGGCGAAGCCGGTGCTGACGTCGGTCCGCGCCAGCGCGGTGCGATGGATGTGGCCCATGGTTCTCCTCTGACGGTCGGGTACCAGACCCTGTAACCGACGGTAACGGTTATATCGCCGGATGGGGAGACCCTTTTGCCGGGCGGAGTCGGAGAAATAGGGTGAATCGGTGGATCGGACGCCCCGGGAACGCGACGCGCGGGGCCGACCGCGCAACGCACGGCCCCGCGACGGTCTGGGGCGGCCCTTGCCGCGCGGCGCGGCCGGAGTGCCCCGCGCACCCGAGGGTGTTGTGCGCACTCCGGCGGAGACCATCGCGCTGGCGCAGCGGCTCCTCGACGACACCCTGCCGTTCCATGCGCACGAGGTGCTCGAGGATGCGTGGAAGTCGGCACCGGACGCCGAACGTCCGCTGTGGCAGGGACTGGCTCAGCTGGCGGTCGGGCTGACGCATCTGCTCCGCGGCAACCGTGCGGGCGCTCGCTCGCTGCTCGAGCGTGGCCGGGAGCGGATCCGGCCCTACGCCGCGCAGCCGCCGCACGGACTCGCCGTCGCCGGCCTGCTCGACTGGGCGGATCGTCTCCTGCGGGACCTCGACGGGGGAGCGGTCCCCTCGCGCGACGTCGTCGTTCCCCGGCTGGCCGGATGACGGCGTCGGGTCGGCGGGTCTCCCGCAGCCGCGGGTGCGGTCAGGGAAAGGTGCTGCCGACCAAGTGATCGCCGGTGTCGCTGCCGACGACGAGGTCGTTGACAGGCGCGAGGGCGAGCGGGCGCCCGGCCAGCTCGACGGGCAGGGTTTCGATCGATCCCATGTGGGCTCCTGACGGTGTGGGAGGTGTGCGCCCGAACGGCGGCGTCGCCAGGGTGCGTACGTGTGCGACGCGCGTCCGTTCTACCCCACCGGAACCGGACGTCGCGTGAAAACGGCTGATCGATGTCAGTGAAAACCGTTGATGTGGAAGGAGAATGCACACAGCCGCGGGACCACCCGAAGATCGGGTGGTCCCGCGGCTGTGCGGGAGCTCGCTGCGACTAGGCCGACAGGCTGTCCGACGAACCGGAGAGGTTGCCGAGAAGGTTGAACACGGTGGCGAGAGCGGTGAAGAGGCTGGAGATTTCGGACGAGGTCATGGGAACTCCTGTTCGTACTGCATGGACACGCCCCGGCGGCGTTCGCGTATGTTCTACCCGACGTGACCTGTCCGTGACCACACTTTCGTCGGACTGTTCACCTTCTGTAGGTGGTCCGGTCTCTTCGGTGGACGGCAGGCGCGTCGAGCGTTCCGCTCCGGGGAGGGCCGACCGCCGCCCTTCGGGTCAGGATCCGGGGAGGCCGACGTCGACACTGCCGGACGGGAATCCGAAATCGACGCTGCTACCTGGCAATCCGATCATGCTGCTACGGCGATGCCGCCGGGGATGGTGGGTGCGAGTAGTGCCGCGAGAACGCTGCCGAGGTCGGGCAGGAAGGGCATGGGGGGCTCCTTCGTCAGGACACGGGGAGGGCCGGTGCCCGGGAGGGCAGGCATCCGTTCTACCTCGCCTCGACGTCGTCCGTACCCGCTTTTCGCTCATCGGACGTAGCGTTCAACATCATTGACACGCAACGTGTTTCGCGAAGGTGCCGGACCTTCCGGGCGATGGGCGATCGACCAATAACAAGCAAGCGTGCTTGCTTTTTTATTGACGTGGGGTGATGCTGGACACATCGTGGTACCGGAGGGAGAGCGATGGCGGACTTGGAGAGCGTGACGGCCGACCTGAGGGCCGAGGGTGACGTACTGGATGCGCTGGTCGCCGACCTCGAGCCCGAGCGCTGGCGCACCCCCACCGCCGCGCCCGGCTGGAGCATCGCCCACCAGATCGGCCACCTCGCGTGGACCGACAGGGCCGCGCTGCTGTCCGTGACGGACCCGGCCGCGTTCACGCAGTCGCTGGCGGCGGCCTGGGGGAACCCGGCGGGGTTCGTGGACGCCGGCGCGGAGGCCGAGGCCGCCCGACCGCCCGGTGCGCTGCTCGCGGACTGGCGGACCGGGCGCGACGCGCTCGCCCGCGCACTCGCGGCAGTTCCCTCCGGCGTCAAGCTGCCGTGGTACGGGCCGCCGATGAGCGCGATGTCGATGGCGACCGCACGCCTGATGGAGACGTGGGCCCACGGCCAGGACGTCGCGGCGGCGCTCGGTGTCGAGCCGGCACCGACCGCCCGACTGCGGTCGATCGCGCACCTCGGCGTTCGTACCCGCGACTTCGCCTACACCGTCCACCAGCTCACCCCGCCGACCGAGCAGTTCCGCGTCGAACTCGTGGCGCCGGACGGTGACACGTGGGCGTGGGGGCCGCCGGACGCCGCGCAGCGGGTGACCGGTCCGGCGCACGACTTCTGCCTGCTCGTCACGCAGCGTGCCCACCGCGACGACCTCGCGCTGACGGCGGTCGGGCCGGATGCCGACACCTGGTTGGGCATCGCCCAGGCCTTCGCCGGGCTACCCGGCGCCGGGCGGACACGGAAGGCGGACGGGTGACACCAATCCAGTCGATCCGGATCGGCAACTGCTCCGGCTTCTACGGCGACCGCGGGTCGGCCGTCCGCGAGATGCTCACCGGCGGCGATCTGGACTACCTGACCGGCGACTACCTGGCCGAGCTGACGATGCTCATCCTCGGCAAGGACCGGATGAAGGACCCGGATCTCGGTTACGCCAAGACCTTCCTGCGGCAGATGGAGGACGGCCTCGGCCTCGCCCTCGATCGCGGCGTGAAGATCGTCGTCAACGCGGGCGGGCTCAACCCCGCCGGACTGACGGCCAGGCTCCGTGACCTGGCGGACCGGCTCGGGCTGTCGGCGGCGTGCGCGTACGTCGACGGCGACGACCTGACCTCGCGCGCAGGCGAACTCGGTCTGGGCGCGCCGCTGACCGCGAACGCCTACCTCGGTGGGTGGGGCATCGCGGAATGCCTGGGCGCAGGCGCGGACGTCGTCGTCACCGGCCGGGTCACCGACGCCTCGCTGGTCGTCGGCCCCGCCGCGCACCACTTCGGTTGGCAGCGCACCGACTACGACCGGCTCGCGGGAGCGGTCGTGGCCGGACACGTGGTCGAGTGCGGCACCCAGGCCACGGGCGGCAACTTCGCGTTCTTCACCGAGATCCCCGACCTCACCCGCCCGGGATTCCCGATCGCCGAGATCCGCGAGGACGGCTCGTCGGTGATCACGAAACACGAGGGCACCGGCGGCGCCGTCACCGTCGACACCGTCACCGCGCAGCTGATGTACGAGATCCAGGACGCGCGGTACGCCGGCCCCGACGTCACCACGCGACTCGACACGGTCCGACTCACCCAGCAGGGGCCCGACCGGGTCGAGATCGCCGGGGTGCGCGGTGAGGCGCCGCCACCGCGGCTGAAGGTCTCGCTGACCACCCTCGGCGGCTTCCGCAACGAGATGGCGTTCGTGCTCACCGGACTCGACATCGACGCCAAAGCCGACCTCGCCCGCAGCCAGCTCGAGTCCTGGCTTCCCGTACGCCCGGCGGAGTTGACGTGGGACCTCGCGCGCCTCGATCGCCCGAACGCCGAGACCGAGGAGCAGGCGAGCGCGATCCTGCGCTGCATCGTGCGGGACGCGGACCCGAACACGGTCGGCCGTGCGTTCTCGAACGTTGCCGTCGAACTCGCGCTCGCCAGCTACCCGGGTTGCACCTTCCTGTCGATGCCGGGCAACGGCTCGGCGTACGGCGTCTACACGCCGGGTTACGTCGACGCCGACCAGGTTCCGCACACAGCGGTGCTGCCGGACGGCACCCGGGTGGACATCGCGCCCGCCGAGGACACGCGTCCACTGACCGCCGTCGACGACCCGGAGCTGCCGACCGCGCTGCCCGCGGGGGACTGCAGGGACCTGCCGCTCGGCACCCTGGCCGCGGCTCGCAGCGGCGACAAGGGCGGCAACGCGAACATCGGTGTCTGGGTGCGCACGGACGAGCAGTGGCGTTGGCTCGCACACGCTCTCACCGTCGACGAGATCCGGCGACTGCTGCCCGAGGCCGCGACGTTGCCGATCACCCGGACCCTGCTTCCGCAGCTGCGTGCCGTGAACTTCGTGATCGAGGGCATCCTCGGCAAGGGCGTCGCCTACAACGCCCGGTTCGACCCGCAGGCCAAGGGTCTGGCCGAGTGGCTCCGGTCGCGGCACCTGCCGATTCCCGGCGCACTGCTCGAACCGACCACCACCGACACCGTACTCCGGGAGGCCGCATCGTGACCGACGCCTGGAACACCCCCGAACGCCGCGAACTGCGCGAGACGGTGCGCCGTTTCGTGGACAAGGACGTCCTGCCGCACCAGGACGACTGGGAGCGGTCCGGGGAGATTCCCCGCGAACTGCACCGGCGCGCAGGCGAACTCGGACTCCTCGGAGTCTCCTTCCCTGAATCCGTCGGGGGCGGTGACGGTGAGCCGATCGACGCGGTCGTGGTGTGCGAGGAGATGCACTACGCCGGCTGTTCGGGAGGGCTGTTCGCCTCCCTGTTCACCGGCGGGATCGCGTTGCCGCACCTGGTGGCTGCCGGCGAACCCGAGCAGATCGAACGGTGGGTGCGACCGACGCTGGCCGGTGAGCTGATCGGCTCGCTCGCGATCACCGAACCAGGTGGGGGCTCCGACGTCGGGCACCTGACCACCCGGGCCGTGCGCGACGGTGACGACTACATCGTCAGCGGCGCCAAGACGTTCATCACCTCCGGATGTCGCGCCGACTTCGTCGTGACCGCGGTCCGCACCGGCGGCGAGGGCGCAGGCGGGGTGTCGCTGCTCGTGATCGAGAAGGGGACACCGGGATTCACCGTCTCCCGCAAGCTCGAGAAGATGGGGTGGCTGGCCTCCGACACCGCGGAACTGTCGTTCGTGGACTGCCGGGTTCCCGCCGCGAACCTGGTCGGGGCCGAGAACACCGGCTTCGCCCAGATCGCGCAGGCCTTCGTGACGGAGCGGGTCGCACTCGCCGCGCAGGCGTACTCGAGTGCCCAGCGCTGCCTCGACCTCACCGTCGACTGGTGCCGCGACCGCGAGACGTTCGGTCGGCCGCTGATCAGCAGGCAGTCCGTGCAGAACACGCTGTCGGAGATGGCCCGCAAGGTCGATGTCGCCCGCGTGTACACCCGCTCGGTGGCGGAACGGTACACCGCCGGGGACGACAACCTCCTCGCCGAAGTGTGTTTCGCGAAGAACACCGCGGTCGAGGCCGGGGAGTGGGTGGCACACGAGGCGGTGCAGCTGTTCGGCGGGCTCGGCTACATGCGCGAGAGCGAGGTCGAACGCCAGTACCGCGACATGCGGATCCTCGGCATCGGCGGAGGCACGAACGAGATCCTGACCTCCCTGGCCGCAAAGGTCCTGGGGTTCCAAGCGTGACCGACGAGATTCCTGACAAGTGGGGTGGCACACGATGACACAGATCGGATCGACACTCGACACCGCCGGCGAGGGCTTCGTCGCCGCCGCGGAGTCGATGCAGACCAAGCTCGCCGAGATCCAGGCGGAGTGGGACAGGGCACTCGCCGGCGGCGGGGAGAAGGCGGTGGCCCGGCACCGGGGACGCGGCAAGCTCCTCGCCAGGGAACGGATCGAACTGCTCGTCGACGAGGACTCGCCGTTCCTGGAACTGTGCACGCTCGCGGCGTGGGGCAGTGAGTTCCCGGTCGGGGCGAACGTGGTCACGGGCATCGGCGTGGTCGAGGGCGTCGAGTGCATGATCGTCGCGAACGACCCGACCTCCCGCGGCGGCGCCAGCAACCCGTGGACGATCAAGAAGAGTTTCCGGATCAACGAGATCGTCGAGCAGAACCGGCTTCCGCTGATCTCCCTGGTGGAGTCGGGCGGAGCGGACCTGCCCACCCAGAAGGAGGTCTTCATCCCGGGCGGCCGGATGTTCCGCGACCTGACGCGCGCGTCGGCGGCCGGTATCCCCACCGTCGCACTGGTCTTCGGAAACTCCACCGCGGGCGGCGCCTACATCCCCGGCATGTCCGATCACGTGGTGATGATCAAGGAACGGTCCAAGGTGTTCCTCGGCGGACCTCCGCTGGTGAAGATGGCCACCGGCGAGGAGTCCGACGACGAGTCGCTCGGCGGCGCCGAGGTGCACGCCCGCACCTCCGGTCTCGCCGACTACTACGCCCAGGACGAGTACGACGCCATCCGCATCGGCCGCAACATCGTCAAGCGGCTCAACTGGCGCAAGCAGGGGCCCGCTCCGCGCGCGGACGTGACCGAGCCGCTCTTCGACGCCGAGGATCTGCTCGGGATCGTGCCCACCGACCTCAAGGTTCCGTTCGATCCGCGGGAGGTGATCGCCCGGATCGTCGACGGATCCGACTTCGACGAGTTCAAGCCCCTGTACGGCAGCTCGCTCGTCACCGGCTGGGCGGAACTGCACGGCTACCCGGTCGGCATCCTCGCGAACGCGCGCGGGGTGCTGTTCTCGGAGGAGGCGCAGAAGGCCGCGCAGTTCATCCAACTCGCCAACCGGGCCGACACCCCGCTGATCTTCCTGCACAACACAACCGGCTACATGGTCGGGAAGGAGTACGAGCAGGGCGGGATCATCAAACACGGCGCGCTGATGATCAACGCGGTGTCGAACTCGACGGTCCCGCACATCTCGATCCTGATGGGCGCCTCGTACGGCGCGGGCCACTACGGCATGTGCGGGCGCGCCTACGATCCCCGGTTCCTGTTCGCCTGGCCGAGTGCGAAGTCGGCGGTGATGGGCCCGGCCCAGCTCGCCGGCGTCATCTCGATCGTGGCCCGTGCCAGTGCCGCCGCGAAGGGGGCCCCGTTCGACGAGGAGGCCGACAGGGGTATGCGGGCGATGGTCGAGGCCCAGATCGAGGCCGAGTCGCTGCCGATGTTCCTGTCCGGCCGGGTCTACGACGACGGCATCATCGACCCCCGCGACACGCGCACCGTGCTGGGTCTCTGTCTCTCGGCGATCGCCACCGCCCCGATCGAAGGCACCGAGAACTTCGGTGTCTTCAGAATGTGAGCCCATCGTGACTGTCGCACCGAATGCGATCACCTCGGTCCTGGTCGCGAACCGCGGCGAAATCGCCCGCCGGGTCTTCGCCAGCGCCCGGACGGCGGGCCTGACCACCGTCGCCGTCCACTCCGACGCGGACGCCGCCGCCCCGCATGTGAGGGACGCCGACGTCGCGGTGCGGTTGCCCGGCAACACCGCCGCCGAGACGTACCTGCGTGGCGCCACTATCGTCGACGCGGCCCTCGCCGCCGGGGCCGACGCGATCCACCCGGGTTACGGATTCCTCTCCGAGAACGCGGAATTCGCCAAGGCAGTCCAGGACGCGGGACTGACGTGGATCGGCCCGCCCGTGAAGGCGATCGAGCTGATGGGCTCGAAGGTCGAGTCCAAGAAGATGATGGCCGCGGCCGGTGTGCCCGTTCTCGCCGAGCTGGACCCCGACCGCGTCACCGAGGCCGACCTGCCGGTACTGATCAAGGCGTCCGCGGGCGGCGGGGGACGCGGCATGCGCGTGGTGCGGAGCCTCGCGGAGCTGCCGGCTCAGCTCGAGGGCGCACAGGCCGAGGCGCTGTCGGCATTCGGTGATCCGACGGTGTTCTGCGAGCGGTACCTCGAGACCGGCAGGCACATCGAGGTGCAGGTGATGGCCGACGTCCACGGCACGGTGTGGGCGGTCGGAGAGCGCGAGTGCTCGATCCAGCGCAGACACCAGAAGGTCGTCGAGGAGGCGCCCTCGCCGCTGGTGGAGCGTCTCGAGTCCGCCGGAAACGGCATGCGCGGCAAGCTGTTCCGGGCGGCGGTCGACGCTGCCGCCGCGATCGGATACGTCGGTGCGGGCACCGTGGAGTTCCTGGCCGACTCCGACGGCGGCTTCTACTTCCTGGAGATGAACACCCGCCTGCAGGTCGAGCACCCGGTCACCGAACTCACCACCGGACTCGACCTGGTCGAGCTGCAGTTCCAGATGGCGCAGGGCGCCGCGCTCGGCGTCCGGCCGCCCGACGCGAACGGTCACGCGATCGAGGTCCGGCTGTACGCGGAGGATCCAGCGCAGGACTGGCAGCCGCAGTCCGGCACCGTGCACCGCATCGAGATCCCCGGCGTCGACACCGAATTCGGCGTCCCCTCGGCGCCGCGCGGGCTCCGGCTCGACTCCGGCATCGTCGACGGGTCGGTGGTCGGGGTGTTCTACGACCCGATGCTCGCGAAGCTCATCGCGTGGGCGCCGACCCGGCAGGGCGCCGCGAGCCGGCTCGCCGCCGCGTTGACCAGGGCGAAGATCCACGGCCTCGTCACCAACCGCGACCTGCTCGTGAACGTGCTGCGTCACCCCGCTTTCCTGGCCGGCGCCACCGACACCGCGTTCTTCGACCGGCACGGGCTCGAGGCGCTCGCCGCCCCGATCACCGCGCCCGAATCCGAACGCACCGCCGCGCTCGCGGCTGCGCTCGCGCAGTCCGTGGCCCACCGTCGATCCGCGAAGGTCGACGGCGCACTGCCGAGCGGCTGGCGCAACGTCACCTCGCAGCCGCAGCGCAAGGTGTACGGCAGTGCCCGGGCCACACACGAAGTCGACTACCTGTTCCGTCGCGGCGGGATCCTCGACACGACGGCCGTCGCCGACGTCGACCTGGTGTCCGCGACCGCGGACGAGGTCGTACTCACCGTCGGTGGGCTCACCCGCCGCTTCGAGGTGGCGCGGTACGGCGACCTGGTCTGCGTCGACTCCCCGCTCGGCCCCAGCACCTTCCGGGCGGTGCCCCGATTCGTCGACCCGGCGACCGCCGTCGCCGCCGGATCGCTGCTCGCCCCGATGCCCGGAACCGTCGTCCGACTCGGCGCCGCGGTCGGGGACCGGGTCGTTGCGGGGGCCCCGATCCTGTGGCTCGAGGCCATGAAGATGGAGCACACCGTCGCGGCTCCCGCCGACGGTGTGGTCACCGAACTGAACGTCGCCGTGGGCGTGCAGGTCGACGTCGGGCAGGTCCTGGCCGTCGTGGACACCGAACCGTCACACGGACATCGAACCGACACCGAGCAGGGAGTGAGCCGATGAGTTTCATCGAGACCGACGAGCAGAAGGAACTGCGCTCCGCCGTCGCGAGCCTCGCGCGGCGCTACAACCACGTCGACTACGTGCTCCCGAAGGCACGCAAGGGCGAGCCGCTCACCGAATTGTGGAACGAGGCGGGCAAACTCGGGTTCCTCGGCGTCAACCTGCCGGAGCAGTACGGCGGCGGCGGGGCGGGCATCTACGAGCTGGCCCTGGTCCAGGAGGAATTGGCCGCCCAGGGGGCGGGGCTGCTGCTCGTGGTGGTGTCGCCGGCGATCTGCGGGACGATCATCGGCAAGTACGGCACCGACGACCAGAAACGCGCGTGGCTGCCGGGCCTCGCCGACGGCAGCAGGATCATGGCGTTCGGCATCACCGAGCCCGACGCCGGATCCAACTCGCACCAGATCACCACGACCGCCCGCCGCGACGGGGACGACTGGATCCTGCGGGGGAACAAGATCTTCATCTCCGGCGTCGACCAGGCCGACGCGGTGCTGATCGTGGCGCGTACCGAGGACCACCGGTCGGGCACGCTGAAGCCGGCGCTGTTCATCGTCCCGACCGACGCCGAGAACTTCGTCCGGACGCCGATGGAGATGGACATCGTCGAACCGGACACCCAGTTCACCCTCTTCCTCGACGACGTTCGGCTGCCTGCCGACGCCCTGGTCGGCTCCGAGGACGCCGCGCTGATGCAGCTGTTCGCCGGGCTGAACCCCGAGCGCATCCTCGGCGCCGCGATGGCCGTCGGAATGGGCCGCTACGCGTTGGACGCGGCGACGAAGTACGCCACCGAGCGCACCGTGTGGAAGACCCCGATCGGCGCCCACCAGGGCGTCGCGCACCCGTTGGCGCAGTGCAAGATCGAACTCGAGCTCGCCAAGCTGATGATGCAGAAGGCCGCCACCCTCTACGACAGCGGCGACGACTTCGGTGCCGCGGAGGCGGCGAACATGGCCAAGTACGCGGCCGCCGAGGCCAGCATCAAGACACTCGACCAGGCGATCCAGACGCACGGTGGGGGCGGCCTGACCAAGGAGTACGGCCTCGCCGCGATGCTCGGTGCCGCGCGCATCGCCCGGATCGCGCCGGTGAGCCGCGAGATGATCCTCAACTTCGTCTCCCAGCACTCACTGGGCCTACCGAGGTCGTACTGATGGACCCCGATCGGTACGTCCGATCCGAGGTGTCGGGCGGCTTCGTCACGCTGACGCTGGACTCGCCGCACAACCGCAACGCCATCTCGTCGCGGTTGGTCGGCGAGCTGCGGGAGGCGTTGGCGGACGCGGCCGCCGACGACGCGGTCCGGGCCGTCGTCCTCACCCACACGGGGAGCACGTTCTGCGCCGGCGCCGATCTGTCGGAGGCGAGCGGGGCGACGGACGCGGACCCGGCGTCGCTCGCCGCGGGCCGCACCGCACAGATGACCGAGTTGCTCCGGGCGTTCCTGGAACTGCCGAAGCCGATCGTGGCGAAGGTGGACGGGCACGTCCGGGCGGGCGGGATGGGTCTGGTCGGGGCGTGCGACCTGGCGGCGGCGGGCCCGGCGAGTTCGTTCGCGCTGACCGAGTCGCGGTTGGGGCTGGCCGCGTCGATCATCTCGCTGACGGTGCTGCCCCGGATGTCGTCACGGGCGGCCGGTCGCTACTTCCTCACCGGCGAACGATTCGGGCCCGCCGAGGCGGAGGCGATGGGGCTGATCACGACCGCGGCCGCGGACGCCGACGCGACCGTGGCCGCGTGGCTCGGGGAGTTGGCGCGTGCATCCCCGCAGGGGCTGGCCGAGTCGAAGAAGCTGACGACCGCGCGGATGCTGGCGGATTTCGATCGGTACGGCGACGAGGTCGCGGCGCAGTCGGCGCGGTTGTTCGGTTCGGCCGAGGCACTCGAGGGGATGACGGCGTTCCTGCAGCGGCGACCACCGTGGTGGGCGCCGGCGCGGTGACGCGGGATTCGTGGCCCCGGAAATGCTCGGGGCCCGGACATGCTCGGGTCCCGGAAAAGGACGGAACCCGCGCCCCGTTGCGGGGCGCGGGTTCCGGTTGTTCAAGCCTGCGTCATGCGATGCCGGCGAGGTCACCCGCGGATCCGCTGAAGAAGGCGATCGCTCCGGCGAAGTCGCTGACAGCGCTGGTGAAATCGGCGACCTTCTGGATCGCGTCGATGATGTTGGCGAGATCGTCGGCGGTCATGCGGTGCTCCTATTGTTTATGTAACGGTCATACAACGGTTGGCCCCCCTCTAGGAGCCATCTCTTTCGTACCGAACCCAATTTGTGATTGCAATGTGATCCGAAACCTGCAACGTGCTGTTTTCCTCACTGTTACGTGAGGCGCGGTGTGAGAGGTGGCATAACCGATGCGTGAACCGCAGCAGGATCGCAGCCGGCTGACTCGGCAGAGGCTGCTCGAGGCGACCATCGACTGCCTCGCCGAGCAGGGCTGGGCCGCGACGACGGTCGGGGTGGTGGCGCAACGGGCCGGTGTCTCCCGCGGCGCGGCCCAGCATCACTTCCCCACCCGGGAGGAACTGATCACCGCCGCGCTCGAGTACATGTTCGACACCCGGATGCAGATGGCGCGGGACGAAGCGGGGAAGTTACCGGAGGGGCCGGGGCGCACGGCCGCGGTCGTGGCGCGTCTCGTCGACTACTACAGCGGGACGCTGTTCAAGGCGGCGCTGCAGGTGTGGACGGCGGCCGCGTCGGATCCGGCACTGCGGGAGCGGATCCTGCCGCTGGAGGACCGGTTCGGACGCACCGCCCACCGGATGGCGGTCGACCAGCTCGGCGTGGACGGCTCGGATCCGGCGGTGCGTGCGCTGGTTCAGGCCACCCTCGACCTGGCGCGTGGCCTCGGGCTGGCCGACGTCCTGACCGACGACTCGCGCCGCCGCGCGGAGGTCGTCTCGAGCTGGGCCGGCCAGCTGGAGATCGCGCTCGCCGGGCGGTCCTCGGCGACGGCCCACCCGGCCCTCGGCTGAGTCCGCGCGGGCCCGTCCGCCGAGCCGCTGCGGGCCGGTGGCCGGGCGCCGGGCGGGTGTGCGACGTCGCTTTGACCGCGCGGCTCGCGGCCGGGTATCGTTGTGGGTCGTGCCTGGACTTCCCGGGCCGATTTGTGTGCCTAGCGAGGTAAAGCCGCGCGCGCTGCCACGTCGAACGATGTGAGTTGCGAGCATCCGGCTGCCTGTGTGGGGGTATGCGACACGCCCGACCTCGTGGTCGAGGAATGGGTGAGGAGCAGCGTTTTCTTGCTCCAACTGCTAGATCCCTGAAAACACAACAGCCGCGTTCCCCCCGGTGGGGAGAACCGGCGAAAACCAAGAAAGCCGGTATATGCCAACCATCAACCAGCTGGTCCGCAAGGGACGGCGCGACAAGCCGTCGAAGCAGAAGACCGCTGCACTGAAGGGAAGCCCGCAGCGTCGTGGCGTGTGCACCCGCGTGTACACCACGACCCCGAAGAAGCCGAACTCCGCGCTGCGTAAGGTCGCCCGTGTGCGCCTGACCAGCTCTGTCGAGGTCACCGCGTACATCCCCGGTGAGGGCCACAACCTGCAGGAGCACTCGATGGTGCTCGTCCGCGGCGGTCGTGTGAAGGACCTCCCGGGTGTTCGCTACAAGATCATCCGCGGCTCGCTCGACACCCAGGGTGTCAAGAACCGCAAGCAGGCTCGTAGCCGCTACGGCGCGAAGAAGGAGAAGGGCTGATGCCTCGTAAGGGTCCCGCTCCCAAGCGGCCGCTCGTCGCGGATCCGGTCTACGGTTCGCCGCTGGTCACCCAGCTCGTCAACAAGATCCTGCTGGACGGCAAGAAGTCCACTGCCGAGCGCATCGTCTACGGTGCCCTCGAGCAGGCGCGGGAGAAGACCGGCACCGACCCGGTCGTCACCCTCAAGCGCGCGCTGGACAACGTCAAGCCCGCCCTCGAGGTCCGCAGCCGCCGCGTCGGTGGCGCCACCTACCAGGTGCCGGTCGAGGTTCGCCCGGGTCGCTCCACCACCCTCGCGCTGCGTTGGCTGGTGACCTTCTCGCGGCAGCGCCGTGAGAAGACGATGGTCGAGCGTCTGGCCAACGAGTTGCTGGATGCCAGCAACGGCCTGGGCGCGTCCGTCAAGCGTCGCGAGGACACCCACAAGATGGCCGAGGCCAACAAGGCGTTCGCGCACTACCGCTGGTGATTCGACGCCGGGCGGCACCTGGTACAGGTGCCGCCCGGGCGTCGTCACTGCAGTGTCGGGCCCGACAGGGCCGGCTGCGAATACAAGAAAACGTGGTCCGGTAGGGCCGACACCAAGCTACGAGCGGGGAAGAATCCTGTGGCACAGGAAGTGCTGACCGACCTGAACAAGGTCCGCAACATCGGCATCATGGCGCACATCGACGCCGGTAAGACCACCACCACCGAGCGCATCCTCTTCTACACCGGTGTGAACTACAAGATCGGTGAGACCCACGACGGTGCGTCGACGACGGACTGGATGGAGCAGGAGAAGGAACGTGGCATCACGATCACGTCTGCCGCCGTGACCTGCTTCTGGAACAAGAACCAGATCAACATCATCGACACCCCCGGCCACGTCGACTTCACCGTTGAGGTCGAGCGCTCGCTGCGCGTCCTCGACGGCGCCGTCGCGGTGTTCGACGGCAAGGAAGGCGTCGAGCCGCAGTCGGAGCAGGTGTGGCGTCAGGCCGCCAAGTACGACGTTCCGCGCATCTGTTTCGTCAACAAGATGGACAAGATGGGCGCGGACTTCTACTTCACGGTCCAGACCATCATCGACCGCCTCGGTGCGAAGCCGCTCGTCCTGCAGCTGCCGATCGGCGCCGAGGACGACTTCGACGGCGTCGTCGACCTCGTCGAGATGCGCGCCATCACCTGGCGTGGCGTCGTGCCGACCGGTGCCGAGCCGACCATCGAGGAGATCCCCGCGGATCTGGCCGAGAAGGCCGCCGAGTACCGCGAGAAGCTGCTCGAGACCGTCGCCGAGTCCGACGAAGCGCTGATGGAGAAGTACTTCGGCGGCGAAGAGCTCACGATCGAGGAGATCAAGGGCGCCATCCGCAAGATGACGGTCGCCTCCGAGCTCTACCCGGTGCTGTGTGGTTCCGCGTTCAAGAACAAGGGCGTTCAGCCCATGCTCGACGCGGTCATCGACTACCTGCCGAACCCGCTGGACATCGGTGAGGTGCACGGTCACGCGCTGAACAACGAGGAAGAAGACCTCACGCGCAAGCCGAGCAAGGAGGAGCCGTTCTCGGCTCTGGCCTTCAAGATCGCGGCGCACCCGTTCTTCGGCAAGCTGACCTTCGTGCGTGTCTACTCCGGCCGGATCGATCCGGGTGCCCAGGTGCTCAACGCCACCAAGGGCAAGAAGGAGCGCATCGGAAAGCTCTTCCAGATGCACGCCAACAAGGAGAACCCGGTCGACGAGGCCGTCGCGGGCCACATCTACGCGATGATCGGTCTGAAGGACACCACGACCGGTGACACCCTGTGCGCGCAGGACGCCCCGATCGTTCTCGAGTCGATGAGCTTCCCGGACCCGGTCATCCAGGTCTCGATCGAGCCCAAGACCAAGTCCGACCAGGAGAAGCTGGGCACCGCGATCCAGAAGCTCGCCGAAGAGGACCCGACCTTCTCCGTCGAACTCGACGAGGAGACCGGCCAGACTGTCATCGGCGGCATGGGCGAGCTGCACCTCGACATCCTCGTCGACCGCATGCGTCGCGAGTTCAAGGTCGAGGCCAACGTCGGCAAGCCGCAGGTCGCGTACCGCGAGACCATCACCAAGACGGTCGACAAGCACGAGTTCACCCACAAGAAGCAGACCGGTGGTTCCGGTCAGTTCGCGAAGGTGATCATCGCGCTCGAGCCGTACATCGGTGAGGACGGCGAGTCCTACGCGTTCGAGAACAAGGTCTCCGGTGGCCGCGTTCCGCGTGAGTACATCCCCTCCGTCGACGCCGGTGCTCAGGACGCCATGCAGTACGGCGTGCTCGCCGGCTACCCGCTGGTGAACCTGAAGCTGACCCTGCTCGACGGCGCGTACCACGACGTCGACTCCTCGGAAATGGCCTTCAAGGTTGCCGGTTCGCAGGCGCTCAAGGAAGCTGCCCGCAAGGCCGGCCCGGTCATTCTCGAGCCCCTCATGGCCGTCGAGGTCACCACGCCCGAGGATTACATGGGTGAAGTGATCGGCGACCTCAACTCCCGCCGTGGCCAGATCCAGGCCATGGAGGAACGCAGTGGTGCCCGTGTCGTGAAGGCGCTGGTTCCGCTCTCGGAGATGTTCGGCTACATCGGTGACCTTCGGTCGAAGACCCAGGGTCGGGCGAACTTCTCCATGGTGTTTGATTCCTACGCAGAGGTTCCCGCGAACGTCTCGAAGGAAATCATCGCCAAGGCGACCGGCGAGTAACACCAGCTGGGAGCACGACGCTGGCGAGTTTTCACCAGCTGAGCACGACCAAGTAAAAAAACCGCACTGCTGCATATCGCAAGCAACACAACAGGAGGCCATCAAGTGGCGAAGGCGAAGTTCGAGCGGACGAAGCCGCACGTCAACATCGGGACCATCGGTCACGTTGACCACGGCAAGACGACGCTGACCGCGGCCATCACCAAGGTCCTGCACGACAAGTACCCGGACCTGAACGAGGCCTCGGCCTTCGATCAGATCGACAAGGCGCCTGAGGAGAAGGCTCGTGGTATCACGATCAACATCTCCCACGTCGAGTACCAGACCGACAAGCGCCACTACGCGCACGTCGACGCGCCGGGTCACGCCGACTACATCAAGAACATGATCACCGGTGCCGCCCAGATGGACGGCGCGATCCTGGTCGTGGCCGCCACCGACGGCCCGATGCCGCAGACCCGTGAGCACGTGCTGCTCGCCCGCCAGGTCGGCGTGCCCTACATCCTCGTCGCCCTGAACAAGGCCGACATGGTCGACGACGAGGAAATCCTCGAGCTCGTCGAGATGGAGGTCCGCGAGCTGCTGGCTTCGCAGGAGTTCGACGAGAACGCTCCGGTCGTGCCGGTCTCCGCTCTGAAGGCGCTCGAGGGCGACGAGAAGTGGGGCCAGTCGGTCCTCGACCTCATGCAGGCCGTCGACGACTCCATCCCGGACCCGGTCCGTGAGACCGACAAGCCGTTCCTCATGCCCGTCGAGGACGTCTTCACCATCACCGGTCGTGGCACCGTCGTCACCGGTCGTATCGAGCGCGGCATCATCAACGTGAACGAGGAGGTGGAGATCGTCGGCATCAAGGAGACCTCCACCAAGACCACGGTCACGGGTATCGAGATGTTCCGCAAGCTGCTCGACTCCGGCCAGGCGGGCGACAACGTCGGTCTGCTGGTCCGCGGCATCAAGCGCGAGGACGTCGAGCGTGGCCAGGTTGTGGTCAAGCCCGGCACCACCACCCCGCACACCGAGTTCGAGGGCCAGGCGTACATCCTGTCGAAGGACGAGGGCGGTCGCCACACCCCGTTCTTCAACAACTACCGCCCGCAGTTCTACTTCCGTACCACGGACGTGACGGGCGTCGTGACCCTGCCCGAGGGCACCGAGATGGTCATGCCCGGTGACAACACCGAGATGACCGTCAAGCTGATCCAGCCGGTCGCCATGGACGACGGCCTGCGGTTCGCCATCCGTGAGGGTGGCCGCACCGTCGGTGCCGGTCGCGTCACGAAGATCATCAAGTGATTTCCTGATCACCAGATGATCTAGCTGTACCAACTGGAACGGCGCTCACCCTCCGGGGTGGGCGCCGTTTCTGCGCTCCGCGCAGTGGTGGGGGGTGGGGGGGGCCCCCCCCCCCCCCCCCCCCCCCCCCCCCCCCGCCCCGGGCCCCCCCCCCCCCCCCCCCGGGGGGGGGGGGGGGGGCGGGGGGGGGGGGGGGGGGGGCCCCCCCCCCCCCCCGGGGGGGGGGGGGCCCCGCGGCCCC
>NZ_JBIAOU010000005.1:0-135435 GCF_042879035.1 Rhodococcus sp. NPDC003318 | reverse complement strand
GCTTGGGTTTTGTTGTTTTTCAGGCACCCCTCGTTCGGGGGGTGGGGGGGGGGGGGGGTGGGGGCCCGGGCCCCGCCCCCCCCCCCCCCCCCCCACCACTGGCCGTCAGGCCGGGTCGAGGTGCAGCAGGACCTGGGTGGCGACCGGTGCGCCGGGGAGAGCGGCGGCCATCGAGCGGGCCAGGGCCTCGGCGTTGCGGGTGAAGTCCGCGACGTCGATGGACGGATCCGCGACCACCGTCACCCGCAGCGTCGCGAGCCCGCGGTCGTCGAGCGCTGTCGACCGGACGGTCCGGACACCGTCGAGCGCCGACAGTTCGGCGGCCAGGCCGTGCGCCAGGGGGCCGAGGTCGACGGACAGGTCGGCGCCGGTGTTCTCGGGAGGTCCGGGGAAGACCGGCATGGTCGAGGTCCGGCCGCGACGCAGGTTGATCAGGAGCAGGGCCGACCCGGCCAGCAGCGCGACGACGGCCGTCACGGCGAGGACGGTCGGCCACCAGCGCTGATCGGGGACCGCGGTGATCGCGGCCCGGTCGAGCCGGTGCACGACGTTCCGTGCCGCCGTTACGCCCAGTGCCCAGGTCAGGGCGAGCGCGGCCCCGGCGAGCAGGACACAGCCGGCGGTCAGCACCACGAGGCGGTCGACGACGGAGGTGCGGCGCCTCATGACTTGACCCGGCCGATCCGGATGCGGAGTTCGCGCGGGGAGGCGAGGGTGCCGAGCCCCGGCGCGACGGCGTCCCGCACGTAGGCCTCGAGATCATCCGCGGCGACCTCACCGTTCGGGGTGACGTGGACGGTGGCCCGTCGCCGGTCGACGGTGGTGTGCACGGTGCCGACTCCGCCGACGCCGCCGGCGTGGGCGCTGCACATTCGGGCGACGTCGGTGGGTCGCAGCCACACGATCGGGGCGTCGGCGGCCCCGACGGGAACATGGGTCCGTGTGCGAGGGGAGAGCGAGATGTAGACGAGCACGGCCCCGATGACCGCCGCGACGATCGCGACCGCACCCATCCACGTCTGCCAGTGCAGATCCGCGACCCACCGGACCGAGTTCCGGAGCCATGCCGCGGGCGCGATGACCTCCTTGGCGATCAGATACTCGCGGCCCGCCAGGACCGCGACGGCGAGGAGTCCCATGGCGAGGATCAGTGCGACGAGTGCGGCGCCCGGCCGGGCCAGTGGGGGGCGTGCCGCGATCGGCGCCACGGACTCGGGGCAGCCCGCGGTCAGCCGGCGGGCGTCGGCGTCGTCGGTGCGCGGCACGGCGGCAGCGACCACGATGTGCAGCATCTCGACGGGTAGCCCGGTCATGGTCTCGACCCGTTCGGCGACGGCTAGGTGCACCTCCTGCGAGAGCACCGCGACCGGGGAGGGCCACGCGACGGCGAGGTACAGGGCGATCGCGACGGAGTCGGGGCCGAGGGTGACCTCCGCCCGGGGCAGGTCGCGTCCGGGCAGTTTCAGCAGCCCGCCGGACTGACGGACGACACCGGGGACGGACAGTGCCGCGGCGACGGCGATCTTGGAGATCGCCCGGTCCTTGACCGTGAGCCGGCCGCGGGCTCCGCGTTCGAGGTCGAGTTCGCTGTGCTCCGCGGTGGCCTGACCGCCGGGTCTCGCGTCAGCCACGGCCCCGGCTCCGCAGCAGCGCGCCGAGGTCGACGTGGCCGTCGCGGTGTGCCCCGATCGCCATGCCGATGCCGCCGAGCATCACCGCGAAGACGAATCCGGCGAAACCGCCGAGGATGCCCGCGAGGGCGAGGAGGAGTCCGGCGAGCAGGCCGACGACCGTGTTGTTCATCGCGCTCTCCCTTCGGCCGGTTCCGGGGTGGGTGCGTCCCCGACCACGCCGACGTCCTCGACGGTGACGGTGACGGGAACGCCGATCAGCGGGGCGACCGCGCGGTGCACCCGCTCGGCGACGTCGACGACGTTGTTCGGATAGGCGACGACGATGTGCACGGCGCAGCCGGTGTCGGTCAGCGCGACCCCGGTCAGCCGGCGACCGGGGAGGTAGGTGGCGACCTCACCGAACATGCCCCCGTGCAGTTCGGCGACACCGGGGACACTCAGGACGCGCTCGGCCACCCGCTCGGCGTCGGTTCCGTGGGTGCTCGGGCGGCGGGTCTGCTGGTGCACTGCCGGCTCGGTCACTGGACCCTCGCTCACTGCACCCTCGGGCGGGTGTCGGTCTCGCCGGTCGCGGCGTTCTCGTCGAACAGGACGACGTCGTAGACGGTGATGTTCACTTCGGTGACCTCGAGTCCGGTCATCCGTTCGACGGCGGCGATCACGTTGCGCCGGATGCCCGCGGCCAGTTCGTGCAGTGCGACGCCGTACTCGGCGACGATCCCGATGTCGATGGCGGCCTGCTTCTCGCCGACCTCGACGGCGACGCCCTGACCGTGGTTCACCCGCGCACCGGGGATGCGGTCCCGCAGCGCGCCGACGACCCGTGCGGTGCCGCCGCCGACGTCGAACACCCCGCTGATCTCCCGGGTGGCGATGCCTGCGATCTTCGCGACGACCGCGTCCGCGATGATCGTGCGGCCCTGCGAGCCGACGAGTTCGGGTGACGCCGCCGACGCGAACTGCACGAGGCCGTACTCGGGTTGCCGCGCGGCCGTCTCGCCGCGGCCGGGTTCAGTGGTCACATCCTCAACACTAGTGAGTGCGGAGAAGCTGCGTCGGCTGTGAAGCGGATCACCTACGGTGGAGCGCGCATCGACGGTCGTAGGGAGGGGCGCGGCATGGGGGACACCGGGACGGGGGACGGCGCTGCGGCGGCGCGGCCACGGGTCCGGGGAGCGGCACGCCGCCGTCTCGTCGTGCGCGCGCTGCTCGCTCTGTGCCTCGTCCTCGCGGTGGTGTGCGGAGCGCTGACTTGGCAGTACCGTCAGGCCGAGGCGCGGGAGTCGGCGCAGCAGGGGGCACTCGACGCAGCTCGCGGCACCGCGCTGAACCTCGCCACCATCGACCACACCACCGCGCAGCGGGATGTCCAGCGAGTGCTCGACGGCGCCACCGGCCAGTTCCGTGACGACTTCGCGGCGAGCGCGGAGTCGTTCGTGGCCGTCGTCGAGGACACCGAGGTCTCGACGGTCGGTCGCAGTGCCGACGCCGGGATCGAGTCGTGGGCCGGCGACCGGGGGACGGTGCTCGTCCAGGTGGCGTCGACGGTGACCAACCGGTCGGAGCCGCAGGAGCGGTCGCGGATGTGGCGGCTGCGGATGTCGATGGAGAAGGTCGACGGCGCCTACCGGACGGCGACCCTGGAGTACCTGCCGTGAGGCGGTCGGGACTGCTGACGTGGCTGCTCGCCGCCCTGGCGGTGGTGCTGGCCGGGCTCGCCGCCCTGCTGTTCGTGCGGGCAGACCGCGCTGCCGAGCAGGTGAGCGACGCGGCCCGCGACGAGGTGGCGCGGGCGGCGGCGGACACCGCCGTCGCCCTGCTCACCTACACGCCCGAGACGGTTGCCGCCGACCAGTACGCGGCGGCGCAGCGGTTGACCGGCGACTTCCGGGAGCGGTACGGGACGCTCACCGACGAGATCCTCGTCCCGACGGCTCGTGACCGGAAGGTCACCTCCACGGCGTCCGTCACCGGGACCGGTGTGTCGCGCCTCGACGGGGACCGGGCCGACGCGCTGGTCTTCCTGACCCAGGTGACCAGCACGGAAGCGGCGCCTGCCCCGGTGTCGGTGCCGGTCGGCGCGCGGGTGGGCCTGACCCGGGTCGGCGATTCGTGGCTGGTCTCCGGCTTCGAGACGCACTGACCCTGGCGCAACTGTAGTTTGACTTGGTTTGATATGACTTGTGTCACGACCGTTGTGGTCGCGTGATGTGAGTATCGAGAGGGTGATCGCACGGTGAGTTCCGGACGGATCGTGATCGTGGGAGCTGGTCTGGGTGGTCTGCGGACCGCCGAGGAACTTCGCCGGGCCGGTTACGAGGGTGGGATCACCCTGGTCGGGGAGGAGACGCACCTGCCCTACGACCGGCCTCCGCTGTCGAAGAACGTCGTCCGCGGCGAAACCGACGACGTGACCCTCAAGCCTGCCGAGTACTACGACGAGATCAGTGTGGACCTGCGGCTCGGTGTCGCGGCCACGGCGCTCGACACCGCGGCCCGCACGGTCACCCTCGCGGACGGCGCGTCGATCGACTACGACCACCTCGTGATCGCGACGGGCCTGACGCCTCGCCGGATCCCCGGCCTGCCCGAGCTCGACGGCGTACACGTGGTGCGGACGCTCGAGGACGCGCGGAAGCTACGTGAGGACCTGGTTCCCGGTCGCACCGCCCTGGTCGTCGGCGCCGGGTTCATCGGCTGCGAGGTTGCCGCGAGCATGCGCGCCCGCGGCCTGGACGTGGTCCTGATCGAGCCGCAGCCGACCCCGCTGGCGTCGGTGCTGGGCCAGCAGGTCGGCGCCCTGGTCGCGCGGCTGCACACCGACGAGGGCGTCGACGTGCGCACCGGTGTCGGGCTGACCGCACTGGTCGGGGACGGCCGGGTGACCGGCGCGGTCCTCGCCGACGGCTCCGAGCTGGCGGTGGACCTGGTCGTCGTCGGAATCGGCTCGAACCCGGTCACCGGATGGCTGGACGGTTCCGCGGTCGCCCTCGCCGAGCGCACGGCGGGCGGTGGTGTGCTGGCCGACGAGACCGGTCGCACCAGCGACCCGAACGTGTGGGTGGTCGGCGACGTCGCCGCGTGGCGGCAGTCCGGTGGCGAGCAGCGCCGGGTCGAGCACTGGAGCAGTGTCGGCGAGCAGGCGAAGGTGCTCGCGCACACGCTGGTCGTCGGCGCCGCACCCGATGCGCCGGCACAGGTGGCGTACTTCTGGAGCGACCAGTACGACGTGAAGATCCAGGCGCTCGGTGAGCCGTCGCACACCGACACCGTGCACGTTGTCCGGGACGACGGCCGCAAGTTCCTCGCCCTCTACGAGCGTGACGGGCGTCTGGCGGCCGTGGTCGGCTGCGGTGTCGCCGGTCAGGTGATGAAGCTGCGGGCGAAGGTCGCGGGCGAGGTCCCGATCGACGAGGTCCTCGAGGCCGCTCGCGTCTAGGGCCTGCCGAACCCGCCTCCGCGGGGCGTCCGGGCGGCTACCGTGAACGCATGGTGCACGGTCGGCGTGCGCTCCCCGAACTGACGGAACTGACCGCGACGCACTGGACGTCGGGCGGGTCCGGGATGCTGTCGGTGCAGCGTTGCCTGCGCTGCCGCCGGTGGTCCTTCCCGCCCTCGCCGTGCTGTCGGTACTGCTGGTGCACCGACCTGGCGTTCGAGCCGGTCACCGGGAAGGGTGTCCTGGTGTCGTGGTCCAGGGTCGACGAGCCGGTCGGGTCGGCGTCCACACCGCCGAACCTCGTCGGGGTGGTGAATCTCGAGGAGGGCGTGCGGCTGCTGCTCGGACTGGTCGAGGCCGGGCCCGACGATCTGCGGGTCGGGGCGCCGGTGTGCCTGGTGTTCGAACAGATCGACGACCGGATCTGGTTGCCGCTGGCGGAGATCGAGGAGTCCGACCTGTTCGACGACCGGATCGAGGCGGTCTCGTGAGCGGCGGCCGGAGGGTCGAGGTCACCGGTGTCGCGAGAACGCCGGTCCGGGACGCGGGGGTGCTCGAGGCGGCCGTGGCCGCGGTACGGGCCGCGCTCCGGGACGCGGGCGTGCCGGGTTCCGAGGTCGACGGCGTCCTCGCCAGCGGACCCTCCGCGGTCGACGTGGCCGACGCGCTCGGTTTCGAATTGAGCTGGCGCGTGGACGAATCGGACCGGGAAGCCGTGGGTGCGGCGCTCGTCGGTGCGGTGGACGTGGTGGCCGCGGGCCGGGTCCGGCACCTGGTGTGTGTCGAGGCGTTCCGAGCGGCGCCCCGAACGCGTCGGCCCGGCCGGTTCGGACCGGCGGCCCCCGTGGGCGGCCGGGCGAGCTGGCACGCCCCGTACGGCGCGGACGACGGCGTCGTCGTCGCGGCCCTCGCCGCGCGCGCCTACACCGAGCGATACGGCCTGACCCGTGCGGAACTGGCGCAGATCGCGCTGGTCGCGTCCGCCAACACCGGAGGCGGACTTCGGTTGCGGGACTACCTGACCGCGCCGATGGTGGCCGACCCGCTGTGCGTGTACGACCGCGCCGCGCAGGCGGGCGGCGCGGCGGCGGTCGTGCTCGGTGCTCCGGAGGTCACCGACGACCGGGGCCGGTCGATCGAGATCGCGGGCGTCGGCGCCGCCTACGCCGTCAGCCCGCTGTGGGAGCAGGAATCGGCCCGGTCCGATGGTCCGGTCGAGCGCGCGGGTGCCGGTCTGCTGGCCCGGTCCGGCCACACCGATCGGGACGTCGACGTGGTGTTGCTGGGCGACGAGTACGCGTCCGCGGTGTTGCCGTGGTTGGAGGCGTTCGGTTTCTGCGGGCCGGGACTGGCGGGGGGATTCGTGGCGACCGGCAGGCGCATCTCCCGCGACGGGCCCGTGCCGGTGAACCCGCACGGTGGGCACCTCGGGCTGGGACGGCGTCCGGACCTGGACCTGATGGTCGAGGCGGTGCAGCAGGTGCGCGGCGAGGCCGGCGCGTCGCAGCTGCCCGGACCGCGGCGGGTCGCCGTCGTCGGTCTCGCCGGCCCGACGGCCGCGGGGTGCGTGCTGTTGCGTCGGTGACCGGCGGCCCCGTCCCGCGGTCGTCGGTCGCTGCTCGATATCCTCGACGGGTTGTGGGACTCGGCGAACGGACGGAGTGGTGGTGGACGGTTCGGACCTCGCGGGCGCACCGATGACCGCTGCCACCGGAACCGGGGCGTCCCGGTGACCGTCGCGCTGATCGACTCCGGCCTCGGCCTGCTGCCCACGTCGGCGTGGCTGCGCCGGCTGCGACCCGAACTCGACCTGCTGTTGTCGCTGGACCCGGATGGCGCCCCCTGGGGCCCGAAACCGGCGGAGTGGGTGACGGACCGGGTGCTCGCCGCGGTGGACCGTGTTGTCGGACTGGGGGCCGAGGTGGTCGTGTTGCCGTGCAACACCGCCAGCGTCACCGCGCTGGACGAGGTGCGGGCCCACCTCGGGGACGCGATCCCGGTGATCGGGACCGTGCCGGCGATCAAGCCCGCGGCCGCGGCGTCCCGGTCGGTCGCGATCTGGGCGACCGCCGCCACGACTGCGAGTGCGTACCAGGCGGATCTGATCGCCCGGTTCGGCAACGGAGCCGACGTCGTCGGGGTCGCGTGCCACGGTCTGGCCGACGCCATCGACGTCGGGGACGCCGAGTCGGTCCGCGCCGCGATCGACGCCGCCGTCGCGGGTACCCCGGGGGACTGTGACGCGGTGGTCCTCGGCTGCACGCACTATCCGCTCGTCGCCGACGAGATCACGGCGAGGCTGCCCGCCGGGGTGACGCTGTTCGACAGCGCACCGGCGGTCGCGGCCCAGACCCTGCGCCGGATCGACCGACTCGGCCGCGAACTGCGGGGGAGTGGGTCGGTCTCGGTGCTGCTCAGCGGCCGCCCCGGCGGGTTACCGGCGAGTGCGCTGTCGTACCGGGCCGGCCGGGAACTCGCCGCGCCCGCGAGGTAGGTCACGGCGTCGACAGCGCGCCGAGGCCCGCGGTCACGACCCGCGCGACACCGCGTAGGTCCTCGATCCGGTCGTCGCGTTCGCGGAACCGGTCGATGTGGGCGGCCGACAGCATGGCAGCCACCCACGCGGTGGCGCACGAGTCCAGGACACGTGCGGGCGCGGTCAGGGGAGCGCTCGCCCGCAGCACCTCGACGGTGACGTTCTGCAGGTAGGCGCGCAGTGTCCGCAGGTGTTCGCGGGCGGCGGGGTGGGTGTCGGCCTCGCGCCACAGGATCGTCCGCATCGCGCGCCGGCCGCCCCGGTCGAGAGCGGCGTCGAGATTGACCAGTGCCGTCGCCGGTTCGCCCGTGACTGCGAGCCCGGCCACGTCGTCGAGGGGTTCGGTGGACGGACGTTCGGCGATCAGGGTGGTGAGAATCGACTCCTTGGTCGGAAAGTAGTAGAAGACAAGTCCTTTCGGTACTTCGGCCCGCGTCGCGATCGCGGCGGTCGGGGTGGCGTCGAACCCCCTCGCGGCGAAGAGATCCTCGGCGGCGTCGAGGATCCGTTTCCGGGACTCACCGTCAGCGCCGGACGTTCGGCGTCGGTGTCGCGCCGGCATGGCGAACACCTCCTCCTCCGGGGCGGTGACCCGCCCCGGGTCGAAAGTTCACCGATGTCCGGGCTCAGTGGTGAGTGGCCAGTCCGCCGCCGTGGCCGATGTGGAACCGCGAGCCCTCGGGCAGTGCCACGAACGCTGTCAGCACCGTCAGGACACCGCCGATCCAGGACGTCCACGCGGCTCCCGCCATGTCGGCGTAGCCCATGACCCAGGGGGCGATGAACATCAGCACGCCGAGTACGCCCATGGCCCACACGACCATCTCCGTTGCCGGGGACATCATGTTGGCGAGGCCGGTGACGGCGACGAGAACACCGAGAACGATCATCGACCACATTGCCGCGTTGTTGGTGTCGACCCAGAGGGGCGACAGCGCGACGACGGCGCCGATCACCACGGCGGCCCAGTCCTGCCACCGGCGCATACCTTCGTTCATTTCCAGCCTCCTATGCCGGAGTTGTCGATGATGTCGGTTTTGCCGACACCTCCGGTATAGCTCTGATTGACCGGCCGATCAATAGTGTTCCGGCAGGTGAAGCGGCAGATTTTCCCGCCGCGTGGCAGGGTCGGATCCATGCACCAGGACGTGATGCGTGCGCTCGCCGAGCGCGCCGATCCCGACGACGCGGCGCACCTGCAGCGCTTCTTCAAGACCGGTCCCGGGGAGTACGGCGAGGGCGACGTGTTCCTCGGTGTCCGGGTGCCCGCGACGAGGCAGGTCGCGAAGGAGTTCGTCGACCTTTCGCTGCCCGAGATAGATCTGCTGTTGGACAGCGCGGTCCACGAGCACCGGCTGGCCGCGCTGCTGATCCTCGTCGGCCGGTTCGAGCGGGCCGACGCGGCGCGGACCCGGGACGACGTCGAACGCGAGCGTGTCGCCGACTTCTACCTGGCCGCGGTGTTGCGCGGGCGGGTCGACAACTGGGACCTCGTCGACACCTCGGCGGAGCGGATCCTCGGCGGGTGGTTGTACGACCGGCCGCGTCGGCTGGTGTTCGACCTCGGCGCCGACGAGGACCTGTGGCGGCGGCGGGTGGCATTGCTGACGACGTTCGGGTTCATCCGGCGCGGCGACGCCTCGACCACGCTCGAGCTCGCGCCGCGCGTGCTCGACGACCGCCGCGACCTCACCCAGAAGGCGGTCGGCTGGATGCTGCGCGAGGTCGGCAAGCGGGTCGACCGCGCGCTGCTCACCGGCTTCCTCGACGAGTACGCCTCGGACATGGGAGCCACCGCGTTGAGCTACGCGACCGAGCACCTCGACCCGGACGCCCGCGCCCGCTACCGGCGGCTCCGCCGCACTGGTGCATTTTCGGACGCGCCGACCTCCGAAAGTGCACCACTGCGCGAAGCGCCTAGAACTCGATCTCCACGCGGTCGGTGAGGGGACGGGCCTGGCAGCCGAGGATGTAGCCGGCGGCGATGTCCTCGGGGTCGAGGATCTCGCTGTTGCCCATCTCGACCTTGCCGTCGAGGACGGTGCAGGCGCAGGAGCCGCACTCGCCCTCCTGGCAGGAGTAGGGCACGTCCAGGCCCTTGGCGAGCATGATGTCGACCAGGGTCTGCTTGCGCGGCCAGGTCAGCTCGTGGGTCTCGCCGTCGAGGGTGACGGCGACGGTCGCGGCGTCCGCGGCCTCCTCCTCGGTGACCTCCGCGGGCGCGACGTCCTGGAAGGGGTCGCCGGCAAGCGAGTTGAACACCTCGGCGTGGACCTGGTTGCGCGGCACCCCGGCCTCGGCGAGGGCCTTGTGCACGGTGTCCATGAAGGGCCCGGGTCCGCACATGAACGATTCGAAGGCGGAAAACGGTGCCGCGAGGGTGGCGAACTGGTCGGGTGTCGGCAGGCCCTGCAGCGATTCGAGCCAGTGCGTGACGGTCAGCCGCGTCGGGTACTGGGCGGCGAGTTCGCGCAGTTCGTCGCGGAAGATCACCGAGTTCTCGTCTCGGTTGGCGTAGATCAGCACGACCTTGCCGGTGCCCTGGGTGAGGGCGGACTTGAGGATGGAGATGACCGGGGTGATGCCGCTGCCGGCGCCCCAGAGCAGGAAGTCGTGGTCGAGGGACTTCGGGGTGAAGACACCCGAGGGGGGCAGCACCTCGATGGTGTCGCCGACCTCGACGTTGTCGCACAGCCAGTTGGAGCCGTAGCCGTCCACGGTGCGCTTGACGGTGACCTTGGGGTCGCCGTCGCCGAACGGCGAGCTCGCGAGCGAGTAGCAGCGTGCGACGGATCCGGTCCGGTCGCTGGGGATGCGCAGGGTGAGGAACTGGCCGGGCTTGTAGTCGAACCGGCTGCGCAGCTCAGCCGGGACGGCGAACACCAGCGAGCGTGCGTCCGCGGTTTCCTCGACGACGCCCGACACGGTGAGCACGACCGACCTGGAGCTGTGCGGCACGTCAACAGTGGTCATCGCGGTGGATCCTCTCGAGCTCTGCGGGTGCAGGGTGTGGTGCCGCAGGACGGCACGTTCTGTAACGTGTTCTAGTTTTCAGACTAGCAGACACCATCGAAGCAGCTGGATCGTAAGTTGTCCGCCCGCGTTCCCGATAATCGGGACACGGGCCGCGACGGCTCAGGTCGAGGCCTGCTTCTGCCGTTCGAGCTGGGCCCGGAGTCCCGCGATGAGCGTGTCGACCCCGAAGCGGTAGATGTCGCGGCCGTGCACCTCGTCGAGATGGACGGTCGCGCGCGCGACGACGTCGGGCAGTGTCGCGCGGTCGGGAACCGCGGGGTCCTGGGTGGAGACGCTGCTGCGGCCGTACAGGTAGGTGTGGATCGTCGAGTAGGCGCAGAAGACGTTGCGGTCGTCGAACCCGGCCTCGAAGAGGATGTCCATCACGAGTGCGACGAGGTGGCGCTGCCTGCGCAGCATCTGGTCGAGCAGCACCTCGCCGAGCCCCGGGTACGTGGACAGTCTCTGGTCGATCTGGTCGATCAGGGTGCGCAGCCGCTCGGTCCACTCGGGGCCGGGTGCCGGGGCGGTCACGCCGTCCAGCGCCGCCGTCGCGACCAGGTCGAGCAGCTCCTCCTTGTCGGAGACGTAGTAGTACGGCGCCATCGCCGACACGCCGAGTTCCCGTGAGAGCCTGCGCATCGACAGTTTGTCGAGGCCGTCCTGGTGGATGACGCGCAGCGCCGCCTCCACGATCTCCTGCTCGGACAGGTTGCCGTGTGTGGGGCCTGACGTCCGTGAGGCGGCGCCGGCGTTGCGGCCGGACGGCCGTCCCAAGATCACGGACTTGTCCGTCATCGTGTGCCTCATGACGATTCGAAGGGATGGCGCTCGCTGCTCCCGCCCTCAAGTTTAGGGCGTATCGGCGGGTGGCGGACCCGGACGGAGGAATGGATCCGATCGGGTGTCACCCTGCGGGGCGCGCGGTGGTCGGGAGCGCTCCCAGTCCGGTGGAGAGTATGGTGCTGCCCGCCCGCAGCAGCTCGGCGAGGTCGAGATTCTCGTCGGTGAGCCACTGCTCGTAGGCCGACAGTGCCACGCCGAGCACCATCCAGCCGACCGTGCGCGGCAGGTGATCGGTGGTCCGCAGGCCGGTTCGGCCGGCCACGTACTCCGCGATGACCTCGCGCCAGCCGGTGTACATCACCATCGAGTAGGCCTGCAGTGCCGGCGCGTTGAGGATGACCTCCATCCGCTTGCGGTGCACGGGTGCCACATCGGGCGGGAAGCTGTTGAACTCGAGCAGGGCTCGGGTGAGGCCGTCGGCGAGCGGGATGTCGACGGGGAGCCCGGCGAGCTGGTCGCGCATCTCGGCCAGGTGGGTGTCGAAGTTCCCCCACGGGACCGCGTTCTTGGACGGGAAGTAGCGGAAGAAGGTGCGGCGGGCGATGCCTGCGGCCTCTGCGATCTGGTCGACGCTCGTCTCGTCGAATCCGTGTTCCGCGAACAGCGCGATGGCGAGGTTGCTGATCTCGTCAGGGGTGGTCGACGGCCGGCGTCCGACTCTTCCTTTCTCTGACCTGCGGGTTCGTGTCAAGTTCTGCTCCGGTCTTTCATTCTGCACTCAATGCCATTAATGTCGTGAGCCGAGTCACAGCAAATTGTCGCTGAGACCGAACCAACCCTTACACAGGAGGCAAGTCGATGTCCGATTCTCGCGAGTCCGCAGTCAACGCGACCGAGCTCGTCCAGGAGTCTCTCGTGGAAGAGGTCTCGATCGACGGCATGTGCGGCGTGTACTGATCGTGAATCTCGACTCCGGGTGGCAGCTGCACCCGCAGGTGGCGCTTCGCCCCGAACCGTTCGGGGCGTTGCTCTACCACTTCGGGACCCGCAAGCTGTCGTTTCTGAAGAACGTGACCATCGTCGGCATCGTCAAGTCGTTGGCCGACCATCCCGACGCCCGCAGCGCGATCCGCGCGGCAGGTGTCGAGGACGCCCGCATCGACATCTACGCCCGCGCCCTGGCCACCCTGGCCGAGTCGAAGATGATCGTGCCCACGGCCGCCAGCTCGGCTGCCTGACCAAGCTTTCCGTCCGCGTGAACAGCCCGTCACGCCGGCGACCCACCTCTTTCGTCTGACGAGGGACACAGCCCATGACTTCTGTTCTGGAACCACCCACTACCGCGCCGGCGCCGCCCGCTGTCGGGCGTCTGGTCGATCAGTTCGAGCTCGGCCTCGACGCTCCGATCTGCCTGACCTGGGAACTGACGTACGCGTGCAACCTGTCGTGTGTGCACTGCCTGTCGTCGTCGGGGCGGCGTGATCCGCGGGAGCTGTCGACCGAGCAGTGCAAGTCGATCATCGACGAGCTGCAGCGTATGCAGGTGTTCTACGTCAACATCGGTGGCGGTGAGCCGACGGTGCGCTCCGACTTCTGGGAGCTCGTCGACTACGCCACCGATCACCAGGTGGGCGTGAAGTTCTCCACCAACGGCGTCAAGATCGACAAGAAGGTCGCCGCGCGCCTGGCCGCGTCGGACTACGTGGACGTGCAGATCTCCCTCGACGGTGCGACCGCGGAGGTCAACGACGCGGTACGCGGCCCGGGTTCGTTCGCGATGGCCGTGCGGGCGCTCGAGAACCTCGCCGAGGCCGGGTTCAAGGACGCGAAGATCTCCGTAGTCGTCACCCGCCAGAACGTCTCGCAGCTCGACGAGTTCAAGGCCCTGGCCGACAAGTACGGTGCGACGCTGCGGATCACCCGGCTGCGCCCGTCCGGACGCGGCGCGGACGTGTGGGACGAGCTGCACCCGACGCAGGCGCAGCAGCGTGAGCTCTACGACTGGCTCGTCGCCAACGGCGAGGGTGTGCTCACGGGTGACTCGTTCTTCCACCTGTCCGCCTACGGCGACGCGCTGCCCGGGCTGAACCTGTGCGGTGCGGGCCGGGTGGTGTGCCTGATCGACCCGATCGGCGACGTCTACGCCTGCCCGTTCGCGATCCACGACAAGTTCCTCGCCGGAAACATCGTGCGCGACGGCGGTTTCCAGGAGGTGTGGCAGCACTCGGAGCTGTTCACCGAGCTGCGGTCCCCGCAGACCGGCGGCGCGTGCTCCAAGTGCTCGCACTACGACGCGTGCCGCGGCGGCTGCATGGCCGCGAAGTTCTTCACCGGGCTGCCGATGGACGGCCCCGACCCCGAATGCGTGCAGGGCTACGGCGAATCCGCGCTCGCCGCGGACCGCAGCGTCCCGAAGTCCAGCCAGGACCACTCCCGCACCGGCAAGCGCGCCGAGCGCCGCACCCCGTCCGCGCCGGTCCCATTGACCCTGCTGACCCGGCCTCCGGCCAAGATCTGTGACGAAAACCCCCTCGCGGGAATGGAATAGAGGAAACCATCTGATGGCGAAGAATGCGTGGTTCGAGACCGTTGCCGAGGCACAGCGGCGGGCGAAGAAGCAGCTGCCGAAGCCGGTGTACATGGCGCTGGTCGCCGGCTCCGAGAAGGGCGTGACCACCTCCGACAACATCGACGCGTTCGCCGAACTCGGCTTCGCGCCGCACGTGGCGGGACTGTCCGACAAGCGGGAACTGTCCACCACCGTGATGGGCCAGCCGCTGTCGTTCCCGGTGATGATCTCCCCGACCGGTGTGCAGGCCGTGCACCCCGACGGTGAGGTCGCCGTCGCCCGCGCCGCCGCCGCCCGCGGCGTCGCGATGGGCCTGTCCTCGTTCGCGTCCAAGTCGGTGGAGGAGGTCGTGGCCGCGAACCCGCAGACCTTTTTCCAGATGTACTGGGTCGGCACCCGCGACGAGCTGCTGCACCGGATGGACCGCGCCAAGAAGGCGGGCGCGACCGGGCTGATCATGACGCTGGACTGGTCGTTCTCGATGGGCCGCGACTGGGGCTCCCCGGCGATCCCGGAGAAGATGGACTTCGCCGCGATGCGCGCCAACGCCCTCCAGGGCCTGCTGCACCCGAAGTGGCTGTCGCAGTTCGTTCGTTCGGGCGCGATCCCGGACCTGACCACCCCGAACCTCGCCCCGGCGGACGGTGGCCCGGCACCGACCTTCTTCGGTGCGTACGGACAGTGGATGGGCACCCCGCTGCCCACCTGGGAGGACGTCGCGTGGCTGCGTGAGCAGTGGGACGGGCCGTTCATGCTCAAGGGTGTCATGCGGGTCGACGACGCCAAGCGTGCCGTCGACGCCGGCTGCACCGCCATCTCCGTGTCCAACCACGGCGGCAACAACCTCGACGGCACCCCCGCCCCGATCCGGGCGCTGCCCGCGATCGCCGAGGCCGTCGGTGAGCAGCTCGAGGTCGTCCTCGACGGCGGCATCCGCCGCGGCTCCGACGTCGTCAAGGCCCTCGCCCTCGGTGCCCGCGCCGTCATGATCGGCCGCGCCTACCTGTGGGGCCTGGCCGCCAACGGGCAGGCCGGAGTCGAGAACGTCCTCGACATCCTGCGCGGCGGTGTCGACTCCGCCGTCCTCGGCCTCGGACACTCCAACATCGCCGACCTGTCGCCGGCCGACCTCGTCATCCCGGACGGCTTCCGCCGCGACCTCGGGGTCTAGAGCACTGCCAGGCCTCACCGACGAGACCACCCTGACCGGGCGCACCGCCCGGTCCAGGGTGGTCTTCGGCCCCCACGAGACGAATCTCGTTGTGCGGCGTGCGTTCTCGGACCGGCACACCGCCTACTACGAAGCCCGGGCTCGTGGGGGCTGCGGCGTGATCGTCACCGAGTGCGCGTCCGTGTGTGAGGACGACTGGCCGTACGAGCGGGCGCCGCTGGCGGCGGACTGCGGGCCGGGGTGGCGGGCGATCGTGTCCGCGTGCCGGCCGCACGGAACGCTCGTGCTGGCGGCGCTCGGTCACCGCGGCATGCAGGGGTCGAGCGCCTACTCTCAGTCGGTGCTGTGGGGCCCGTCGCCTGTCGCGGACGTGGTGACGCGGGAGCTGCCCGCCGAGATGGGATCTCGTGAAACAGGTTTGGTGACGGAAGGATTCGCCGCCGCGGCGGCGGTCGCGTCGTCCGCCGGCGTGGACGGGGTCGAACTCGACGCCGGACCGACCGCGCTGCTGCGCCAGTTCCTGTCGCCGATCACCAATCTCCGCGCCGACGGGTACGGCGCCGACCGCACCCGACTGCTGCGCGAGGTGATGGCCGCGGTCCGTGCGGAGCTCGGACCAGGCCGGATCCTCGCCCTGCGGCTCAGCTGCGACGAACTGGCCCCGTGGGGCGGCATCACCCCCGACGACGCCGTGGACCACGTCCGGGCGATCGCCGACACCGTGGACCTCGTAACCGTCGTCCGGGGCGGACCCACGAGCGCGACCCGCTACCGTCCGGACGCCCACACCCCGCCGATGTTCAACGTGGAACTGACACGGCGGATTCGCGCTGTCGGAGTGCCGGTGGTCCTGCAGGGCAGCGTGGTCGACCCGGCGGCGGCGCAGCGGGCCCTCGACGACGGGTGCGCCGACCTGGTCGAGATGACCCGCGCACAGATCGCCGACCCGAACCTCGTCGAGGCGGTTCGCCGCGGTCGTGCGCCGCGCCCCTGCGTGCTGTGCAACCAGACGTGCCTGGTGTGCGATCCGCGGAATCCGATCGTCACCTGCATCGGCAACCCGAACCCCGCTGTCCCGGATGAAGGCGCCCTTGGTCTCGTCGAATCGGCCGAAGGCCGCCTCCATCTCGTTGAATCGGCCGAAGGCCGCCTTCATCCCGTGGGGTCGGCTGATGTCCACCTCCCCTCGGGATCGGCTGAAGGTCACCTTCATGTCGTTGAATCGGCTGAAGGTGCCCTTCAGTCGGGGATGTCGGCTCGCGGCGCGCCGCGGGACGTGTTGGTCGTCGGCGGCGGGCCCGCGGGCCTCGAAGCGTCCCGCGTCCTGGCGGCGGCAGGGCACCGAGTCCGCTTGGCCGAGCGGACCGATCGCCTCGGCGGGATGGTGGCGCGCACCGCGACAGGCGACCGGGCACGGCTGTCCGCGTTGACCGGATGGCTCGCCGACGAGTGTCACCGACTCGGTGTCCGCGTCGAGTTCGGGCACGAGGTGACCGACCAGGAGACCCGAGCGGAAGACGTCGCCGCGGTGGTGATCGCCACCGGAAGCGTGGCGGCGCCCTGGCCGGTGCCGGGGGACGGCACCGTGCCGGTGGTCGCCGCCGTCGAACCACTGGGCGGCACGCTCCCCGACGGCCCGGTGCTGGTGTGGGATCCGATCGGCGGATCCGTCGGTGTCGCCGTCGCGGAGTTGCTCGCAGCGGCAGGTCGCATCGTCGGCGTCGTGACGCCCGACCCGGTCGTCGGTACCCAACTCGCACGCGCCGGCGACCTCGCCGACGCGAACGGCAGACTCGAGCGCGCAGGTGTCGTCCGGCACCTGCGGACCCGGATCGTCGGAATCGACTGGGGCCGAGTGGAGCTCGAACACGTCCACACCGGAGCCCGGAATCTCGTGCCTGCCGCGGCGATCGTCGACTGCGGCCATCGCGTGCCGGACGAGTCCGTGTCGTCGGACGGCGCCGCGGGAGACCGGCTCCGCGCGCACACACGTCTCGCGGTCGGAGACCGGATCGCTCCGCGCACGGTCGCCGAGGCGATCCGGGACGGACGCGAGGCGGCGACACGCCTGCTGCGGGAGTGGTCGCGGTGAGCGAGTTGCCGAAACTGTCGTCGCCCTTGACGATCGGGTCGCGCACCCTGCGCAACCGTGTCGTGTTCACCGCGCACCTGACCAACGCCGCTGTCGACGGACTGCCCACCGCGCAGCACACGGCGTACTACGAAGCGCGTGCACGAGGCGGTGCCGGCCTGATCATCACCGAGGAACACTGCGTCCACCCGACGGACTGGCCGTACGAGAAGGTGATTCACGGGTACCGATCCGAGACCGTACCGGGATATCGCCGCATCACCGACGCGGTCCACGCCGAGGGCGCCGTGATACTCGCCCAGCTGAACCACAACGGGGGACAGGGGTCCGGAATGTACTCCGGCCGCCCCCTGTGGGCGCCGAGCCCGATCCCGGACCCCCTGTTCCGGGAGGTGCCGAGGGCGCTGGACGCCACGGGCATCGACGATCTGGTCGCGAGTTACGCGCGAGTCGCAATCCACTGTCGTGAAGGCGGATTCGACGGTGTCGAGATCCAGGCGTCGCAGTCGTCGATCCTGCGGGCGTTCCTGTCGCCGCAGACCAACCGGCGCACCGACAGCTACGGGGGTCCGCTCGAATCCCGGGCCAGGCTGCTGCTCGAGGTGATCGTCGCGGTCCGCGCCGCACTCGGGCCCGGGCTGGTCCTCGGGGTGCGGTTGACGGGGGAGGAGTCGATTCCGGGCGGCATCCACCTCGACGAGGCGACCGCGGTGGCAAGCATGGTCGAGGCGACCGGCGACGTCGACTACCTCAACACGTCCATCGGCATGGCCACCGAGACGCTGCACCTGATCGAGGCGTCGATGGCCGTCCCTCGTGGCTATGCGCTGTTCATTCCCAACGCGATTCGACGACAGGTGTCGCTGCCGGTGATCGGCGTCGGCCGCTTCACCGCGCCGGAGCAGGCCGAACAGGCGCTCGTCGAAGGGCACTGCGACCTGGTCGGGGTGGTGAGGGGGCAGATCGCGGACCCGGACTTCGCGGCCAAGGCCCTGTCGGGTGACGCCGCCGGGATCAGAACGTGCCTCGGCTGCAATCAGGAGTGCATCGGCCGCGTCGGACTGAACCGGTGGCTGGGGTGCGTCGAGAATCCGTCGGCGGGGCGCGAATCGGTGCTGTTGCCGCAGCCGCGGCGTCGGGGCCGGACGGTGGTCGTCGTCGGCGGCGGGCCGGCGGGGATGCAGGCCGCCGCGACCGCGGCGGGGCGCGGCCATCGCGTGACGCTGTTCGAGCGCGACGAGCGGCTCGGCGGTCAGGTGTGCGCCGCGTCGGTCGCGTCCGGGCGGAGCGAATTCGGCGAACTGGCAGTCAATCTCGAGCGTGAGTGTGCGCGGGCCGGCGTCACCGTCCGCACCGGTACCGAGGTGGGACCGGACCTGGTGCAACGCCTGGCGCCGGATGTCGTGATCGTCGCGACCGGTGCCCGGCCGAAGCGGCCGGCATGGGCGGGCGCCAGCACGCGGGTGGTCGACGTCCGGGACGTCCTCGAGGGGCGTGTCACGCCGAGTGGCCGGGTTCTGGTGTTCGACGAGTTGGGGTTTCATCAGGGGACCTCGGTCGCGGAGACCGTCGCCGCCCGCGGCTGTACGGTCACGATCGCGACGCCGGCGATGATCGTCGGCCAGGATCTCGGGCTGACCCTGGACATGGAGGGCTGGCAGCGCCGGGCGTACGCGGCCGGGATCGTCGAGCGAACCGATGTGGTTCCGATGGAGGTGACCGACACCGAGACCGGTGTCGTGGTGCGTCTGCTGCACCACCCGACCGGCACGGTCACCGAGTCGGAATTCGACGCCGTCGTCTGCGCGGTTCATCAACAACCTGTGGACGAACTGTGGAAGGAACTGTCCGGCAGTGCTTTCGAGGTCCACCGGATCGGCGACGCCCTGTCGCCGCGCCGCGCTCACGCCGCGGTTGTCGAGGGCCACCGAGTGGCCGCCGCCCTGTAGCCCCTCCCGGCTGAAGGCGCCCTTCGTGCGGTCTGTAGAGCCGAAGGCCACCTTCAGCCCGTGTCGGCCCGTCGAGCCCCTTCCGGCTGAAGGCGCCCTTCGTGCGGTCTGTCGAGCCGAAGGCCACCTTCAGCCCGTGTCGGCCCGTCGAGCCCTTCCGGCTGAAGGCGCCCTTCGTGCGGTCTGTCGAGCCGAAGGCCACCTTCAGCCAGGAGGGGGGTGAGCCGGGCTGCTCGGGTGGGTGCGGAGGGCAGGTCCTAGCATCGGGGGTATGCCCACCGCACCGGACTCGTTGGCCGACGCGACCTGGCCGGAGGTCGGCGTGTCCCGCCCCGCGCTGGCTGTGCCGGTGGGGTCGCTCGAGCAGCACGGCCCGCATCTTCCGCTCGACACCGACACCCGGATCGCGACGGCGGTGGCTCAGGCGTTGCCCGGTGTGGCCGTCGCCCCGGCGATTGCGTACGGCGCCAGCGGTGAGCACGAGGGATTCGACGGCACGATCTCGCTCGGCAGCGAGGCGCTGCGCACCCTCGTCGTCGAGTTCGGCCGGTCGGCGTGTCGCTGGTCGCCGCGCGTGTTGTTCGTCAACGGGCACGGCGGCAACGCGCCGGCTCTCGCGGACGCGGTCGCGCTGCTGCGGTACGAGGGCCGGGACGTCGCCTGGGTGCCCTGCGCGGTCCCCGGCGCGGACGCGCACGCGGGACTGACCGAAACCGCTCTGCTGCTGCATCTTTCATCCGAGGTGGTGCGGACGGACCGGTGCGAGGTCGGCGACACCCGTCCCATCGCGGAGATCATGCCGCAACTGCGGGACGGGGGTGTGGCGGCGGTCAGTGCGAACGGTGTGCTCGGCGACCCGCGGGGTGCCGACGCGGCCGAGGGGGCACGCCTGTTCGAGGCGATGTGTGCGCGGGCTGCTGCGGCGGCGGAGCGGTGGCAGCCGGATACCCGCGGAATGTTGCGATGAGACCAGATCCGAATACGATCACCTGATGCGCCAAGCTCGACTGCCCGACGGATTCGGGGTTCGACTCGATCCGACGGTGCGCACCTTCTCCGACGGGCGGGTTCTGATCGGGGGGTCTCCGACCCGGATGCTCAAACTGGCGCCGACCGCGGCCGCGATGATCGGGGACGGCTACCTGAAGGTGGTGGACCAGCAGTCCGCGGTGGTGGCGCGACACCTGCTCGACTCCGGTGTCGCCAACCCGCGGCCGATGAGTTCACCCCCCAACCACGACGTCACGGTCGTCGTCCCCGTCAAGGACAACGTCGTCGGGCTCAACCGCCTGCTGCCCGCCCTGCACGGATTGCACGTCGTCGTCGTCGACGACGGGTCGGCGGAGCCGGTCCTTCCGCCGCCGGTGCCGGGTGGTCGCGGTGAGGTCCGGGTCCTGCGGCACGACGTCTCGCGCGGTCCCGCCGCCGCGCGGAACACCGGAATGGAAGCAGCGACAACGGAGTTCGTCGCCTTTCTCGACTCCGACGTGGTGCCGCGCACCGGCTGGCTGGAGTCGATGCTCGGGCACTTCAGCGATCCGGCGGTCGCGATGGTCGCGCCTCGGATCGTCGCGCTCACGCCGGAGGGCGGAGCGCTGGCCCGGTACGAACACGCGCGGTCCTCGCTCGACCTCGGACGCAAGGAGGGGCCGGTGCGGGCCGGGAGCGCCGTCTCCTACGTGCCGAGCGCCGCGATGCTGGTGCGGCGCAGTGCGCTCGACGAGTGCGGTGGATTCGACGAGTCGATGCACGTCGCCGAGGACGTCGACCTGTGCTGGCGGCTGCACGAGGCGGGTTGGCGCCTGCGGTACGAGCCGATCGCGCACGTCGCCCACGACCACCGGGTGTCCTTCCGGAAGTGGTTCGGCCGCAAGTTGTTCTACGGCACCGGGGCCGCACCGCTCGCCGCCCGGCACCAGGGTCGGGTGTCGCCGCTGGCGATGTCGGTGTGGACCCTGCTCGCGTGGGCGGCGGCCGCGACCTGCACCCGTGTCGGTCTGCTCGGTGCCCTCGTCACGCAGGTGGTGACGGTGCACCGTCTGCGGCGCACGTTCGCCGACCTCGACCGGCCGACGCGGATCGCGACGGTGCTCGCGATGCAGGGGCTGGCGGGTGGGGCGTGGCAGCTCGCGTCCGCGCTGTGCCGGCACTACTGGCCGGTGACAGTGGTCGCGGCGGTCTGTTCGCGGCGGTTCCGGCGGGTGGCGTTGACCGTCGCGGTCGCGGAGGGTGCCGCGGACTGGTGGACGCACCGGGAGCCCGGCGGGCTGGGGCCGGTGCGGCACGTCGTCTACAAGCGTCTCGACGACCTCGCCTACGGGGCCGGTCTGTGGCGTGGGGCGATCGACGAGCGGAGCCTCGCCGCGCTGGCTCCCCGGCTGAGCCGCTGAACCCGATGGCGCCGACGGCGGACGTGGTCGTCGTCGGTGCGGGCTCCGCGGGCTGTGTCCTGGCGGGCAGGCTGAGCGCGAATCCCGATCGCACCGTGCTGTTGGTGGAGGCCGGCGTCGGCGCGGGCCCGCCGGGACCGGTCGGTGTGCTGCCGGTGGGGCCGGCGAGTGACGTCGTCTGGAGGTATCCCGCCCAGTTGCGGGACGAATCGGCGCCCCGGGTCGCGCTGGCCCGTGGCCGCGTGCTGGGCGGCTCCGGTGCGGTCAACGGCGGCTACTTCGTCCGCGGCACCGCCGCGGATTTCGCGCGCTGGCCGGCGTCCTGGTCCTACGAGTCGGTGCTGCCGTACTTCCGCAGGCTCGAAAGCGATCCGTTCGGCGACCGGGCCTGGCACGGTGACAGCGGTCCCGTGCCGGTGACCCGCACCGCCCCGGACGAGTTGCATCCGCGCAGCGCCGCGTTCCTCGCCGCGGTGACGGATGCGGGATTCGACTACCGCGTCGATCTGAACGAACCCGACGCCGTCGGTGCGGGCCCGGTTCCGCTCAACGTCCGCGCCGGGATGCGGGTCAGTACCGCCGAGGCATACCTCGTGCCCCACCTGGACCGGCCGAATCTGCGGGTGCTCACCGGTGCGGTGGCGCGGCGGGTGCTGCTGTCGGGCTCGCGGGCGGTCGGCGTCGAGGTCGAGACGGCAGGTGGAGTGCGCGTCCTGCGCGCGGGCACGGTGGTCCTGTCCGCCGGCGCCGTCGGCACACCGCATCTGCTCGTGCACTCCGGAATCGGTCCCGCACAGTCGCTTTCACGGATCGGAATTCCCGTCGCGGTGGACCGGCCGGGGGTCGGCCGGAACGCCACGGACCATCCGGAGGTGACGGTCGGGTACCGGCCCCGGTCGAGCGTCCCGCACCGGACCGACCGGGCGATCCTCGAAGTCGCGCTCGAGACGGACGACGTCGAACTGCGGCCGTACACCGCGACGTTCGGGCAGTTCATCCCCGGCGTCGACGACCCGTTCGGCCGGATCGGTGTCGCGTTGATGCGTCCACGCAGTCGCGGGGAGGTGGTGGTGCGGTCTGCGGATCCGGCTGTTCCGCCGCTGGTGCGGTACCGCTACCTGCGGGAACAAGCCGACCGGACCGCGCTGCGGGAGGGTGTGGATCTCGTCCGGGAACTGTTGGCGGGGGCGGCGTTCGCGGGCCTGGTCGAACGCCCGACGCCGCCACCGGGGGATCCGCTGGACGAGCTGGGGACCTCGATGCACCTGGCGGGCAGTTGTGCGATGGGCTCCCCGGACGATCCGGATGCGGTGGTCGACGACCGCTGCCGGGTGATCGGGGTGGACGGGCTGTGGATCGCGGACGGTTCGGTGATGCCGTCGTTGCCGTCGCGGGGACCACACGCGACCGTCGTGATGATCGGTGAGAGGGTGGCCGACCACGTCGCCGGGTTGGACGGCTGACCAGCGGTTCCGCCTCCCGCGCGGTCACCACTTCGATCCGCGATCCTGTGACGGGCGTTACAGTGGTGGTGTGCGCCAGGCCAGCGCACGCGGTCATCCGACTGCACAGCGTCCTCGACGGAGGGAAATCCTTGACCACAACCTCGCGGGCCACGACGACGCGCGGCAACCCGTGGGTCGCCGTCCGGCCGGGTGACGACGTCGCGCAGCTCGCCCGCACGGTGTCGTCCGCGCATCGCTCGTTCGTGGCGGGTGCCGACCCGCAGTCCGGCGGGGACGCGGTGCGGTCGCCGGTGCGGCCGGTGGTGTTCGATTCGTGGTTGCGCAGCCGCAGCAGGGGAGTCGACCCCGACGCCGTCGGCGAGGACATCGGGTTGGACGGGGGCGAACTCGACCGGTACCGCAGGGCGCATCCGATGGCGCTGATCCGCCCGGTGGTGCGTCGCCTGCTCGTCGACGACATCGCCGACACCGGACTGCTCGTCGCGATCAGTGACGCCCAGGGCCGGCTGCTGTGGGTGGAGGGAGACTCCGACGCGCGCGATCGCGCCGTTGCGATGCACTTCGTCGAGGGCGCCGACTGGAGCGAGGACCGCGTCGGCACCAACGCCCCGGGCACGGCGCTCGCGGTCGACCAGTGTGTCCAGATCTTCGGTGCCGAGCACTTCAGTTCCGCCGTGCACGACTGGAGTTGTTCGGCTGCGCCCGTGCACGATCCGATGAGCGGGCAGATCCTCGGCGCCATCGACATCACCGGCGGGCCGCAAGTTGCCGAGCCCCAGGTGCTCGCGCTGGTGCGCGCGACGGTCGCGGCGGCGGAGGCGGAACTGCGGTTGCACCTGATGAACTCGCCGCGCCTGCTCGGTTCCGCACCGGCGCGGCTGGCGGTCCTCGGCTCGGAGCGCCCGACCCTGGTCCGGGACGGCGACCGCATTCCGCTCTCCCGCAGGCACGCCGAGATCCTGCTGCTGCTCGCGGACCGTCCCGAGGGGCTGCGCGGAGACCAGTTGGCGATCCTGCTCGACGAGTCGGAACTGGACTCGGTGACGATCCGGGTCGAGATGTCCCGGCTGCGCAAGGTGTTCGGAGCGGACGGGCTCGGGTCCCGGCCGTACCGGTTGCTCACCGACCTCGTCACCGACGTCGACGAGGTGCGGCGGGCGCTCGAACGCGGCGACGCTGCCGCGGCGCTCGCCTCCTACCGCGGTCCGGTGCTGCCCGGTTCCGTCGCACCCGGCGTCGAGGAGATCCGTGAGCAGCTGCGGGCCAGGGTGCAGGCGGCTCTGCTGCGCGCAGGTGAGCAGTCCCTGCTCGCGCGCTGGACCGCGACCGAGGAGGGACGGGAGGACTCCGCGGCGTGGGCTGCGTACCTGTCGTCGATCGACCCGCGATCGCCGATGTACGACCAGGTCAGGGCGCGGATCGCGATCCTCGACGAGCACCTTGGGCAGTGACGGTGCCGAACGCAACGTAGTTGCAACCCCCGCTCTTCTAGTGTTCTGGATCACACGCAGTGCCGGATATCAACGAGGAGTTCGAATGACTGTGTACGCCCGCCCGGGTTCGCCCGACGCGCTCATGTCCTTCCAGTCCCGCTACGAGAACTTCATCGGCGGGCAGTGGGTGCCGCCGGTCAAGGGACAGTACTTCGAGAACACCACCCCGGTCACCGGTCAGCCGTTCACCGAGATCGCGCGCGGCACCGCCGAGGACATCGAACTCGCCCTCGACGCCGCCCACGCCGCCGCTCCGGCCTGGGGCAAGACCTCGGTCGCCGAGCGCGCCGTGATCCTCAACAAGATCGCCGACCGGATCGAGGAGAACCTCGAGTCGATCGCACTCGCCGAGTCCTGGGACAACGGCAAGCCGATCCGCGAGACACTCAACGCCGACATCCCCCTCGCCGTCGACCACTTCCGCTACTTCGCGGGAGCTGTTCGCGCCCAGGAGGGGTCGATCTCCGAGATCAACTCCGAGACCGTCGCTTACCACTTCCACGAGCCGCTCGGCGTGGTCGGCCAGATCATCCCGTGGAACTTCCCGATCCTGATGGCGGTGTGGAAGCTCGCGCCGGCTCTCGCGGCGGGCAACGCGGTCGTGCTCAAGCCGGCCGAGCAGACCCCGGCGTCGATCCTGTACCTGATCTCGGTCATCGGTGACCTGCTGCCTCCGGGCGTGGTCAACATCGTCAACGGTTTCGGCACCGAGGCGGGCAAGCCGCTCGCATCGAGCCCGCGGATCAAGAAGATCGCCTTCACCGGTGAGACCACCACCGGCCGGCTGATCATGCAGTACGCGTCGCAGAACCTGATCCCGGTCACCCTCGAACTCGGCGGCAAGAGCCCGAACATCTTCTTCTCCGACGTGCTCGCCGCGAACGACGACTACCAGGACAAGGCCCTGGAAGGCTTCACGATGTTCGCCCTGAACCAGGGTGAGGTGTGCACCTGCCCGTCGCGGTCGCTGATCCAGGAGGACATCTTCGACGAGTTCCTCGCGATGGCCGCGATTCGCACCAAGGCCGTCCGTCAGGGCGATCCCCTCGACACCGACACGATGATCGGTGCGCAGGCCTCGAACGACCAGTTCGAGAAGATCCTCTCGTACATCGAGATCGGCAAGTCCGAGGGCGCGAAGCTGATCACCGGTGGTGAGCGGGCCGACCTGGGCGGCGACCTGTCCGGCGGCTTCTACATTCAGCCGACCGTCTTCACCGGTAACAACAAGATGAGGATCTTCCAGGAGGAGATCTTCGGTCCGGTGGTGTCGGTGACCTCGTTCAAGGACTACGACGAAGCCATCTCCATCGCCAACGACACCCTGTACGGTCTCGGCGCCGGAGTCTGGTCCCGCGACGGTGGCGTCGCCTACCGCGCAGGCCGCGACATCGAAGCCGGCCGGGTGTGGACCAACACGTACCACCAGTACCCGGCGCATGCCGCGTTCGGTGGCTACAAGCAGTCCGGAATCGGTCGCGAGAACCACCACATGATGCTCGATCACTACCAGCAGACCAAGAACCTGCTGGTGAGCTACGCCCCGAAGGCCCAGGGATTCTTCTGATCCCGAGCTGAGCCCTTCCGATCCGGGGCTGCCCCGACCTCCCCGGATCGGGAGAACGGCGCGGCGCCCGCCGAACCACCCCCTCCTCGGCGGGCGCCGTGTCCCACCACTGCAGACCGATTCGCCCGGACCGTCGGACGGGTGTCGCCACGACGAACCGGCTCCGCCCGACGGATACTGGGACCGCGCGATCGCATCCTCCAGCCACCCACAGCGGAAAGAGACCTCACGATGGTCGACACGATGAAGGCAGCTGTAGTCCACGAGTTCGGCAAGCCCCTGGTGATCGAGGAGTTGCCGGTGCCCCGGCCGGGACCGAACCAGGCATTGGTCAAGCTGGAAACCAGCGGGGTGTGTCACACCGATCTACATGCGGCGGAAGGTGATTGGCCGGTCAAGCCGAGCCCTCCGTTCGTGCCGGGGCACGAAGGGGTCGGCACCGTCGTCGAGTTGGGAGAGGGCGTCACCGAACTCGCGGTCGGGCAGCGGGTCGGCAACGCCTGGTTGTGGTCGGCGTGCCTCGAGTGCCGCTACTGCCGCACCGGCTGGGAGACGTTGTGCGAGAAGCAGGTCAACGGCGGCTACTCGGTGAACGGGTCGTTCGCGGAGTACATGCTCGTCGACGCCCGGTTCGCCGCCCGCATCCCCGACGGCGCGGACCTGGTGGAGGTCGCGCCGGTGCTGTGCGCCGGCGTCACCGTGTACAAGGGCATCAAGGTCGCGGACGTGGTGCCGGGCGAGTGGATCACCATCTCCGGCATCGGCGGACTCGGCCACGTCGCCGTGCAGTACGCGACCGCGATGGGACTGCGGGTCGCCGCCGTCGACGTCTCCGACGACAAACTCGAACTCGCGAAGAAGTACGGCGCCGAGGTGCTGGTCAATGCCGCGAAGGAGGACCCGGTCGCCAGGATCCAGGAGGCCACCGGCGGCACCGACGGCGTGCTCGTCACCGCGGTGCACCCGAAGGCATTCGGCCAGGCGATCGGGATGGCGCGACGCGGCGGGACCATCGCGTTCAACGGTCTTCCTCCCGGCGACTTCCCGGCCCCGATCTTCGACACCGTCCTCAAGGGTCTGACCATCCGTGGCTCGATCGTCGGCACCCGGCAGGACATGGTCGAGGCGCTGGACTTCTACTCCCGCGGCAAGATTCGTCCCACGGTGCACACCCGCGGGCTCGACGAGATCAACGACGTCTTCGACGAACTGCGGGCGGGCACCGTCGACGGCCGCGTCGTGCTGGACTTCCGGTGAGCGAAGGGGCGTCGGTGAGCACCCCTCGAACTGTCGCCACCCCACGGATCGTCGCGACCGTGGTGGCGGCCGACCTCCTGCGACGGCTCGTCGCGGTGCACGGCGCGGTGATGATGCACCAGTCCGGTGGCTGCTGCGACGGGTCGGCGCCGATGTGCTATCCGGCAGGGGAATTCATTGTCGGTGACCGGGACGTCCTGGTCGGCCTGCTGGACCTGCGGTTGGCGGTCGGGCAGAGCCCCGCCGACCTGCCCGCCGGCCCGGACGCCGTCCCGGTGTGGATCTCCGGTCCGCAGTTCGACCTCTGGAAGCACACCCAACTGGTGATCGACGCCGTCCCCGGCCGTGGCTCGGGATTCAGCCTCGAAACCCCTGAGGGTGTGCGGTTTCTCAGCCGGGGACGGGCCTTCGACGACCACGAGCTCGCCGACCTGGCAATCGACGAACCCGTCACCGGCGAGCAGTGGGAGGCGGGTCGTCGTCCCGCGGTACCCGCACAGCCGCAGATCGTCGCGGAGGCGGCCGAGGCCTGTCCCGTTCCTCCTCGATCCCAGGTCGTGTCTCGCCGCGAGGGCTGACCGACTCCCGGGCCGCGCCGCCGTGTCGTTCGTGTGAATGACACGGCGGCGCACCGGAAGTGCCCGGCACCACGGCATTCGTCACCCCGACCCCGACCCGCGCGTCCGCGCCGGGCTGCTGTCGGGGTGACGAAGCCGGACCGATCTGTCACGATTTGGGTGAATGATCTTGGCGGGGTCGGTACCCGGGTCGAACGGGATCACATGGGCGTCGCCGCATCTGATGGTGAAAGGGTCCGGTATGCGTCGTCGCCAGCTGCTTCTCGTCTTCGCCTTCGTACTGTCCACGGTGTTCGCCGAGGGGGCGGTCGCCCAGGCGGCCCCGGGTTCGTCGGTCGGTTCCAGTGATCTACTCGGCGGGGCCGGTTGCTCGGCGGAGTACTTCGACGGCGACAAGCGGCTCGGACCGCAGACGCTGTCGGATCAGTTCCCGGTTGCCGATCAGCTCGCCGACTACCGGCGCACCGGCGACCTGACACCGGAGCAGTTCCTGGCCGAGTACTGGGATCCGACCGTACTCCCGGCCGGCTCCTACAAGTACCCGCCCAAGAACGGATACGTCCTCGACGGCAGCGGCAACCCCCGACGGGTCGAAGGCCGGCTCGACGTCGGCACGCTGATCGACCGGTACGGCAGCGAGGGAGGAAACTTCCTGGCCCCGGCAGGCGCCAGCTACACGTCCCGCGCGCTTCCCCCGGTGAACCTGGTGGGTGTGCCGGCGGAGACCTGCAACTACCACGTCTACCTGGTGACCAAAGCCCTTCCCCTGTACACCGGTCCGATCGCGCCGTGGTTCGAACAGGAGGGTTACGGCACGCAGTACGAGGTGGTGGCCGACCTGCTGCCGCAGGTCGCCGAGTGCGGATCGAAGGTCGACGTCACCTGGTTGCGTTGCGCCGGCTACGTTCGCCTCGTGTACCCGCCGCAGTGACCCCGCTCCGACCACAGTCTGCTGCAATGACATTCGACCGAGGGGACGCCCCGCTGCCGACGGCACCGAGCGTCCGATGACCGACGATCTGCTCGATCCCGGCATGCGCCGGCGGATCCTGGAGGTGACGCAGCGGCTGGGTGCGCTGCCCGAGGACCTGCCCGCACTCGGGCAGGCCACCGAGGACGCGCTTCCCTTCTGCTGGAGTGCACCCGAGGGCGGTTGGCATCTGACCGTCCGGGAACGTGACCGACTCCTGTCGGACCGGTTCACCGACGATCCGGACGAGTTCGTGTACTGGGTCGCCGAGTCGGTCTCCGAGCGCATCTCCCTGCGACTGCACCCACCGGAGAACCCCGGTTTCCGGGCCGCGTCCTGGCGCACCCAGTACCGACTGTTGAGCGGTGTCGATCCGGCCTGGGGTGAGGCGTGGCTCGGCGCCACCCGCTCGGCGTTGACGGCCGCCGGCGCGGGCCGCGCCGTCCTCGACATGCTGCCGCAGCCGCCGCCGTGACCCGACGTCACCGGTGGTCCGCACCCGCATCCGGGCACCGTCCGGCGCTCTGCGCCGCCAGCGTGCGGAGCCCGGCCGGGTGGAGGCGCCTGCCCGTGGCCAGGGCCGCGATCGCGAGCACGTACACCAGCGGCGCCACCTGTAGTGCGCCCAGCAGTCCCAGACGGTCGGCGAGAACGCCGATCAGCAACGGACCGGTCGCCAGTCCGAGGATGTTGTTGGCGACGGTGAGGCTGCCGAGCGCCGACGACCGAACCGACGGATGCGTCAGTCTCGCCACCATGGCCGCGGTCGGCCCGGACGACCCGGCGGAGAAGAAGGCGCCGATGCCGAGCAGGATCAGCTGGGGTGCACCGGTGTCCAGCGCGAACGCGCACCCGAGCGTGACGAGCGAGATGATGCAGTAGGCGATCGCGCTGGCCCATTTACGGCGGGGATCCTCGCCGCTGACGCGGTCGGTGATCATGCCGCACACGACCATGCCGCTTCCGACGAGAAGCACGAACAGCGAGGCGATGACTCCGGCCTTGTCGGGCGCGAGACCGTAGTAGCGGTTGAAGAAGCTGGGGGTCCACGCGAGCAGCACGGCGGCGGTGAACATCTGGAGTCCGCCTCCGAGATACGCGCACCACACCGCCGGGTTGGTGAACAGTGTCGACACCGGCACCCGGATCCCGGCCGTCGCCGGCGCCGAGGCGGGCAGGTCGTCCTCGGAGTTGTGTTCGGCCAGTCGGCGTTCGGTGACGACGGCCCGGAACAGTGCCACGAGCAGGAGTCCGAGAACCGCCATCGCCGCGAAGGACCATCGCCAGCTCAGGTGCACCGCGATCACGCCGCCGAGGGATACCCCGATGACGGAGCCGAAGGATCCGCCCGCCATGAACGCGCCGCTCAGCGTCGAATGCACGCGGGGCGCGAAGACACCGAGGACCACCGCGATGCCGACGCTGCCGTAGGCGGCCTCGCCGACGCCGACCAGGAACCGGGAGGCCAGCATCTGCTCGTAGTTGGCGGCCACCGCGCAGCACAGCGTGGCGACGCTCCAGATGACGGCCATCAGGACCAGGCTCCGTACTCGGCCCCACCGGTCGGCGAGCAGCGACAGCGGGAAGGTGAGCAGCCCGACCATCAGCGCGACGACGCTGGTGAGGGATGCGAGCTGCGAATCGGTCAGTGCCCATTCGGTTTTCAGGAACGGGAACACCGCGCTGAGGACCTGGCGGGACATGTAGTCCGAGAGCAGCAGGGCGAAGGTGAGCGCGAACACGAGCCAGGGATACAGTCGCCGGCCCGGACGGGGCCGGGCGCGGTCCGGGGCCGAGTCGGTGTTGGTGGGTTCGTCGGCCCCGATCGGGTCGGCGGTCGTCGCGGGAGGCAGTGCCATCGATGCTCCTTGCGGGAAGGAAAGTGGGGACGATGTCGCGGGGGACCGGGGCGATGGGAGTGAACCGCCCGGAACGGAAAGTGGTGTGGATCACGTTATCGCGGTCCTGGGGTCGACAATTGCCTCTGCGGGACACTGTTCTGTCCAATTCGGGACAGAATTCGGAGCGGGACTGCCCGGGCTACCGTTCCGCCTGCCTGCGCCACTCGCGCGGGCTGGTACCGAACCGCTGGTGGAACCAGCGCGAGAAGCTGCTGGGTGTGGAGAAGGCGAGTATCTCGGAGATCTCCGTGAACGAGTAGCGCTTGCCGCTGACCAGGCGGTTGGCGAGTTCGGCTCGCGTCGAGTCGAGAACGGCGGAGAACGTCAGCCCCGACGTGGCCAGGTGCCGGTGCACTGTGCGCCGGTCGACGCCGAGGCTTCGTGCCACCTGCTCGATCGTGCACTTGCCCGTGGGCAGCAGCAGTTCGACGAGTTCGCGCACCCGCGAGGTGACCGTCGGTTCCTCGGGTTCGGTGAGGGTGTCGAGGAATTGCTGGGCGTACGAGCGCAGGAGGGGGTCGGCCAGTCGGTTGGGCTCGTCGAGATCGCTCGAGTAGACCACGACGCCGGACCAGTCGCCGTCGAAGACCAGTGGCGCCCCGAACATCTGGCGGTGGGTGCCGTCGTTCGCGGGTCGGGGATGGTCGAAGCTGACCGTCACGGGGTGCCACCGATCGCCGAGCAGGTGCTGGAGCAGTTGGTGGATCACGGCGACGGCGAGTTCGACGGACTGGCGGACCGGAATCGGCTCGCCCGGATCGACGGCGATCCGGACGGTCGCGAGGCCGTCGCGCTCCGAGAGGCGGACGGTCAGAGCCTCGTTGTACATGTGCTGGTAGCGGATGAGCAGGCGCAGTGCGCTCCGTGCGTCGGGCTCCTCGCGGATGCTCACGCTCAGTGGGCCGAGGGTCGACAACCGCCGATGTTGCGCGAGGATCAGTGCGAAATCCTCGCGTCCCGACGCTGCGGCCGACAGTTCCAGCACGCGGGCAATGGATCCGGCGGGAATCCACCGGTCCTGAAGGTCCAGGGCCCCGGGGTCGAGGTGGGCGCTGCGCAACAGCTGGACCGGGTCGATCGACAGGGCGCGAGCGACCTCGACGTACCCGGTCAGCGTTGCGTAGCGGGCGAGCGGCCTGGCCACACGAATCACCGTCCTGTCCCGAAATAGCAAGAAATGTGTCCCTTGAGGATAAGTGTGATGGAGCTCTCGTGGCTACTGTCGATCTCGTCGAAGTCACCCGGACGACAATCGAGGAGATCCAATGGCACAAGCGATCCGCTTCCACGAAACCGGTGGTCCGGAGGTCCTGAAGTGGGAGTCCGTCGACGTCGGCGACCCCGGGGCCGGTGAAGTCCGGGTCCGGCACGAGGCGGTGGGGCTGAACTTCGCCGACACCTACTTTCGGACCGGTCTCTACCCGGCTCCGCTGCCGGCGGGGATGGGGGTCGAGGCCGCCGGTGTCGTCGAGGCGGTCGGGCACGGTGTCACCGGCTTCCGCGAGGGTGACCGCGTCACGTACACCGGCAGTCCGCTCGGTGCGTACAGCACCGAGCGCGTGATGCCGGCCGAGCACCTGATCGCACTGCCCGACCGGATCCCGTTCGGGACCGCCGCGGCGATGACGATGCGCGGACTGACCACCGCGTACCTGCTCCGACGTATCCACCCCCTCGCGGCGGGCGACACGGTCCTGCTGCACGCCGCCGCCGGTGGTGTCGGCCTGATCTTCACCCAGTGGGCGAAGCTGTTGGGTGTCAACGTGATCGGCACCGTGTCCACCGACGAGAAGGCCGCGGTGGCGCGAGCCCACGGTTGCAGTGAGGTCATCGTGTACACGCGGGAGAACGTCGCCGAGCGGGTGCGCGAACTGACCGACGGCAAAGGCGTGCCCGTCGTCTACGACAGCATCGGTGCCACCACGTTCGCGACCTCGCTCGACTCCCTCGCGCGGCGCGGTCTCCTCGTCGCCTTCGGCACCGCGTCCGGGCCGATCCCGCCGATCGACGCGATGCAGCTCGCGGTGAAGGGATCGCTGTTCGTGACCCGCCCCGCGCTGGCGGACTACATCGCCGACCCCGCCGAACGCGCCGAGCTCGCCGGTGAGCTGTTCGACCACGTCGCGGCCGGCCGGATCGCCATCGAGATCAACCAGCAGTACGCGCTCGACGATGCGGTGCGCGCCCACCGGGACCTGGAATCCGGCCGCAGCGTCGGATCCTCGGTCTTCACCTGCTGAGCCGCGTTCACTGCCGAGACCTCCCTCACTCCAGAGACCGCTCACTCCAGAGACCGCTCACTGCAGAGACCGCTCACTGCAGAGACAAGGAGACGACCATGACCGCCACCGTCGACATCGGAGCCGTCCGCACCGAGGCCACGATGGACGCTCGACCGCTCACGTGCAGCATCGGCGCCGAAGTGCACGACGTCGACCTCGCCGAGGTCGGCCGTGACGAGACCCGTTTCACCGAGCTGAAAGCGCTGCTCCTCCACCACAAGGTGCTCTTCTTCCGGGACCAGCACATGAGCCGCGGTGAGCACGTCGCGCTCGCCGAGCGATTCGGTCCGCTCGAGGACCATCCGGTCGTCGGCAGCGACCCGGACCATCCCGGACTCGTCCGGATCTACAAGGACGTCGACAGTCCGCCGGAGCGCTTCGAGAACGCCTACCACTGCGATGCGACGTGGCGCGAGAAGCCACCGATGGGCGCCGTGCTGCGGTGCATCGAGGGGCCGCCGGTGGGGGGCGACACCATGTGGGTGAACATGGCGCTGGCCTACGAGCGGCTGCCCGAGCGGGTCAAGGAGCAGATCGAGGGCCTGCGGGCGCGGCACAGCATCGAAGCGACCTTCGGTGCGCGGATGCCGATCGAGCAGCGTCTCGAACTCAAGGACCGGTTCCCGGACGCCGAACACCCGGTGGTGCGCACCCACCCCGAAACGGGGGAGAGGATCCTGTTCGTCAACTCGTTCACCACGCACCTGACGAACTACCACACCAACGAGAACGTCCGCTACGGAATCGATTACGCGCCCGGTGCCGGCGAGCTTCTGCGGTACCTGCAGAGCCAGGCCACCATCCCCGAGTACCAGGTGCGGTGGCGCTGGACGCCCGACAGCGTCGCGATCTGGGACAACCGGTCGACGCAGCACTACGCGGTCCAGGACTACTGGCCGGCGGTCCGCAAGATGGAGCGCGCCGGCATCGTCGGCGACCGGCCCTTCTAGCCCCCTCACCACTTCCTCCCCTCATCCAGAAATCGGAGTCCTGCCATGCATTTCCACGACGACGCGTTGTTCCCGGAGAACCAGGAGAAGCTGGTCATCACCTGTGCCCCCTACGGGCCGGAGTGGGAGCCGGACGACTTCCGCGAGGACCTGCCGCTGACGATGGAGGAGCACGTCCAGAAGGCGGTCGACTGCTACGAGGCCGGCGCCACCGTGCTGCACATCCACGTCCGCGAACTCGACGGCAAGGGCAGCAAGCGGCTGTCGAAGTTCAACGAGCTGCTCGCCGGACTGCGCGAGGCGGTGCCGGACATGATCCTGCAGGTCGGCGGATCGATCTCCTTCGCGCCGGAAGGTGAAGGCGCGGACGCGAAGTGGCTCTCCGACGACACCCGGCACATGCTCGCCGAGCTGGACCCGAAGCCGGACCAGGTGACGATCGCGATCAACACCAGCCAGATGAACATCATGGAGCTGATGACCGCGGACGACATCGCGGGCACCTCGATGGAGCGCCCCGACCTGGCCGCGGCGTACCGCGAGATGACCGTCCCGGCGGGACCGGAGTGGGTCGAGGAGCACCTGCGCCGGCTGCAGGCCGCGGGAATCCAGCCCCACTTCCAGCTGTCGTCGATCCCGCAGCTCGAGACCGTCGAGCGACTGATCCGTCGCGGCGTCTACACCGGCCCGCTGAACCTCACGTGGGTCGGCATCGGTGGTGGCTTCGACGGCCCCAACCCGTACAACATCATGAACTTCATCCAGCGCGTCCCGGACGGCGCCTGCCTCACGCTCGAAACCCTCATGCGCAGTGTGCTCCCCGTCAACGCGATGGCCATCGCGATGGGCCTGCACACCCGCTGCGGCAACGAGGACACCATCTGGGGCCGCAAGGGCGAGAAGATGACGTCGGTCGAGCAGATCCGGCAGCTGGTGCGGGTCGCGAACGAGCTGGGTCGGGAGGTCGCCACCGGCAAGGAGGCCCGCGACATCTACCGGATCGGCACGACGTACGCCGACGCCGACGAGACCCTCGCCCGGCTCGGCTACGCCCCGAACCGCCGGCCCGGCCAGGTCGGCTTCACCCACCACGCCTGAACACCGTCCCGCCTGAAACACCGTCCCGCCTGAAACACCGTCATGCCTGATTCGAGGGGGGTCGGGTGGTGGCGCGGCGCCGCCGCGCCGCGCCACCACACGTGCCCGCACGCCTCGACAGTCTGCTCGAACCACGGTTACCACAACAGTTTCGGAGAACCCATGACCCGCACCGCAGACCCCACGGTGGTGATCGTGCCCGGCCTACGGGGCCACGTCGCAGATCACTGGCAGACCCTGCTCGCCGAGCGACTCGACAGGGTCCGCACGGTGCCGCCGCTCGACCACGACACGTTGAGCCTGCGGGCGCGGGTCGAGGCACTGGACGCGGTCCTCACCGAGGTCGAGGGACCCGTGGTCCTGGTCGCGCACAGTGCGGGGGTGTTGATCACCGTGCACTGGGCGCAGCAGGCCGACCGTCCCGTGCAGGGCGCCCTGCTGGCCACCCCTGCCGATCTGGAACGGCCTCTGCCCGAGGGGTATCCGACAGTCGCGGACCTCGATCGTGGTGGCTGGTTGCCGTTGCCGCGGCGCCGACTGCCGTTCCCGAGCATCCTCGCGGCCAGCAGCAACGACCCGCTCGCCACGCCTCGACGGGTGGCGGGTCTGGCGGAGGTGTGGGGCAGCCGGCTGGTCGACCTCGGTGAGGTGGGGCATCTGAACCCCGCGTCCGGATACGGATACTGGCCGCGGGCCGAGGAATTCGTCCGGGAGCTGATCGGCCTCGCCGATTCCACCGGTCGTCGGCCGTCGGTGAGTTCGCCGTGCTGAACCTGTCCCTGCTGCTGGAGGATTCCGCGCGCCGATACCCGGACCGGGACGCCCTCGTGTTCGGGGATGTGCGCGTGACGTACGCCGAGCTCGACGCTCGGTCGAACCGGGTTGCCAACCTGCTCGTCGCGCGGGGCGTCCGACCCGGGGACCGGGTGGCGATGTCGCTGCCGAACGTGCCCGAGTTCCCGGTCGTCTACTTCGGGATCGTCAAGGCGGGGGCGGTCGTGGTCCCGCTGAACACCATGCTCAAGGGCCGCGAGATCGCCTACCACCTGGAGGATTCGGGTGCCCGGGTGTACTTCTGTGCCGAGGGCACCGAGGAGCTGCCGATCGGCGAGTTCGGTCACGCCGGATTCGACGAGGCCCGGCACTGCCGCGACATGTTCCTCGTCGGTGCCGGCGCAGCCCTGCCGGAGGGTGTCCGGTCACTCGACACCGCGGTGTCGGAGCAGTCCGACGTATTCGCGTCGGCGGCCACCGAGCCGGACGACACCGCCGTCGTCCTCTACACCAGCGGCACCACGGGAAAGCCCAAGGGCGCCGAGCTGTCCCACGCCAACATGGTGATGAACGCGGTGACCGCCAACCGGCTCTTCGACAGCAACCCGGTCCGCCGGGACACCGCGCTGGTGACGCTGCCGCTGTTCCACTCCTTCGGGCAGACGGTCGTGATGAACGCCGGTCTGGCGGTCGGCGCGACCCTGGTGTTGTTGCCCCGGTTCGAGCCCGGCGCCGCGCTGCGGCTGATGGTGGACGAGGCGGTCACGGTCTTCGCCGGTGTTCCCACCATGTACTGGGCGTTGCTCGGCGCCGTCGACTCCGCCGAGGCGGCGGGCACCGTCGACGTCGCCCGCATCGCCGCCACCATCCGCCGCGCCATCTCGGGTGGTGCCGCGTTGCCGGTGGACATCCTGACCCGATTCGCCGACCGGTTCGGAGTGCAGATCCTCGAGGGGTACGGGTTGTCCGAGACGTCCCCGCTCGCACTCTTCAGCGATCCCGAACGCGCGCCGCGTCCGGGGTCGATCGGGGTGCCGGTGTGGGGAGTGCAGGCGCGACTGGTCGACGCCGACTGGAACACCGTGACCGGCACCGATCAGGTCGGCGAGATCGCCCTGCGGGGCCACAACGTGATGAAGGGCTACCTGAACAGGCCCGAGGCCACCGCTGCGGTCGTGCGGGACGGCTGGTTCCGCACCGGTGACCTCGCCCGCTGCGACGACGACGGCTTCTACTACATCGTCGACCGTGCGAAGGACCTGATCGTGCGAGGCGGATTCAACGTCTATCCGCGGGAGGTCGAGGAGGTCCTGATGACGCACGACGCGGTGTCGCTCGTGGCGGTGATCGGTGTGCCGCACCCCAGTCACGGCGAGGAGGTGAAGGCTGTGGTCGTCCTCGAACCGGGCGCGGGGATCGGCGAGTCGGAGTTGATCGCATGGAGTCGAGACCGCATGGCCGCCTACAAGTACCCGCGAATCGTCGAGTTCGTGACGGTGCTGCCGATGACCGCGACCGGCAAGATCCTCAAACGCGAGCTCGTCGCAGGAGCCTGACCAGGTCGCCGCCCGGACCCTCCAGCTGGCGGGGCGGCCGCCACACGGCCCGCAGGGTGCGGTCGAGGTGGAGTCCCTCCACCTCGACCACACGCAGTTCCCCGGATTCGACCTGAGCGGACACGGCCAGCGTGCTCAGCACCGCCGGGCCGACTCCGCCGAGCACGGTCGTCCTGACCGCGGCACCGCTGCCGAGCTCGAGGAGCGGTGCCGCCCTCTCGTATTCCTGCAGTGCGACATCGAGTGTCGTGCGGGTGCCGGATCCGGGTTCGCGGACCACGAGCGGTGTCGCCGCGAGCTCCGCGATCGACAGGGGGCGCCGGCGACGCGTCCACGGGTGGCCCGGGTCGACGACCACGACCAGTCGGTCCCGCGCCACGGCCACGCTGTGCAGCCCGCGCGGGACCGTCGGCGACTCGACGAATCCGACGTCGCAGGAGCCCGTGGTGACGTCGTCGAACACCTGCATCGAATTGCGTACCTGCAGGTGGAGGGTGACGTCCGGAGTCATCCGACGGAATTGGCCGAGCCACGTGGGCATCAGGTGCTCAGCCACCGTCATGCTCGCGCTGATCGTCAGTTCGGCGGCACGCTTCTCACGCATCCCCGCTGCCACGTCGAGCAGTTGGCGGGCCTCGTCGAGCACACGGCGTGACCAGTGTGCGAGCACGGTTCCCTCTGCGGTCAGCGTCGAACCGGTCGGCTTCCGCTGGAGCAGGGGAGTGCCGACCTGTGCCTCGAGCCGCTTGATCGCTCGGCTGGCGTTCGGTTGTGCCATTCCGGCGATCCGTGCTGCCGCGCTGAGGCTTCCGTGGTCGTCCACGCCGACGAGGAGTTCCAGGACGTCGAGATCCGGCCAGTCCCTGAGCATGCAGACATCATATGACATCGCAAGTTCCCATATCAGCTGGATATGAGCTCGCGGCGGTGGGGGCGCCGAGCTCGTCGTTGGCGTACGCGACCGCGGCTTCGGCGGCCTCTCGGTTCTCGGGCTGCGAAACAGCCTGCCCACCTTCGTTGTTGATGAGCCCGATCTTCACCGGATCACCGGTGGTAGCTTTGCCCGGAAACGAATCGGCGGGCACGTTCGCGGACGATCCGGACGCGGCGGAGGCCTCGTCCGAGCTGTCGCTGCTACAGGCCGTCAACGCCGTCAGTGCGAGAGCGGCGAGGGATGCCGCGGCAACGCGCGCGACACTCCGGCCATTCGAAGGCTTCATCCCTTTCATTCGGGTTGGACTGAGTTGGTCTGGAGCGGGGCAGCGGTGCCCTGGAGGGTCAGGCGACCGTACTCGGCTCGGCGACACCCGGGTGCGGATGTCCGGCCGCGCCCAGGTAGGCGTCTTCGATCAACTTCGGATCGCCGGCCAGATCGGATGCCTTGCCCTGCAGGACGTTCGTGCCGTGACGCAGCACGAGCGCAGTGTCGGACACGGCCAGCGCGAGCTGGACGTGCTGTTCGACGAGCACGACGGCGGTGCCGGTGGTGTCGGCGACCGTCCTCAACACGGGAAGGAGCCTTTCGACGATGACGGGTGCCAGACCCATGCTCAGTTCGTCGATCAGGAGCACCTTGGGGTTCTGCACCAGCGCGCGGCCGATTGCGAGCATCTGCTGCTCACCGCCGGACAACGCACCGGCCGGCACCTTCAGCCGCTTGTCCAGTTCGGGGAAGTGACCGAGCACCGTGTCCCGGGCGGCTGCCCAGTTCCGTCGCGACTTCACGGCCAGCCGAAGATTCTCCTCCACGGTCAGCGTCGTGAACAGCGCCCGGTCGTCGGGGACGAACACCAGCCCCCCTTCGGACGCGCCGCGCGCGTGTCCCGGCTTGACCTGGTGGCCGGCGATGTCCACCGTGCCGCGCAGGCTGGGCAGCAGGCCCGCGAGCGTCAGCAGGACCGTGGTCTTGCCTGCGCCGTTGGGCCCGAGGAGGGCGAGGACTTCACCCTCCTGCAACTCGAGATCGAAATCGCGAACGCACGGTCGCCCCTGCGAATAGCCCGCATCCAATTCCGTGCACGTCAATACCGTGGTCATGCGTTCAGCTCCTGCCCGGTGTGGGTCGAGCCGAGGTAGGCCCGGGTCACTTCAGGGTTGTTTCGGATCTCGTCGGGAGTGCCGATCGCGATGAGCCTGCCGAGATCGAGAACGACGATGCGGTCGCAGACCTCGAGCACCAGCTCCATGTCGTGATCGACCATGACGACCGTCAGGCCCGAATCACGCACGGCCCGCAGTCGATCGCCCAGCCACATGCTCTCGGCGCTGTCGAGTCCCGCCGCGGGTTCGTCGAGCAGGACGACTCGCGGCCGGCCTGCGAGGGCCCGGGCGACCGAGACGAGCTGACGCTGGCCCTGGGACAGTTCCCTGACGGGGCGGTCGGCGACCGCGCTCAGGTGCAGCACCCCGAACAGCTCGTCGAGTCCGGCGGAATCGAGAGGCGGGTTGTCCGGCCCTCGATGGTGTGAGGCCGTGGTCCCGACGGAGACGTTCTCGCGAACCGACAGGTCGTCGTACAACTCGATGCCCTGGAAGGTCCGGCCGAGGCCCGCGCGGCTGCGTTCGAAGGCCTTGCGGTCGTCGAGGTTCTCGCCGGCGAGGGTGACACCACCCGTGGCGTCGGCGAAGCCGCTGATGGCGTCGATGAACGTCGTCTTACCGGCGCCGTTGGGTCCGATCAAACCGATGATCTCGCCGTCGCGGACGTCGAACGAGACGTCGTCGAGTGCGGTGATGCCGCCGTAGTGGACGCTGATTCCCTTGCTGGACAGGACGACGTCACCGATGTGACGGCTCGTTCCCGTGTAGGACGTCGCGGTGTCCACGTCGAGCTCGATGCCGTCGGGTTCGGTGTCGAGGGGAGCGCGGGTGATCCTGCGGCGCACCTTGTCCACCGTCTTGTGGAGGTCGGAGATGATTCCCTCGGGATTCGTGATGACCGTGACGACGAGGAGGATGCCGGTGATCACCGCGTAGTAGGTGCCGATGTTGGCCACCCGGTCGAGGAAGATGAACATGATTCCGCCTGCGCCCATGACTCCGGCGAGCATGCCACCGGAGACGCACGTGACACCCGCGAGGTAGGAGACGGCGAACATTCCGATTCCGGTCATGGCGGCGAAGGATTCGGGAACGGCTGCGGTCTGCTGCAGCCGACTCGGTGCGTCGATGCTGGCCGTGCGAGCCAACGAACGATCTGCCGCGCGCTCTCGCTGCGAAAACCGGCTCGCGTGAAGGCGACAGAGGTGACCAGGTTAGCTATGTCGTCTCCGGGCGCTTCGTGTCACGGGACCGGACGTCCCGGCCTTTCCGGTCAGCCGGGTGCTCGCCGCCCGCCCTCGGTGGTTCGCTCGCCGACCGGTGCTGTCGAGGAGCGACTCTCGGTGATTCCATATCAGTTCGATATATGGCAATGGCGAGATGACGGCTACCGCGCGCACTGTCGGTGCAGCAGTGTCATCGGCATGTCCAGTGATGTGCGAATCCACCCGCAGCCGAGTGCCGATCGACAGGCTCGGATCAGCGACCGTCGATCTCGGTCCACCGGCCTCGTGGCGGGTGTCGCGCTGTGCGTGACGGGATCCGCGATCGCGATGGGAATCGGCCGGCTCGTTCCGGCGGTCAACCCGATGCTGATCGCGATCGTCGCCGGCGCGTTGGTGGCGAACCTCGTCACCGTGCCCGGCTGGATCCGGCCGGGTCTGGACTTCTCGGCCAAACGGCTCCTGCGGGCCGGAGTGGCGCTCCTCGGACTGCAGCTGATGTTCGGGGACGTCATCGGCCTCGGTTTCGGCGTGATCGCCGTTGTGGTCGCCATCGTCGTGCTCGGCATCGCAGGCACGATGTACGCGGGCAAGCTGCTCGGCCTGTCGTGGTCCCAGCGGGTGCTGATCGCATGCGGGTTCTCCATCTGCGGCGCCGCAGCCGCGGCTGCCACCGACGGGGTGATCAACGCCAAGGAGGAGGAACTGCTCACGACGGTGGCTCTGGTCGTCGTCTTCGGGACGCTGATGATCCCGACGATCCCGCTGCTGTCGACCTTGCTGGGGCTGACCGACCGGCAGGCCGGGATGTGGGCAGGCGGGTCCATCCACGAGGTCGCGCAGGTCGTCGCGACCGGTGGTGCGATCGGCGGCGCCGCGCTCGCGGTCGCCACGGTCGTCAAGCTCGCACGGGTTCTCATGCTGGCCCCGGTGATGGCCTACCTCGGCGCACGTGCGCGCCGGGACGCACGTGGCGGCGGCACCTCGGCCACACACCCCCCGCTGGTTCCACTGTTCGTTCTCGGATTCCTCGCCTGCGTGGCGCTGCGCTCGTCGGGTCTGCTGCCGGAGGCCGCGATCGCCGGCGCGAAGCTCGCGCAGACCGCGCTGCTGACCACCGCCATGTTCGCCCTCGGACTCGGTGTCCGCGTGAGCCTGCTGCGTTCCGTCGGCCCGCGCCCGTTCGTCCTCGCTGCGCTGTCCACCGTGTGGGTGGCGACCGTGGCGTTCGTCGGCGTCCTGCTGGTGGCCTGACGAACCGCGGGCGAGCAGGGTAGCTGCACCCGGCGCCGCCCGGCCAGGCGATGATGGTGCGCACGGCGACCGCGATCACGAGTCGCGAACACGAAGAGGAGAAACGCAATGGCCTTCGCAGGCAATGTGGACGAGCTGGCGCTGCTGCAGACGGTCCGGCTCAAGGGCGCGGTGACGCCCGCGGTGCTGGCGACGCAGCTCGGCGTCGGTGAGGCGTCCGCGCATGCCGCGCTCACCGCGCTCGTCGACCTGGGGCGTGCCACCGCCGACGACGCCGGTTCCGTCACTCTCACCGCGGCGGGCATCGCCGAACTCGACGATCAGCTCGACGCGGAGCGCGTCTCGATCGACGAGTTCCTGTTCGCCGAGGTCGTCGAGCGGTTCGAGCCTCTCGACGCCGAGTTCGCCGACGCGAACGGTGACGCGGCCGCGCTCGCCGACCTGGATCGTCGCGCCGCGGACGTCTTCGACGACGTCTCCGCCTACGTGCCGCGGCTCGCGCGCTACCAGGAACTGCTCGCCGACACGGTCGCAGACCCCGGGGCGTATGCGGTGGTGTGGTCGGAGCTGCGTCAGGAGATCCTCAGCGCGGCGGGTCGCTGACCCACACCGACCGCCCTGTGACGCGGCTCACCACCACCCCCTTTTCGGGGGTATTCGGGGGTGAGCCGCGTCACTACCTTTTCCCGCAGTCCCGGCGACCGCGCCGGGGAGACCGCAACCGCGAGAAGAGGACACCCATGACGACAGTGTCGCCAGAACCGGCGTCGCCGGCACCGCCGGTAGTGTCGCCGGAGCCTGCCATGCCGACGGAGGCCGGCGCCCGCGCCACCACGCGGACGAGCGTGCGCCGAGTCGCCGTCGCCAGCTGCATCGGCACGACCATCGAGTTCTACGACTTCTTCATCTACGGGACCGCCGCCGCGCTGGTGTTCCCGAAGGTCTTCTTCCCGGCACTCGGATCGACCGCGGGTACCGTCGCCTCGTTCGCCACCTTCGCGGTCGCATTCTTCGCGAGGCCGGTCGGCGCGATGCTGTTCGGGCACTACGGCGATCGGATCGGCCGCAAGAAGACCCTCGTCTCCACCCTGCTCCTGATGGGCATCTCGACCCTGCTGATCGGTCTGCTGCCGAGCGCCGAGACCATCGGGGTTGCCGCGCCGCTGATCCTGGTTCTGCTGCGGTTCGCGCAGGGCTTCGCGGTCGGTGGTGAATGGGCCGGTGCGACGCTGCTCACGGCGGAGTACGCGCCGCCCGGCAAACGCGGCCTGTACGCGATGTTCCCGCAGCTCGGCCCGGCACTCGCCTTCGTCCTGTCGTCCGGCACCTTCCTCGTCACCGGCGCCGTCCTCGGCGACTCCAACGAGGCATTCCTGAACTGGGGCTGGCGGGTGCCGTTCCTGTTCTCCATCGTCCTCGTCGCGATCGGCCTCTACATGCGCCTCGCGATCGAGGAGACCCCGGTCTTCCGTGCCAATCAGGCCGAGCAGGCCGTCCAGGCCGAAGGACAGGAGCCGCGGCGCCTGCCGTTCGCCGACGCCTGGCGGTACCAGAGCAAGGAGATCCTGCTCTCGGCGGGCGCCCTGGCCACCCTGTTCGCGTTCTTCTACATGGGCACCGCGTTCCTGACCAGCTACGGCACCAAGACCCTCGGGTTCTCCCGCCCGTTCGTGCTGTCCGTCGGCATCGCGTCCGCGGTGGTGTTCGGTGCCGCGATCGTCGTGTCCGCGTTGTACTCGGACCGCATCGGCCGCCGCAAGGTGATCATGGCGTCGTGCGTCGCTGCGGTCTTCTGGGCGCTGGCACTGTTCCCGCTGCTCGACACCGGCTCGCCCGCCGCATTCGCGATCGGCATGTTCGGCACCCTCGCCATCTTCGGCATTGCGTACGGCCCGTGCGGCGCACTGCTGCCCGAGATGTTCGCGACCCGGTACCGCTACACCGGCGCCGGACTCGGTTACAACCTCGCCGGTGTCCTCGGCGGCGCGATCCCGCCGCTGATCGCGGCGCCACTGGCCGCTTCCTTCGGCGGTGCCGCGATCGGCGTGCTGCTGGCCGTGCTCGCCGTGTTCAGCTTCTTCTGCACCCGAGCACTGGTGGAGACCAAGGACGTCGCGCTCTCGTGAGGCTCCGGGCGGGGTGTCCTGTTCCCGGACAGTTACCGACACCCCGCCCGTCGGAGTATGTCGTGGATCACACGTGTGCGAGTAGTTTCGATGAGACGCCCGGATCCAGCCGATCGGGCGCAAGGGAGGACAGACGATGACCCGGATCGTGCCCGATGCAGCGGATCGGTCGACCGCGTTGCCCAGTTACACCTCGGGCGTCTGGGACGCGCCGATGTCGGGGGACACGATCGGTGACAATCTCGATCGGACGGTGGCCGCGCACGGCGACCGCGACGCCGTCGTGGACGTCGCCTCCGGGCGCCGGTGGACCTACACCGAGTTCGCCGCCGAGGTCGACGGACTCGCCGCCGGGTTGCTGCAGCGCGGCGTGCGCACGGGGGACCGGGTCGGGATCTGGGCGCCGAACTGCCCGGAGTGGACGATGGTGCAGTACGCCACCGCGAAGATCGGGGCGATCCTGGTCAACATCAATCCGGCCTACCGCTCGCACGAACTGCAGTACGTGCTCGAGCAGGCCGGGATCCGGATGCTGGTCTCCGCCGCCGCGTTCAAGACCTCCGACTACGCCGCGATGATCGAGCAGGTCCGGCCGAACTGCCCGGACCTCGAGTCGGTGATCCTGCTCGGTGGCGAGGGCTGGCAGGCCCTGGTCGCGGACGGCGCCGCCGCGCACGCCGCCGATCCCTCGGCGGTCGCCTCGGCGCAGGCCGCGCTGTCGATGGACGACCCGATCAACATCCAGTACACCTCGGGGACAACGGGTTTCCCGAAGGGCGCCACCCTCAGTCACCACAACATCCTCAACAACGGGTACTTCGTCGGTGAACTGTGCCACTACACCGAGGCCGATCGGGTGTGTATCCCGGTGCCGTTCTACCACTGCTTCGGCATGGTGATGGGCAACCTCGCCTGCACCAGTCACGGTGCAGCGATGGTGATTCCGGCGCCCTCGTTCGATCCGAAGGCGACGCTCGAGGCCGTGCAGGCCGAGCGCTGCACCTCGCTGTACGGGGTGCCGACGATGTTCATCGCCGAACTCGCCGACCCGGACTTCGAGCGGTACGACCTGTCCAGTCTGCGCACCGGGATCATGGCCGGCTCGCCCTGCCCGGTCGAGGTGATGAAGCAGGTCATCGAGCAGATGGGCATGGCCGAGGTGTCCATCTGTTACGGCATGACCGAGACCTCGCCGGTGTCGCTGCAGACCCGCGCGGACGACACCATCGACCAGCGGGTGTCCACCGTCGGCCGGGTCGGACCGCACCTCGAGGTCAAGATCGTCGATCCGGCAACCGGATTGACGGTGCCCCGCGGCGAGCCCGGTGAGCTGTGCACTCGCGGCTACTCGGTGATGCTCGGCTACTGGGACAACCCGGAGAAGACCGCCGAGGCGATCGACAGTGCCCGGTGGATGCACACCGGCGACATCGGGGTGATGGACGCCGACGGCTACGTCGCGATCACCGGCCGGATCAAGGACATGGTGATCCGTGGCGGCGAGAACATCTACCCCCGCGAGATCGAGGAGTTCCTCTACACCCACCCCGACATCCTCGACGCGCAGGTCATCGGGGTCCCGGACGCCAAGTACGGCGAGGAGTTGATGGTGTGGGTGCGGATGCGCGAGGGCGCACCCGACCTCGACGCCGCCACGTTGCGCGCCTACTGCACCGGCAAACTCGCCCACTACAAGATTCCCCGCTACGTCCACGTCGTCGACGAGTTCCCGATGACCGTCACCGGGAAGGTCCGCAAGATCGAGATGCGCGAGAAGTCCATCGAACTGATCGGACGTGAACAGGTCACGGAATGACCTCGAGCAGCGAGACGGAGTCGGCGGGCAGGGGCGGGTCGGTTTCGATCCGCCCGGAGATCGCGCTGTCCTGGAAGCGTTCCGCGCTCAGCGGAGTCGACCCCGGACGGGAGTTCGACGCGACACCCGCCGACGATCTCGACCTCACCGGCCGGTTGCTGCGGGCCGCGCGTCCCGTCCTCGACGAGGTCGGCATCCAGATCGCAGGCACCGAACTGTGCGTGCTGCTGGCCGACCCGGACTGCCGGATCGTGGCCAGCGTGTTCGACAACCCCGCCGTCGCGCGGCGGATGGAGCGCCTCGGCGCGATCGTCGGATCGAGGTTCGGGGAGGACCGGGCCGGTACCAACGCCCTCGGGACGCCCCTCGAGGTCCGGCGCGGTGTGGCGGTCAACGGGCCCGAGCACTACCTCGAACAGTTCAAGGAGCTGAGTTGCTACGGGCACCCGATCATCCACCCGGTGACGCGGCGGGTGGAGGGCATCCTCGACCTGACCTGCATTGCCCCGCAGGTCAACTCGCTGTTCGCGCCCTTCCTCCAACGGGCCGCCGCCGACATCGAGAGGCGCCTGCTCGAGGGGTCGCGCGCGTCCGAGCAGCGCCTCGTCGACGCCTTCCACCGGGTCTCGCCGCAGCGTCACGTGGCGGTCGCCGCGATCAGTGAGGACCTGCTGCTGTCCAACCGCACCGCGCAGGAGATGCTCGACGGCGCCGACCACGCCGTCCTGCGCGGGCTCGCCGCGGATCTGCAACCGAACCAGTCACGCACCGTGCGGATCGAACTCGCGTCGGGGGAGTCGGTGACGGTACAGGCGGACCGGATCGCCGGCGCCGACGGTGGGGCACTGTTCCTGGTACAGCCGACGTCGCGGCGCTCGGTGCCGATACCCCGTGGGTCGACGCGCCCCGAATCCGCGGGCACGCGAACGAGCCGGAAACTGCAGCGGCTCCGGCACACCGACGACGCGGTGCTCGTCCTCGGGGAGCCGGGGTCGGGACGCACCAGCGCCGCCCGGGACATCGCCGACGACCGGTGCACCCACAGCCTGGACGCGGCGCACATCGCGGTCCGCGGCCTCGACGCCTGGGTCGCCGAGCTCGGCACCCATCTGCAGGGCAGGGCGGCGGACGGGGTGTCGCCGGACGTCCTCGTCGTCGAACAGGTGCAGTTGCTGCCGGAATCGGTGCATCCCCTGCTCGCGGGGGCGCTCGCGGGCACCGGACCGCGCATCGTGCTGACCGCGTGCCCGGAGCCCGACCTGCCGCGACCGGTCGCGGCGCTGGTTGCCCGCTGCCCCGAGCGCGTCGTGCTGCCGCCGCTGCGGCAGCGGCGCGCCGAGCTTCCCGACATCGCACAGGTGATGCTCGACGAGATCGCGCCCGGTGCGCGGTTGACCGCCTCGGCGATCGAGGCGCTCGGGGCGGCCCAATGGCCGGGCAACCTGGCAGAGTTGACGGTGGTTCTCGACAAGGCCGTCGCGCGGGCACGGGCGGCGAAGTCCGCCGCCGACGGGGCCGCCCGAGACCCGTCCCGGTCCGTGGGGAACCGGGCCCCGCTCCGGATCACGGTCGCGGACTTGCCCGCCCGGTGCCGCACCAGCGACCGGGTGACCCGGCTCGGTGGGCGCGAACGCGCAGAACGCCAGGCGATCGTCGACGCGCTGACCGAGTGTGGTGGCAACAAGGTGCACGCGGCTGCGCAGCTCGGTATCAGCCGCAGCACCCTCTACACCCGGATGCGGGCACTCGACATCACCCGGTGAGCGACCCGCTCCGAGCCGGTCGGCCCTCGGCCGACCAGGTCTTTCGCATGGCTACGATTATCGGATCGTCGGCGCCCTGCCGGCGGCCGTGCGAGAGGAGAACGGGCCGTGACGGATTCCCCGACCGAGGTCGAGTCCCCGGGCCGTCGCCCCGGGCGGGTGGGGGTCCCGCGCGGACTGGCGATCCTGGTCGCCGGTACGGCCTTCATGGAGATCCTCGACGGGACCGTCATCGCGACCGCGGCGCCCGCCATCGCGCAGTCGTTCGGGGTGGCCGCGGTCGACATCGGTATCGCGATGACGGCCTACATGCTCACCATCGCCGTGTGCATCCCGGTCAGTGGCCAACTCGCCGAGCGGTGGGGCGTCCGGCGGGTGTTCCTATGCGCCATAGCGGTTTTCACTGTCGCATCGGTGCTGTGTGCGCTGAGCACGAGCCTGGCGATGCTCACCGCGATGCGGGTACTGCAGGCCGTCGGGGGAGCGATGATGGTCCCGGTCGGCCGGTTCGCGGTCCTGCGCAACACCGAGAAACGGGACATGATGCGCGCGGTCGCGTACCTGACGTGGCCCGCCCTGCTCGCGCCGGTGCTCGCCCCGGTGATCGGCGGTGCCATCGTCACCCTCGCCTCGTGGCACTGGATCTTCCTCGTCAACGTGCCGCTGGGTATCGCCGCCTTCCTGGCCGCCGTGAGGGTGGTGCCCGCCGAGGCTCGGACGGTCGCTGCCCGCACACTGGACTGGCCCGGCTTCGTGCTGATCGGTGTCACGATCGCGGCGCTCACCGTCGGGGCCGATTCGCTCTGGTCCCGACCGGTGGTGGGGTCGCTGGCCGCGGCCGCGGTGGCGGTGGTGTTCGGGGTCGCCGCGTGGTGGCATCTGCGACGCACAGCCCGTCCGCTCCTCGACTTCACCGCGCTGCGCACCGACACCTTCCGGGTGTCCACTGTCGCCGGGAACGTGTACCGGGCGACGATCTTCACGGCGCCGTTCATGCTGCCGTTGATGTTCCAGGACGGCTTCGGGTGGGATCCCTTCCGATCGGGACTGGTCGTTGCGGCAGTGTTCGTCGGCAATCTCGCCATCAAGCCGGTCACCACGCCACTGATGCGGTGGCTGGGTTTCCGGACGGTGCTGCTCGTCAACACGGTGTGCGTGGCCCTGACGTTCGTCGGATGCGCCTTCCTCACAGCCGGGACACCGCTGCCGCTGATGCTCGCGGTCCTCTTCGTCAGCGGCGCGTTCCGCTCGATCGGCTTCACCGCGTACAACACCATGACGTACGCGGACATCCCGTCCGACCGGCTGTCCGGGGCCAACACGCTGTCCGCCACGGTGCAGCAGGTCGCCGCCGGCATGGGGGTCGCGCTCGGCGCGCTGGCCGTGCAGGCGGGCACATCGGTCGAGTCGGTGAATCCCGACGACTCCGCCCTGGCGCCCTACCGATTCGCGTTCCTGCTGGTCGCCGGGTTGCTGCTGGTGACGCTTCCGCCGCTGCTCCGACTGCGCGGCGATGCGGGGGCCGAGGTGACCGGACGCCTGCGGGAACGGGTCGCTACCTGACCGCACGATGTCCGGCAGGTGTCCGAACCTTGGACAGTTGGCACCCTCGAACTTGACGAAATATGGCGCACGTCACATCGTCAGTACGAAGGAGATCCGATGACAGCGATCGCCGACTTCCCGCTCGCCACCCCGGTGCGGGGCTTCCTGGCCGGTGGGCCGAAGAAGCTCCTGATCGGAGGCGAGTGGGTGGAGGCGGCCTCAGGTCGCACCTTCCCCACGCACGATCCCGCCACCGGAAACGTCCTCACCGAGGTGGCCCACGGTCAGGCCGAGGACGTCGACCGGGCGGTGCGCGCCGCTCGCCGCGCATTCGACGAGGGCCCGTGGCCGTCGATGAAGCCGAACCAGCGCGAACGGTTGATCTGGCGGGTCGGTGACCTCCTCAGCGAGCGGGCCGAGGAGTTCGGTCAGCTCGAGGCCCTCGACAACGGCAAGTCCGCCGGCATCGCCAGCGCTGTCGACGTGGCCTGGGCGGCCGACGTGTTCCGCTACTACGCCGGTTGGGCCACCAAGATCGAGGGCAGCACGGTCAACGTGTCCATGCCGTTCGCACCGGACGCCCAGTTCCACGCCTACACCCTGCGGGAGCCGGTCGGCGTCTGCGGACTGATCGTGCCGTGGAACTTCCCGCTGCTGATGGCGGCGTGGAAGCTCGCCCCCGCCCTCGGCGCCGGCAACACCGTCATCCTCAAGCCCGCCGAGCAGACACCGCTGACCGCGCTCCTGCTGGGGGAGGTGTTCCAGGAAGCGGGATTCCCGCCCGGTGTGGTCAACATCGTCAGCGGCTTCGGCGACGCCGGCGCCGCGCTGTCCGCGCACGAGAGCGTCGACAAGGTGGCGTTCACCGGATCCACGGAGGTGGGCAAGAAGATCGTCGACGCCGCGAAGGGCAACCTGAAGAAGGTCACCCTCGAGCTCGGCGGCAAGAGCCCGAACATCGTGTTCGCGGACGCGGACTTCGACGCCGCCGTGGAGGGGTCGCTGAACGCCTGGCTGTTCAACCACGGGCAGTGCTGCGTCGCGGGCACCCGGCTGTTCGTGGAGGACAAGATCTTCGACGAGTTCACGCAGGCCGTCGCCGATGCCGCGAGCCAGGTGAAGATCGGCCCCGGCCTCGACCCGACCACCCAGCTCGGCCCTCTCGTCTCGCAGGAACAGTTCGACAGGGTCACCGGCTACCTCGCCGCCGGGCTCGCCGACGGGGCGCGGGCACTGACCGGCGGCAAGCGGTGGGGCGAGACGGGCTGGTTCGTCGAACCCACCGTCTTCGTCGACGTCGAGCCCGAGTTCTCCATCGTCCGCGAGGAGATCTTCGGCCCCGTCGTCGCCGCCCAGCCGTTCAACGCCGAGGCAGGTGTCGCCGCCGCGGCCAACGACTCGATCTACGGTCTCGCCGCGGGCATCTGGACCAAGGACATCTCCAAGGCGCACCGCACCGCACGCCGGATCAAGGCCGGTTCGGTGTGGATCAACCAGTACAACGGCTTCGACACGGCGATGCCTTTCGGCGGCTACAAGCAGTCCGGGTGGGGGCGTGAACTCGGTGCCGCCGGACTCGACGCCTACACGATCACCAAGTCCGTCAACATTGCACTCTGACCACCACTCGCCGAAGGATAACCACCATGAAGACCACCGCAGCCGTACTGCTCGAGGCGGGCAAGCCGTTCGAACTCATGGAACTCGAGCTCGACGGCCCGGGCCCCGGCGAGGTGCTGATCAAGTACACCGCCGCCGGCCTGTGCCACTCGGACCTGCACCTGACGGACGGCGACCTGCCGCCGCGCTACCCGATCGTCGGCGGCCACGAGGGCTCCGGGATCATCGAGGAGGTCGGCCCCGGCGTCACCAAGGTCAAGCCCGGCGACCACGTCGTGTGCAGCTTCATCCCGAACTGCGGCACCTGTCGCTACTGTTCGACGGGGCGGCAGAACCTGTGCGACATGGGTGCCACGATCCTCGAGGGCTCGATGCCCGACGGCACCTTCCGATTCCACGGCAACGGAGTCGATTTCGGCGCCATGTGCATGCTCGGCACCTTCTCCGAGCGGGCCACCATCTCCCAGCACTCGGTCGTCAAGGTCGACGACTGGCTGCCGCTGGAGACGGCGGTCCTCGTCGGCTGCGGCGTCCCCTCGGGCTGGGGCACCGCCGTGAACGCGGGCAACCTGCGTGCCGGGGACACCGCTGTCGTGTACGGCATCGGTGGCCTCGGCATCAACGCGATCCAGGGGGCGGTCGCCGCCGGTTGCAAGTACGTCGTCGCCGTCGATCCGGTTCCGTTCAAGCGGGAGACCGCCCTGAAGTTCGGTGCCACGCATGCATTCCCGGACGCCGAGAGTGCGGCGGCCAAGGTCACCGAACTGACCTGGGGCCAGGGCGCGGACGCGGCGCTGATCCTGGTCGGCACCGTCGACGAGGCCGTCGTCTCCGCGGCGACCGCCGTGATCGGCAAGGGCGGCACCGTCGTCATCACCGGGCTCGCGAACCCGGAGAAGCTCACGGTGCACGTCTCCGGCTGTGACCTGACCCTCAACCAGAAGACGATCAAGGGTTCGCTGTTCGGGTCGATGAACCCGCAGTACGACATCGTCAGGCTGCTCCGCCTCTACGACGCGGGCCAGTTGAAGCTGGACGAATTGGTCACCACCCGGTACACCCTCGAACAGGTCAACGAGGGCTACCAGGACCTGCGCGACGGCAAGAACATCCGCGGCGTGATCGTGCACGGTCAGTAGTCCCACCGCCGCTCGCCCGGTCGATCTCTCGCCCCACACCTCGCGCCCGATTGTCCGGGCGACGGGGTGTGGGGCGAACTTCGTGGCCGGGAAACAGTTCCGTTCGAGCCGTATCCGTGCCACGATCAGAGTTTGACGAAGTCGTACACCGTCCGGTTCGGGTGCAGTACGAAGGGAGTCCACCCATGGTTGGGGACATCATCGGCACCATCATTTTCGGCGCGGTCATCGGCGTGCTGGCCCGCCTCGTCATTCCGGGCAAGCAGGCGATGGGCTGGGTGATCACCGTCATCCTCGGCATCGCGGGCGCGCTGATCGGCTACTGGGTCTGGGACATGATCAGCGACACCGGAGACACATCCGGGATCGACTGGTGGCGGTGGATCATCAGTATCGCGGCGGCCGCGGTCCTGACTCTCGGCTACACCTCGCTCACCAGAAAGACCTAGCCGTACGCTGGGGCGGGTTCGCCGGCAACGAGATCGATCGAAAGGGAACCCGCCTTGGTTGTGGACGCCGATCGCGCGACCTTCGCGATCGCGGCGCTGCTCGCTGCCCTGGCCGGGTACGTCGACGCGATGGGGTTCATCACCCTCGGCGGGTTCTTCGTCTCGTTCATGAGCGGCAACACCACCCAGGCCGGGGTGGCCCTCGTCGACGGGCAGTGGCATCCGGTTCTGGTCGGAGCGTCGGTCGTCGCGTTGTTCGTGCTCGGCGTGACCGCGGGTTCGGTGCTCGGGCACCTCGCGGGTCGGCGCCGTCGCCCGGCGGTGATGGCCCTCGTCGCGGTGCTGATCTCGGTGGCCACGGTGTGCTCCGCGTTCGGTCCCGACCAGGCGGTGATCGCGGCCCTGACGCTGGCGATGGGAATCGAGAACACCGTCTTCGACGGGAGCAGCGCGTCGTCGATCAGCCTGACCTACGTGACGGGCACCCTGGTCAAGGTCGGACGCGGCATCGCGGCGGCACTGACCGGCGGACCGCGGTGGGACTGGCTGCGATTCGCGGGCCTGTGGCTGGCGCTGTCGGCAGGGGTGCTCGCGGGCGCGGCGACGCACCGCGCACTGGGGTTGGCGGGGCTGTGGTTCGCCGTCGCGGTCGCGCTTGTCCTCGCGGGCGTGTTCGCCCGCACCCGGAACTGAGAGGCGCTCCGCGCAGTGGTGCACTTTCGGAGGGTCCGGCGTCCACAAGTGCACCACTGCGCGGAGCGTGTCAGAACGGGACGGGGCGCGCGAGCAGCCCGGTGCCTGCCCGGCCTCGCCCGGAGAGGACGCGGCAGAATTCGACGGCGTCCATCGAGATGCTCTCGGAACATGCTGTCGGCGAGGCGAACACGCCGCCCGCCGGTCCCGTCAGCTCCACCGCGAAGGGCCGGCCGTGCCGCCCCGCCCATTCGCGGACCACGTCGGCGACGATCCGCCCGTCGTGGTCGCCGGTCAGCGTCATCGGGGTGTCCGTCGCACGGCACAGATCCACCCGGTGCATCCAGGTGTCGCGGGTCAGAATGATGTCGAAAAGGTAGCCGAGACGCCACTTCTCGTCGACGTCACCGACCCTGGCGGTCATCGGAATCCACCGGAACGGGCGGGGGAGCCGGGCCCGCACCCGCGCGGCCCGGGGACCGGCGAGTCCGAACCGGTCGATCAGTTCGTCGGTGCCGAGCGGGGCGCGTTCGCGCACCTGGACCTCGGTCATCCCGTCGACCGTGGGGCGGCCCCGCGCGGCGGCCGACCCCGCTCGGAGTTGGTGGACGAACTCGCGCAGAGTGCAGACGAGTTCGGTGCCGCCGAGAACGTGGCCGGCGAGGGCGCGCACGTCCCAGGCCGCGCAGTCGGTGGGCCGGGGCCAGTCGCCCGGCGTCAATCCCCGCAGCGTGTCGAGCATGCGTGCGTACTCGGTGGCCGCGAGTCGCGCGTACCCCGCGCGATCCAGGCGTGGAATGTCGGTGACGGGATCGGTGATGTCGGTCATGGCGGGCCTCGTGTCGTGGTGGGCCTGGGGGGCCCGGTCCCTCGCTGCGGCGGATCAGCGGGAGACGTGATTGTGGAACATCGTCATCGCGTCGTCGATCAGCCGGATCCACCGGTCACCGCCGGGATCGTTGGAAATCTGCTGATCGGCCAGTCCGGTGCCGATCGCCGTGAGGAGGTCGAGGACGTCCTCGTCGTACCCGTGTACGGACAGCCGGCGGCGGAGGAGGTCGAGGCCGCGGACCGCCCACGAGAACGAGTCCGGGGTCGGTTCGAAGCCGGGAAGTGTGCGCTGGAAGAGCAGTTGGTACCGGGCGGGGTCGTCGGTGCAGAAGCGGACGAATGCGTGCATCCCGGCCCGGAGATCGGTCAGCGCGTCGTCGGTGACGGGGATCTGCTCGTAGTACTCGACGAACTCCCGGCACCCCTGCACGTACATCGCGTCGTAGATGGCGTTCTTGGACGGGAAGTACGAGTAGAGCGAGGGCGCTCGCATCCCGACCTCCCGGGCGACGTCGCGCAGCGTGAGCGCGGCGAGACCGTGTGCTCGCACCAGGGACCACGCCGCAGCGAGGATCTCCGCTCGCGTCGCCTCGTGGCGTTTGCGGACCCTGCTGGTGGGGGTGCGTACCGGGACGTCCGGCCGCACGTCGTCTAACACAGTTCGAATTGTCTAACGTTGTTCGGAAAGGTGCAATACCCGGTTTCGCGTCTCACACGCCCGGCGCGAGCGCGGCGACGGTCATCCGGCGCAGGACGTCGCGCGTCCGGGTCGGGGTCGCCGGGTTCGCGCTGTGCGGTGTGGAGTTGATCAGGCCGAAGGTGGCGTGCGCCTTGGTGCGGGCGTCGGTCTCGGAGAGCGCGGGGTCGGTCTTGCACAGCACCTGCACCCACAGTTCGACGTAGCGGCGCTGGTACTGGCGCACCTGGCGCCGGGCCGGGTCGGGCAGCGACCCGAGGTCGCGGTCCTGCACGCGAATCAGATCGGATTCGCCGAGTGCGAAGTCGAGGTGGAACTCGATCAGCCCGGCGAGTGCCAGCTCGGCGTCGGGGGTGGACTCGACGACGGCGGTGCCGCCGTCGAACAGGCGCGCGCTGATGCCGACCAGCAGCTCGACGAGCAGCGCCTCCTTGTTGGAGAAGTGGCGGTACACGGCCGGTCCGCTGATGCCGACGGCCGAGCCGAGATCCTCGAGGCGAACTCCGGTGTAGCCCCGTTCGGCGATCAATCTGGCTGCCGCCCGCAGGAGTTGGCGTCGACGGTCCGCCTTGGCCTGGCTGCGTCGCGTGGGGGCGGCGGTGCCGGCCACATCGTGGTTCGCCGTCACGGTGGGGCCTCCTCTCCTGGTCTGTCGGTCGTCCCCGAGCCTGGGGTCTGGACAACTCAGTTAAGCACAGTTATCTTGAATTCGGTTATTGGAAGTTAACCGAATTGGCGAAGATGTGGTTCCGGCGATCGGATCCGGTGGCCACGGACCGCGCGGGCTTCGAGCGGACAGGCGGCGAGATGGCGTTCGATCAGGACAAGAACAGGGCCGAGCACGAGCGGTTGGTGACCGAGCTGCGGGAGCGGCTGCGGGTTGCGGCGCTCGGTGGCAGTGAGAAGTCGCGGCAGCGGCACGTCGATCGGGGCAAGTTGTTGCCGCGGGAGCGGGTGAACACGCTGCTCGATCCGGGCAGCGCGTTCCTGGAGTTGGCGCCGTTGGCGGCGAACGGGTTGTACGACGACGAGTGCCCGGGTGCGGGGATGATCGCCGGGATCGGGCGGGTGTCGGGTCGAGAGTGCGTGATCGTCGCCAACGATGCGACGGTCAAGGGCGGAACCTACTACCCGATGACGGTGAAGAAGCATCTGCGGGCGCAGGAGATCGCGCTGCAGAACAACCTGCCGTGCATCTACCTCGTCGACTCCGGGGGTGCGTTCCTGCCGCGGCAGGACGAGGTGTTCCCGGACCGGGAGCACTTCGGGCGGATCTTCTACAACCAGGCGACGATGAGCGCCAAGGGGATTGCTCAGATCGCGTCGGTGATGGGGTCGTGCACCGCGGGTGGGGCGTATGTGCCCGCGATGAGCGACGAGGCGGTCATCGTCCGCAACCAGGGCACCATCTTCCTCGGCGGTCCGCCACTGGTGAAGGCCGCGACCGGTGAGGTGGTGACCGCGGAGGAACTCGGTGGTGGTGACCTGCACTCGAAGGTCTCCGGGGTGACCGACCACCTCGCCGAGGACGACCAGGACGCGCTGCGGATCGTGCGGAACATCGTCTCGACACTCGGTCCGCGGGAGCCGCGTCCGTGGGACGTCGCGCCGACCGTCGACGCCGTGGCGGATCAGACCGAGTTGTACGACGTGGTGCCGACGGATCCGCGGACCCCGTACGACGTGCACGAGGTCATCACTCGCGTCGTGGACGGCGTCGGCGGTGCCGACCATGGGTCCGGTGCGTTCCAGGAGTTCAAGGCGGAGTACGGCAAGAGTCTGGTGACGGGGTTCGCCCGGATCCACGGGCATCCGGTGGGGATCGTCGCCAACAACGGTGTGCTGTTCGCCGAGTCCGCGATGAAGGGTGCGCACTTCATCGAGTTGTGCGACAAGCGGTCGATTCCGTTGGTGTTCCTGCAGAACATCGCCGGCTTCATGGTGGGCCGGGACTACGAGGCGGGTGGTATCGCCAAGCACGGTGCGAAGATGGTCACGGCGGTGGCGTGTGCGCGGGTGCCGAAGCTGACGGTGGTGATCGGCGGTTCGTACGGGGCGGGCAACTACTCGATGTGCGGGCGGGCGTACTCGCCGCGGTTCCTGTGGATGTGGCCGAACGCCCGGATCTCGGTGATGGGTGGTGAGCAGGCCGCGCAGGTGCTCGGCACGGTCGGGTCGGGCAGCGACCCGGACGCGATCCGCGAGCAGTACGAGTCGCAGGGCAACCCGTACTACTCGACGGCGCGGTTGTGGGACGACGGCGTCATCGACCCCGCCGACACCAGAACTGTTCTCGGACTTGCCCTTTCGGTGTGCGCGAACGCGCCGATCGAGCCGGTCTCCTACGGCGTGTTCCGGATGTGACGAGATGAGCGAGATGAGCGAAAACAGCACGCGCGATGCCGCCGGCGGTGCCGGCATGTTCGACACCGCCGGCGGTGCCGGCATGTTCCACACCGCCGGAGGTGCCGGCATGTTCGAGACCGTCCTGGTCGCGAATCGCGGCGAGATCGCGGTCCGGGTGATCCGTACGTTGCGGGCGTTGGGGATCCGGTCGGTGGCCGTCTACAGCGACGCCGACGTCGATGCCCGGCACGTCCGGGAGGCGGATGTCGCGGTGCGGCTCGGGCCGGCGCCGGCGCGGGAGAGTTACCTCGACATCGACAGGGTCGTCGACGCTGCGCGCCGCACGGGGGCGCAGGCCGTGCACCCGGGGTATGGGTTCCTGTCGGAGAACGCGGCGTTCGCGGCGGCGTTGGCGGACGCGGGGATCGCGTTCCTCGGCCCGTCGGCGAAGGCGATCGAGGTGATGGGCGACAAGATCACCGCGAAGAACGCGGTCGCCGCGTTCGACGTGCCGGTGGTGCCGGGCATCGCCCGGCCCGGGCTGACCGATGCGGAGCTGATCTCCGCGGCCGAGGACATCGGGTATCCGGTGCTGGTCAAGCCGTCCGCCGGTGGTGGCGGCAAGGGCATGCGGATGGTCGAGGATCCGGCGGATCTGCCCGCTGCGCTTGCCAGTGCGCGGCGGGAGGCGGCGTCGGCGTTCGGTGACGACACCCTGTTCCTCGAGCGGTTCGTGTTGCGGCCCCGGCACATCGAGGTGCAGATCCTCGCGGACACCCACGGCAACGTGATCCACCTCGGGGAGCGTGAGTGCAGCCTGCAGCGCCGGCACCAGAAGGTGATCGAGGAGGCGCCGTCGCCGCTGCTCGACGAGGCCACCCGCGCACGGATCGGTGAGGCGGCGTGCAACACCGCCCGCAGCGTCGACTACTCCGGCGCGGGGACGGTGGAGTTCATCGTCTCCGCCGACCGGCCGGACGAGTTCTTCTTCATGGAGATGAACACCCGCCTGCAGGTCGAGCACCCGGTCACCGAGATGGTCACCGGCATCGACCTCGTCGAGTGGCAGGTCCGCGTCGCCGCCGGCGAGAAACTCACGATCGCGCAGGACGAGATCACGCTGACCGGTCACGCAATCGAGGCCCGCGTCTACGCCGAGGACCCCGGACGCGGGTTCCTGCCCACCGGTGGGACCGTCGTCGATCTCGCGGAGCCGAGTGGTCCGGGTGTGCGGGTCGACTCCGGGCTGCGGGTCGGCACCGTCGTCGGCAGCGACTACGACCCGATGCTCTCGAAGGTCATCGCGCACGGACCGGATCGGGCGGCAGCACTGCGCGGGCTGGACCGTGCGCTGGCGGAGACGGCGGTGCTCGGGGTGGTCACCAACATCGACTTCGCCCGGTTCCTGCTCGCCGATCCCGACGTGGCGGCGGGGAACCTCGACACCGGACTCCTCGATCGCCGCGTCGAGCACTTCGTGGCCCCGGAGCCGTCGGACGATCAGATCGTCGCCGCCGGCGCCTACCGGTGGCTGAGCCGCTGGCCGGTCGGTGCTGCCGATCCGTGGGACGTCCCGACCGGGTGGCGGGTCGGGGGCCCGGCCCCGACCAGCGTCCGGCTGGCGACCGCGGGACGAGCCGAGCACGTGCACATCACGGGCCGCCCCGACGCAGCGACCGTCCGGCTCGAGGATGGCGAATCGCATTCGCTGACAGCATCTCTCGACGGTGACGCGCTGCGGGTGGTGATCGACGGGCGCAGTGAGACCTACCGCGTCGCCGAGGACGACGGGCACCTGTGGCTGACGTCTCCGACGGGCACCGCGTTGATCCGGGAGGTCGCCGAGGTCAACGTCCGTACCGGTGACACGCACGCCGGCGAAGCCGAACTGACGAGCCCCATGCCGGGCGCCGTGATCGCCGTCGGCGCGGAATCCGGCGCCACCGTGACCGCGGGCACCACCATCGTCGTCGTCGAGGCGATGAAGATGGAACATGCCCTGACCGCCCCCGTCGACGGTGTCGTGGAGGTGTACGCCGCGGCGGGTGACCAGGTGAAGGTCGACCAACTACTCGCACGAGTGATCCCGAACGCACAGAACGAGAAGGGTGACGACGAATGACCGACTATCTCTCCACCGGGGGACTGCCCGACGAGTACGCCCAGCTGGCGAAGACCGTTCGCGACTTCGCACAGTCGGTGGTCGCGCCGGTCGCCGCCGAACACGACGCCAACCACACGTTCCCGTACGAGGTGGTCGACGGGATGGCCGATCTCGGCCTGTTCGGGCTGCCGTTCCCCGAGGAGTACGGCGGACAGGGCGGCGACTACTTCGCGCTCTGCCTCGCGCTCGAGGAACTCGGGAAGGTCGACCAGTCGGTGGCAATCACGCTCGAGGCGGGTGTGTCGCTCGGTGCGATGCCGGTGTACCGGTTCGGCAACGAGGCACAGAAGCAGGAGTGGCTGCCGCAGCTCACCAGCGGAAAGTCGCTTGCCGCTTTCGGTTTGACGGAGCCGGGTGCGGGCAGCGACGCCGGCGGCACCCGCACCACCGCCCGCGAGGACGGCGAGGACTGGGTGATCAACGGCAACAAGCAGTTCATCACCAACTCCGGCACCAACATCACCAAGCTGGTCACCGTCACCGCGGTCACCGGTGTGAACGAGGCCGGCAAGAAGGAGATCTCCACGATCCTGGTTCCGACGTCGACGCCCGGGTTCACCGCCGAGCCGGCGTACAACAAGGTCGGCTGGAACGCCTCCGACACCCATCCGCTGTCGTTCGACGACGTGCGGGTGCCGCGGGAGAACCTGCTCGGCGAACGTGGCCGCGGCTACGCGAACTTCCTCCGGATCCTCGACGAGGGCCGGATCGCGATCGCGGCGCTGTCCGTCGGTGCGGCGCAGGGCTGCGTCGACGAATCCGTCAAGTACGCCAAGGAGCGCGAGGCGTTCGGCCGGCCGATCGGCGCCAATCAGGCGATCGCGTTCAAGATCGCCCGGATGGAGGCCCGCGCGCACACCGCCCGCACCGCCTACTACGACGCGGCGGCACTGATGTTGGCGGGCAAGCCCTTCAAGAAGCAGGCCTCGATCGCCAAGCTGGTCGCCAGCGAGGCGGCGATGGACAACGCACGCGACGCCACGCAGATCTTCGGCGGCTACGGCTTCATGAACGAGTACGCGGTCGCCCGTCACTACCGGGACAGCAAGATCCTCGAGATCGGTGAGGGCACCACCGAGGTGCAGCTGATGCTGATCGCCCGGGAGGCGGGCCTGTGAGCGACGTCCGACGTGTGGTCCAGCGCGGACTGTGGTTCGAGGAGTTCGAGACCGGTGTCGTCTACGAGCACCGACCGGGCCGCACCGTCACCGAGGCCGACAACGTCCTGTTCACCACGCTGACGATGAACACCCAGGCACTGCACCTCGACGCCGCGTTCGCCGACGACCTGCCGCCGTTCAACGCGCGTCTGGTGAACTCGATGTTCACGCTGTCCACCCTGGTCGGGTTGTCGGTGGCGCAGCTGACGCAGGGCACCATCGTCGGCAACCTCGGGTTCTCCGAGATCGCGTTCCCCAAACCGCTGTTCCACGGTGACACGATGTACGCGGAGACCGAGATCGTCGAGAAGCGGGAGTCGAAGAGCAGGCCCGGGGAGGGGATCGTGACGTTCGCCCACACGGCGCGGAACCAGCACGGCGACGTCGTCGCGACCGCGGTCCGCAAGACGATGGTCCGCAAGCGCCCGGAAGGGGAGTGAGATGACCGAGACACGCTCGATGTGGGTTCCCCCGGGGCCCGCATGGCTGTTCTGCCCGGCGGACCGGCCCGAGCGGTTCGCCAAGGCCGCGGCCGCTGCCGATGTGGTGATCCTCGACCTCGAGGACGGTGTCGCCGCGGCCGATCGGGACGCGGCCCGCCGCGCGCTGATCGACACCCCGCTGGATCCGGAGCGCACCGTGGTGAGGATCAACGCACACGGCACCGAGGACCAGCGCCTCGACCTGGAGGCGCTGCGCGAGACCCGTTATCCCCGGGTGATGCTGCCGAAGTGCGAGTCCGCCGAGCAGGTCCGGTCGCTGGCACCGCGCGAGGTGATCGCGCTGATCGAGTCCCCGCTCGGCGCGCTGACGGTCGCGGAGTCCGCGCAGGTCGCCAACGCGGTCGGCGTGATGTGGGGCGCGGAGGATCTGGTGGCCGGGCTCGGCGGCACCGGCAGTCGGGATGCCGACGGGACGTATCGCGATGTCGCTCGGCACGTCCGGTCCACGTCGCTGCTCGCCGCGAAGGCGCACGGCCGGTTCGCGCTGGACTCGGTGTACCTGGACATCGAGGACCTCGCCGGGCTGCGCGCGGAAGCCGCCGATGCGGTCGCCGTCGGGTTCGACGTCAAGGTGTCGATCCACCCGAGCCAGGTGACGGTGGTCCGGGAGGCGTACGCGCCGAGTGCGCAGGACCTGGACTGGGCCCGGCGTGTCCTGGCCGCGGCCGGGAACGAGCGCGGAGTCTTCACCTTCGAGGGCAAGATGGTGGATGCCCCGCTGTTCCGGCACGCGGAGGCGATCGTGCGCAGGGCAGGTGACACTGCACAGTAGAGGCGACCAGGAGGCGACTGACAGTGGCGGAGCGGGCGAAGGACGCGGCCGAGCCGCAGCGGGCGAAGAACGCACCCGAGACGCAGCGGGCGAAGGACGCGGCCGAGCCGCAGCGGGCGAAGAACGCACCCGAGCCGCAGCGGGCGAAGAACGCACCCGAGCCGCAGTGGGTGCCGACGGACGAGGACGTCGAGGGTGCGCGGATCACCGATTTCACGTCCTGGGTGCAGGCCCGCTGCGGCGTCACGCTGGGCGATTACCACGCCCTGTGGCAGTGGTCCGTCGACGACCTCGACGACTTCTGGCAGGCCGTGTGGGAGTACTTCGAGGTGCAGTCGGCGGAGCCGGTCGGTGCGGCGCTCGTGGACGAGCAGATGCCCGGTGCCCGCTGGTTCCCCGGCGCCCGGATCAACTACGTCCGGCAGGCACTGCGGCACGAGACCCGGCACCATCCCGCCATCCGGTACTGCAGCGAGGATTCGGCGCGTGACACCGCCCTGTCCTGGGCCGAGTTGCGGCGCCAGGTGGGTGCCCTGGCCGCGACGCTGAAGGCGCACGGCGTCGGACCCGGAGATCGGGTGGTCGGTTACCTGCCCAACATTCCCGAGGCCGTCGTCGCGTTCCTGGCGACCGCCGCGCTCGGTGCGATCTGGGCGGCGTGCGGGCAGGACTACTCGGCCCCGGCGGCGCTCGACCGGCTCGGCCAGCTCGAACCCGTCGTGTTGGTGGCCGCCGACGGCTACCGGTACGGCGGGAAGGCGCAGCACCGCGACGCGGAGGTCGCGACGCTGCGAGCCGGCCTGCCGGACCTGCGGCTGATTGTGCGAGTGGATCATCTCGGCGACAGCGAAGCCGCCCCTGCCCCCGACGGTGCCGTCCCGCCTCCGCCTGTGCCCGAAGGCCTTCCGGCGCCGGGGCGGGTGATGTGCTGGGCGGAGGCGAGTGCCGGTGACGCCCCGCTCGATCCCGTCGACGTCGACTTCGACCACCCGCTGTGGGTGGTGTTCTCCAGCGGGACCACCGGGCTGCCGAAGGGCATCGTGCACGGGCACGGTGGAGTCCTCCTCGAGCACCTGAAGTCGCTGGCCCTGCAGAACGACATCGGCCCGGCCGACACACTGTTCTGGTACACCAGCCCGAGCTGGATGATGTGGAACTTCCAGGTCGCCGCTCTGCTCGTCGGCGCGACCGTCGTCTGCTACGACGGCAGCCCGTCGTTCCCGCAGCCGGACACGTTGTGGGAGTTGGCTTCCCGGAACAAGGTCACACTCCTCGGGACCAGCCCGGGCTACGTGCTCGCGTGCCGGAAGGCGGGGGTGGTGCCGCGCGCGGATCACGACCTGGGTGCACTGCGGGCGGTGGGGATCACCGGGTCGTCGCTGCCCGCGTCGTCGTCGTTGTGGCTGGCCGAGAGCGTCGGGGATCAGGTTCCGGTGTTCTCCATCAGCGGCGGCACCGACGTGGTGTCGGCGTTCGCCGGCGGGGTCCGCACGGTCCCGGTGTGGCCAGGTGAGTTGTCCGTGCCGTACCTCGGTGTCGCGGTGGATGCGTTCGACGAGGACGGCGCCCCGGTTCGCGGTGCCGTGGGGGAGTTGGTGGTGACCCGGCCGATGCCGTCGATGCCCGTGCGGTTCTGGAACGACCCGGACGGTTCCCGCTATCGGGACGCCTACTTCGGCACGTATCCGGGAGTGTGGCGGCACGGAGACTGGATCACGATCACCGACCGCGGCAGTGTGATCGTGCACGGAAGGTCCGACTCGACGTTGAACCGCAACGGGATCCGCATGGGCAGCGCCGACATCTACCAGGTCGTCGAGGGGCTGCCCGAGGTCGTCGAGGCGATGGTGATCGGCGCGGAGCGGCCCGACGGCGACTACTGGATGCCGCTGTTCGTCGTCCTCGCCGACGGCGTCGAACTCGACGACACGCTGCGTGACCGCATCAAGGCCGCGATCCGGGAACAGGTGTCGCCGAGGCACGTTCCCGACGAGATCATCGCCGCGCCGGGTGTCCCGCACACCCGCACCGGGAAGAAGCTCGAGGTGCCGATCAAGCGGATCCTCCAGGGCGGCGACCCCGCGAAGGTGCTGGCCCGCTCGGCCGTCGACGTCCCCGACCTCGTCGACTGGTACGCGGCCCGCAAGCCCTGAACCGCAGCCGGCCGGCGTCGCTGGGGCGGATACATCGGCGATGTCGAGGCGACTCGCGTGGAGGGCAGGACTTGTCGACGGCGCCGACCGCTCAGTTCGGCAACTGGATGATCAGCGGAGGAAGTCCGGGCACCTCCACCCGGATTTCCGGGGGCGGGGCCGGTTGTGGCACCACGACGGGCGCCGGTGCGGGCGGTGCGGGTTGAGCGGGCGGCGCGGGTTGAGCTGGCGGCGCGGGTTCCGGTTCGGGCGCCGGTGGCGGTGCGGCAGCGGGTGGCGGTGCAGCCGACGCTTCCGCGAGCGCGGGACCCGGCGCCGGGGCGGACGCCGATGCGACGGGGACGGGTGCCCGCGTGGTGGGCGGCGGCGCCTCGGGCGTCGACTCGGCCTGCGGTCCGGAGCCGAGCGGCAGCACGGTCAGCGCTGCGGTGGACAGATCCACCACCGTCACCGCGCCCAGCGACTCGGGGGCGGGGGACACGACGAGCAGCCGGTCGGCCCGGTAACCCGGCCACGGGACCGCGAGGGGGTCGGGGTCGGTGTCGAGGGCGGGCGAGCCCAGGGGGGCGCCGCGCGCGCAGCGGACCTTCGGGACGCCGTGGTCGTCGATGAGCACGATGGTTCCCGCCTCGAGTACCGACTCGCGGGGTGTCGCACGCCCCTCGTCGTACCCGTACGCCGTGACGCGCGTGTCCTGCCGCAGCAGCACCGGCGTCAGCGTCTCGACGAACCCGCGGACGTCGTCGACACCCTGGACGGTCGACCACGCCGTCATCCGCTGCGGGTCACGTTCCAGGTCGTCTACGAGGCGGTCGCGGTCGCACAGCGGACGGTCGAGGCTGCCGCCGTAGAGGCCCGCGCGGTCGCCGGTCGTGGTCGGGGAGGCGCCCGCGGGCAGGTCGCTCCCCGGCGGCCCGGGGGGCACCGCGGTGGGGGTCTGCGGCGGCAGCAGCCGGTCCGTCCAGGGCAACTCGTCCTGCTGCATCGTCGAGATCAGCGCGATCTCGTCGGTGTCGGCACCCCGCGGCGTGCACCCCGCCGCGGCCACGGCGAGTGCGGCGCAGATGACCGCAAGAGGCCGAACCGGCCACCCGCAGGTGCCGGTGGTTGCGACGGCGCGGCGTCGGGACGTGGAAGCAGCCCGGACGCCGATGTCGGGGGCCACGCCGCCATCGTAAGCACGTTCGCGGCTCCGTGCCGGGTGGTTCGCCGAGCCCGGCCGCGACCTTCGGCTCGCGGCGGCGATGCCACAATTGGCCGCGATGAACGCAAACGAGACGCAGATCGAAGCCGTACGAGGTCTCGAGCGCGAAATGGTACTCCTGGCCCGGCACATAACCCTGGTGAACAAGGCGCACGCTGCCGAGCAGGAACTCGACCGGTCCGCCTACCTGTTGCTGAGCCGGCTCGAGATCAGCGAGCCGATGACCCTGGGCGAACTCGCCGCCTCCTTCGGCCTCGACGTCTCGACGGTCAACAGGCAGACGGCCGCACTCCTGCGCGACGGGTTCGCCGAGCGGATCGCCGACCCGGACGGCGGCACGGCCCGGAGGCTTCGCCCGACCGAGGCGGGTCTGGCGGCACTGCGGCGGGACCGCAGCAGCAAGATCGACGGGCTCAACGATCTGCTCGCCGACTGGGACGAGGCGGATCGACGCAGTCTGGTCGTCGTGCTGCGACGGCTGAACGAGGAGATCGAGCGACGGCAGGGGCTGAGCTGGCCTCGGGACTGACACTGCGAGCGCTGTCCGAACGCCGGGATGGTGATGTCCGCCGCGATCGGACCGTCCGCATCCCGTTCACTCTTTCGGCCGGCCGAGCAGGTCGAGGGCGAACTCGGCGTACTCGGCCGCGATCTGTTCCGGCGACGACGGGCCCTGCGCTCGGAACCACTGCGGCAGTGAGGTGCACATCGTCGCGATGGCCCGCCCCGCGTCGCGGGGATGGGCTGTGCGCAGGGTTCCGTCCCGGACCGCGGCGTCGATCTGCTCGTCGAGCAGGTACTGGATCTGATTGCGGGACTCGGTGATTCGCGATCGATCGGGCTCCTCGATGCTGCGCATCTCGCTCGCGCCGATGAACGCGAGGGCCCGTCGGTGCGTGTGGTAGAGCGCCAGGGCCTCCACGATCAGGGCCACCCGCGCGGCGGCGGTTGCGCCCTCGTCTCGGGCGGCTCGCACCCGCCAGTGCAGTTCGGACATCGTCAGGTCGAGCGCGCGGACCAGCAGTGCCTGCTTGTCCCGGTAATGGTGGTAGACCCCGGGGACGCTCATTCCGGCACGTCGGGCGAGCGTGCGCATGGTGGCCCCGTGATAGCCGGTCTCGACGAACGCGTCGATGGCGGCGGCGAGGACGGGATCGATCGTCAGAGGCGGAAACGTTCGCCACTCCGCTCCCTCCGGTGCGGCCGTCGGCGGTTCCGGTACGGGTGTGCGCGGTGTGGGCCCGGGTGACTCACGGGATTGTTCGCCGACCAGGCGAGCGACCGTCGTGTCCAGCACGTCCGCGATCTCCCGGAGACGATCGACGTTGACTCCGGTCCGTCCGTTCTCGACGGCGCTGAGGGTGGCCGGGCTCACTCCGATCCGCCGCGCCAGGTCGCGCAGCGACATCCCCCGGTCGATGCGTGCGGCACGGATCGCCGCGGCGGTGGTGTCCGCCGCGGTCGCAGATCCCACGGTTCCCGCGGTGTCGGTCGTCGGTTCACCCATGCGATTCACCCCTGCGATTCTCCCCGGCCTGCGGCCCTGCCCCCGTGGGGAAGTGGCGACGGACAGTGTTCAGATTATCTGAACGAGGTGGACCCTATCAGGGATCCTGAACAACCGGACCGACGCGGTTCGTTGCCGTTGGGTACAGGTGAAAACGCAATGTTGACCGGTTTCGAGGCCTGTGGCACCCTGGCGACGGGCCGAGTGATCGCTCGGCAGGTGCATGTACGACCCGAGGAGACTTCCGTGGCGATCGACCTGACCTACACGCCCGATGTGGAGGCGCTGATCGAGCGCACCCGCACCTTCGTCCGGGACCACGTCCTGCCGATCGAGGACGCGCACGGCGGCGACATCGCCGTCGCGGGTGGCGACGAGATCCGGGTCAAGCTCCAGCAGGCGGCCAAGGACGCCGGTGTGTTCGCCCCGCACGCGCCGGTCGAGTTCGGTGGCCACGGCCTGAACATGTCCGATCGCGCGCCCGTGTTCGAGGCGGCCGGCTACTCCCTGTTCGGCCCGACGGCCCTGAACATCGCCGCCCCCGACGAGGGCAACGTCCACATGCTCGCCCACATCGCCAACCCGGAGCAGCGCGAGCAGTACCTGGCTCCGCTCGCTACCGGTGACGTGCGGTCCGCGTTCGCGATGACCGAACCGGCGCCGGGCGCGGGCGCCGACCCGTCGGCGCTGAGCACCCGCGCCGTCAGGGCCGACGGCGGGTGGCGCATCAGCGGACACAAGTGGTTCATCACCGGTGCCGACGGCGCCGGCTTCTTCATCATCTTCGCCCGCACCGCAGGTGAGCCGGGCGACCGAGGCGGGGCCACCATGTTCCTCGCGCCTGCCGACGCCCCCGGCATCCGCGTCGGCCGCCACATCGACACGCTCGACAAGTCCATGCTCGGCGGGCACTGCGAGGTGTTCTTCGAGGACCTGCTGGTTCCGGACTCGGCGGTGCTCGGCGAGGTCGACCGCGGCTTCGAGTACGCCCAGGTCCGCCTCGGCCCGGCCCGCATGACACACGTGATGCGCTGGCTCGGTGCGGCTCGCCGCGGCCACGACATCGCGGTCGAGTACGTCGCGAAGCGGGAAGCGTTCGGCGGCAAGCTCGGTGACCTCGGCATGGTGCAGCAGATGGTCGCGGACAACGAGATCGACATCGCCGCGACCCGGGCGCTGCTCACCCGGGCGTGCTGGGAGCTCGACCAGGGACTCAAGGGCGGCGACTCGACGTCCATCGCCAAGACCTTCGCGGCGGAGGCCATCTTCCGGATCGTCGACCGCAGCGTCCAGATGTGCGGCGGCATGGGTGTGTCGGGCGATCTGCCACTGGCCCGCCTGTCCCGCGAGGTGCGCCCGTTCCGGGTGTACGACGGTCCGTCCGAGGTGCACCGGTGGGCGCTGGCCAAGCGCGTCATCGGCGCCGCCAAGCGTGCACTGAAGGAGTCCTGATGACCCTGCCCGGCATGGATGTCGCCGCGCTGCGGCAGTTCCTGGTCGAGCGCGGCGTCGAGCTCAGCGGCGAGCTGAAGGTCGACCTGGTCAGCGGTGGCCGGTCCAACCTCACCTTCAAGGCGGCCGACGACCGCAGCACCTGGATCGTGCGTCGCCCTCCGACGAGCGGGCTCACCCCGTCGGCGCACGACATGGCGCGTGAGTTCCGGGTGACGAAGGCCCTCCAGGATTCCTCGGTGCCCGTCGCGCGGACGGTGGCGTTCGACGAGGCGGGCGCGGCGCTCGGTGCGCAGATGACGGTCGTCGAGTTCGTCGACGGCCGCGTCGTCCGCGACCAGGACGACCTGGCAGCCCTGTCCGACACCGAGGTCCGCGATTCGACGCACGCTCTCGTGCGGGTGCTCGCCGACCTGCACGCGGTCGACTACCGGGCCGTCGGTCTCGGGGAGTTCGGCAGGCCCGACGGATTCGTGGCCCGTCAGGTGAAGCTGTGGGCCGGACAGTGGGAGCGGGTCAAGACCCAGGACCTGCCAGATGTCGCCAGACTGCACGCCAAGCTTGCGGACGCGATCCCGCAGTCCTCGGCCGCGTCGATCGTGCACGGCGACTTCCGGATCGACAACACGATCCTCGACGCCGCCGACCCGACGAGGGTGCGGGCCGTCGTCGACTGGGAGATGTCGACGCTCGGCGACCCGCTCACCGACGCGGCGTTGATGTGCGTCTACCGGGCGCCGGTGTTCGATCTGGTCCTGGGGTCGCAGGCGGCGTGGACGAGCCCCCGGCTGCCGTCACCCGACGATCTCGCACAGACCTACGCGGTCGCCTCGGGCCGTGACCTGGGGGACTGGACCTTCTACCTGGCGCTGGCCAACTTCAAACTCGGCGTCATCGGCGAGGGCATCACGCACCGGGCCCTGCAGGGTTCCGACGCGGGCAGTGGCGCGGCGCGTGCCGCGGAGGCCACGGGCGAATTCATGGCAGCAGGGCTGCGAGCACTGGCAGGAGCAGGAGTATGAGCGATCTGACCGCACTCGTCACGGGGGCGTCCCGGGGAATCGGGTTGGGGGTGGCCGGAAGGCTTGCCGCCCAGGGCTACTCACTCACGATCACGGCGCGCGATCCCGAACGGCTCGACGCCGTCGCCGAGGATCTGCGACACGCGGGAGCGCCGGACGTGGTCGCCGTGGCCGGGGACATGGCCGACGCGGAGTTTCCGGCTGCGATCATCGCGGCCCACGCCGAGCGGTTCGGTGCGGAGATGACCGCGCTGGTGCTCAACGCCGGTGTCGGCACCGCGGGTGCGGTGGCGGAGTACCCGATGCGTCGGTTCGACAAGACGATCGACGTCAACCTGCGGGCCCCGTTCGCCCTTCTGCAGCAGTCGGTTCCGCTGCTGCGTGCCGGTGCGTCCGCCCGGCCCGGCCGGGGCGCGAAGGTGGTGGCACTCGCGTCGATCACCGGTGTCTTCGCCGAGGGCGGCCTCGCGGTCTACGGCGCCACGAAGGCAGCGCTGATCTCGCTCGTGCAGACGTTCAACACCGAGGAGTCGGGCAACGGCGTCAGTGCGACGGCCATCTCCCCGGCATACGTCGACACCGACATGGCCGCGTGGATCCACGACAAGATCCCTGCCGAGCAGATGCTCGAGGTCGACGACGTCGTCGAGATGGTCGACGGGTTGCTCCGGCTGTCCTCGCGCGCGGTGGTCCCGAACATCGTGATGACTCGCGCCGGAACCGACGGCCTGCGCGCCTGACGGCGCGCTGTCTCGAACGGACCGTTCGGGCTCCCCTCCGGGGACCCGGACGGTCCGTCGTGCTGCTGACCGATCAGCCGGACGCGTTCCCGGAATCGGTGACCCGCATCCTCGCCATCGGCGAAGCGCTGCCCGCGGAGACCGCCGCCCGCCTCCGTGCGGTCGGTACGGCTCGGCTGGACAACCTGTACGGCCCACAGAGGCGGCCGTCTCGGTCCCTTCGACGACGAGGACGGCACCTTCCTCGTCCTGGTCAACGACGAGGGCCAGCACCCCCTCTGGCCCCTGTTCGCGCAGATCCCCGCCGGCTGGAGCGAGGTCCACGGCCCGGCCGCGCGACACGAGTGCACCTCCTACGTGGAGGCGAACTGGACCGACATGCGCCCGACGAGCCTGATCGCCGCGATGGAGCGGGACGCGAAGTGATCGGTGGCGGCAACTCCTCGTCACGGGTACCGGTGGTGCAGTCGAGTCCGGCCCGGATGGACCTCACAGCAACCGACCCCGCACGCGTCCTACCTGGACGTTCGAACACGTCGCGGGCGGGCGGCGGGCGCGGGCGTTGTTGCTCCAGGTCACAGCGCTACCCGTGCCCAGGGCTGGTTCGATACGATCGCGCGGCGAAATAGGGGGTCATTTCGTGTACTGACGGCGTCGGTGCTCCCGACCCAACCCCGTGGAGAGTGTGTTGTCGGATTTGTCACTGTGCGTCGAGGTACTGGCGGCTGCGCAGCCCGACGGCGCGGTGCTGTCCACGGCCGAGGTGACGTTCCTGGACCTGCACCAGCGGGTCCGCGAGCTCGGCGGAATGCTTCCGGGGCTGGACGCCGACGCGCTGGTGACGCTCGCGATCACCGGGCTGGCACCGGAGGTCGCCGGCCGCGACGGTGCCCTTGCCGCTCTCCTCGACCGGATCGAGGTGCAGGGCCGCGACCTGATCGGCACGGACGACCGCACCCTCGTCTCGCTGTTCGACGCCCAGGTCGCCGCCACGCCGGACGCGGTCGCGCTGACGTTCGAGGACGAGTCGGTGACCTACGCCGAATTCGGCGCCCGGGTCGGCCGCCTGGCGGGGCATCTGATCGCGCTCGGTGTCGGACCGGAATCGCTGGTCGCGGTCGCCGCGCGGCGCTCGATCGAGCTGCTCGTCGCGGTCTACGCGGTCGTGAAGGCCGGCGGTGCCTACGTGCCCGTCGATCCGGATCAGCCGGCCGAGCGGATCGGGCACATCCTCGCCACCGCCCGGCCGGTCGTCGTGCTCACCACAGCTCGGGACGGGTTCACCGCAGCGGGGGACACGCCCGTCGTGCTCGTGGACACCGTCGACCTCTCCGGGTACCCCGAGTCGGTGGTGCCGGGGGCGCCCCTGCACCCCGACCACCCGGCCTACGTGATCTTCACGTCGGGGTCGACGGGCCGCCCGAAGGGTGTCGCCATCTCGCACCGGGCGATCGTGACCCGCCTGGTGTGGATGCAGTCCGAGTACCGGCTCGACGGCGCCGACGTGGTGCTGCAGAAGACGCCGGTGACGTTCGACGTCTCGGTGTGGGAACTGTTCTGGCCGCTGCAGGTCGGGGCCCGTCTCGTGGTGCCCTCGCCCGACACCCACCGCGATCCCGGTCTGCTCGCCCGGACCGTGGCCCGGGAGTCGGTGACGACGGTGCATTTCGTGCCGTCGATGCTGGCACTGTTCGTGGCCGACGACCTGACCGGACGCCCCGCGGCGGCCGAAGCGGTGTCGCTCACGCGCGTCTTCGCGTCCGGGGAGGCGCTGCCCGCGACCACTGCCGCGGCGCTGCGGGCCGCGCTGCCGGGGACCCGGCTGCACAACCTGTACGGCCCCACGGAGGCCGCGGTGGACGTGACCTTCCACGAGGTCACCGCCGCGGACTCGGTCACCGTGCCGATCGGTGCGCCGGTGCCCGGCACGCACGTCCACGTCCTTGACCCGCGACTGCGCCCCGTCCCCGCCGGCGTGGCCGGGGAGCTGTACCTCTCCGGTGCGCAGTTGGCACGCGGTTACACGGGTCGCCCCGACCTGACCGCGGACCGGTTCGTGGCCAACCCGTTCGACGCGGGCACACGGATGTACCGCACCGGAGACCTGGTGCGGATGCGTGCGGACGGTGTCCTGGAATACCTGGGGCGCAACGACTTCCAGGTGAAGCTGCGTGGACTGCGCATCGAGCTCGGAGAGATCGAGCAGGCCTTGCTCGCCCACCCGTCCGTCACCGCGGCGGTCGCGCTGGTCCGGGAAGACGTACCCGGGCACCAGCATCTGGTCGCGTACGTGACCGGCGGCGGAGCCGAGAGCGAGTCGGACCTGTTGACGTCGCTGGGTGCCGCCCTGCCGGACTACATGCTGCCCACGGCGATCGTGCACGTGGCCGCCCTGCCCACCACGGTGCACGGGAAGCTCGACCGCGCCGCGTTGCCGCGACCGGACCTCGGCGCCCACACCGGTCGGGCACCGTCGACCGCGGAGCAGATCGTCGTCGCGCGGATCTTCGAGGAGGTCCTCGGCATCGGCGACATCGCCGCCGGCGACTCGTTCTTCGCCCTGGGCGGCAATTCCCTGTCCGCGGCACGGGTGTTGGCGCGGCTGAACTCCGCCCTCGGCGCGAGTGTGACGTTGCGGGAGCTGTTCGACGCCCCGACCGTGGCCGGACTCGCCGCGCTCGCCGCGGCGGGCACCGGGGTCGCACGGCCGCCGCTGACACCCGGCGAGAGGCCCGCGCGGATCCCGCTCTCCCCGTCGCAGCAACGCATCTGGTTCCTCAACCGGTTCGACCCGGAATCCGGGGCGTACAACCTGCCGTTCGGGTTTCGTCTCACCGGCGACCTCGACGTCCTTGCCCTCGAGCGCGCACTGACCAGCGTCCTCGACCGGCACGAGGCGCTGCGCACCGTGTTTCCCGACGACGGCCGCGGACCCTGCCAGCGCGTCGTCGAGACACCGCGACCGGACCTGACCGCGATCCCGGTGTCCGACAATTCGGCTCTGCGCCACGCGATCGAGGACGCCGCGGCCCGCGGGTTCGACGTGACGAGCGAAATCCCGTTGCGCGCGTTTCTCTTCCGTGTCACCCCGCACGACCACGCGCTGCTGCTGGTGCTGCACCACATCGCGGCGGACGGGGCGTCGCTGGTGCCCCTGGCTCGCGACGTCACCACCGCGTACGCGGCGTGGCATGCGGGGTCGGCCCCCGACTGGACACCGCTGCGCGTCCAGTACCCGGACTACGCGCTGTGGCAGCGGGACCTGCTCGGCGACCCGGACGAGGGCGGGTCGGCGCTGTCGCGTCAACTCGACTTCTGGACACGTGAACTCGACGGAGTCCCTGCACTGCTACCCCTGCCGACCGACCGTCCGCGCCCGGCGGTCGCATCCGGGGCAGGCGCGAGCGTCGACTTCGCGGTCGGCGACCGGCTTTCCACCGCGATCCGGGAACTCGCCGCCCACCACCAGGTCACCCTGTTCACGGTGCTGCACGCGGCGTTCGCGGTGCTCCTCGGCCGCCTGTCCGGAACCGACGACGTCGTCGTCGGTGTGCCCGTCGCCAACCGCGGCGAGGAAGCGCTCGACGACCTGGTCGGCATGTTCGTCAACACCCTGCCGCTGCGGACCACCCTGAGCCCGGCCATGTCGTTCGGTGACCTCCTGGGGGCGACCAGGGACGCCGACCTGCGCGCGCTCGCCCACGCGGACGTGCCGTTCGAGCGGGTGGTCGACGCGGTCGCGCCGGAGCGCTCCCTCGCCCACGCGCCGATCGCCCAGGTCGTGCTGACCGTCGACCACGCGATGCCGACCGCGTTCGAGCTCCCCGGCCTCGCCGCGGCGGCGGTGGCACCGCCGCGCACCTACGCGAAGTTCGACCTGCAGTTGGCGTTCGTCGACGACGGCACGGCGCTGTCTGGTCACCTCGTTCACGCCACCGACCTGTTCGACGGACGGACCGTCCGGGGGATCGCCGAGCGCCTGTTGCGCGTCCTCACCACCGTGACGGCCCGCCCCGACACCCTCGTCGGCGACATCGACCTGCTGCATCCGCACGAGCGCCGGGTGCTGGCACCGGTCCGCGGCGCCGCCGGGGAACCCGCGCTGACGCTGCCCGCCCTGCTCGCTGCGGGCGCGCGGGACCGGTCGGCGCAGGCCGTCGAATTCGGTTCGCAGTCGGTGAGTTACGGAGAACTCGACGACGAGTCGAACGCGCTGGCGCGCATGCTCCTCGCCCGGGGCGCGGGACCCGAGCGCGTGGTCGCCCTCGCCGTGACGCGTTCCGTTTCGTCGATCGTCGCCCTCTGGGCCGTCGCGAAGACCGGCGCCGCGTTCGTCCCCGTCGATCCCGCCTACCCGTCGGCGCGGATCGAGCACATGGTGGCGGACTCGGCGGTCACGGTCGGTGTCACGACGACCGCGCACCGACCGCACCTCCCGGGCACCGGCTGGCTGGTCCTCGACGATCCCCGCACCCGTGACGAATGGAAGGCGACCTCGCGCGCGCCGGTCACCGACCGGGACCGGCCCGTCGCACTGCACGTCGACCAGACCGCGTACGTCATCTACACCTCCGGGTCCACCGGGCAGCCCAAGGGGGTGCTCGTCACCCACGCCGGGCTCGCCAACTTCGCCGCGGACCAACGCGCCCGGTACGCGGTCGACGCCTCCAGCCGGGTTCTGCACAGGTCGTCACCCAGCTTCGACGCGTCGATTCTCGAGATCCTCATGGCGACGGCGGCGGGGGCGACCCTCGTCGTCGCAGCACCCGAGGTCCTCGGCGGAGACGAACTGGCGCAGGTGATCCGGGACGGGCGCGTCAGCCACGCCTTCACGACGCCGTCCAGCGCCGCTGTGCTGGCCCCGGACGACCTCGGATCCCTGCGCTGCGTGGTGATGGGCGGCGAGGCCCTCACCGACGACATCGTCGCCCGCTGGGGACGCCGCTTCCGACTGCACAACGCCTACGGGCCGACCGAGGGCACGGTGATGGTGACGGCGAGCCGCCCGCTGCGGCCCGGTGACGCCGTCACGCTGGGCGAGCCGATCCGCGGCGTGTCGGCGCTGGTACTCGACGAGCGGCTGCGGCCCGTGCCCGTCGGCGTCGCCGGCGAACTGTACGTGGCCGGTCCGCAGATCGCGCGCGGCTACCACCGGCGGCCCGCGCTCACCGCCGCACGTTTCGTCGCGAACCCGTACGGCCGCGGCCGGATGTACCGGACCGGCGACCTGGTGCGCTGGGTCGACAGGTCCGCCGCAGGCGACGCCTCCCTCCTCGAACTCGACTACCTCGGCCGCGGTGACCAGCAGGTGAAGATCCGGGGCTTCCGCATCGAGATCGGCGAAATCGACGGCGTGCTTCGCGCCCACCCCTCGGTCGCGCAGGCGGTGACCGTCGGGCGATCGGGCCCGGCGGGGGAAACGGTGCTCGCCTCGTACGTCACCGCCGCCGACCCCGGCGCCGCACCCGATCCCGCTGCGTTGCTCGCGGAACTGCGCAGCCGCCTGCCCGCGCACATGGTCCCGGTGAGCGTGACGGTGCTGACCGCGCTGCCCCGCACCGTCAACGGAAAGCTCGACGCCGCGGCGCTCCCCGAACCCGAGTTCCGGACGGCGCCGAGCCGCGCCCCCCGAAATCCGGTGGAGCAGATGGTCGCGACCGCGATGGCGGAGGTGCTCGGTGTTCCCGCCGTCGGCCTCGACGACGACTTCTTCGCGCTCGGCGGCAACTCGCTGACCGCGACACGGCTCGTCGCCACACTGGGAACCCTTCTCGGAGAGCAGGTTCCGGTCCGCGACGTCTTCGACGCGCCGACGGTGGTGGCGCTGGCCGCGCGGGTGGAGAGCGGCGACCGGATCACGGCGACGCCGCTGGTGGCCCGAACACGTCCCGATCGGGTCCCCCTGTCCCTCGCGCAGCAACGGTTGTGGTTCCTGAGCCGGCTCGAGCCCGACGCCTCCACCTACAACATGCCGCTCGCGATTCGGCTCACCGGCGCCCTCGACCTCGCGTCCCTGCGTGCCGCCGCCGGCGACGTCGTCGAACGGCACGAAACCCTCCGGACGACCTATCCGTACCTCGATGCGGTCGGGGACGCATCCGCCGGGCCGGTGCAGGTCGTCCTCCCCGCCTCCACCGTCACGCCGGACCTGACGCCGGTCCCGCTCGCCGAACGCGACCTCGACGCGACACTGGCCGCGTTCGTCGACCGCGGCTTCGACCTGACAACGGAACCGCCGCTGCGGGGCGCGCTGTGGCGACTCGGTGAGGACGACCACGTGCTGGCGTTGGTGCTGCACCACATCAGCGGTGACGGGTACTCGCTCGGGCCGCTGACCCGCGACCTGACGGCGTCCTACGCGCAGCACGCGGCCGGCGGAGACCCGGATCCGACGCCCCCGCGGGTGCAGTACGCCGACTACACGCTCTGGCAACGGGAGACGCTCGGCGACGAATCCGACCCGACGTCGGTGATCGCCGGCCAACTCGACTTCTGGCGAGGCGCACTGGACGGCATTCCGGACGTCCTGCCGCTGCCCGCGGACCGGCCACGCCCCGCGGTCGCGTCCGGAGCCGCCGACTCCACGGTGACGACCGTCGACCGGGCGCTCGTCGACCGCCTGACCGACCTCGCGTCCACCCGTGGCGTGTCGCTGTTCATGGTCGTCCACGCCGCGCTCGCGGTGCTCCTGGCGCGGACGTCCGGCGCACACGATGTCGTCGTCGGCACTCCGATCGCCGGACGCGGCCACGCCGGCCTCGACCACCTGGTCGGCATGTTCGTCGGCACGCTGCCGCTGCGCACCACGGTCGACGGGAACGAGAGCTTCGTGGACCTGCTCGGCCGGGTCCGGACCGGCGACCTCGACGCATTCGCGAACGCGGACGTGCCGTTCGACCGGATCGTCGACGCGATCGCACCCCCACGATCCACCGCGCGACACCCCCTGTTCCAGGTCATGCTGGCATTCCAGAACCTCGACCCGCTCGACCTCACGCTCCCGGGACTGCGAATCGAGGGGATCGACCTCCACGTCCCACCGATCGACGTCGACCTCGACATCACCGTTACCCCGACGACGTCCGGGGCACTGACCGTCACGCACCGCTACGCCACCGACCTGTTCGACCCGGCGACCGCCACCCGATTCGCCACGCAGCTGGCGCGCATCCTGGACCAGGTGGCCGCGAACCCGCAGGTCACCGTCGGCGACCTCGAGCTGCTCACCGGGGACGAGCGCACGCAGGTGCTCGAGCGGTGGAACGACACCGGACAGGTGGTTCCGGAGGCGACGTTGGTGTCGTTGTTCGAGGAGCAGGTGGTTCGGGCTCCGGGTGCGGTGGCGTTGTCGTTCGAGGGTGTGTCGTTGTCCTATGGGGAGTTCGGCGCGCGGGTGAATCGTCTTGCTCGGTATCTGATCTCGCTCGGTGTGGGGCCGGAGTCGTCGGTGGCGGTGGTGATGCGGCGGTCGGTGGATCTGTTGGTGGCGGTCTATGCGGTGCAGGCTGCGGGTGGGGCGTATGTGCCGGTGGATCCGGATCAGCCGGGCGAGCGGGTGGGGCACATTCTGGATACGGCGGCGCCGGTGGTGGTGTTGTCGACGTCGCGGGACGGGTTCGGCGCTGCGGGGCAGTGGTCTGTCGTGCGGACGGACACCCTGGATTTGTCGGGGTACTCGGATTCGGTGTTGTCCGGTGCCGAGCGTGGTGTGTTGTCGTCGGCGAACACGGCGTATGTGATTTTCACGTCGGGGTCGACGGGGCGGCCGAAGGGTGTTGCGGTCTCGCATGGGGCGATCGTGAATCGTCTGGTGTGGATGCAGGCGCAGTACGGGTTGGGCGCGGATGATGTGGTGTTGCAGAAGACGCCGGTGACGTTCGATGTGTCGGTGTGGGAGTTGTTCTGGCCGTTGCAGGTGGGGGCGCGGGTGGTGGTGGCGGTGCCGGAGGGGCATCGGGATCCGGGGTATCTGGTGGGGGTGATCGCGGCGGAGGGGGTGACGACGGTGCATTTCGTGCCGTCGATGTTGGCGGTGTTCGTGGCGGAGCGGTCGGTGGCGAACGCGGTGTCGCTGAAGACGGTGTTCGCGTCGGGTGAGGCGTTGTCGGCATCGACCGCGCGGGCGTTGTCGACCGTGTTGCCGGGTGCGCGGTTGCACAATCTGTACGGGCCGACGGAGGCCGCGGTGGATGTGACCTTCCATGAAGTGACGGTGGCCGACACCGTGTCGGTGCCGATCGGTGTGCCGGTGTGGAACACGCGGGTCTATGTGTTGGATGCGCGGTTGCGTCCGGTGCCGGTGGGGGTGGCGGGGGAGTTGTATCTGGCGGGCATCCAGTTGGCTCGTGGTTATGTGGGTCGGCCGGATCTGTCGTCGGGTCGGTTCGTGGCGAATCCGTTTGCGGTCGGTGAGCGGATGTACCGGACGGGTGATCTGGTGTCGTGGAGTGCCTCGGGGGAGTTGGAGTACGTCGGGCGTACGGATTTCCAGGTGAAGGTGCGGGGTCTGCGGATCGAGTTGGGGGAGATCGAAGCCGCACTCCTGACGCAGGATTCGGTCGCGCAGGCGGTGGCAGTCGTCCGCAGCGACATCGGAGCGGACGACATGCTGGTCGCGTACGTGGTCGCCGACGGAACCGGCCCGGACGATCCGGCCACACTGAAATCCGCTCTGCACGAGTGCCTTCCGTCCTACATGGTGCCGTCGGTCATCCTGCCCGTCGACGAGTTGCCGGTGAACTCCTCGGGAAAACTGGACCGCTCCGCCCTGCCCGCTCCGCGGCTTCAGACCGGCGAATTCCGTGCACCGGCGACACCGACCGAGGCGCTCGTCGCGGACGTGTTCGCCGACCTGCTCCACCTCGTACGCGTGGGCACCGACGACGACTTCTTCGCGCTCGGCGGCAACTCGCTGATCGCGACGCGGGTGGTGACGCGCCTCGGAGCGGCACTCGGCACCGAGGTGCCGGTGCTGTGGATGTTCGGGCATTCGTCGGTGGCGGCCCTCGCCGCCCGCATCGACGCGGCGCACCAGTCGAATCGTGCCGCGGACAACGCTTCTGCGCTCGACCCCGAGTCTGTGCTCGAGACCGATTCCGCGTTCGACATGCTTCTGCCGCTGCGGGAGGGCTCCGCTCCGCTGTTCTGCGTCCACCCGGTCTTCGGCCTGTCGTGGTCGTTCGGGGGACTCGCACCGCACCTGGGGCCGGACCGCGGACTGTACGGCCTGCAGTCGCCGGTGTTCACGACCGACGGAACGGTGCCGGACACCATCGACGACTGGGCGGCGCGTTACGTGCGGGCGATCAGATCGGTGCAACCGGAGGGGCCCTATCACCTGATCGGGTGGTCGCTCGGCGGCGTGATCGCGCACGCCATGGCCGTTCAGATCCAGGCCGAGGGCGACGAGGTCGCCCTGCTCGCGATGATGGACAGCGTCGCGGGTGACCAGGTCGTGGCGGCCACGGGACCAACGGTGCGCGATCTGCTCGGCGGTCTGGCACAGGATGTCGGCGCATTCGACCTCGACGCGGAACTGACCGTCGAGCGGGTCGACGAACTCGCCGCACACCTGCCCGGGCCGTTCGCCGCCGTCGACCGCCTCGCACGGGTCTTCGACGCCGCCGAGCGGTCGGTCACGTTGATGGGGGACCACCGTCCGCGGATGTTCGCGGGGGACCTGCTGTACTTCGCCGCCGCACGTGACGACGCCTCGGGGCAGCGCGGCGCGTCGACGTGGCGGCCGGTCGTCGACGGTTCCATCCACGTCCATCGGATCGACGCGACGCACTGGGGTATGGCGTCGCCGGACGCGCTTGCCGCGATCGGCTCGGTGCTCCGGGAGTCGCTCGACGCCGAGCCGGTGACGCAGTAGCGCGAGGTCGGACCGGGAATGAAGGTAAACCTTCCTTTACAGTCCGCGGTCGGCGCTGTTCGATGCAGGCATGACCGCAGCGATCGACATCTTCCTCATCCTTCACTTCATCGGACTGGCGGCGATCATCGGCACCTACCTGACGGTGGCGCTCCGCGGAGTTCCGCAGGTGCTCCCCGGCATGATGCACGGCGCCTTCCTCCAGCTCGTCTCGGGACTCGCACTGGTGGGGCTGAACGAGGCGAACGACGCCGACCTGAACCACGCGAAGGTCGGCGTGAAGCTGATCATCGCGATCGTCATCGCCGTCCTGGCCGTCGTCGGTGTCCGCAAGGTCAAGGAGGAGAACGCCGGTACCTCCGGCGGTGCCGCCGTGCTCACGACCACGAGCTCGACCGCGACCCTCGCTCACGCGATCGGCATCCTCGCGATCGTCAACGTCGTCATTGCCGTCGTCTGGTAACCCGTACCCCCGAACACCACAGGCCGCGCCCCGGGATCCGGGACGCGGCCTGAGTCGTTGCGCGAGAAGGTGATCGCGAGCAGTGGGAGGTCAGTCCCAGAGCCCGATCCGCTCGAGGTGCGCGAGCAGCCGCTCCGCGCCGTCGGTGAAGTGGGCACGGGTCACCCGCCCGGCCTCCTGCGCGTCGCCGGCCTCGAGGGCGGCGATCAGCTTCTCGTGGCTGGCCACCGCGGTCGTCCCCCACTGCGGATCCGTCGAGTACAGGTGCGCGGGCGTGTAGCGGATCGCGTTGAGCAGAAACCACGACAGCTTGTTCGCGCCCGCCAGCCGGTTGAGCAACCGGTGGAACCCGAATTCGAGATCTTCGATCTGATCGCTGTCGCGGTTCGCGACGGCCTTGGCCAGCCGGTCCTTGGCATCACGCATCTCGTCGAGCACCTCGGGGGTGACCGCCGGCGTGGCCCGCACCGCGAGCTGCTCCGCGATCTGGCCCTGCAGCCAGAACAGGTCGTGGACGTCCGCCCGGGTGAGCGGAGCCACCACGTAACCCCGGTGCGGCACCAGCTCGACCAGCCCCTCGCCACGCAGCGTCAGCAGTGCCTCGCGGACCGGGGTCACGCTGACGCCGAGTTCGGCGGCCGTCTCGTCGAGACGGATGAACTCACCGGGCCGGACACCGCCGGACATGATGACTCCACGCACGTGCGCCGCGACGTCGTCCGACAGTTGAGGACGACGGCGCAGCGCGGAGCCCCGGGTCTTCTGCGACACGGTCATGGATCCTCCTTCGCGGGCACCTGAAGCATAGGTGGTGGCCGCTCCCGTCCCGGAGCGGTTGGACGACCGGCTTCTACAGCCCGAAGGTCTTGCCGATGATGTCGCGCTGGATCTCGCTGGTCCCGCCGAAGATCGTCGACACCAGTGCACCGCGGACGTGTGCCTCCATGTCGAATTCGGTGGCGTAGCCGTAGCCGCCCATCATCTGCATCCCCTCGAGCGCGACCCGCTTGGCCGTTTCGGTGGCCTTGAGCTTGGCCATCGAGGCCTCCCGGGCCAGCATCCTGTCCGGGTGGGCGTCGGCCTCCCGGGCGACGCTGTACACGAGAAGTTTCGTGCACTCGATCTCGGTGGCGAGGTCGGCGATCCGGTGGCGCAGCGCCTGGAACGTGCCGATCGGCCGGCCGAACTGCTTGCGCTGCGAGACGTAGCCGAGGGTGTCCTCGAAGGCCCGCTCCGCCGCGCCTAGGCTCATCGCCGCGAGGATGAGGCGCTCGAAGTTCAGTCCCGTCATCAGCTGACGCCACCCGTTGCCGACCTCACCGACGACCGCGTCCTCGGGAAGCAGACAATCGGTGAAGTAGAGGTCGTTGGTCTCCTTCTGGCCACCCATCAGTTCGATGGGGTTGATCTTCAGGCCGGGCGTGTTCGCGGGTACGTGGAACATGGTCAGGCCCTCGTGCTTGCCCTCACCGCGGCTGGTGCGGGCGACGAGCAGGATGTTCTCCGAGATGTGTGCGTTCGAGCACCACGTCTTCTGGCCGTTGACCACCCAGCCGTCGGACGTCTTCTCCGCGCGGGTGCTCAGATTCCCGACATCGGAGCCCGCCTCCGGCTCGGACATCGAGATCGACTGCGAGGCGCCGCGGACGATGCCGCGCAGCACGGTGTCCTTCTGCTCGTCGGTGCCGAACTTGGCGTAGGCGCCGCCGGTGATGAGCGTGGGGCCGATCGCACCGATGGGGGCCATCCCGCGCGCGGTCTCCTCGAGGAGGATGCACATGTCCACCATGGTCGCGTCGGAGCCGCCGTACTCCTCGGGGACCGTCAGGCCGAGCCAGCCGAGATCGGCCATCTTGGCGTAGACCTCCTCGCTGTGGGTGTGCGTTCCGTGCTGCGTGAGGTGATCGCGCTTCTCCCGGGTGCCGGCCTCCCGCTTGCAGAAGTCGGCGACGGCCCGGGCGAAGGCGGTCTGCTCGGTGGTGAAATCGACGGTCATCGGATGTTCCCCCTCGGAAGGTTTCGGTGTGGTGTCGCTCTTGCCCGGCGCGTGGGGCGGGGCCTGGTGTGACGGCCACCACGGTACGACAAATCAAATATATGTGATGTGACTCTGGTCGGAAAGGGTGCGAGTACGCGAGGATCGAGACCAGAACCGGTCGACATCGTCAGCCGCCTGCCCGTGACGAACCGAGATTTTCGATCAGTGCCGAGCCAGACCCGACGGAGGAAACGCCCCATGTCCCAGCGGACCCAGAACAAGCCGAGCGCCGCGACATCCGAGCCCGCCCCGGCCACCTTCGCCTCCCTCGACCCACGGACCGGTGCGGTGCTCGCCGAGTACCCGATTCACGGCGCCGACGACGTCGCCGCCGCCGTCTCCCGCGCCCGGGAGGCCGCCGTGTGGTGGGCCGGTCTCGGTTTCGACGGTCGCAGGAAGTGGCTGCGGAAGTGGAAGGCCGCGATCGCGTCGGATGCGCAGTCGCTCGCCGAGGTGATCGCCGCCGAGACCGGTAAGCCGGTCGACGACGCGATCCTCGAGATCATGCTCGCCGTCGAGCACCTCGACTGGGCGTCGAAGAACGCGGGCAAGGTCCTGCGGCGGCGCAAGGTGTCCTCGGGTCTGGTCAGCGCGAACCAGGAGTCGACGCTGGGCTACGAGGCCTACGGTGTCGTCGGCGTGATCGGCCCGTGGAACTACCCGTTCTACACGCCGATGGGGTCGATCTCCTACGCGCTCGCCGCGGGCAACGCGATCGTGTTCAAGCCCAGCGAGCTGACGCCCGGTGTCGCGGTGTGGCTGTCGGACAAGTGGAAGTCCCTCGTCCCGAACCAGCCGGTGTTCCAGGTCGTCACCGGTCTCGGGGCGACCGGCGGGGCGCTGGTGGAAGCCGGCGTCGACAAGGTCGCGTTCACGGGGTCCGGCCCGACCGCCCGCAAGGTGATGGAGGCGTGCTCCAAGACGCTGACGCCGCTGGTCGCCGAGTGCGGTGGTAAGGACGCGATGCTCGTCGCGGCGGACGCCGACCTCGATGCCGCAGCCGATTTCGCGGTCTTCGGTGGCATGGGGAACGCCGGTCAGACCTGTGCCGGTGTCGAGCGGATCTTCGTTGCCGACGACGTGTACGACACCTTCGTCGAGAAGCTGAGCGCCAAGGCGGCACAGCTGCGTCCGGGCGGCGAGTCGGGTGCCTCCTACGGCCCGATGACCCTCGACCGCCAGAACGACGTCGTGCGCAGCCAGGTCGAGGACGCCCTCGACAAGGGAGCGAAGGCCGTCCTCGGCGGGCGCGAATCGCTGCGCGACCCGTACATCGAGCCCGTCATCCTCGGAGACGTTCCCGAGGACAGCACGGCAATGACCGAGGAGACGTTCGGCCCGATCGTCGCAGTGAACCGGATGCGCGATCTCGAGGACGGTGTCGAGAAGGCGAACCGCTCCAGCTACGGCCTCGGCGCGTCCATCTTCACCAAGAACAAGGCCCAGGCGTTGCAGGCCGCCGAGAACCTGCGGACCGGCATGGTCTCCGTCAACTCGGTGCTCGGCTTCGCCGGCGTGCCCTCACTGCCGTTCGGTGGTGTCGGCGAGTCCGGATTCGGACGCATCCACGGAGCCGACGGGCTCCGCGAATTCGCCCGTCCCAAGGCTGTGACGCGGCAGAAGTTCAGGGCGCCGCTGAACCTGCTCACGATGGAGCGCAAGGGTCGCGACATGAAGATCGCTGCCTGGATGCTCAAGACGATGCACGGGCGGGGCTGAGTGAGGATGTTGCTCACGGGTGGTTCGAACGCCACGCGCGGTCGGTACGGCTGGCTGCGCCGGATCGAACATCTCGACCCGGTTCGGGACCATCACGAGATCCATCGCATCACAGCAGGATTCGAGTTCCCGTGGGACTACACCAGGGCGCTCGAGTTCGCGCTGTTTCGCACCTACTGCGTGCCGAGCATCGCCGAGTTGCTCCAACGCACCGGCGAATTCGAGAACCGGCCGCAGAAGCGATACGACGACACCTCGCTGCTGATGGCCGAACTGCTCGAGCACGGCTACGACTCGCCCCGTGGCAAGGAGTCGCTGCGGGTGGTCAATCGGATGCACGGCAAGTACGACATCAGCAATGACGACATGCTGTACGTGCTCACCACGTTCATCTACGAGCCGTTGGACTGGATCGAGCGGTACGGATGGCGGCCGCTGCATCCGAACGAGCGGCTGGCGGCGTTCCACTTCTACCGGGAAGTGGGCATCCGAATGGGAATTCGTGAGATCCCCGCGGACTTCCAGGAGTTGTACCGGTTCAAGTCGGAGTACGAGCGTGTGCACTTCCGGAACACGCCGGCGGTGCACGTCGTCGGCGTGTACACGCGGGACCTGTTCTGCTCGTGGTTCCCGCGTCCACTTCGGCCCGCAGTGGCGCTGGGCGTCACCGCGATGCTCGATCCACTGATGCTCACGGCCTTCGGCTTCACTCCCGCGCCGGGGTGGCTGCGTCCGGTAGCCGAGCGGTCGCTGAGGCTCCGTGCCCGGGCTCTTCGGTTCTTTCCGCCGCGATCGACGTCGACGATCGCCCACGCTCCGAACAACCGGACGTACCCGGGTTATCCGGTCGGGTACAGCCCGAGTGACCTGGGTGCCGATCGGAACCGCGGGAGGCCGGTCGCCTGAGCTGCCGATGCCCCGGCGAAGGGGACGCGGCACGGTCGCCTCGGCCGGGTTCCGCTCTGCCCGGCAAGTCGGCCGGGAAGAACTTAGCGGGGTGAACTATTCCCCGAGAAGTAGGGGATCAACACACACGCGCCGGGGCATCGTGATTCTCGGACGACCAGCGGTACCCGACCTGCTCGACCCGTTGTTTTCGCTCTGGGTGAGCGGCCGCGGGACGCGTCGGGTACGTTCTCCTCGTTCACCGTGGGGGGAAGTAGCTGATGGAGTAGCCGCAGTGCGACAGATCGACGGCCGTGACGCGATTTTCCTCTACGCCGAGAAGCCCGGCGCCGGACAGGTGCTGATGCCCGTTGTGTTCTTCGCGAGCGCGGGCGAATTGCCGGACAGGGCCGAGATTCTCGCGTGGCTCGTGGACCGCGCAGCCGGGCACGAGGTCCTGACCAGCCGGATGGTGCGGGTGCCGTTCGATCTGGATCACCCGTACTGGGTCCCGGATCCGGACTTCGACCCCGCCGATCACATCACCTTCCACGAGCGAGCCTGCTGGTCGGGGCTCCGGGGTGAGCTGGCCCGCATCGCGCAGGAACCGCTGAACCTGTCGCGGCCACTGTGGGAAGCCCACGTCTTCACCTCGGTCCACGGCGTTCCGGGTGTCGACGGTGAGGTGGTAGCGGTCGCGTTCCGGTTCCACCACATGGCCGTCGACGGGCGACTCGCGGTGGAGGTGATCCGCCGGTTCTTCGGCGCGACCACACCCCTGGCCGCAGTCACCCCGCCCCCTCGGTTGCCGTCGGCCTTCGCGCTGTGGGCCAGGGCGGTGCGGCGGATCCCCGCGAACGCGTCGGGCTCGGCACGCGCGGTGGTCCGCGCGCGGTCCGCACGCAAGGCGATGCTCGTCGCGGTCCGAGAGGGCCGTTACCCGGTGCCGAAGGCGACGCGGCCGCGGACCGCGCTGAACCAGCCGCTGGGACCCGACCGGGTCGTCGACACGATCTACCTGTCGTTGTCGGAGTTGAAGTCGTTGAGCGTGCAGATCGGTGACGTCACCGTCAACGACCTCGTCCTCACCGCCGTCGCGCGCGCGGTCTGGGCGTATCTCGGTGAGATCGGGGCGCGCCCCTCCGACAACCTCGCCGCGGCGGTGCCGTTCTCGGAGTCGGAACGTGATCCCGCGGGCACCCGCAACCAGTTCGTCACGATGTCCGTGGACCTGCACAACGACGTGGCCGACCCGGTCGAGCAGGTGCGGGCGATTCACCGCGCGGTTCAGAGCGAGCGCCTTCGGACCGCGAGCGCCGAGTCGGCGGTCCTCGACGCCGTCGGCGGGTCCCTCCCCGGGTTCCTGATCCGGGGTGCGCTCGCGGTGCTCCGCGCGTTGCCCCGGCCGGCCGACCGACCGATCAGTCAGGTGAACATGCTCGTCAGCAGCGTGCCGACCGGGCCCGGTGAGCTGGTCCTCGGCGATGCGGTGGCGGTCGGCGGCTGTTCGGTCGTTCCGCTGATCGGGCTGGGCGGCGTGGCGCACTCTGCCAGCGCGGTCGGGGATGTCTTCGGGATCAGTTGCACCGCCGACCCGAGCCAATTGACCGACCTCGACCGTTACGTCGAGCTGATCCGGATGGCGTTCGAGGAGATCCGTGCAGCCGTGGAGCCGATACCCGTGGCGGTGTGACGGTCACTCGGTGGTGAGCACCGTCGTCATCAGGGCCAGCATTCGCCCGCGTGCGACTGCTCCGGTGTCGAAGTGCATCAGCCGGCCGACGTCGAGGGTCTGGGACAGCGCCGCGTGGACCAGGAAACGGGCCTCCGCGGTGGTGAGCTCGGGACGTACCGCGGTCACGAGATTCACCCATTCCTCGACGTGCAGGCGTTGCACGTTACGAAGATTCGTCCGTTCGGCCGGCGGTAGGTTGCCGATCTCCGCGAAGTACACGGTGAGCACTTCGGGCCGGGCGAAGGCGAGGTCGATGTACGAGCCGGACAGTCGGCGCAGCGCGTCGGCGGGGTCGGCCGAGGCGCCGAGCGCCGCCGCCGTCGCGACCGCCAGGCGGTCGGAGGCGCGGTAGAAAGCTGCGGCGAGCAGGTCGGCCTTGCTGGGGAAGTGTCGGTAGACGCTGGAAGCATTGATCCCTGCCGCGGCGCCGATCTCCTCGATGCTCGAATCGTGGTAGCCCTGCGCCTTGAAGATCTTCATCGCCTCCGCCAACAGCACCTCGCGTTTGGAGGTGACCGCGAGACCCTGCGGCGCGGCGACCTCGTCGACGACCGTGTCCGCCGGTGCGGCGGCCGCGAGGTCGCACCTGAGCACCGCCCACGAGGTGCTCAGGAGGAGTTTCTCGATCCGGCGGGCGGACAGTGGCGCCCGGTGGGCGGTGATGCTGCCGATCACGCTGAGCGTCGACGCGGCGAGTGTCGCGGCGTCGACGGGGTCGAGGTCGGGGCGGATCAGGTGCAGCGAATCGGTGATCTGCCCGTTGAGCGCCGCGAAGTCGGCACGCATGAGTGTGCGGTCGTCGGGCAGCAGGTAGCGCCCCTCCCATCGGTACAGTCCGCCGATGCGGCGGTTCTCCACGGTCGTGGAGATCAGGGCACGCAGGATCGCGTCGAGACGGTCCTCGGGAGGTAGGCCCTCGCTGCGCTCGACGGCGGCGTCGGCGGCGCTGCGGAGGGCGCCGACCGTGCTGAGCGCGGCATGGAGGAACAGGGCGTACTTGTTGGGGAAATGCCGATACAGCGCCGGGCCGGAAATGCCGAGCGTGGCGGCGATGTCGTCGACACCGACCGCGTGGTAACCGCGTTCGCTGAAGGCCTCGGCGGCGACGAGCGCGATCTGAGCCTTGCGGTTCTTCGGGCGTTTGCGGGTTGTCTCGCCTTCCGGAACCGACCGGCTACGGGTCGACTGCGTCATCGGGGCCTCCTGACTTCTCGGTGGAATCCTAACGGAGCGCGATACCCGCGTTCGCCGAAAAGCGAGTCCGCACTCGACCGCGTGTTCCGATCGGCTCGTGTCCGGCGTCGAGCAATGTGCCCATGCGATACCGGGTTTGGTCTTGACAGTCTGCGTCGTTTGCGTGAAAGTTAACCACCATTCGCCCCGGTGTGATGACTCTCACCGTAGGTGCGAACCGACGCACGCGACAGTGCGAACCGACACACACGACAGTGGGTCACCGAACCCGGTGGCCGTAGAGGAGGTGAACCGACATGCTCAGCACTCGCTTCACGCAGACCTTCGGCGTCGAGCACCCCATCGTCCAAGGCGGCATGATGTGGGTTGGACGTGCGGAACTGGTTGCTGCGGTGGCGAACTCGGGGGCGCTGGGATTCATCACCGCCCTGACGCAGCCTACGCCCGAAGCCCTGGTCAAGGAGATCGCCCGCTGCCGAGACCTGACCGACAAGCCCTTCGGCGTCAACCTGACGATCCTGCCGTCGATCACTCCGCCGCCGTACGCGGAGTACCGCGAGGCGATCGTCGAGTCCGGGATCAGGATCGTCGAGACGGCCGGTTCGAATCCCGTGGACCACCTGCCCTATCTGAAGGATGCGGGCGTCAAGGTGATCCACAAGTGTACGAGCGTGCGGCACGCACTCAAGGCCGAACAGGTCGGTGTCGACGCGGTGAGCATCGACGGATTCGAATGCGCCGGCCATCCGGGCGAGGACGACGTGCCCGGTCTGGTGCTGATTCCGGCGGCCACCGCGCAGGTGCGCGTCCCGGTCATCGCGTCCGGCGGCATCGCCGACGCCCGCGGGCTGGTCGCTGCGCTCGCACTCGGTGCGGACGGCGTCAACATGGGCACCCGATTCATGTGCACCCAGGAATCACCGGTGGCCGACGAGGTCAAGCGCCAGATCGTGGAGAACACCGAACGGGACACCACGCTGATCTTCCGGACGCTGCACAACACCGCCCGCGTCGCGACGAACGCGATCAGCCGTGAAGTGGTCGAGATCGAGTCGCGTGACGGCACCGGGTTCGACGACATCCGCGACCTCGTCGCCGGCGCCCGCGGTCGCAAGGTCTTCGAGGACGGTGACCTCGACGCGGGTATCTGGACGGCGGGTCAGTGCCAGGGACTGATCGGGGACGTCCCCACCGTCGCGGAACTGGTGGACCGGATCGTCGCCGAGGCGGAGGAGCTGGTCCGGGGTCGCCTCGCCACGATCGTGGGCGGCGACCGATGACCGCGACCGCGCAGCCGGAACGCACAGCCGGTCTCCTCGTCGCGCTCGACGCCGGCGTCCTCCGCGTCACCATCGCGCGGCTCGAGCGCATGAACGCGATCGACCTCGACACCATGCGCGCGCTCGGTGACCTCCTCGAGGGGCGCGCACGCGAGACCGACGTACGTGTGGTGGTGCTGGCCGGAGAGGGTGGCTCGTTCTGCACCGGCGCCGACCTGATGGCCGCGTCCACGGGACCGCAGACCGACCCTCGGGTGGTGATGGACACCGCGAACCGGGTGATCCGACAAATCCTCACCCTGCCGGTTCCCGTTGTCGCACAGGTCGACGGGGCCGCGGCAGGCGTCGGGGCCTCCATCGCCTTCGCCGCGGACCTGATCTACGCGGCGCCGACGGCGTACTTCCTGCTGGCGTTCGTGAACATCGGGCTGATGCCGGACGGCGGCGCGAGTCTCCTCGTTCCCGCCGCGGCAGGCCGCGCCCGGGCCTCGGAGCTCGCGCTGCTCGGTGAGCGACTGTCCGCCGAGGGCGCTCACGCAGCCGGGCTGATCACCCGGGTCCTTCCCGCCGAGGAACTCGCCGCGCACGTCTCGGGTGTGGCGGCGAGGCTGGCGGCCGGCCCGCGTCGGGCGCTCGAACTGACGAAGCGTTCACTGACCGCGGCGACACTGGACCGGGTCGAGCAGGCTTTCGACCGGGAGACCGAGGGACAGATCGAACTCCTCGCTTCCGCGGACTTCCGTGAGGGTGTGCTGGCGATGCTGAGCAAGCGCACGCCGAAGTTCGGGGCTCGAGGCTCCGACTAACCAGGCAGTGCGGCGACGTCCACATCTGCGAATTCAAGTTAACAAAACCGCCGCGCGGTGGCCTTTCCGTTGCCATAATCGACGCAACCGGAAAGGCGCATAACCGTGCCACACCGTCTCCGTGACAGGGAAGGGCCCATGACGACTCCCGATCTTCTCTCTCAGCCGCTGCAGTCGCGTCGGAATCACTGGAACAACCAGGTCGCAACTCACGCGCTGATGCGGCCCGACGCGGCGGCGCTGCGTTTCCTCGGCGCCACGACGACATGGGCCGAACTTCATCGTCGCAGCGAGGCCCTGGCCGATGCGCTCTCCCGTCGAGGCGTCGGATTCGGTGACCGCGTCCTGGTCCTCATGCTCAACCGTCCCGAGTTCGTCGAGACGGTCCTCGCGATCAATGCGCTCGGTGCCATCGCCGTTCCGGTCAACTTCCGGCTCACGCCGCCCGAGATCGCCTACATCGTGGGCGACAGCGGTGGTGCGACCGTGATCGTCGACGCGCCGCTGGCGCCGCTCGTGACGGCGGTGCGTCAGCAGGCGCCGGAGCTCGAGACCTGCATCGTGGTCGGACAGGACGGTGCGGACGGTGTGCTCGGATACGAGGAGATCCTCGCCGAGGGTGGCGAACCGCACCCACCGGTTGATCTGCCCGAGGACATTCCGGCGCTGATCATGTACACGTCCGGAACGACGGGCAGCCCGAAGGGTGCGGTGCTCTCGCACGCCAACATGCAGGCCAACGCGCAGACCTGTATCCGGGCGTTGAGCATCAAGTCGGAGGGAAGCGTGGGCTTCTGCGCGTCGCCGATGTTCCACATCGCCGCGCTCGGCAGCATGGCGCCGACCATCGCGCTCGGCAACCCGACCGTCATCCACCCGCTCGGTGCGTTCAACCCGACCGAGCTGCTCGACGTGTGGGAGGCGGAGGGGGTCACCAGCGCCTTCCTCGTGCCGGTCCAATGGCAGGCGGTGTGCGCCGAACCGACCGTGCGGCAACGCAAGCTCGCTCTTCAGACGATCAGCTGGGGCGCGGCCCCCGCATCGGACACCGTGCTCCGGGCGATGGCCGATACCTTCCCGGACGCGCAGAACGTCGCCGTGTTCGGGCAGACCGAGATGTCGCCGATCACCTGCGTGCTCGAGGGCGAGGACGCGCTGCGCAAGCTCGGTTCGGTCGGCAAGGTGATCGCCACCATCCAGGCCAGGGTCGTCGACGACGAGATGAACGACGTCGCGGTAGGCGAGGTCGGCGAGATCGTCTACCGAGGCCCCACCATGATGAGCGGGTACTGGAACAAGCCGGCAGAGACCGCGGATGCCTTCGCGGGCGGTTGGTTCCACTCGGGTGACCTCGTCAAGCAGGACGAGGAAGGTTTCGTCTGGGTCGTGGATCGCAAGAAGGACATGATCATCTCCGGCGGCGAGAACATCTACTGCGCCGAGGTCGAGAACGCCCTGTTCGGGCACCCGAAGGTGTTGGAGGCTGCGGTGATCGGGCGATCCGACGCGAAGTGGGGAGAAGTGCCCGTCGCGGTCGTGGCGCTGAAGGAGGGTGTCACCGAGGACCTCACTCTGGAGGAGCTGTCCGCGTACCTCGACGACGTCCTCGCCCGGTACAAGCATCCGAAGGAGCTCGTGATCGTCGAGGCCTTGCCGCGCAACGCCAGTGGCAAGGTCGTCAAGGGCGACCTCCGCAAGGAGCACGGCACCGAGGGCGTCCGGATCGGCTGATCGCAGTGCAGTCCTCGGTGGTGCCGCGGTCGTCGGGGGCCGCGGCACCACCGCCGTCGTTCTGGTGACGAAGAACAGCTCGAGCTGGCGCAATGCGCCCGTGTTATCCGGGTGCACAAGTGGTTTCGTGATGGTTCGGGTTCGGCCCGAGCGGGGGCAACAGGCGAATTGCCGTTCACATCATGGTTGATCTACCAGGCGGATCGTGACAGGCTGGGAAGCCGTGTTCGAGGTCGTCTTCACAGGGGGGAGTGGGCAGGGTGACCTACGAGTTGCCTGCCGCCAAAGGTCCGGTTCGCGATGTGGCGAACCAAGGCGGCTATCTGATCGGATTCACTGTTCTGTCGATCGTCGCCCTGGCGCGCGCGGTGCTGCGGCGCAGGCTGTCGCTGAGCGAGACGGTGACGCAGACCCTGTTCGTCGGTCGCGTCAGCACGGGACCGTCACTGCTGCTGATGATTCCGATCGGCGTCTTCATCGCCGTGTCCGTCGGTGAGCTCGCCGGTCGCATCGGTGCGGGCGGATACTCGGGCGCAGTCGTCGCGTTCATCATCGTGGGCCAGGCAGCCGCACTGGTCTGTGCGCTGATGATGGCCGGTGTCGCCGGCTCGGCAATCTGCACCGACCTCGGCTCCCGGAAGATCCGCGAGGAGATCGACGCGATGGAGGTCATGGGCCTCGACGTGATCGAGCGGCTCGTCGCACCGCGACTCGTCGCCGCCGTCGTCGTGTCGGTGGCACTCTGTGCGATGGTGACGTTCGGCGGTGTGATGGCCTGCTACCTGTACCACATCTACGTGCAACATCTCCCGGCCGGAACCTTCATGGCCACGTTCAGCCAGTACGGCCGGATGTCCGACTTCGTCATGGCCCTGGTGAAGGCAGCGATCTTCGGGCTCACCTCGACGCTGGTGGCGACCTTCAAGGGCTTGCACTGCAAGGGCGGGCCGCGTGGGGTCGCGGATGCCGTCAACGAGGCAGTGGTCATCGCGTTCGCGCTGGTCTTCATCGTCAACACCGCGCTGTCCGCGGTGTACACGATCATCGTGCCCGCGGTGGGGGCCTACTGATGGTCGACATCGACGTCCGGTACCGGCTCCGGCGCGTGTCCGCACCCGCGCGAGGAGCGGTCGACGGTCTCGCAGCCGTCGGCAAGCACGTCACCTTCTACTGCAAGACGATCGCGTCGATGCCGTTCGCGCTGGTCCACTACCGCAGGCACGTCCTCGCGCAGATCAGCGAGGTCAGTTTCGGCACCAACTCGGTGCTGTCCGGCGGCGGCACCATCGGCATCGTGTTCGCGATGTCCCTCGCCGCGGCGATGATGCTCGGTGTCGAGACGCAACGCGGCCTCGAACTCGTGGGCATGACGACGATGTCGGGGATGCTCTCCGCGATCGCGAACACCCGCGAACTCGCGCCGGTCGTCGTCGCGATCGCCCTGGCCGCGAAGGTCGGGACCGGGTTCACCGCCCAGGTGGGTGCGATGCGGATCTCGGACGAGATCGACGCGCTCGACGCCATGGCGATTCGCTCGATTCCGTTCCTCGCGGGAACCCGGGTCATGGCGGCGATGGTGTGTGTCATCCCCATCTACTTGATCGGCCTGCTCGCCAGCTACCTGTCCACCCGCCTCGTCATCGTGGTCTGGGGCGGAGCGTCGGCAGGCACCTACGACTACTACTTCCATCTCGTGCTGTCACCGCAGGACCTGGTGTATTCGGGTGTGAAAGCGATCGTGTTCGCCGCCGTCGTCTCGCTCGTGCACTGCGCATACGGGTACTACGCGCACGGTGGTCCGTCCGGCGTCGGGCAGGCCGCCGGCCGGGCGCTGCGGACGGCCATTCTCGCGATTGGGATCCTTGACGTGTTGTTGACGTTCGCGCTGTGGGGCCTGGTCCCGCAGATCCCCGGATTGGGGATCTGACATGGAACCGTTGTCCGGCCGAAAGAAGGCGGGTTACGCGGTACGAGGGCTGATCGCGGTCGTGGCCGGCATCGTCGTCGCCGTCGTGATGGTGCTGCGAGGATCCGGCTCGCTGGAACGCGAACCCGTGGTGACGGTGTCGATCCCGGCCTCCGCCGGCCTCATCACCGGCGAGGCCCCGGTGAGATACACCGGAGTCAACGTGGGACACATCTCGGGCATCGACTCGGGTACCGAGTCGTCCGTCGTCAGCATGTCGATCGACTCGGCTTCGATCTCACTGATCCCCGCCACCGTGATGGCACGGGTGGTACCGAGAACCTTCTTCGGTGACATCTACATCCAGCTCGTGGACGACGGAGACGAATCCGGAGCCCCGTCCGATCCTCTCGCCGACGGCGACACCATCACTGTCGACGATGGGCCGGATTCGGTGGCGCTGTACAGCATCTACACCAAACTCGTCGACGTCCTCGACCGGATGCAGCCGCAGAAGCTGCAGACCGCCCTCACCGCACTCGGACATGCTCTCGACGGACGTGGCGAAACCATCGGCCGCGTCGTCGACAGACTGTCCTCGGTGTCCGCGACGATGACACCTGCCATTGAGCAGTTTCTCGAGGCCACGCCCGAGTTCCGCGAGGTGATGACCGCGCTCGACGCTGCGACGCCCGATGTGATCGCGACACTCGCCGCGGCGACGGCGGTGTCGCAGGACGTGAGCGAGAACAGTGACTCCATCGGCCGGATGCTGGCTGCCATGTCCGGGTTCGCCTCCGTCGCATCGGGATTCTTCACCGCGCATCAGGAGGCGGTCACCACGGTCATCGATTCGACCGGGATCATTCTCGCGACGACGGCCGCGAATCCCGAAGGACTCCTCGGCACCCTGTCGGGCGCGCAGTCGTTCGGTGCCACGGGCGCCCGGGTGTTCTCCACCGGCAAGTTCAACATCACCGCGGTGCCCTCGTTCGCGGACCCGTTCCCGTACACCGGTGCGGACTGCCCGCAGTACGGAGCCGAGACCGGCGACTACTGCAGCGGCGGACCGCCGCCCGCGGGCAGCTCGCCGTCGAGTACCGCGCAGGGTGCGACGGCAGCCGCTGCGGTGATCGACGGCGATCGGGAATCCGACGCACTGGGCCTGCTCGAATCGCAGGTCCGCGGGCTCCCGTCGACGCCGGGTGCAGGGCCGAATCCGGCCACCGTGATGATGCTCGGCCCCCTGGTACGCGGAAACGAGGTGACCGTCCGATGAAGCTCGGCTGGAAACCCGTCGCGAAGCTCACCGGTTTCTGCGCCGCAGGCGTGGTGTCGGGAGTGCTCGTCGCCAACACACTGCTCATCCCGGTCCAGGGCGACACCGCGAGCTACACCGTGGAGTTCTCCGACATCGAGGGCCTGACTCCGGGCAATCCGGTCACTATGGCCGGGGTCCGGATCGGTCGGGTCGATTCGATCGCCTTCGCCGACGCGGGTGGCGGGACGAGCAAAGCGGTCGTCGGGATCGAGATCGAGGCGGATCATCCGTTGACGACCGACGTGACGGCGGCGGTGCGGTACGGCGACATGCTCGGCGCCCGCTACGTGGCGCTGTCGGGCGCCGACGATCGTCCGGTCTCCGCCACGGGGGAACCGTTGGAGGGCGCGACCACCACCGCTGCGGTCGGTTTCGAGACCCTGCCGCCGGGATCGACCATCCCCATGGACAGGACCGTTCCTCCGGTCGACCTGACCGCGATGATGAACGGCTTCCGCCCGCTCTTCGACGCACTGGCACCCGATCAGGTCAACACACTGACGCGGAGTTTCGTCGAGACGTTCTCCGGGCAGGGCCAGGCGATGTCCACCCTGCTCACCCAGATCGGGGACCTCAGTTCCGATCTCGCCGACCGCAGGCCCGTGTTCGAGCAACTCGTCGACAACATGGCGGCGCTGCTCGGCTCGGTGGACGCGCGGTCGCCGCAGCTCGAGGAACTGCTCGTCGGGCTCGGCACGCTCACGTCCACGATCGTGGGCAACAGCGACCAGCTCGTCGCCTTGCTCGACGGCGGCAACCGTGCAATCGCCGACCTCGCTCGAGTGATGTTGGTGTCCAACGGCGCGTTCGGACAGTCGATCACGGACTTGAAGTCGGTGACCGATGCCTGGATCGCCGCCACGCCTCAGTTCAACGAGTTCGTGGCCTCGATGCCGGAGTTCGGCGGCGATCTCAACAGGCTCACGAGCTACGGCAGCTTCGTGAACCTCTACCTGTGCAATCTCACGCTGGAGGCGGGGGACATGAGCGCGAACCTCTTCGGCACCCAACACTCGCAGGTGTGCCAATGATGTTCCTCGTCAAGATGATCGACTACTTCGTCGGCATCGTACTGTTCCTGTTCAAGGGCGAACGGCGTTCCGGTTCCAACATGGCGATGGCCCTCGGCGCGCTGGGGATCGTGGTCCTGCTGGTCGGGCTCGGCGTGACGGTCGGCGCGCCGCGCGTCTGGTACCAGGTGCGCACGAGCGCCTACGTCGCCGAGCTCGCCAACGCGAGTGGTCTCTCCAGCGGCGACCCGGTGTATGTGGCCGGCGTTCCGGCCGGCCGTGTCGAAACCATCGACCTCGCCGGCGACCACGTCAGCGTCAACTTCCGTCTGGACAAGGATCAGCCGCTCGGCAACCAGACCACCGCCACCGTCCGGCTCAAGACCGTGCTCGGCAAGCGTTATCTGGAAGTGGTGCCGGCCGGTGTGGACGAGGGACAGACGTTGATTCCGTTGTCTCGCACCACCGTTCCGTACGCTCTCGACGACGTCAGCAGGGACACCACGGCGGCCGCAGACAATCTCGACGCAGATTCTCTCCAGGCGATGCTCACGACCCTGGAGCAGGTACTGCCCGGCGATTCGGAACAACTCGGCGAAGCCCTGACGGGGCTGAGCGGCGCCTCCGCGGCCTTCGCCCAGAACGGCGAGATGGTCGACGAGCTGCTGACGATGTCACGCTCGCTGTCGGATCTGATGGTCCGGCAGAGCGACGGCCTGGCCACCACCGCACGCAACACGCAGACGGTCTTGCAGATCCTGGCAGTCCGCAGGCAGGCGCTCACCGAGCTGGTGGACAACCTCACCTCGGTGCTCGACACCCTCGCGAACACCATGACCGCCCGCGAGGGCGACTTCGGGGCGATGGTGGAGAACCTGGTTGCGGTGACCGACACGTTGAAGGCCAACGCGGCCAACATCGATCAGATCATGGAGAAGGTGCCGCCCGCGCTGCGCGGCGCCAGCGACGCCAGCGGCAACGGCGCCTGGACGGACGTGAGCGCACCCGCCGCGGTCATCCCGGACAACCTGCTGTGTGTCCTCGGAGTGATGCAGGGGTGCAAATGAGTGTCCAGTCGGTGATCGAGTGGGAGGGTGACGGACCGGGTGCGCGACGGCGGTGGCCGATGGTGGTGACAGCTTTGCTCGTGGTGGTCGCGGTGGCGATTGCCGGGTGGTTCGTGTTCGCCCGCACCGACCGGTCGATAACGGTGACCGCGAACTTCGCCTACGTCAACGGAATCTATGTCGGAAGCGAGGTGACAGTGCTCGGCGTGCCGGTCGGAAGCGTGACCGAGGTGGAGCCGCAGGGGACCACCGTCCGGGTGACCATGACGATGCCCGAGGACGTCCCGCTGCCCGCCGACGCGAGCGCGTTCGTCCTGAGCCCGTCCGTGATCAGCGACCGACACGTCGAACTCGGACCGACGTACAGCGGCGGACCGGTGCTCGAGGACGGAGCGGACATCCCGCCGGAGCGCAGTCACGCACCGATCGACTTCGACTCGTTGATGAACAGCATCAGCACCCTCACGGAAGCTGTGGGCGGTGAATCCGGTTCCACCGCAGACCTGCTCACGAAGGCAGCCGACGGTTGGCGTGGTCGGGGAGAGGAGTTCAACGAGGCGATGCGCAACCTGAGTTCCGCGACAGGTGTCGTGGGGGCCCGATCCGAGGACGTGGGTGCACTGGTGTCCAACCTGACCGGCCTGATGGCTGCGCTCGACGCCCGTCAGGTGAGCCTCGACGAGTTGGTGCGCGATCTCGGCGCGGTGGGTGACGAGTGGGCGGCAGCCGACGTCGACCTCGCCGGCCCGCTGCAGGATCTGCAGGTGGTGCTCGACCAGGTCCGGACCTTCATGGGTGAACACGGCGACGACGTCGGTGTCGCCGCGGAGAACATGACCGCGCTGACCGATGTCCTGGCCGAGAACCAGGTGGGCCTCGCCGAGTTCATGGACCTCGTTCCGCTGCTCATGCAGAACCTGTCGAACAGCATCGACGACGGCCGCGGACGTATCAGGCTGAACATCTCCACGGCCCTGACCCAGTTCGCCGTCGCGCAGCCGCTGTGCGCCGAGCATCCGCTGCCGCTGTGCACTGGCGCCGGTTTCACCAACCCGATCCCGTTCCCGGTCAGCGCCGCCGATCCGCTCAACATCGCGGGCACGGTGACCGGCGGTGCGCAACCTTCCGGGGGGAACTGATGATGCGTCGAACACGACGACTGACGTTGGCTGTGGCCTGCGTCCTGGCCGGCACCGGCTGCGGCGTCGGCATGCAGGACCTTCCTCTCGGCCGGTCGGCGGACGGTCCGGATTACACGGTGACGTTGCAGTTGGCCACCGCGGAGGGGTTGATGCACGGTTCCGATGTGCGAACCGGTCAACGAGTGATCGGTCGGGTGGCCGGCCTGGCCACCGACACCGTCGGCGCCAAGGTGGAGCTGAGCCTCGAGGATGCGACGGAACTTCCGGACAACGTCCTCGCGGCGGTGGAGCTGCCGTCGGCGCTGGGCAGTCCGTTCATCCGACTCACCCCGCCGCCGGTTCCCTCCTCGCGGCCGCTGCAGGACGGCGACGTCATCTCCGAGTCGAGGACGACGATCGGGCCCCAGATCGAGAGCATGCTCGCGACACTCGGCACCATCGTCACGGGAAGCGGACTCAGCCAGCTGCAGACGGTGATCGAAGAGCTCAACACGGCGTTCTCGGGACGTTCGGGTGAGGTGCGTGGACTCACGGAGTCCATGGCGGTTCTCTTGACGAAGGCGACGGAGAACCAGGACGAGTTCGGAATCGCGATCGAGACCGCGGCCCGGATCTCTGCTCAGCTGACGGCCCAGCAGACGACGGTGGACTCGTACCTCGACGCGTTGCCCGACGCGGTACGTGCCCTGTCCGACCAGCGTGACAGCATCGCCACACTCCTGCAGTCGTCCCGGCAACTCGCCGACACCGCGAACACGGTCGTCTCGAACGACCCGGACGGCCTGGGGGCGATGATGTCCGACGCCTCCACGGTGATCGCCACGCTTGCGTCCTTCAACTCCGAGGTCGGTTCGATGCTCGACAACATGAACACCTTCCTCGGCAACTTCGGGCGGTCCATCCACGGCGACTACCTCAACTTCGACGGCGCACTCGACGTGCCCGGCTCCATCGACATGCTGCTCACCGGGGGACAGATCCAGGGCGCCGCGGCGTCGAACCCGGTTTCGGATACGGCGGAGGACCTGACCGACCTGCTCCGTGGGGGACTGCGATGAGACGCATCGTTCTGGTACAGCTGATCCTGTTCGGGCTCGTGTCCGCGGTCGTGATCCCCTTCGCGATCACGTACGTCATCGGTCCGCAGGCGTTCGGCACCCCGATCCGGGTGTACTCCGTGATGGCCGATGCACGCGGACTGACTCCGGGGACGGCCGTCACGTACCGCGGCGTGTCTGTGGGGACGGTCGACGACGTCCGGCTCGACCCCGACGTGAACGGCGCGCGAGTGGACTACAAACTCGACCCCGGGGTCGAGATCCCGGTCGACAGTGTCGCGAAGGTCGGGATGGGAACGGCCGCGGGCATCCAGAACGTCGACATCTTCCCGAACACCAGTTCCGGGCCGTATCTGAAGGACGGTGACCAGCTGGCGGCACCGGCCGACGAGCAGCCGGTCCAGATGGGCGATCTCATGACGCAGGCGTCGAAGCTGCTCGACGGTGTCGACCCGCAGGCGATCAGCGACCTCGGCACAGAGCTCGGGGCCTCGTTCGACGGACTCGGGCCGGCGATGGCCAGCATGATCGACAACGGTGACGCACTGACCGCGCAACTGGACGAGCAGGCGCCGATGCTCACGGACCTGCTCGAACGCACCGCGGGCCTGGTGACCACGATGGCCGGGGAATCGGGTTCCTTCGTGCGCGGAATGGGCGCCGCGCGTGCTTTCACCGAACAGCTCGACGCCAACGCCCCGGTGCTGGTGTACCTCACCGACACCTCGCCGGCGGCGCTCGATCACGCCAGTGCGCTGTTCGACCGCTACCAGGGCACGTTCGGGTCACTGTTGGCGAACCTCGTGACGGTCACTCCGATCATCTCCGATCGACAGGCGGCCCTCGCGTCCGGGCTGAACGACATCCCGAACGCACTCGGAGACCTGGAATCGATCGTCACCGGTGACCGGGCCAACTTCACGCTCGTCGGCACGTTGGGCCAGGTGTGCAGCTACGACACCGTCCGTCGGGCGGTGGGGGACGAGAGCCCGACCGAGCCGAACCTGACCTTCTACTGCCCGCCCGGACCCAACCTGGAGCAGCGCGGCTCCCGCAATGCGCCGCGTCCGAACGACCTGGGGTTGCAGAACGCGACCACACCCGGAACCCCGATCGGATATCCGCCGGTCGACGACCCGGTCCTCATTCCCACGGGAACCGAGGCCCTGGACTACTGGAATTCGCTGCTGGAGGATCTCGGAAATGGCCACTGACGACACGACGACAGCGGTGATCGGCCGCGGTACGGACACGCCCGAGGTGTCCCCGACCCGCGCCGGATCGCGCTTCCGGCAGCCCCGCGTCCTGATCGCGATCGTGCTGATCGTGGCACTGCTCGCGTCTGCCGTCGGTCTCCTGATCGCCGTGCTGAACGCACGGGAGAAGGACTCCCTGCGCGACCAGGCGATCGAGACGGCGCGGACGTACTCGGTGGAGATGTCGTCGTTCGACTTCGAGAACCTCGACGCCAATCGGGACGCGATCGTCGCCCAGTCGACGCCGGAATTCGCCGACAAGTACAGCGAGATGGTCGACGCGCTGCGGCAGATCGTCACCGACGGCAAGGGCAAGGCCACGGCCGTGGCAGAACACATCGGCGTCGAATCAGTCGACGAGGACAGCGCTGTCGTCCTGGTGTTCGTGGATCAGCAGGCGACGAACGTCGTCTCGCCGGACGGCAACACCCAGAAGTACCGGATGGTGGTGAGCCTCGTCCGCGACGGCGACCGCTGGGTCGTGGACAACGTCGAGACGAAGTGACCCGCGAGAGACGGGACTCACAGAAATTGGTTGCTGTCGGGGGTACCTGGTAGCAACTAGTCGTCGGGACAGCGCGCCGCTGCGTGGGCGGTCACGGACTCGGAATCGGCGTGTGCCATGATTCCGGGCGATTGTGTCGGCAACACTCCGGTGTGTCCGACGTGACCCGGTTCACAGGATGTCGGCGTGTTGGTGCCGTCGCTTGTGACACGGTCGTGTCTTCTCGGCCATATCATGTGTGAGGAAATGTTTCTTACGCTGCCCGAACTGGACTTTCGGCAGCGTGGAAGGGTGAGGGCTGGCTAACGAGATCCGACGGTGAAGCGATGGGCGGAAGTGGGACCTGGTGTTCCCGTTCGACCCTGGAGTGGAACGACGAGATTGACGACGTGGAAACGCCGAGCAAACGCGGCGTGACCACGACGAGACCTTCGACGGTGCGTCGTCGAGATGGGGGAGCGGTTTGGACACCCTGGGCAGAGCCGAGTCCGGTCGGACGCCGGAGCCTGGAGATCGCGACGTGACCTCGGGCGACACGGGTACCTCGGGCGACACTGGCACCTCGGGTGACCCAGCGGCTTCGGGTGACACCGGGCAGTTCCCGCTCTCGTCCGCTCAGCGCGGCATGTGGTTCGCGCAGCAGGCGGCGGGTGACGTTCCTCTGACCATTGCCCAGTACGTCGAGGTGGACGGCCTCCTCGACGTCGACGTCCTCACCGAGACCAACCGGATCGCGGGCAGGGAATTCGGTTCGGGGTTCCTGCGGCTGGTGCGCACCGACGGGGTTCCCGAGCAGATCGTCGACCGTTCGATCGACGACCACGTCCGCTTCGTCGACCTCTCCGAGCACCCCGACCCGGTTGCGGCCGCGCAGGAGTGGATGCGCAACGACTACGGTTCGCCGCTCGACATCCACGAGGACCGGCTGATCGTCTCGACCGTCCTCAAGCTGGGTGAACGGCGCAGCTACTGGTACTGCCGCATCCACCACATCGCCCTCGACGGCTATGGCGCGATGGCTCTGCTCAACCGGTCCGCCGAGCTCTACACGGCCGCGATCGAGGGCCGGGAGGCGTCGCCGAGCAAGGCCGAGGACCTCGTCAAGATCTACAACGACGAACAGGCGTACCGCGCCTCGGCGCGGTTCCAGAACGACAAGGAGTACTGGGCCTCGCGGATCGGCGACCTGCCCGCGCCGCTGAGTCTGAGCGGACGCGTCGCGCAGGTCGACTCGCACGCGCGGGTCGCCGGCAACCAGGTCCCGGACGCGGTCGCGGACTTGCTGACCGAACTCGGCACCACCAGCGTCGCCGGCGAAGCGCCCGCCATCGTCGCCGCCTTCGGCGCGTACCTGGCCGCGATGACCGGCAGCGCCGACGTCGTCCTCAGCCTCCCGGTGTCCGCGCGGGCGACCGCGGTGTTGCGGCGGTCCGGCGGCATGGTCTCGAACGTGGTTCCCCTGCGTATGCACATCGACCGGACGACCACGGTCGAGGAACTGATGGAGAAGGCGAACCTCGAGCTCACGGGCGCACTGCGACGTCAGCGCTACCGGCACGAGGACATGCGCCGCGACTCGGGCACGGTCACCGGCGACCGGGGATTCTTCGGTCCGTCGATCAACATCATGATGTTCCACCGGGAGATCCGGCTCGGCGAGCTCACCGGCCGATTCCGCGTTCTCAGTACCGGCCCGGTGGAGGATCTCGCGGTCAACCTGTATCCGAGCGTCGCGGGCAAGAGCGTCCAGATCGACTTCGAGGGCAACCCGAACCTGTACTCCGAGGAGAATCTCGACGGCCACCACCGCCGATTCCTGCGCTTTCTGGAACGGTTCCTCGCCGCCCCCAGGGACACCTCGGTCGCGGCGATCGACCTGTTCGGGCCCGGGGAGGCCGCCAAGGTCCGTGCCTGGGGCGAGGGTGAGCAGACGACCGTCGACCTCGACGTCCTCGACCGGTGGGCGGGCTGGGTCGCTGCGGATCCGTCCGCGCCGGCCACCGTCGCGGACGGCCGGACCGTCAGCCGCGGGGAACTCGACCGCCGTGCCAGTCAACTGGCCCGCGAACTCACCGCGCGCGGTGTGGCACCGGACGACGTCGTCGCCCTGATCGTGCCCCGCTCCGTGGAGTGGGTGGTCGGCATGCTGGCGACGTGGAAGGCGGGCGCCGCGTACGCGTACATCGACCCGATGCTGCCCGCCGAACGTGTACAGGCGATCCTGCACGACTGCGCGGTGCGCTGCGTCGTCTCGACCAGCCAGTGGGCGGGATCGGCCGACTACCGCGACGAGATCGTGTTGCTCGACGACCCCACGGCCCGCGTCACGCTGGCGGCCCACGACGTGTCGTCGCCCGCGAATCCGTGGTCCGGTGCCCTGCCGCGGGAGCGGATGGCCTACATCATCTCGACGTCCGGGTCGACGGGTAGGCCCAAGCCGACGCAGGTGCCGATGCGCGCCTTCCGGAACACCGTCGAGTGGTACCGCGGACAGGTCGAACTCGCGCCGGGGGACGGCGTACTCATCGCCGGTTCGCCCAGCTTCGACGCGACCCAGAAGAACGTCTGGGTGACGCTGTGCGAGGGTGGCGTCCTGCATCTGGCGGCGGACCCGTTCGATCCTGTCGAGGTGCTCGACATCGTCGCGGGCGGAGGGGTGCGGATCGCGAACGTCGCGCCGAGTCTGTTCAACGTGCTCCTCGATCACGACACCCGCGGCGTGCTGGCCGGCCTCGCCGGGGTCTTCCTCGGCGGTGAGGCGCTGCACAGTGATCGGCTGCGTCCGCTGGCCGCTGCCGGCACCCGGGTCTGCAACCATTTCGGTCCCACCGAGGCCGCGGACATGACGACGATGCATCAGCTCGATCCGGAGCGGGTCTACCCCGACGGGCGCCTGCCGGTCGGGCGGCCCCTGCCGAACGTCGTGATGTACGTCCTCGATCGCAACCTGCGGCCGGTTCCTCCGGGTGTGGTCGGAGAGCTCTACATCGGCGGACCGACCGTGGGTCGTGGCTACGGTGGTCGCTTCGCCCTCACGTCGCAGCGCTTCGTGGCAGACCCGTTCGGTGCGGACGGAACGCGGATGTACCGCACCGGTGACATGGTGTGGTGGAGCGGCGACGGCGAGCTCGAATACCAGGGCCGCAGCGACTTCCAGGTCAAGATCCGCGGTCTGCGCATCGAACTCGGTGAGGTCGAGGCTGCGATGCTGACGCATCCTGCCGTGGCCACCGCGACGGCCCTGGTGCACGACAGTGATCTCGGTCAGCGGCTGACCGGCTACGTCGTCCCCGGACCGGGGCAGACGGTGGACGCGACCGCGGTGATCGATCACGTGACGGCGCTGCTGCCGAGCTACATGGTTCCGGCCGCGGTCGTCGTGCTGGATGCGCTTCCGTTGACCGCCAACGGCAAGGTGGACCGGAAGGCGTTGCCGGAACCCGACTTCCGCAGTCGGGGTGCCGATCACGTGGCGCCGTCGACGCCGATGGAGGAGATCATCGCCGGCGTCTTCGGCGAGGTGCTCGGTCTGCCCGAGGTGAGCGTCGAGGACAGCTTCTTCGCTCTCGGTGGTGACAGCATCATGTCGATCCAGCTGGTCTCCCGGGCCAAGGAGGCCGGTGCGGTCTTCACCACGCGCGACGTCTTCGAGTGCCGCACCGTCGCGGCCCTCGCCGAGCTGGTGGCCCGCCGCGGGACGGACGCGCAGGATGTGCCCGTACTGGAGGAACTGCAGGGCGGTGGCGTCGGTGAGTTGCCGCTGCTCCCGGTCGGCCGATGGATGGCCACCCGTGGTCACTTCGACCGCCTCGCGCAGGCGGTGCTGCTCACCCTGCCGGAGGGTACGTCCGACGACCACCTGCGGGCCGCACTGCAGGTGATTCTCGACCGTCACGACGCCCTGCGTTCGAGGCTGACCCGGAACGACGACGGCGACTGGCTCTTCCAGGTCGACGAGGCGGGTTCCGTCGCCGCGGACTCCGTGTTCACCACGGTCGCCGTGTCGGCAGAACCCGGCACCGACACCTTCGCCGCGGCGCTCGACGGACACCTCGACGAGGCCGCGGACCGGCTCGCGCCGGCCGTCGGTGCGATGGTCGTTGCGGTGCGTCTGGACTCGCCGTCCGGCGCGGGCAGGTTGTTGCTGGTGATCCACCATCTCGCCGTGGACGGGGTTTCCTGGCGTGTGATCATCCCCGACCTCGCGCTCGCCTGGTCCGCGGCGATCTCCGGTGGCGTCGCGGATCTCGAACCGGTCGGTACCTCGGTGCGCCGCTGGTCCCATGCGCTCGTCGACGACGCGGCCGGTGATGTTCGCGCAGCCGAATTCGACTACTGGCACGAGGTTCTGGCCGGCAGCGACCCGCAGGTGGGTTCGCGGCCGCTCGACCCCGAAGTGGACACGGTTGCGACGGCGCGGACCGTTCGTGTGGAACTGTCCACGGACGTGACCGCGGCCGCGATGACGAGCATCCCGCGGGCCTTCCACGGCGGCGTCAACGACGCCCTGCTCGCCGCCCTGCTGCTTGCGGTGGCCCGCTGGCGCCGCGACCGCGGAGTCGACGAGCCGTCGCTGCTGCTGGCACTCGAGAGCCACGGCCGCGACGACGACGTCATCGCCGGCGCCGACCTCTCGCGGACGGTCGGCTGGTTCACCAGCATCTTCCCGGTGCGGCTCGACCTGTCCGGTGCCGACATCGACGACGCCTTCGACGCGGGACATGCCGCGGCAACCGTGCTCAAGGCGGTCAAGGAACAGTTGCTCGCGGTTCCGGACGGTGGCCTCGGATACGGCATGCTGCGGTACCTGCGAACGGACACCGCCGATCGGCTCGCCGCTGCGGCGCGGCCGCAGATCATGTTCAACTACCTCGGGCGGACCGCTTCGGTGGGCGAGCACCTGGTCGGTGCGCCGTGGACCCCGGACAGTTCGGTCGGCATCGGCGGGTTCCTGTCCGCCGCGGACCCGACGATGCCGCTGCACTCGACCATCGAGATCAACGCGGGCATCGAGGGCGAGGGCGACGGCGCCCGGCTGGTCGCGACCTTCACGTTCGCCGCGGGTGTGCTGGGCGAGGACGAGACCCGGCGGCTCGGCGACTGGTGGAGCCGGGCTCTGACCGCGATCGCCACGCACGTTTCCGAAACCTCCGCGGGCGGTCTCACCCCGTCCGATCTGGGTCTCGTGGACCTCACCCAGCGGCAGATCGAGCGACTCGAGTCGCGCTACCCGGCGCTCGGGGACGTGTGGCCGCTGTCGCCGTTGCAGCACGGCATGTACTTCCACGCCCTGCTGTCGGACAACGTCGACGTCTACACCGCCCAGGTCCTCCTCGACCTCGGGGGTCGCGTGGACGGGGAGCGGATGCGGCGCGCCGGGCAGTCGCTGCTCGACCGGCACGAGAACCTGCGGACCGCGTTCGTGCAGGAGCCCGACACCGGTGAGGTGCTGCAGGTTGTCCTGCGGGACGCCGCGCTGCCGTGGACGGAAACCGACCTGTCGGGGATGGCGGCCGCCGACGTGGCCGCCGAGGTCGAACGGATCCTGGATGCGGACCGAACCGCCCGCTTCGACTTCGAGTCGGCGCCGTTGACGCGGTTCCACCTGATCCGGACCTCGGCCGACGCCTGGTTGCTCGTCGTCACCAACCACCACATCCTGATGGACGGCTGGTCGACGCCACTCGTCATCCGCGACCTGCTGACCCTGTACGCGCTCGCCGGGTCCACGGACAATCTGCCGCGGGCACGCTCCTACCGGGACTTCCTGTCCTGGCTGGCGGCGCAGGACGCCGACGAGGCGGCTGCGCACTGGCGCCGGACGCTGACCGGCGTGGACGAGCCGACACTGCTCGCGGCCGCCCACACTCAGGCCGACGCGGCCACGGTGCCGGACGAGGTGACGGTGGCACTGCCGGCCGACCTGTACCGGAAGCTGACCGACGTGACCCGGGAACTCGAGGTCACCGTCAACACGATGTTGCAGGCCGCCTGGGGTGTCGTCCTGGGCCAGTCGACGTCCCGCGAGGACGTCGTCTTCGGCGCGACCGTCTCCGGGCGGCCGGCCGAGCTGCCCGGTGTCGAGTCGATGATCGGATTGTTCATCAACACGGTGCCGGTGCGGGTCCGGTTGGATCCGGACGAGTCGGTGTCCCAGCTGCTGACCCGCGTGCAGCGTGAGCAGTCCGAGGCCCTCGGGTACCAGCATCTCGGGCTGAGCTCGATCCTCACCGCGCACGGTGTGGCCGACTTGTTCGACACCCTGGTCGTGCTCGAGTCGTACCCGGTCGACCGGCAGGGCCTCACGGCAGGGTCCGACATCGCGGGCATGCGGATGCGCGATGTGACGGTCCGCGACGGCTCGCACTATCCGCTGTCCGTCGTCGGCATCCTCGGGGAGACGCTCGAGCTCAACCTCAAGTACATGCCGTCGCACTTCACGCGGCGTGACGTCGAAGCCTTCGCCCGGCGTCTGCTCACGGTGCTCGAGGCGTTCACCGGCGGCGAGACGGTGCCGGTGGGTGCTGTCGACCTGCTCGACGAGTCGGAGCGCAGCGCACTCGTACCGGTCCGCGGCGAGGCCGCTGCCGGCGACGCGACGCTGCCGGATCTGCTGGCCGCGGCGGTCGCGGTCGACCCGTCCGCAGCGGCGTTGGTGTCGGGGGACCGGACCGTCTCCTACGCGGAACTCGACGACCGCTCGCGCCGGATCGCGCGGGTGCTCGCGGAAACCGGCGTCGGGCCGGAAACCTTTGTGGCACTGGCTCTTCCGCGTTCGATCGAATCGGTGCTCGGCGTGTGGTCGGTGGCCAGGGCCGGTGGGGCCTTCCTGCCGATCGACCCCGCGTATCCGGCGGATCGGGTCGCGCACATGGTCGAGGACTCCGGTGTCCGGGTCGGTCTGACCGTGGCCGCCCATCGTGGCGGACTGCCGGACACCGTCGACTGGATCGTGCTCGACGACCCGGACTTCGAGGAGCGCACGGCGCAGGTGCCCGGTGTGACCGACCGTGATCCCGAGGCGTCGCCCACGGCGGCGAACAGTGCCTACGTCATCTACACGTCGGGGTCGACCGGCAAGCCCAAGGGTGTCGTCGTGACGCACGCCGGGTTGGCGAACTTCGCGGCCGAGCAGCGGGAGCGTTACGGCGTGACCGCGTCGTCGCGGACGCTGCACTTCGCCTCGCCGAGCTTCGACGCTTCCGTCCTCGAGCTCCTGATGGCCGTGGGCGCCGCTGCCACGATGGTCGTCGCGGATCCCGTGATCTACGGCGGCGAGGATCTGCACGCGCTCCTCCGCTCGCAGCGCGTGACGCACGCCTTCGTGACCCCGGCGGCACTGGCCACGGTGGATCCCGAGGGACTGGACGACCTGCGCACGGTGATCGTCGGCGGCGACGCCTGCGGCCCGGAGCTCGTGGCCCGCTGGTCGCAGGGCATCCAGATGTTCAACGCGTACGGTCCGTCGGAGGGCACGATCGCGACGAACATCAGCGGTGCGCTCCATCCGGACACGCCGATCACGATCGGCGGACCGATCCGCGGTGTGTCCGCGGTGATCCTCGACGCGAGGCTGCGTCCGGTTCCGGTCGGTGTGGCAGGAGAGCTCTACGTGTCCGGGCCCGCGCTGGCTCGCGGTTACCACTCCCGGGTCGCGTTGACGGCCGACCGGTTCGTCGCCGACCCCTACGGCGCCCCCGGCGACCGGATGTACCGCACCGGCGACGTGGTGCGGTGGGTCGAGGGCCCGGCCGGGCTCGAGGCCGAGTATGTGGGCCGCAGCGACTTCCAGGTCAAGGTGCGCGGCTTCCGCATCGAGCTCGGGGAGATCGACGCCGCGCTCGGGGCGCACGCGGCCGTCGACTTCGCCGTCACCGTCGGCCGACCCGGTCCGGGCGGCGACATGTTGCTCGCGTCCTATGTCGTCCCCGTGTCCGACCGGACCGTCGACCAGGCCGAGCTCCAGGAGTTCGTCGGCGTCACGCTGCCGGCTCATATGGTGCCGTCCGCAATCGTCCTGCTCGATGCGCTGCCGCTCACGGTGAACGGCAAACTCGACCGAAAGGCGTTGCCCGCACCGGACTTCGGCGACGTCACGGGAGAGATCGTCGCGCCGAGTTCCCCGGTCGAGGAGTCCGTCGCCGCGATCTTCGCCGAGGTGCTCGGCCGTGCGGAGGTGTCGGTCCGGGATTCGTTCTTCGCGCTCGGCGGCAACTCGCTCTCGGCCACCCGGGTGGTCGCGCGGGTGAACGCGGCGCTCGGCGCGAGCATCGGCGTCCGGGACCTGTTCGAGGCGCCCAGCGTCGCCGAGCTGGCCGGACGGGCGATCAGCGCCGACGGCCGCGCCGCGCGGCCCGCCCTGGTCGCGGCGGAACGCCCCGAACGGCTTCCGCTGTCGTTGGCGCAGCAGCGGATGTGGTTGATCAACCAGCTCGATCCGACGTCCCCGGCCTACAACATCGTGATCGCAGTGCGGCTCGACGGCCGGCTCGACCGGGATGGACTGCAGGCGGCCGTCGTGGACGTGCTCGCCCGCCACGAGGCGGTTCGGACGGTCTACCCCGAGGACGAGGGCGTGCCGCACCAGGTGGTGCTGCCTGTCTCGTCGGTGACGTTCGACCTCGACCCCGTGCAGGTCGACGAGGACCGGGTCACCGACGAACTGGTGGCGTTCGCGTCCGTCGGGTTCGACGTGACCACGACGCCGCCGCTGCGCACGCGGTTGCTGCAGACGGGGCCGGACGGGTTCGTGCTTGCGCTGGTCGTGCACCACATCAGTGCGGACGGCGCATCCATGGGGCCGCTCGCCCGGGACGTGATGATCGCGTACGCGAGCCGGACCGGAGGCCAGGAGCCGCAGTGGACGCCGCTGCCGGTGCAGTACGCCGACTTCGCGCTCTGGCAGCGCGACGTCCTCGGCGCCGAGGGTGATCCGGAGTCGCTGGCGGCCCGTCAGTTGGACTACTGGCAGCACGCGCTCGAGGGCATGCCCGCGCTGATCGAACTGCCGACCGACCGCCCGCGCCCGGCGAGGCAGTCGATGCAGGGCGGCAAGGTCGACTTCGAGGTCGGTCCGGAGCTGACGGCGGGCCTGCTCGACGTGGCCCGGTCGTCCGATGCCACGCTGTTCATGGTCGTGCACGCCGCACTGGCCGTGCTGCTGTCCCGTCTGACCGGCGGCGAGGACGTCGCGATCTCCACGCCCGTCGCGGGCCGTGGGGAGGCGGAACTCGACGACCTGGTCGGCATGTTCGTCAACACGCTGGTGTTGCGCGCGCAGGTGGATGGCGGAGCCGGGTTCTTCGAGGTGGTCCGGCAGTGCAAGCGGGTCGACCTCGAGGCGTACGCCCACGCCGACGTTCCCTTCGACAGCGTGGTCGAGCGGCTCAACCCGGTGCGGTCGCCGGCGTACACGCCGCTCGCGCAGGTCATGCTCTCGTTCGAGAACATCGGGCGGCCGTCGTTCGAGCTTCCGGAGCTGACGGTCACGGAATTCGAGAACGCGCTCGTCGTCGCGAAGCAGGACCTGCAGTTGACGGTGCTCGAGCACCGCAACGGGGGTGGCACGGTGGAGCGGCTGACGGCATCGTTCTCCTACGCGACCGACCTGTTCGACGCGGACACCGTGTACCGGATCACCGACCGATTCCTGCACATCCTGCAGTCGGTGGTCGACGACGTCCATGCCGTCGTCGGTGACATCGACATCTGGAATGCCCCCGAGGTCGCGCCGCGCCCGGAGACGGGCCCGACCGTCGACGACCTGCCGCGTCTGGTCGCGGAGGTGGCCGAGTTCGCGTCGTCCGAGATCGCGCTCGAGCACGACGGGACCAGGGTCACCTACGGGCAGCTGGACGAGCGGCTCAAGCTCCTCACCGCGTCGCTGGCCGACCGTGGCATGGCGACGGAGGCGATCGTCACGACGGCGCTGACGAGTCTCGTTCCGACGATCCTGCTCGGTGCGGGTGGCAGCGGTGCCAGCGACGGCTTCGCCGACGTCGTCCAGCGCACGGTCGACGCCGCGCATGCGCGTGTGGCCGCGCATGCCGGTGATCCCGTTCGGGTCGTCACGCGAGGTTGAGTGGGTAGAACCCGATAGCCCCAACCGGTCCGGGCCCCTACCCGGGCCGGATTCGGGGTCCTGGCCGGGCCGCGTGGTTGTTGCTGATTCGTAGCTGCCGACAGGAGATTTTCGTTTCAATTAGTAACGAGTGCCTTGCCTGTTGTCCGGTCCGGCGCGTGGCGCCGGACCAACCGGTCGGTTGTCCGTCATCTCTGCCTCCGGGCGTTTATCCGAGATAAGGATGCCGCGAATTCTGATGTCGTATAGCTGGTCTGTAATGATCGCTGTTTTACGGCGATAGGTAACCGTTAGCTGTCGCCTTGGTACACGGAGGACTCTGTTGTCTGCTGCGGATCTGATCGCTTCGATTACCGCCCTCGCCGCCGAGCGCCCGCACGCGCTCGTCGTGGCGATCGACGGCACGACGGTCACCTACGCGGAGCTCGACGAGCGTGTGCAGCTGCTGGCGGTGGCACTGGCGGCGCAGGGCACCGACGGGGACACCGTCGTGTCCGCGGCCCTGACCGGCCTGGCGCCGTTGATCGTCGCCCAGGACGGCGGTATCGATGCCGTCCTGGCCCGGATCAGGGCGGAGGCGGCCGAGCTCACCGCGACACCGGGTGGCGGCGCGCCCACTCCGCGCACGCTGGTCGACGCGTTCGACGCCCAGGTCGCGCGCACGCCGGAGGCGGTGGCGGTCGAGCAGGACGGCAACGCGTGGACGTATGCGGAGTTCGACGCCCGGGTGAACCGTCTCGCCCGGTTCCTCGTCCAGCAGGGCGTCGGCCCCGAGGCGATGGTGGGTCTGGCCTTCCGCCGGTCTCCCGAGATGATGGTCGCGATGTACGCGGTCGCCAAGGCGGGCGGCGCCTACGTGCCGATCGACCCGGAGCACCCGGCCGAACGAGCCGCCGATGTGCTGCGCACCTCGGCGGCCGTCTGCGTCCTCACCCGTGGCGGCGACGGGGCGAACCTTCCCGCGGACGTCGCGGTCCACGACGTGGACGGACTCGACGTCGCGGGGTTCTCCGCGGACCCGGTGTCGGACGCCGACCGGATTCGCCCCCTGCATCCGCAGAACCCCGCCTACGTCATCTTCACGTCCGGATCGACGGGCCGCCCCAAGGGCGTCGCCGTGCCCCACGCCAACGTCGTCGGGCTGATCGAACGGCGACAGTCGCTGTACGCCCTCGGTCCGGACGACCGCGTCTTGCAGAAGACCCCGGTCACGTTCGACGCCTCGGTTCGCGAACTGTGGTGGACGCTGACCACCGGCGCGCGTCTGGTCCTCGCCTCGCACGACGGGCACCGTGATCCCCGTTACCTCGTCGAGTCGATCGACCGGCACGGCATCACCGTGATGCACTTCGTGCCCTCGATGTTGGAACTGTTCGTCGCGTCCCTGCAGGAGGGTGAGGCTGCGTCGCTGCGCGAGGTGTTCAGCGGTGGCGAGGAGATGTCGCCGCAGCTGCTCGCCACGCTGCGCTCGGCTCTGCCCGCCCGGATCAACAACGAGTACGGGCCGACCGAGTTCACCGTCTCCGGCACCCGGCACGCGACCACCGCCGAGGACGAAACGGCGTCCCGGGTGCCGATCGGTACGCCCTACGAGGGCCTGCGCGCCCACGTCCTCGACCGCCGCCTGCGCGAGGTCCCGGCGGGCATCGCCGGCGAGCTCTACCTCGCGGGCCCGCAGGTCGCCCGCGGCTACGTCGGGCGGTCCGACCTGACGGCCGCACGCTTCGTGGCCGATCCGTTCGACCCGTCCGGTGCCCCGATGTACCGCACCGGTGACGAGGTGCGCCGCCGTGCGGACGGCAAACTTGAGTACCTCGGTCGCACCGACTTCCAGGTCAAGGTCCGCGGGTTCCGGATCGAGCTGGGCGAGATCGAGGCGGTTCTCGCCCGCGACCCGCGGGTGCGTCGTGCCGTCGCGCTGGTCGACACGGACAGCTCCGGGTTCGACCGGATCGTCGCGTACACCGTCGCGGACGCGGACACCGATCCCACCGCGCTGCGGGAGCAGGCCGCGGCCGTTCTGCCCGAGTACATGGTGCCGACGGTGATCGTGGTGCTCGACGAACTCCCGATCACCTCGCACGGCAAGCTCGACCGGCGCGCCCTGCCCAAACCCGACTTCGGGTCCCGTGCCGCCACCTTCCGTGAGCCCGCGACCCCCGCGGAGGTGACGGTCGCGCAGATCTTCGCCGAGATCCTCGGTGTGGACCGGGTCGGCGCCGACGACTCGTTCTTCGAGTCCGGAGGCAACTCGCTGTCCGCGACGCGTGTCGTCGCCAGGGCCAATGCCGCGCTGGGCTCCGCGAGTACTCTCCGGGAGCTGTTCGACGCCCCGACCGTCGCCGGGTTCGCCAAGCTGCTCGAGGCGTCGGCGGGGCACGGCCACACCCGGCCCGCGCTCGTCGCCGGGCCCCGGCCGGACCGGATTCCGCTGTCGCTGGCGCAGTCCCGCATGTGGTTCGTCAACCAGTTCGACACCACGTCCCCCGCCTACAACGTCCCGCTCGGCATCCGTCTGACCGGTGCGCTGGACGTGGCCGCGCTCGGCTCCGCGATCCGGGCGGTGCTCGAACGCCAGGAGACGCTCCGGACCGTCTTTCCCGACGACGGACAGGGCCCGCACCAGGTGGTGCTGCCCGTCGAGGCCCTCGACGTCGACCTGGAACCGCAACCGGTGTCCGACGAGGCCGATCTGATCGCGCGGATCGCCGCGCTCGCCGGCCGCGGTTTCGACGTGACGGTCGAGGCGCCGGTCCGGGCGACCTTGTTCCGGGTGTCCGACGACGAGCACGTCCTGCTGTTCCTGGTCCACCACATCTCGTCGGACGGCGCCTCGATGGCGCCGCTGGCGCGCGACGTCGTCGTCGCCTACAGCGGCTTCGCTGCGGGCGGCGAACCCGCCTGGGAGCCGCTGGCGGTGCAGTACGCCGACTTCGCGATCTGGCAGCGTGCCCTGCTCGGCCACGAGGACGATCCCGATTCGCTGCTCTCGACCCAGGTCGCCTACTGGCTCGACTCGCTCGCCGGCATCCCCGACATGCTCGACCTGCCGACCGACCGACCGCGCCCCGCAGTCGCGTCGATGACCGGCGGCCGTGTGGAATTCGAGATCGGGCCGGAGTTGCACCGGCGGCTGCGGGCTCTCGCGCACGCGCACGACGCGACTATGTTCACCACCGTGCACGCCGCGTTCGCCGTGCTGCTGGCGGAGCTGTCGGGCACCGACGACATCGTGATCGGCACACCCACCGCCGGGCGTGGCGAGCGCGACCTCGACCCGCTCGTCGGCATGTTCGTCAACACCCTCGCGCTGCGCACGGTGATCGAAGCGGGCCACTCGTTCGCCGAGTTGCTCGCCGCCACCCGTGACTCCGACCTCGGAGCTCTCGGCCACGCCGACGTCCCGTTCGAGCGGCTCGTCGAGGCGCTCGCCCCGGAACGCTCGACGGCGCACGCGCCGATCTTCCAGGTGGCGATGTCGCTCGAGAACACCGAGCCGGTCGTCCTCGAGCTCCCGGAGTTGACGGTGGCGGCCGTCGACAGCGGCGTGACGTTCGCCAAGTACGACCTGCAGCTCACTCTCGGGGAGAAGCCCGACCAGGCCGGGATGACCGGCATGTTCGTGTTCGCGACGGACCTGTTCGACGAGTCGACGGTGGCGACGATGGCGCGCCGGTTCGTCCGGGTGCTCACCGCGGTCGCCGCCGACCCCGGTCGTGCGGTGGGGGAGATCGACATCCTGGAGCCGGCCGAGCGGGCGCTGTGCCCGGCGTCGGGCGGGGCCGGGGAGCCGGCCGTGTCGCTGACCGACCTGCTGGCCGCCGCGGCCGCGGAGCCGTCGGCTCCCGCGCTCATCCACGGCGATCGGACCGTGACCTACGGTGAGCTCGATGCGGAGTCGAATCGCCTTGCACGTCTGCTGATCTCGCGTGGTGTTCGGGCCGAGAGCTTCGTCGCGCTGGCGTTGCCGCGGTCGGTCGAGTTCCAGCTCTCGATGTGGTCTGTCGCGAAGTCCGGGGGCGCGTTCGTGCCGATGGACCCGGCGTACCCGGCCGAGCGGATCGCGCACATGACCCGGGATTCCGGGGCGTCCGTCGGCCTCACGCTGGCCCGGTTCCGGGCCGGACTGGACGAGGCCGTCGACTGGATCGTGCTCGACGACCCCGCCGTCGCCACCGAACTGGCCGGCGTTCCCGACGGCCCGGTGACCGGCGTCCGGGCGACGCTCGACAACCCGGCCTACATGATCTACACGTCCGGTTCGACCGGTGTGCCGAAGGGCGTGCTGATCACCCATCGCGGGCTGGCGACCCTCGCCGCCGTGGAGGGTGACACCTTCGGTGTCTCGGCCGGCTCGCGGGTGCTGAACTCGACGTCACCGAGCTTCGACGCCTCGGTGTTCGAGCTGTTCATGGCGGTGCGCGCGGGCGCCGCGCTGGTGATCGTGCCGCCGGACGTGTACGGCGGCGAGGAACTCGCCGACATCATCGCCTCCAAGGCCGTCACCCACGCGTTCCTGACGCCCTCGGCGGCGTCCGCGCTGCCCGCCGCCGCGGTCGCGGGCATGCAGTCGCTGGTGCTCGGCGGCGAGGCGGTGACCCCCGATCTCGTCGACCGCTGGGGTGAGAGTCTCGACCTGTTCAACGGCTATGGTCCGACCGAGGTCACCGTGATGGTCGTCGCCGGTGGCCCGATGCGGCCGGGAACGTCGGTGACCATCGGCACGCCGATCCGCGCGGTCGAGGCGATGGTGCTCGACCGTCGCCTGCGACCCGTTCCGCTCGGGGTGTCCGGCGAGCTGTACGTCTCGAGCGGGACGCAGATGGCCCGCGGATACCACGACCGGGCGCCACTGACTGCCGACCGGTTCGTGGCGAACCCGTTCGGGCCCGCGGGATCCCGGATGTACCGCACCGGTGACGTGGTGCGCTGGGTGGACCGTGCCGGTGGGCCGGAGATCGAGTACGTCGGGCGCAGCGACTTCCAGGTCAAGGTGCGCGGCTTCCGGATCGAACTCGGCGAGATCGACGCGGCGCTCGGTGCGCACGAGTCGGTGGACGTCGCGATCACCCTCGGACGGCCGGGGCCGTCCGGGGCGACCGTTCTCGTGTCGTACGTGGTGCCCGGCGCCGGCCGGACCGCCGAGCCCGCCGTCCTCACCGACTTCGTCGCGGCCTCGCTGCCGGCGCACATGGTCCCGTCGGCGATCGTCGTCCTCGATGCGCTGCCGCTCACCGTCAACGGCAAACTCGACCGGAAGGCCCTGCCGGAACCCGACTTCGGTGACACCACCCGGCCGTGGGTGGCGCCCTCCAACGAGGTCGAGGAGATTCTCGCGGGACTGTACGCCGAGCTGCTCGGTGTGGACCGGGTGTCGGCCACGGACTCCTTCTTCGCACTCGGCGGCGACAGCATCGTCTCGATCCAGCTGGTGTCCCGGGCCAAGGCGGCGGGAGTGGTGATCCGGGCGCGGGACGTCTTCGAACGCAAGACCGTCGCCGCGCTCGCGCAGGTGGCGACCCTCGGGTCCCCGGACGCCGGGCCGACCGTGCTCGCCGAACTCGACGGGGGCGCGGTCGGCGATCTGCCCCTGCTTCCGGTGGCGCGGTTCATGCAGGACCTGGGCGCCGGCCCCCGATTCTCGCAGGCGGTGCTGCTCTCCGCGCCGCCCGCTCTCACGGCGGGCGACCTGGTGTCCACTACGCAGGCCGTGCTGGACAATCACGCCGCGTTGCGCGGCGCACAGGTGGACGAGCGCACGCTGCGCGTCGGCCCGGCCGGGTCGGTGGACGCCGCGTCACTGGTGCACAGGGTCGAGTTCGACCTCGACTCCGCGCCCGGCACAGAGGCATTCGAGAACCTGGCCGCAGCCGAGCTGGACGCGGCCGCGGACCGGCTCGATCCCGCCGCCGGCGTGATGGCGGCCGTGGTGTGGTTCGCCCCCGCCCCCGAGCTCGGTGCGGTGGCGGGTCGGCTGCTGCTGGTCGTGCACCACCTCGCGGTCGACGGGGTGTCCTGGCGGGTGCTGGTGCCCGCGTTCGCGGCGGCCTGGGGACAGGTCGCGGCGGGACAGCAGGTCTCGCTCGCGCCGGAGGTGACGTCGTTGCGGCGCTGGGCGCACGCCCTCACCGATGCCGCGGTCGCACCGGAGCGGGTGGCCGAGGTGGAGTACTGGCGTGGCGTGGTCGAGCGGCCCGAGGCGCCGCTCGGTGCCCGCGCCCTGGATCCGGCGATCGACACCGTCGGCACCCGCGACAAGCTCACGGTCGAACTGCCCGCCGACGTCACCGACGCACTGCTGACTGCGGTTCCGGCGGCGTACCACGGTGGCGCGCAGGACGGCCTGCTCGCCGCGCTGGCGCTCGCTGTGGCGTCGTGGCGGAGCTCGCAGGGCGTCGACGAATCGAGCGCGCTGATCACCCTGGAGGGTCACGGCCGTGAGGAGCAGGTGGCGCCCGGCGCCGACCTGTCCCGGACGGTCGGCTGGTTCACCAGCGTCTATCCGCTGCGACTGGACGTCACCGGCATCGACCTCGACGACGCCTTCGCCGGAGGCCGGGCCGCGGGTGCAGCAGTCAAGGCCGTGAAGGAGCAGTTGCTCGCGGTGCCCGACCACGGCGTCGGCTACGGCCTGCTGCGGTACCTGAACCCGGAGACCGCCCCGGCGCTGTCCGCGGGTGCGAGAGCGCAGATCAGCTTCAACTACCTGGGCCGGTTCGGCACCGACGAGGTGACCGACGAGATTCGCGACCTCGGCTGGGTTCCCGTGACCGACGGTGGAAGCCTCGGTGGCGCAACGGATCCCGGTATGGCCGCCACGGCAGCGCTCGATGTCAACGCGTCCGTGTCCGCCGGGGGCATGCTGTCGACGACGTTCACCTACGCACGCGGGGTGCTCGCCGAGGACCAGGTTCGCGCCCTCGCCCGCCTGTGGCGCGAGGCGCTCACCGCGATCGCCGCGCAGGCCGTGTCGGAGGGCGCCGGCGGCCTCACCCCGTCGGACCTTCCGCTGGTCCCGCTCGGCCAGCCGCAGATCGATGCGCTCGAGACGCGTTTCCCCGACCTCGAGGACGTCTGGTCGCTGTCGCCGCTGCAGCACGGCATGCTCTTCCACGCGCTGCTGGCCGGCGCGTCCCGCGACGACGTCGACGTCTACACCTCGCAGTTCGTCATGGACCTGGCCGGTGAACTGGACCCGCAGCGTCTTCGTCGGGCCGCGGACCGCCTGGTGTCGCGCTACCCGAACCTGCGGGCCGCGTACGTTGTCGACGAGACCGCGGGCGCTCTGCAGCTGGTGCGCCGCAGCGCCCCGATCCCGGTCACCACGATCGACCTCACCGAGCTCGGTGTCGAGGCCACCGAGACCGAACGCCGGCGGCTCCTCGACGAGGACCGTGCCGCCGGATTCGACATGGCGGCGGCGCCGCTGATCCGGGTGACGCTGATCCGCACCGACGTCGGACGCTGGCAGCTGGTGTTCACCAACCACCACGTGATCATCGACGGCTGGTCGACGCCGATGGCCCTGCGTGAGCTGATGGCGCTGTACGCCCTCGACGGCGACGACACCGCGCTGCCGCGTCCCCGCTCCTACCGTGACTACCTGCTGTGGCTGGCGGCGCAGGACCGTGCGTCGTCGTTGCGGACGTGGCGGGACGCCCTGGCGGACGCCCCGGAACCCACGCTGCTCGCGCCGCACGCCCGCGGCGTCAAGCACGAATCGGTGCCGGGCGTCGTCGAGCGCGAACTGACGGTCGCCGAGACGGCGGCGGCCGAGGCACTGGCCGGCGACCTCGGTGTCACGCTGAACACCCTGGTGCAGACGGCCTGGGCGGCGGTGCTCGGGTTGCTCACCGGGCAGGACACCGTGGTGTTCGGTGCCACCGTGTCGGGCCGCCCGCCCGCACTGTCCGGTGTCGAGTCGATGATCGGCCTGTTCATCAACACCATTCCGGTCGCGGTGCGTCTCGACCCGGCGGAGTCCGTGCAGACGCTGCTGCGCCGGATCCAGGCCGAGCAGGCCGACCTGCTCGACCACCATTTCGTCGGCCTGGCGGACATCGCCAGGGCCGCGGGCGAGGGCGCCGTCTTCGACACCGCGCTGCTCTACGAGTCGTACCCGGTGGACACCTCGGGCGTGGGCGGCGACGTCGACATCGCGGGCGTGCGGCTGCTCGGTGTGAACACCGCAGCGGCGAGCCACTTCCCACTGTCGATCGCGGCCGCGGCCGACGACCGGTTGCACTTCGCGGCGAAGTACCAGCGTGAGGTGTTCGACGAGGAGACCGTGGCGGCGCACCTGGACCGCGTGCTGCGGGTGCTGCGTGCGATGGTCGAGCAGTCCACGACCGCGCTCGGGGCACTCGCCCTGACGTCGTCGCAGGAGCGCGCCGCCCTGGCCGGCTGGAACGACACCGCCGGGCACCACACCACCGGCACCCTGGTCGACCTGTTCGACGCGCAGGTGGCCCGGACCCCGGACGCGACGGCCCTGATCGGTGCGGAGACAGCGACCGGCGCCGAGACGCTGACCTACGCGGAGTTCGACGCCCGGGTGAACCGGCTCGCGCGGCGGCTCATTGCCGAGGGAGTCGGGCCGGAAACGTTGGTGGGACTGGCGATTCGCCGATCCGTCGACCTGATGGTCGGCATGTACGCGATCGCGAAGACCGGTGCCGCGTACGTCCCGGTCGACCCCGACGCACCCGCGGACCGCATCGACCACGTCGTGACGGCGGCGGGGCTGCGCCTCGTACTCACCGCCGGAGCAGGGGTCGTCACCCCCGCGTCGGTGCGGGTGCTCACGATCGAGGATCTCGACCTCGCCGACCTGTGTTCCGGTCCGGTGACCGACGCCGAGCGCACGGCGCCGCTGCGTCCCGGCCACCCGGCGTACGTGATCTTCACGTCCGGGTCCACGGGCCTGCCGAAGGGCGTCGCGGTCGCTCACCGGTCGGTGGTGAACATGCTCGCCTGGCGGCAGGACACCTACCGGTTGACCGCCTCCGACACCGCCGTACAGAAGACGCCCTTCACCTTCGACGCCTCGGTGCGGGAATTCTGGTGGCCGCTGACCACCGGTGCCCGGCTCGTCGTCGCGACGCCGGACGGGCATCGCGATCCGCGTTACCTCGCGGGGCTGGTCGCCGAGCACGACGTGACGGTGCTGCACTTCGTGCCGTCGATGCTCGAGGTGTTCGTGTCGGTGCTCGAACCGGGCGAGTGCGACAGCCTGCGGATGGTGTTCTGCGGCGGCGAGGCGCTGCCGCCGCGCCTGCTCGCCGACTTCGCGGCCGTCTGCGGTGCCGAGGTGCACAACGAGTACGGCCCCACCGAGTCCACCGTGACGTCGACCCGCTACCGGACGCAGCCCGGCGACGTCGCCGGCGAGCGGGTGTCGATCGGTGTGCCGCAGCGGAACGTGACCGCGTACGTGGTGGATTCGTCGCTGCGGCAGGTTCCGGTCGGTGTGACGGGTGAGCTCTATCTCGGTGGCGCGCAGCTGGCGCGCGGCTACGTGGGGCGTCCCGACCTGACCGCGGACCGGTTCGTCGCCGACCCGTACGGAACCCCCGGCGGCCGCCTGTACCGCACCGGCGACCTCGTCGTCCGGCGCGCCGACGGGGACCTCGAGTACGTCGGCCGCAGCGACTTCCAGGTCAAGCTGCGCGGTATCCGTATCGAACTCGGCGAGATCGAGGGCGTGATCGCCGCCGACAGCCGGGTACGCCAGTGCACCGTCCTGCTTCGGACCACCGAGCAGGGAGTCGATCGCCTGGTCGCGTACGCGGTCCCGGCTTCCGGGGCGGAGCTGGATCCGCAGGCGGTTCTGGACATCGCCGCCGCCGCGCTGCCCGACTACATGGTGCCCGCGGCGGCGGTGGTGCTGGACGCCCTGCCGCTGACCGTCAACGGCAAGCTCGACCGGCGCGCGCTGCCCGACCCCGACTTCGGTTCCACGGCAGCGGAGTTCGTCGCCCCGACCACCCCGGTCGAGGAGGCGGTCGCCGACGTGTTCGCCGAGTTGCTCTCGCTCGAACGGGTGTCGGCGACCGACAACTTCTTCACCATCGGCGGCGATTCGCTGATCGCCACCCGCGCCGTGGCCCGCGTCAACGCCGCGACCGGCGGTGCGGCGACGCTGCGTGACCTGTTCGAGGCGCCGACCGTGTCCGCGCTGGCCGCGCGGATCGAACACTCCGGTGCCGCGGACCGTCCGGCGCTGGCCGCCCGGCCACGGACCGGTGCGATCCCGCTGTCGTTGGCGCAGCAGCGGATGTGGTTCCTCAACCGGTACGACCCGGCCTCCGCCGCGTACACCATCCCGATCGCGATCCGGCTCACCGGCGCCCTCGACCGCGACGTCATGCGGGCCGCACTCGGCGACGTCCTGGACCGGCACGAGTCGCTGCGCACGATGTTCCCCGACAGCAGCGACGGGCCGCACCAGGTGATCCTCGAGACCGCGGACGTCGACCTGGACCTCGGCGCCGCCCGGTCGTCGGCCGACGCGGTGCCCGCCCTGCTCGCCGACTTCTTCTCCGAGGGCTTCGACGTGACGGCCGGTGTGCCGATCCGCGCGCTGCTCGTGGACGTCGACGGGGCCGACGACGAGCACGTCCTCGCCATCGCGATCCACCACATCTCCTCCGACGGTGCGTCCCGCGCGCCGCTGGCCCGGGACCTGATCACCGCTTACCTCGCCCGCAGGCAGGGCGAGGCACCGGCGTGGACTCCGCTCGAGGTGCAGTACGCGGACTTCAGCATCTGGCAGCGGGAACTGCTCGGCTCGGTCGACGACCCGGATTCGCTGGCCGCTGCGCAGATCGACTACTGGACAGGCGAACTGGCCGGGCTGCCCGAGCTGCTCGAGCTGCCCACCGACCGGCCGCGGCCGCCGCGGCAGTCCTACCGCGCGGGCACCGTCGCCTTCACGATCGACGCCGACGTGCGGGCCCGGCTCGACGAGCTGGCGCGCGCGGAGGGCGCGACGCTGTTCATGGCCGTGCACGCGGCGCTCGCCGTGCTGCTCGCGCGGCTCGGCCGCACCGACGACGTCGCCATCGCGACCCCGGTCGCCGGGCGCGGCGAGCGGCACCTCGACGACCTCGTCGGCATGTTCGTCAACACCCTGGTGCTGCGCACCGCTCTCGACCCGAATGCGTCGTTCACCGATCTGCTGGCGTCCGTCCGGGAGACCGACCTGCGGGCATTCGGCAACGCCGACGTCCCGTTCGAGCAGCTCGTCGAGGCGCTGAACCCGGTGCGCTCGCGCGCGCATTCGCCGCTCGCGCAGGTGATCCTCGGTTTCCAGAACGTCGAACGCGCCGAGCTGGAACTGCCCGGGCTGACGGTGACGCCGCTCGATTCCGGGCTCGACGTCGCGAAATTCGACCTGCAGCTGATGGTCATGGAGCACGACCCGGCCGGCGGCGGCGCGCTCGACGCCGAGTTCACCTTCGCCAGCGACCTCTTCGACGCATCGACGGTCACCGGCTTCGCCGACGCGTTCGTCCGGCTGCTCCGGTCGGTCGTGGGCGGGGCGGACACCCCGGTCGGCGACCTCGACCTGCTGTCCACCGGCGACCGCGCGCGGTTGGTGCCGGTCTCCGGCGCCCCGGCCATCGCGATGGCGACGCTGCCCGACCTGCTGGCGACCGCGGTCGACGCCGACCCGGACCGGGTGGCGGTCGAGTTCGGCAGCGACTGCCTGACCTACCGGGAACTCGACGAACGGTCGAACCGGTTGGCGCACATCCTGATCGGGGAAGGCGTCGGTCCCGAGGGCTTCGTCGCGATCGCGATGTCCCGCTCGATCGAGTCGGTGCTCGCGGTGTGGGCGATCACCAAGACCGGTGCGGCGTTCGTGCCGCTCGACCTGTCGTACCCGGCGGACCGGCTCCAGTACCTGGTCGCCGACTCGGGTGTGGCGTTCGGGTTGACCCTGGCCGAGCACCGGGACCAGGTGCGCGACGTGCTCGGTGACGCACCGGTGGCCTGGCTGGCCCTCGACGACGAGACCGTCCGGGCGCGGGTCGCGGCGGCGCCGGCGCGTCGGGTCACCGACACGGACCGGGTCCGGCCGCTGCACCCCGCGTCGGGTGCCTACATGGTCTACACCTCCGGCTCCACCGGGAAGCCCAAGGGCGTCCTGGTGTCCCACACCGGAATGGCGAACTTCAGTGCCGCCCAGCGCGAGCACTACGGCATCTCGTCGACCTCCCGCACCCTGCACTTCGCGTCGCCGAGCTTCGACGGTGCGGTGCTCGAGCTGCTGCTGGCGATCGGGTCGGCGGCGACGATGGTGATCGTGCCGCCGGGGATCTACGGCGGCGCGGAGCTCGGCGACTTCCTGCGGGAGCGTCGGGTGACGCACGCGTTCGTGACGACCGCGGCGCTGGCGACGGTGGACCCGGTCGGGTTGGACGCACTGACCGACGTCGCGGTCGGTGGTGAGGCGGTCTCGGCGGAGCTGGTGGCGAAGTGGGCGCCGGGCCGGCGGCTGTACGACATCTACGGTCCGACCGAGACGTCGATGGTCATCACGATGAGCGAGCCGATGGTGGTGGGGGAGCGGATCACCATCGGCGGCCCCGTCCGCGGTGCGCACGCGCTGGTCCTCGACGACCGGCTGCGGCCGGTGCCCGTCGGGGTGCCCGGTGAGCTGTACCTGGCCGGTCCTGCCCTCGCTCGCGGGTACCACAACCGGGCCGCGCTGACCGCGGACCGGTTCGTCGCGAACCCGTTCGGGGGGGCCCGGATGTACCGGACCGGTGACGTGGTCCGGTGGGTCGACGGCCGCGCCGGCTTGTCGATCGAGTACGTCGGTCGCAGCGACTTCCAGCTGAAGGTGCGCGGCTTCCGGATCGAGCTCGGCGAGATCGACGCCGTCCTGACCCGGCACCCCGCCGTCGAGTACGCCGGCACGATCGGACACCGCACGGCGTCCGGGAACACCGTCCTCGTGGCCTATGTGGTGCCCGCCGCGGGCGCCCGTCTCGACACCGCGGCTCTCGCGGCCTACGCCGGCGCCGAGATGCCGTCGCACATGGTGCCGTCCGCGTTCATGGAGCTCGAGTCGATTCCGTTGACGCCGAACGGCAAGCTGGACCGGAAGGCGTTGCCGGAGCCCGTGTTCGAGGCGACGGCGGAGTTCGTCGCGCCGCGGAACCCGATCGAGGAGGTCGTCGCCGGAGTCTTCGCCGACGTGCTCGGCGTGAACCGGGTGTCGGTGGACGAGGACTTCTTCGACGTCGGCGGCAACTCGCTGGTCGCCACCCGGGTCGTCGCCCGCGTGGGGGAGGCCCTCGGGGTCCGGCTCGGGGTGCGGGAGCTGTTCGACGCCCCGACGGTGGCCGGGTTCGCCGCCCGGGCCGCGGCGGCCGCCGGGCGCGACCCGGGACGTCCCGCGCTGGTCGCCCAACCGCGGACCGGTGCCGTCCCGTTGTCGTTGGCGCAGAAGCGGATGTGGTTCCTCAACCAGTTCGACACGTCGTCCGCGGCGTACAACATCCCGCTCGGAGTGCGGCTGACCGGGGACCTGGACACCGCCGCCATCGAGGCGGCGATGCGCGACGTGCTGGACCGGCACGAGTCGTTGCGGACGATCTACCCGTCGGACGCCGACGGCCCCCACCAGCTGGTGGTGCCGACCGGCGAGGCGGCGATCGAGTTCGCTCGGATGACAGTCGCCGAGGGCGAGTTGACCACGCGGGCAGTCGAGTTCGGCTCCCGCGGCTTCGATGTGGCCACCGCGGTTCCGGTGCGGGCGGCGCTGTTCGAGGTCGAGCGCGCCGGTGACGTTCCCGAGCACGTGCTGCTGGTGGTGGTGCACCACATCTCCGCGGACGGTGCGTCGATGGTGCCGCTGGCACGTGACGTGATGACCGCCTACCTTGCCCGGGCACACGGTGAGGCGCCGCAGTGGGAGCCCCTCGCAGTGCAGTACGCCGACTTCGCGATCTGGCAGCGGCAGGTGCTCGGTTCCGAGTCCGACTCCGGATCCGCGCTCGCGCAGCAGGTCGAGCACTGGCGCACCGCGCTCGCCGGCCTGCCGGACCTGCTCGAACTGCCGACGGACCGGCCGCGTCCGGCCGTGCAGGGCGCCGCGGGCGACCGGGTCCGGTTCACCGTGCCCGCCGCGGTCGCCGAGGGCGTCGAGCGGGTGGCCCGCGGGACCGGCACGACCACCTTCATGGTGGTGCAGGCGGCCTTCGCGGTGCTGCTGGCCCGGCTCAGCGGCACCGAGGACATCGCGGTCGGCACCGCGGTCGCCGGTCGCGGAGAGGCGGCACTCGACCCGATCGTCGGCATGTTCGTCAACACCCTCGTGCTGCGCACGGCGGTGGCACCCTCCGACCCGTTCTCCGCCGTCCTGGAGCGGGTGCGGGACGTGGACCTGGATGCCTTCTCGCACGCAGACGTCCCGTTCGAGCGGCTCGTCGAGGTGCTGAACCCGACGCGCTCGACGGCCTACGCGCCGCTGGTGCAGGTCTCGTTCGGCTTCGAGAACCTCGAGCGTCCGGTGTTCGAACTGCCCGGCCTGACCGTGTCCGCACTCGAGACCGACCTCGGCGCGGCCAAGGACGATCTGGAACTGTCCGTCTCGACGCGTGTCGGCGCCGACGGGGCACCCGACGGCTACTCCGGTGCCCTCGGCTTCGCCACGGACCTGTTCGACAGGTCGACGGCGCAGGCGATCGCGGAGCGGTTCGTGCGCGTGCTCACCGCGGTGGTCGCGGATCCGGCGGCGGCCGTCGGTGACGTGGACCTGCTCGGTGACGCCGAACGTGAGCGGACGCTGGTCGCGGCCAACGACACCGCGGTCGACGTCCCCGCGACCACCCTGGTCGCGCTGATCGACGCCGCCGCGGCCGCCACCCCGGATGCCCCGGCGGTCACGTTCGAGGACCGGACGCTGACCTTCGCCGAGTTCGATTCGCGCGCGAACCGCCTTGCGCGCCACCTGATCTCGATCGGTGTCGGCCCCGAGCGCCGCGTGATCCTCGCGGCGCGGCGGTCGGTGGAGATGCTGCTCGGGATGTACGCCGTGCTCAAGGCCGGCGGCGCCTACGTGCCGCAGGATCCGGAGCAGCCGGCGGACCGGCTCGCCACCGTCATCGCCCAGGCCGACCCCGTGTGCGTGCTCACCACCGCCGCCGACGCCGGCACCCTGGTCGCGTCGGTCCCGGTGCTCGACCTGGACGCCCTCGACGTCGACGGGTACGACAGCGCGGCCGTCACGGACGCCGAGCGTCTCGGACCGCTGCGTCCGGACAACGCGGCGTACCTGATCTTCACGTCGGGTTCGACGGGCGTGCCCAAGGGCGTGAGCGTCCCGCACCGCGCGGTGGTCAACTTCCTGCTGTGGATGCGGGGCACCTACGGGTTCGGTGCCTCCGACGTCGGCCTGCAGAAGACGCCGGTGGTGTTCGACGCGTCGGTGTGGGAGCTGTACCTGCCGTTCGTCTCCGGCGCGCGGCTCGTCATAGCCCGCCCCGACGGACACCGCGACCCCGAGTACCTGGTCGAGACGATCCGGCAGTGGGGCGTCACCGCGCTGGACTTCGTGCCGTCGATGCTGGCGCTCCTCGTGGCCGATCCGAATCTGGCCCTGCCCGAGTCGGTGCGGCTGCTGTCCGTCGGCGGCGAGGCGTTGCCGCCCGAGCTGGCGGCCCGGACCGTGCGGACCTCGTCGGCCGTGCTCGACAACCAGTACGGCCCGACCGAGGTCACCGTCGTCGCGACCGCGCACACCGCCGACGGTCACGAGTCCGGCACGGTGCCGATCGGCCGTCCGGTGTGGAACACCCAGGCCTACGTGCTCGATTCGCGTCTGCACCCGGTTGCCCCGGGTGTCGCGGGTGAGCTCTATCTCGCGGGTGCCCAGCTGGCCCGCGGGTACCACGGCCGCGCCGACCTGACCGCCGAGCGGTTCGTGGCGAATCCCTTCGGTTCCGGTGTGGCGATGTACCGCACCGGCGACCTGGTCCGCTGGAACACCGGGGCGAGCGCAGCGACGGGGGACGCGACAGTCGGCGCACTGGAATACCTGGGCCGCACCGACTTCCAGGTGAAGGTGCGTGGTCTGCGCATCGAACTCGGTGAGATCGAGTCGACCCTGCTCGCCGATGCCGCCGTCGACCAGGCCGTCGCGCTCGCCGTCGACACCGACCGCGGCCAGCGCCTGGTCTCCTACGTCGTACCGCGCCCCGGTGCCGTCGTCGACGTTGCCGCGCTGCGAGAGAGCGCCGCGCGGACACTCGCGTCCTACATGGTCCCCGACGCGATCGTCGTCCTGGATGCGATGCCGGTGACGGTGAACGGCAAACTGGACCGGCGCGCGCTGCCGGCACCGGTGTTCGAGGCCGTCGCGGCCACCCACGTCGACCCGCGGACCCCGGTGGAGGAGACGCTCGCCACCGCGTTCGCGCAGGTGCTGGGGATGGACCGGGTCAGTGTGGAGGACTCGTTCTTCGCGCTCGGTGGCGACAGCATCATGTCGATCCAGCTGGTCTCACGCGCCAAGGCCGCCGGCCTGACCGTGACCGCGCGGCAGGTCTTCGAACACAAGACCGTGGCGGCGCTGGCGCTGGCGGCGACCCCCGTCGAGGCGGGACCGGTCGCAGCGGCGCTCGCGGAACTGCCCGGCGGTGGAGTGGGCACCGCACCGCTGACCCCGATCATGGTCGAGATGGCCGAGCGTGGCGGCGGGCACCGGCGGTTCTCGCAGTCCGGCTTCGTCACGCTTCCGGTCGGAATCGACCGAGCGACGGTCGAATCGACGATCGACGCCGTCCTGGATCGGCACGACGCCCTGCGCCTGCGCTGGGTGTGCTCCGGCGACGGCCCCGGGACGCTCGATTTCGGCGCGCCCGGATCGGTGCGCGCGGCGGACCTGCTGCGGCGCGTCGAGTTCGACGAGATGCCCGGTGGGGACGAGTTCGTGACGCTGGTCCGCGGCGAGTTCGACAAGGCCGCCGACCGCCTCGACCCGGAGGGCGGTGTCGTCGCGCAGTTCGTGTGGTTCGACCCGGCCGACGTGGGGGCGAACGGGCGGCTGCTGCTCCTCGTGCACCACCTCGCGGTGGACGGCGTGTCCTGGCGAATCCTGTTGCCGGACTTCGCCGCGGCGTGGGGACAGCTGGTCTCCGGTCAGGACGTCGCGCTGCCCGAGGTCGGGACGTCGGTCCGCCGTTGGGCGCATGCGCTCACCGAGGAGGCGAGTTCGCCGACGCGTCTGGCCGAACTCGACCACTGGCGCGCGGTACTGGCCGGGGGCGACCCGCTGCTCGGCGCGCGGGCGGCGGACCCGACCGTCGACACGGTGTCCACCACCGGCCGGGTGCGTGTGGAGGTCGACACCGCGACCACCGATGCCCTGCTCACGGCGCTGCCCAGGGCGTTCGGCGGCGGCGTCGGTGACGGACTGCTCGCCGCACTCGCCATGGCCGTGGCGCGGTGGCGTCAGCGGCGCGGTGTGGATGAATCCCGCACGCTGCTGAACCTCGAGGGCCATGGCCGTGAAGAGGACGCCTTCGGTGCGGCGGGTACGGCGGACCTGTCCCGCACCGTCGGCTGGTTCACCTCGCTGTTCCCGGTCCGACTGGACCTGACCGGCATCGATCTCGACGAGGCGTTCGCCGGCGGCGACGCGGCCGGACGGGCCGTCAAGCTGGTCAAGGAGCAGCTCCTCGCGGTGCCGGACAAGGGCATCGGGTACGGCCTGCTGCGGCACCTGAACCGTTCCACCGCAGCGGAACTCGCCGGTCACGCGGAACCGCAGATCGGCTTCAACTACCTCGGTCGCACCGGCGCGCTCGAGATCACCGACGAGATGCGGGCGATCGGCTGGGTGCCCGCCGGTGACGGCGGCGAACTCGGGTCGGCGCTGGACCCGGACATGCCGGTCGGCGTCCTCGACGTCAACGCGGTCGTGTCAGCGGCGGACGGAGGCGAGAAGCTCTCGGCGGCCTTCGACTTCGCGGAGGCAGTGCTCTCCGCCGGTGAGGTCGGCGAGCTCGCCGAGCTGTGGGCCGACGCCCTGCGCGCGGTGGGGCGGCACGCCGCCAGCCCCGGAGCAGGCGGCCTGACCCCGTCCGACCTGCCGCTCGTACAGCTCGACCAGGCGCAGATCGACGCCTTCGAGTCCCGGTTCCCGGCCCTGACCGACGTGTGGCCGCTCTCGCCGCTGCAGTACGGCATGTACTTCCACGCCGCGCTGGCCGAAGAGGGCGTCGACGTCTACACCGCGCAGATGTCGCTGCGGTTGTCGGGCACCGTCGACGCGGAACGGATGCGGCGGGCCGGGCAGGCGCTGATCGACCGGCACGCCGGTTTCCGCACCTCGTTCGTGGCGGACGAGGCCGGCGCCGTGGTGCAGGTCGTCCAGAGCCGGGCCACGCTGCCGATGACGGTCGTGGACCTGTCCGGGCTGGACCCTGTGGAGCGGGGCCGGCGACGCGAGAACCTGCTCGCCGCGGACGCGGTGACCAAGTTCGACCTCGCCGCTCCGCCGCTGCTGCGGTTCACCTTGCTGGACCTCGGCGACGGCGACCACGAACTGGTGCTGACCAACCACCACATCGTGATCGACGGCTGGTCCACGCCGCTGGTGCTCAAGGAACTGCTGGTGCTCTACGCGGCGGACGGGGACGGCTCGGTGCTGCCGGCGACCCGTTCGTACCGCGACTTCCTGTCCTGGATCGCCCGGCGCGACCTGGACCGGTCCCGGCAGGCGTGGCTGGACTCCCTCGCCGGCGTCGAGGGGCCGACGCTGCTGGTCTCGGGTGATCGTGGGCGACAGCAGGATTCGATCGCCGGACAGCACCACACCGAGCTGTCCGAGGAGTTGACCGCGAATCTGGTCGGCCGGGCGCGGGACCTCGGCGTCACCCCGAACACCGTCGTGCAGGCCGCGTGGGCGATCCTGCTCGGCACGCTCACCGGGCGACGCGACGTCGTGTTCGGTGCCACGGTGTCCGGCCGCCCGCCGGAGATCGCCGGTGTCGAGTCGATGGTCGGCCTGTTCATCAACACGGTCCCGGTCCGGGTGCACCTGGACCCCGAGCAGAGCATCGAGGCGCTGCTGCGCCGGGTGCAGGGGGAGCAGTCCGACCTGCTCGACCATCACTACGTCGGGCTCGCCGAGATCCAGCGGGCCGCAGGCGAGGCGGCGATGTTCGACACCCTGGCGGTGTTCGAGTCGTTCCCCGTCGACATGGCCGGCGCGACCGCCGACACCGACATCGTGGGCATGCGGGTGACCGGATTGGACGGCGTCGACGCCGCGCACTACCCGGTGACGCTGACGGCCGGCCTCGGGAAGACCCTGCGGCTCAAGTACATCCACGCGCCCGAGCTCGTCGACGAGGCTCGTGTCCGGGACCTGGCCGCTCGGCTGGACCGCGTGCTCACCGCCATCGCCACCGATCCGGCCGTCGCGGTCGGCGACGTGGCGGTCACCGATGCCGCCGAACGGGCGGCGCTGACGTCGATCACCGGCGGACCGGCGGTCGCGCCCGTCCTCCTCCCGGAGATCATGGCGACCGCCGCGTCGGATCGGGACGCGACGGCACTGGTCCTCGGCGACACCCACGTGTCGTACGGAGAACTCGACGACCGGTCGAACGCGTTGGCGCGCCTGCTGATCGAGCGGGGTGCGGGACCGGAGACCTACGTCGCCATGGCGCTGCCCCGGTCGATCGAGTCCCAGACCGCACTGTGGGCCATCGCGAAGACCGGTGCGGCGTTCGTGCCGATGGACCCGGCCTACCCGGCCGACCGGATCGCGCACATGGTCGCCGACTCGGGCTCCCTGTTCGGTGTCACCGACGCGGCCGACGTCGCGGAGCTTCCGGGCGAGAACTGGCTGGTCCTCGACGATCCGGACTTCGCGCGGCGCTGGTCCGCGACGTCCACGGCGCAGCTCACCGACGCCGATCGCACCGCGCCGATCGATGTCGCGAACGCGGCGTACGTGATCTACACGTCCGGTTCGACGGGTCTGCCGAAGGGCGTCGTCGTCTCGCACGAGGGTTTGGCGAACTTCGCCGCCGAGCAGCGGGAGCGGTACTCGGTGACCGCGCGGTCGCGGGCGTTGCACTTCTCGTCGCCGAGCTTCGACGCGTCGATCCTCGAGCTGCTGCTGGCGCTCGGTGCGGGTGCGGCGCTGGTGATCGTGCCGCCGGGGGTGTACGGCGGAGCGGAACTGGCCGAGGTGATCTCGGCGGGTGGGGCGACGCATGCGTTCATCACGCCCGGCGCGTTGGCAACCCTGTCGCCCGACGGTCTCGACTGCCTGGCGCATTTGGTCGCCGGTGGCGAGGCGGTGCCCGAGAACCTGATGCGCGTGTGGGCACCCGGCCGCCACTTCCACAACGGCTACGGACCCACCGAGACCATCGTCATGGTCGCGATCAGCCGTGCGCTGGCCGTCGACGACCTGCTCACGATCGGTGGACCGATCCGCGGCGTCACCGGCTACGTGCTGGACGGCAGGCTGCGACCGGTTCCCGTCGGGGTCGCGGGCGAACTGTACGTCTCGGGCGCCCAGCTGGCGCGCGGTTACCACGCCCGTCCCGCGCTGACGGCGGATCGGTTCGTGGCGAACCCGTTCGAGCCGGGTACGCGGATGTACCGGACCGGTGACGTGGTGCGGTGGGTGCAGCAACCCGGTGGGCTCGAGATCGAGTACGTGGGGCGCAGCGACTTCCAGGTGAAGGTCCGCGGTTTCCGGATCGAGCTCGGCGAGATCGACGCGGTGCTCACGGCACACGAGAGCGTGGAGTACGCCGTCACGCTCGGCCGCACCGGACCGTCCGGCGCCACCGTGCTGGTGTCGTACGTCGTCCCCGCCTCGGGCCGCACCGTCGACAGGGCGACGCTGACCGAGTTCGTCGGACGCGCCCTCGCCGCGCACATGGTGCCGTCGGCGATCGTCGTGATGGACACGATCCCACTGACCGTGAACGGCAAGGTCGACCGGAAGGCGTTGCCGGAGCCGGAGTTCGGATCCGACGAGGGCACCTTCGTGGCGCCGTCGACGGAGACGGAGCGGGTCCTCGCCGGCCTGTTCGCCGAGGTGCTCGGCGTGGACCGGGTCTCGGTCGCGGACAGCTTCTTCGCGCTCGGCGGAGACAGCATCGTCTCCATCCAGCTGGTGGCCCGGGCGAAGGCCGCGGGCCTGGTGCTGCGGGCGCGGGACGTGTTCGAACACAAGACCGTCGCGGCGCTCGCCCGGGTGGCGAACGCGGCGGCGGACAGCGAGCACATCGTCCTCGGCGAACTTCCCGGCGGCGGTGTCGGCGACCTGCCGCTCACCCCGATCATGCGGTGGATGACCGAGCGTCCCGGCGGGCACAACCGCCTGGTCATGCCCGCATACCTGGCGCTGCCCGCGGGTATCGCGCGCGAGCAGCTCGTCGCCACCCTGTCCGCGGTCGTCGACCGGCACGACATGCTGCGCGCGTCGATGCCGACCGTCGACAGCGAGACAGTGGTCCGAATCGCCGATTCGGCGGACGTCGAGGCGCTCGTGGGCACCGTCGGTTTCGGCGCCGACGCCGAACCGGGAACCCCGGCCTTCGACGCGCTCGCCGCACCGGCCGTCGAGGCGGCCGCGGCCGCGCTCGACCTCGGTGCCGGATCGGTGATCCGGTTCGTGTGGTTCGCGCCCGACCCGGGTGCCCGGAGCACCGGACGCCTGCTGATCGTCGCCCACCATCTGGTGGTCGACGGCGTGTCCTGGCGCATCCTCGTCGCGGACCTGCTGGCCGCCTGGCACGCCGTGGCCGCCGGCGCCGCGCCGGAACTGGCGCCGGTCGGAACCTCGATGCGGCGCTGGGCGCACGCGCTCGCCGACGACGCACGCACCCCGGACCGCGAGACCGAGATCGCCTACTGGCGTTCGGTGGTCGACGGTCCAGACCCGCTGCTCGGGGCCCGGGCGTTCGACCCCGCGGTCGACCTGTACTCCGCCACCGCGGAGGTCACGGTCGAGGCGTCCGACGCGACGACCGAGGCCCTGCTCACCGCGGTTCCCGCGGCCGTGCGCGGCGGTGTCAACGACGGTCTGCTGGCCGCGCTGGCACTGGCCGTCTCGGCGTGGCGCCGCGACCGCCGGGTGGCGGGCGGGAAGCAGGCGAGCGTGGACGAGGCGTCGACGATGATCAAGCTGGAGGGTCACGGTCGTGAGGACGACGCCCTCGGCGGCGGCGTCGCGGACCTGTCCCGGACGGTGGGCTGGTTCACGACCATGTTCCCGCTGCGCCTCGACCTGGCCGGCATCGACCTCGACGACGCCCTCGCCGGCGGCGCCGCCGTCGGGGCCGCGGTCAAGGCGGTCAAGGAGCAGTTGCTCGCGGTGCCCGACAAGGGAATCGGGTACGGCATGCTGCGGTACCTGAACCCGGTCACCGCCCCCGAACTGGCAGCGCATGCGGTGCCGCAGATCGGGTTCAACTACCTCGGGCGGCTCGGTGGAATCGACCGGCCCGCCGGTGGTGGCTCCGACAGCGCGGAGTCGGCGGAGCCGATCGGATGGCTCCCGGCACCCGCCGGCGAACTGGGCGTCTCGGTACGGCCGGACGCCGACCTGCCCGCTGCGACGGTCGTGGACGTCAACGCCGAGGTCACCGGCAGCACCCTCGCCGCGCGCTTCACCTACGCGACGGGTCTGCTGACGGAATCCGAGGTCGAGGAGCTGGCCGCACTGTGGTCGCGAGCGCTCGAGGCCATCTCCGCCTGGGCCACCGGGCAGGCGGTCCCGGTGTTCACGCCGTCGGATCTGCCGTTGGTGTCGGTGTCGCAGAAGGAGATCGAGCGTCTGGAGGCGGCGTATCCGTCGCTCGAGGACGTGTGGTCGTTGACGCCGTTGCAGGAGGGCATGTTCTTCCACGCCTCGCTCGCCGGGTCGTCGGAGTCGTTGGACGTGTACACCTCGCAGGTGGTGGTCTCGCTCGGTGGTGTGGTCGACGTCGACCGGATGCGGGTCGCTGCGCAGGCGTTGGTGGATCGGCACCCGAACCTGCGGGCCGGTTTCGTGCACGACGAGCACGGGTCGCCGGTGCAGGTGATCGTCGAGCAGGCGCCGGTCGCGTTCCGGTCGGTGGATCTGACCGGGCACGACGACGTCGAGGGACGGCGTCGGGAGATCCGCGACGAGGACCGGTACGGCCGGTTCGATCTGGCGGCGCCGCCGCTGGTCCGGGTCGCGGTCGTTCGAACGGCGACCGACCGCTACGACCTCGTCGTCACGACGCATCACATCCTGGTGGACGGCTGGTCGATGCCGCTGATCTTCCGGGATCTGATCGCGCTGTACGCCACGCGTGGTGACGTGTCGGCGTTCCCGCCAGTGCACTCGTTCCGCGGCTACCTCGACTGGTTGTCGACCCGTGACGCGGACACCTCGCTCGAGGCGTGGACGCGGTCGCTCGCAGGGACCGAGGACCCGACACTCCTCGCACCGCAGGAACGGGGCCGCGAGCAGTCGGCCATGCCCGAGGAACTGGTCCTCGATCTCGATGCCGGTCGGACCGCGGAACTGGGTGATCTCGCACGGGATCTCGGAGTCACGGTCAACACGCTGGTGCAGACGGCATGGGCGGTGGTCCTGTCGCGGCTGATCGGCCGGGACGACGTGGTGTTCGGTGCCACCGTGTCCGGTCGTCCCGCCGCGCTCGACGGCGTGGAGTCGATGGTCGGCATGTTCATCAACACGCTGCCCGTGCGGGTGCGCCTCGACCGGGGGGAGAGCTTCGGCGACCTGCTCCGGAGGGTGCAGCTCGAGCAGTCGGAGTTGCTCGAGCACCACTACGTGGGCCTGCCCGCGATCCAGCGCAGCGCCGGCTCCGGTGCGCTGTTCGACACCATCACCGTGTTCGAGTCGTACCCGGTCGATGCCGTCGCCACGGGCGGCGACGCCGACATCGACGGGATGCGGCTGCTCGGCATCGACGGTGTCGACGCGAACACCTTCCCGCTCTCGCTCTACATCGAGACGGGGGAGTCGACGCAGATCCAGGCGAAGTACCTGCCGGACGTGTTCACCCGCGACCGGATGGAGTCCGTCCTGGCCCGGATCGACCGGGCCCTCGCGGCGCTGGTCACCGACCCGTCGCGCACGGTCGCCGAGCTCGAGGTGCTCTCTGTGGCCGAGCTGTCCCGGCTGGACGAGCTCAATGCCACCGATCATGTGGTGCCTGCGGCGACTCTGCCGGAGCTGTTCGACGTGCAGGTGGCGCGGACGCCGGATGCGGTGGCGTTGGTGTTCGAGGGTCAGGAGCTGACGTACGCGGAGTTCGATGCGCGGGCCAATCGGTTGGCGCGGCATCTGATCGCGTTGGGTGTGGGTCCGGAGTCGTTGGTGGGGCTGGGTATTCGGCGGTCGTTGGATCTGCTGGTCGGGATGTACGCGATCGTCAAGGCCGGTGGCGGTTATGTGCCGATCGATCCGGATCATCCGGCCGAGCGCGTCAATTATGTCCTCGAGGCGGCGGCGCCGGTGGTGGTGTTGTCGACGTCGCGGGATCGGTTCGGGGTGGATGCGCGGTTCGGGGTGCTCGAGGTCGACACTCTGGATGTGTCGGGGTATTCGGGTGCCACGGTCACGGATGCGGACCGGATCGCGCCGCTGCGTCTGGACAACTCGGCGTATGTGATGTTCACGTC
>NZ_JBIAOU010000004.1:345416-348143 GCF_042879035.1 Rhodococcus sp. NPDC003318 | reverse complement strand
CGACCTGTCAGTCTCACAGTCAAGCTCCCTTGTGCACTTGCACTCGACACCTGATTGCCAACCAGGCTGAGGGAACCTTTGGGCGCCTCCGTTACATTTTGGGAGGCAACCGCCCCAGTTAAACTACCCACCAGGCACTGTCCCTGAACCAGATCATGGTCCGAGGTTAGATGTCCAATACGATCAGAGTGGTATTTCAACAACGACTCCACGAACACTGGCGTGCCCGCTTCACAGTCTCCCACCTATCCTACACAAACCGAACCGAACACCAATACCAAGCTATAGTGAAGGTCCCGGGGTCTTTTCGTCCTGCCGCGCGTAACGAGCATCTTTACTCGTAATGCAATTTCGCCGAGTCTATGGTTGAGACAGCTGAGAAGTCGTTACGCCATTCGTGCAGGTCGGAACTTACCCGACAAGGAATTTCGCTACCTTAGGATGGTTATAGTTACCACCGCCGTTTACTGGGGCTTAAATTCTCAGCTTCGCCAACAAGTTGGCTAACCGGTCCTCTTAACCTTCCAGCACCGGGCAGGCGTCAGTCCGTATACATCGTCTTACGACTTCGCACGGACCTGTGTTTTTAGTAAACAGTCGCTTCTCACTGGTCTCTGCGACCCCCACCAGCTCAGGAAGCAAGTTCCGTCACCAGCAGAGGTCCCCCTTCTCCCGAAGTTACGGGGGCATTTTGCCGAGTTCCTTAACCATAGTTATCTCGATCGCCTTGGTATTCTCTACCTGACCACCTGTGTCGGTTTGGGGTACGGGCCGTGTGAAAACTCGCTAGAGGCTTTTCTCGGCAGCATAGGATCACTGAATTCGCCTCATTCGGCTACGCATCACGTCTCAGGATATGTGCGACCCGGATTTGCCTAGGCCACTCCCTACACGCTTACACCAGTACAACCACTGACTGGCCCAGCTACCTTCCTGCGTCACCCCATCGCTTGGCTACTACCAGATCGGATCACGCGCATCCCCCGACCACACACCCGAAGGCGCACGACCGGCTTCAGGGCGCTTAGCATCACTGATTCACCATTGACGCGTTCACACGGGTACGGGAATATCAACCCGTTGTCCATCGGCTACGCCTGTCGGCCTCGTCTTAGGTCCCGACTCACCCTGGGCGGATTAACCTGGCCCAGGAACCCTTGGTCATTCGGCGGACAAGTTTCTCACTTGTCTTTCGCTACTCATGCCTGCATTCTCACTCGTGCAGCCTCCACACCTGGATCACTCCGGCGCTTCCACGGCTGCACGACGCTCCCCTACCCATCCACACACCTGGCTCGACCCCCGTAAGGACCGAGCGGGCTCATGTGAATGCCGCGGCTTCGGTGGTGTACTTGAGCCCCGCTACATTGTCGGCGCAGGATCACTTGACCAGTGAGCTATTACGCACTCTTTCAAGGGTGGCTGCTTCTAAGCCAACCTCCTGGTTGTCTTCGCGACCCCACATCCTTTTCCACTTAGTACACGCTTAGGGACCTTAGCCGGCGATCTGGGCTGTTTCCCTCTCGACTACGAAGCTTATCCCCCGCAGTCTCACTGCCGCGCTCTCACTCACCGGCATTCGGAGTTTGGCTGATTTCGGTAAGCTTGTGGGCCCCCTAGACCATCCAGTAGCTCTACCTCCGGCGAGAAACACGCGACGCTGCACCTAAATGCATTTCGGGGAGAACCAGCTATCACGGAGTTTGATTGGCCTTTCACCCCTACCCACAGCTCATCCCCTCAGTTTTCAACCTAAGTGGGTTCGGGCCTCCACGACGTCTTACCGTCGCTTCACCCTGGCCATGGGTAGATCACTCCGCTTCGGGTCTAGAACATGCCACTGAAAACGCCCTATTCGGACTCGCTTTCGCTACGGCTACCCCACACGGGTTAACCTCGCGACATGCCACTAACTCGCAGGCTCATTCTTCAAAAGGCACGCCATCACCCCCCACCCCGAAGGATGCAAAGGCTCTGACGGATTGTAAGCGCACGGTTTCAGGTACTATTTCACTCCCCTCCCGGGGTACTTTTCACCTTTCCCTCACGGTACTAGTCCGCTATCGGTCACCAGGGAGTATTCAGGCTTATCGGGTGGTCCCGACAGATTCACAGCAGATTTCACGGGCCCGCTGCTACTTGGGCATCACCTACGACAGTCACCATGTTTTCGTCTACGGGACTCTCACCCTCTACGACAGGCCGTTCCAGACCACTTCGACTAACACGATGATTTCTCACTGTCGGCCAGCTCGGCAGAACTGACAAAGATGACCCCACAACCCCATGAGTGCAACACCTGCCGGCTATCACACACCCACGGTTTGGCCTCCTCCGCTTTCGCTCGCCACTACTCACGGAATCACGGTTGTTTTCTCTTCCTGTGGGTACTGAGATGTTTCACTTCCCCACGTTCCCTCCACACACCCTATATATTCAGGTGCGGGTAACACGACATCACTCGTGCTGGGTTTCCCCATTCGGACACCCTCGGATCTCAGCTCGGTTGACAGCTCCCCGAGGCTTATCGCAGCCTCCTACGTCCTTCATCGGCTCCTGGTGCCAAGGCATCCACCGTACGCTCTTCATTACTTACAACAAAGATGCTCGCGTCCACTGTGCAGTTCTCAAACAACACACAAACAAGAAACCAGACTGCAGACACCAGACCAGCCCGGGCTCACACCCACGCTGCGGTTTGACCTGCGGATTCCCGCTCGTCGTCTT